>CAVKYH010000046.1:0-2380 GCA_963660485.1 bacterium | reverse complement strand
GCCTACAACTACGCCAACTGCAAGCGATGGAGCACAGAGCCTTTCGTGCTGGGCATACGCATCCGCCTTTCGGGCAACCACCCCGTCCCCGACGTCTGCGACGAATTGGCGAGCGACTACCCGAAAACCTTCATGTGGCGAGGTTGGCATCCCCGCTGCCGCTGTTCGCAGTCGCCCATCATGATGGACAGAGACGGCGAAGAGTGGAAACGTCTGCGCTCACTGCCGAAAGTGTTGAATACTATAGACACTTTAAGAATTAGCTAATTTCCGATATTCACCAGTACGCGGGTCCCAATCCCATGTTATACCGAAATTGTCATACTCTTCTTTTGTGATTGGTTCGAGAAAATTCTCCATGCTGAAACTTGGAATGCCCCATGCTTCTCTTTCATCCTTACCTGCTTTACATTCTATAAGGTACTCAATATGTTTTATATAACGCTGACCATTGTCATCTTCACGTACAACGGCATCAGCTTCATAATTTGAGAAATATTTCATACAGAAAAATAAATAAAAGATACCCATGGTCAGCCACTCGCATCCCACTGTCTTGTTTCATACACCATTCCGTCAAAGGAAAAGCCTTGTCCGCTGTTAGGTATCTTGTCAGGTTAATGCAAAGTTACAAATTAAAATTATATGTAGAAGTTTCACGCATCAATTTCCCAAAGATAGTGCGTTTGATTTTGCAATACGAAAGCGTCATCCCCCGAAAGCCTCGTTTCCCTGCTAAAACGCCACATAACGAGGCAAAAACGCAAGAAAAATCAATAACGTGCCGATGTATGGCTTTCTTGTTATGTACATTCGCCCCCGTCAAAGTTTCCGCCCAGAAAGAAGCGTTCCGGAACCGCCCATCAGAGAGAAAGTGAAACCCGACAGGCGCGCAGCCTCCCTGCGCAACAACCCAACACCTACAACAAAAAATATTGGCCGTTAATGTTTTTCTTTTTAGGGAACACGAATTTTATGAATTGGCTGAAAGCGGAAAACACGGTGAGTTCCGCATGATAAAATCAGCAATAATATTTGGTCGAGTGAAATTATTGCTGCATTTTTGCAGTGCTAGAATCCGCCACGCTTCCCACTGAACAGCGCACCAGGGCGGAACTTTTTGTTTATACGCCTATGAGATATACAAATCCTCCGCTTGATGCACATACATTATTGGCCAATTTGAAAGACAAAGGTTTGGCTATTGAAAACGATGAAAAAGCGATTGCTTTTCTTGGTCATGTCAGTTATTTCAGGTTTGCTGCATACCTACGACCGTTCAAAATGAATGAGGGTACTGAGCAGTATAAGCCAACGGCAACTTTCGAGAAGGCAGTGGCTCTATACGAATTTGATGCCAAGTTGAGGATGCTTTTGTTTTCTACCATACAGAAGATAGAGATTTCGTTACGTTCAAAGATCATCAATCAGTTTTCACTTGCGCATGGAGCGTTTTGGTTCTCAAATTCTGAACTTGCAATTGACAAGCATAAGTTTACTGAGAACCTTTCCACTCTTGACCGTGAATTACAGCGTTCCAAGGATGATTTCATCAAGGAACATGTTGCCAAGTATGGCAAAGAGAATTTTCCTCCTGCATGGAAACTCATTGACCTTACGTCATTTGGATGCTTGACCAAACTTTTCTTCAACTTTACAGATGAGTCTGTAAAGAAAAAGATTGCCCGTTCATATGGTGTTCCGCAACAGGAGATACTTGAAAGTTGGATGAAGGCCATCAACGCTCTCCGCAATTGTTGCGCCCATCACGGTCGTGTGTGGAACCGCACAATGCCCGTAATGCCTAAGATACCAAGCAGACTGCGCCAATCATGGATTGTAAACAAACCGGAAGTCGCCAACAAACTATATTCCGTACTTTGTTGCCTGATTTACTGGGTCAATGCTATTGATTCTCAAAATGACATTGTACTAAGATTTAATGCTCTGCTTGAAGAATATCCCATGGTGGATGTCGCAGCCATGGGATTTCCCGAAAAATGGAATAATGAAGCATTGTGGCAATGAATATCTGATGTATCTTGTGTTATTTTTCCTTCACCTTGTTCTGCTCCCTCGTCACTAACCGCACCATGGACATTTGTAATATCCACAAAACTACACTTTTGTCGTATTACGTCATGACTTTGTCTGCTTTTTACATGGTAAAGGTGTAGCAACACTACTAATTTTACCACCGAAAAATTCCTAAAAAATACAAGCATGACAAAACTACACACACCATTAAGAGCGTTGCTACTAGCTGCTATGCTACTCTGCCCGTTTATGGCATGGGCCGATGTTACAGACAGTCAACTCAGTTTCTCACCCATCTACAGCACAGACGGAGCCACGGTAACTGGCTATTCTGTAAGTCGCA
>CAVKYH010000045.1:0-3417 GCA_963660485.1 bacterium | reverse complement strand
TTCCGACGCATCTAATTTAAATTTGGTGGCCCGGAGTTTTTACAAGATGCCTTGTAGTTTTTCCGATGTCGTTTCTCGTTTTTTCTACAACAAAAATCCCCGCCCGAAATCACTTCGGACGGGGATTGAATTCGTGTTAAATTGAAAATTGTTATTATCTCGTCTTGCGGCTATTTCTTCAGGAAACGTCCCGTAATGTCCTCGCGCGTGCCGTCGGGCATCATGCGGTAAAGACGTTGGTTGGTGGTGGGTTTGTTGAGCGGCCCCTTTTCGGGGATATACGGTCCTATCTTCACGAAATCGAATGCCGATGCATCGAAATCTGCCGGAAAATCGGGCTTGCCCGAATACCACGCCGTGAGAAACTTGCCCGCATATTTTTCGCGCACATGCTTTGCGAGCCTTTCTACTGCCTTGGGGTCGTTGTCGCCTCCCATGAAGCACACACACGTTGCCTCGCCCACATAGTCAGACAGCAGTTCGTCGAGAGCCGAAACCGTGAGTTCTTCGCCGCAGTCATTCCATAAATAAGGGCTATGGCAACCGCGGCAATGGTTCGGACAAAGCGAGAGATTGACTGCTATCGTTGTTTCGTCGGGGATTTCCTGAAAAACAATGTCGTAACCGACGTATTTTATCATTTCTCCCTGAAATCTTAAGCCTTTGCGTTCTCAGCCTCAGCCACCACGTTGTCCTTGTCGCGCGCAGGATTGTCGTAATATCGGCGCGCAGCCTCTTTCTGACGGTCCATCGAGAAATTGGATACGCGTTTGAGGTATCCTATGACGCGTGTAAGATAGTCAAGGTTCTTGCTGTGGCAAACGGGACACTCTTTAAGATAGCGCTTGTCGATATGCCCGCAATCGTTGCACACTGTGTTGGGCACGTTGAAGGTGAAATAATTGCACCCCTCCTTAGCTGCCACGCGCAAAAGCTGACGGTATTGCTTCTCGCTCAGATGTTCGTCGAGATTCATGTGCAAAGCGGAACCGCCGGTAAGGTGCTCGATGAATTTCTGACCGTGCAGGCGGAATTTCTCAAGGATATGGGTATTCGTATCTTCCACCACGTAGAAATAACTGTTGTAGCAATCGCGCGGAACATAGTAGCCGTCCTCACGATCCCAGCGCGCGTGTTTCACTCCCACGTTTTCGGCAGGAATCATCTCGCAGTTGAACATCACGTCCTTTGAGCGGTATTTCTTGTTGTAGTACTCCACCGTGCCGAGAACGCCCTGCACAAATTTCAGATACTCCGGATTGTCGGAAATGGTGTATCCCAGCGATTCGGCAGCCTCTACCAATCCGTTCACACCTATCGTGAGATATTGTCGGGCAATATTTATATAGCCGGCATCAAACAACGGAAGCATTCCCTTCTTTTCAAGATCCTTGAGGTTCTCGTTGTAAGCAATTTGAACCTTGTGCATCAAATCTATAACCTCTGCAATGAAATCGAGATAAGGTTTGCCCTGACGGGTAGCCTCTTGCACGCAGCGGTTGAGGTTTATTGTCAGCACACTCTTTGAGCCCGTTGAAACGCCGCCCGCACCGAGTGTGTAGCTGAAGCCATTGTTTTGGATTTCGTTGCGCAAGCGGCAGCACGATGCCAGAGAGTCGGCGTTGTCGCTCATATATGTAAAGAACGAGTGGCCTTCCGAATACATTTTCGCGGTGAAGTCGGCGTATTCCTTGTCCACAACGTCGCCATCTTTTGAGAGAAGAGCCATCGTTTCCACGGGGAACGTCAAAACTGTCTTTGTTCTCTCTTCGTTAAACCACGTCATGAAACGTTTCTGAAGCCAGTTGAGAGCGTCCCAATTGGGTTTCGAACCGTCGGGGAAGCGGAAATCTCCGAAGATACTCTCGAAATAATTGCTGTCGTAGTATGAAATGTTCCAGAAAACGGCTTGGAAATTTCTTGCGCCCGTTGGCTGGTTGATGGAATATACCACTTGTTCAAAGCAGTCGGTTATGATTTTGTCGAGTGTGCGGTGGCGTTTCGACAAGTCCACGATATCGTCGGCGTGCTTGAAGTAATCTTCGCCGTATTCGAGACCTATGAAATACGACATATACATAAGGAATTCCGGGGTGGCACATGCGCCGCTCAACATGCTCGACACGATAAACACCATATTGATGAAACCGCCGCAGAATGACTTCAAATTCGTAGGCTTTGTGGAATTGCCGCCGATGCTCTTGGTTCCGCTTATGAGCCAAGGATACATTGTTATGCTGGCGCAGTAGTTTGCAAGACTTGTCTCGTCGTTCTTGTAAATAAAGTGGCGTTCGAGCAAATACAAGTAGCGATCCGCGAGTTCTTTGCCGTACATTTCTTTTATCTTGTCGCACAACAGGCGGCGGTTGAGGCGTATGAAGTTCGACTTAGGCAGCTCGCCGATGAGCGTAGCTATGTTCTTGTTTTCCACATTTGCGTTGGCGTCGTATTTCGAGCCGGTTGCAGGATTTGCAGCCTTGCAATAGTCGATAAGGAATTTGAGTTTGTCTCTCACCTCTCGGTCTTCAAAATGTTTCTGACGGTAAAGCATGAACGACTTTGCGGCCTTGTAATGGTTTTCGCGCATAAGCGAAACCTCCACTTGGTTCTGGATATCCTCCACACTCATTCCGTTGCAGAAATGCAGGTTTTCCATCACGCGCTGAATGTCTTCGGCGTGCACATGTTCGTTAACCGATTCGAATGCCTTGAGAATAGCACTCTTGATTTTCTCGAGCGAGAAGTTTTCAGTGGTTCCGTCTCGTTTTGTAATTAAGAAACTATCGTAACTCATATTCTTTGTAGGTTTAGTCGTTGTTCATGTTTTGCGTCTTTGCCTTGGCGCAATTGTTTTTCGGGAAATCCGCCAAACGCTATCAGACACAAGCAGGTTTTTCTCCGGTTTCGAGGCTTGCATGGTGTATCATTAGCATTCTGTGCACGTTAGCACAAAAATCATCTTTGACATCATTCCCTATCCGATTGCAAAGATAAAATTTTCGGTCAACATATTATTATAATTGCAAGAAATAATTTTCTTTTTCGGGAAACTTTTTTGTCTGCAAAATCTCAAAAGTTTTCCGTTTTGGAAAACTTTTTCTTCTTTCGACGCTTTGAAATTTTCTGATTAACAGACATTTTTACCTTTGCATCGGTAATGCAAAGTTAGCTCAAAAACATTGAAAGTTGTCCGTTTCTTCTATTTTATTTGTGAACAAATGCCGGCTTGTTTATATATACAAGCCGTCTTTCGCGTGTCTGTTTGTAAATGTGCAACTTCGCAAAAACACCAGGTAAAACAACGCATAAAATTTATTTGTCCCGCGAAATTTTGCCCCGAAAAAAGACCTTGAAAAAACGAGTCGGCATCTCGTAAAAATTCCAAGGCATCTAATTTAAATTCCGACGCATCTAATT
>CAVKYH010000044.1:0-3992 GCA_963660485.1 bacterium | reverse complement strand
CTAATTTAAATTCCGACGCATCTAATTTAAATTAGATGCGTCGGAGTTTTTTGCATGTCGCAGGGCGGAAAAACGCCCGTGCCTGCGCTATCCTTTATAGCCCGAAATGTATTCACCTATCTTGGGAATCTTGCTGCAAAGAATCGATATCAGCGAAGTTGTAACGAATGTGCTCACGGCTGTGAGCAATATGCACGCGCCGGTAGGCATGAGCGGGCGATACAAGCCGCAGTATGCCGAAAGGATAACCATGTGCATAAGATATGTGCCGTAGCTCGCCTTGGAGAGAGGCAGGAGAATTTTTCTGTAGCCCCACCCTGCATAGGTGAACTTGCGTATTATCATGAAATAGGCTATCACCGTGAGCGTTACGCCGAAGCTCGAAAATCTCCAGCTCTGTTCCATGTAAACGGCAAGGTCGATAGGCGCATTCACGGGGTAATCGTGCGGCATCACAGCCCAGAACCAGCTTGCCGTGATGGCATATCCGACGATCCACATCGGTATGGCGATACACAGAGTGCGCTTCCAGCTCAACTCAGGTACCCACTTCTTGAAATAATGTCCCAATACCATGAACCCTACAAAGCCGCTGAAATAATACAGTGTGCCGAATTCGTTCCAGTTGGCCTCGCCCCAGAGTTCTCCCGAGCCGCAGAAAGCTATCGCTGCCTGACGGAAAAACGGCACAAGCGTGGTGAAAAGCCACAATACGAGGAATGACAATTCGGCTTTGCGCGACACTTTTTCCGCCCACGGAGAGAGTATCGGCATAAGCAGGTATATTCCCACTATCATATATATAAACCAAAGATGTCCCCAATATTGGTTGAAATTGAATACGTAGGGTTTGAACGCTGCCGCGAAGTCGTTGGAATTTTGCAGGGCATAAACCACCCCGAGTATCACTACCCACACCACGAAAGGCAACACCACTCTATGGAAACGGCGTTTCAGAAACGCGCCCGTGGGTTTCTGCAAAGGGAAAAGCAGATAGCTCGACGCAATAACGAACAACGGCACCGAGGCACGCATCGCGCTGTCGAAAAGTGTGCTCCACAGGGCGTTGGTCTCGTTCAGAATTTCCGTACCCTCGCCTCCAAGATAAAATGGCTCTGACGAATGAACGCACATCACCATGAAACACGCAATCACTCTAAGCCAGTCAACAAAAACAATTCTTTGGTTCATCAAAAATTCAGGTTATAGTCTACACGATAGCAGACAGATTAGTAAAATACTCGCAAATATACTAAAATTCCACATATTACGGCACGCCGATATCCCATTTACACGCCACCGCAACGCCCGCATTTTTTCCGCCTCTGCATGCCGAAAAAACTATAAGGCATATCGCAAAAACAATGTCTGGTATTATTTAAACGATGTCAGACATTATTCAAATAATGTCTGACATCGGAAAACTGGCAATCACACACCATTTTTTCAACAGCAAACATGGGAAGAAAAAAGTCATACACCGCGCAGGCGATGTATGACCAAACAAGTCGATTCTGCAATCCCCGAGCCACCTCAAGGCTCGGACAAACCGCATTGTCTATCTACGTTTACACCTTTTGCCGCCGTGTCTTTTATCCTTAGGCATCTCAGGCTTCCAGTCTTTCACATCGCCCGCATTTCCTCCCGGAGCAACGAGCGTAAAATCGAGCAAGCGGCGATCAAGATTGGCACGCGCCACTTTGATTCTCACCTTGTCGCCAATGGAATAGGAGCGATGACGACGGCGTCCCACAAGGCGGTAATTCTTCTCGTCGAATTCGTAATAATCATCAACCAAATCGCGCAGAGGTACCATGCCCTCGCATTTGCTTTCGTCAACTTCCACATAGATTCCAAACTCGGTTACCCCGCTCACGGTGCCGTCGAACTCTTGTCCCATGCGGTCGGCCATAAACTCCACCTGCTTGTATTTTATGCTCGCGCGCTCTGCCGAATCAGCCAGTTGTTCCATCGCGCTTGCGTGTTCACAAAGTTCTTCATACTTTGTCGCGGAAACCGAGCGCCCACCTTCGGCATATTTTGTCAGAAGTCGGTGAACCATTGTATCGGGATAGCGGCGAATAGGTGAGGTGAAATGCGTGTAGTATTTGAACATAAGTCCATAGTGTCCTATGTTTTCGATGCTGTAATGGGCTTTTTGCATGGCGCGCAGGGCAACGGTTTCGATAAGTTGCTGCTCCTTTTTGCCGCGTGCGTCGTAGAGAAGACGGTTTATGCTCTTGCCCACACTTTCCTTGGAGCCTTCTGTCTTGAGTTTGTATCCGAAGCGCGAGATAAAGGCGCGGAGATTTTCAAGTTTGGTCTGCTCCGGCACATCGTGCACACGGTAGGGAAATACCTTGGCCTTTTTCCCCTTGGGAACGATGCCCACCATTTCGGCTACGCTCTTGTTTGCAAGAAGCATGAACTCTTCTACAAGTTTATTGGCATCTTCTTCAATCTTTACGTAGGTGGAAACGGGGTGTCCCTTCTCGTCGATTTCAAACCTCACCTCGGGGCGGTCGAAACCGATGGAGCCGTGCTCAAAACGCCGCTTGCGCAATTGTTTCGCGAGGCGGTTGAGCGTGATAAGCTCTTCGGCAAACTCTCCTACGGGCTTGTCTGATTTCACAGGCTCGGGGTGTTCGCCAGGCAGGGCAAGATCTTCGGGAGATGCCTCGCCGTTTTGCTCTAATATATATTGTACTTCTTCGTAAACAAACCTGCGGTTGCTCTTAATCACCGTGTGAGCCAGATGCCACGTTATGATTTCCGCCTTGTCGTTCATAATGAAGATTGTGCTGTATGCAAGTTTTTCCTCGTCCTGACGAAGCGAGCAGAGATAGTTGCAAAGACGTTCGGGAAGCATAGGAATCGTTCGGTCAACAAGGTAAATGCTCGTTGCACGCTTCACCGCTTCGCGATCAATCACGTCCCCTTCCTTCACATAATGGGAAACGTCGGCAATATGTACGCCCACTTCCCAATACCCCTCGTTTGTTTTGCGAATCGAAAGGGCATCGTCGAAATCCTTTGCGTCTCTCGGGTCGATAGTAAAGGTTGTAACGTTGCGGAAATCCTCGCGGCGTGCTATTTCGGCGGGAGTAATGTCGGGCGACAGCTTTTCTGCGGCGTCCACCACCTGTTGCGGATAAGTGTAGGGCAGGTTGTATTCGGCGAGAATGGCATTCATTTCGGCGTTGTTCTCACCTTCGCTCCCCAATATGTCCACCACTTTTCCCACAGGGTTCTTTCCGGCTTCGGGAAACTGGGTGATTTTCACCACGGCCTTGTCGCCGGTTTTGCCGCCTTTGAGACAGTTGCGCGGAATGAAGATATCGTTTGAATAGATGCGCCCCGCTGTTTCGAGAAAAGCATAGTTTTTCTCCACATGCAGCGTGCCCACGAAAGTTTCGCGCCCGCGCTCGAGAATTTCTATCACCTGCGCCTCACGCGCATGCTTCTCGCGACGTGCAAGAATGGTTGCACGCACGCGGTCGCCGTTCATCGCGCCCATGCTGTTGCGTTCTGTTACGAGTATCGACTTACCTCCGTCGTCGGGTATCACACTATTGTGCCCGTTAGCCTTGCGCACGAATTTTCCCTCGACCACCTGGTTTTTGCGGCTCACGCTGTATTTGTCATCGCGCACCGTAAGTTCGTCGGCATCTACGAGGTCGTCCAAAACATCGCAGCACAACACGCGCTGGATATGGGACGTAATGCCTATGTTTTCGAATATCTCGCGGGCTGTAAACGATTTGTCGCCCTGGGTGGCAAACAAATCGGAAATCTTGCCATATAATTCTTTTTTGCCAAGTCGTGAAAACGACCTTTTGCTTTTACCCTTCATTGTAAAGTGCTTTTTGGTTGTACTTACAAAGTAACTAAAAAATCCGCTAACCGCACATATCAAATGGCAAGTTCTTTGCCTCAGAAACGACATCGCATCTCGTAAAAACTCCAAGGCATCTAATTTAAATTCCGACGCA
>CAVKYH010000043.1:0-4565 GCA_963660485.1 bacterium | reverse complement strand
TCTACAGCATCGACGGAGTTTACCTCGGCACAGATTTCGACGCCCTGCCCAAGGGAATCTACATCAAGGACGGAAAGAAAGTCAAGAAGTAATCTCGCGAAAACGCCGACAGTCTAAAACTGAAAGCATACCATATTAATAAAAGGGACAAGCCCGCAACCGGCGGACTTGTCCCTTTTTTATGCTCTTGAATTGCCGCGCCTCTTTTTGCACACCTTATTTATATGTCTCCGCAAGCCGAAACGGAAATCTTTTTTTGCTTGTTTGAAGCATTTTTCCGCATGTCAAACACCCTTTCCCGCGAGTCAAAAACCATGCTATGCATGGCAAAAAACATGCTGCGCAGGGCGAAAAAACTCCGGGCCATGAAATTTAAATTAGATGGCCCGGAATTTAAATTCCGGGCCTTGGAGTTTTTCACTACAACGCATCTCGTAAAACACATATCCTATGCAAGAATTTCCACACCCCGAACCATCGAAAACGCAAGCCCGTTTGTTCAAAAAACACGGCTTGCAACACTCTCACAACGAGACTTAATTCAAAAAAGGTGCGTACAGAAACACTGTCTGTACGCACCTTTTCTTATGCTGTCAGGCAAAAAACCTGCGCTTGTAGTTGTCAGGAATATTTTATTTGGTGTGAGCCTCCACCCATTTGCGGGCATTCACAAAAGCTTCCACCCACGGAGTAATCTCGTCGTTCTTGCGTGAAGCAGGATAGTAAGCGCATTGCCACGGCAGGAAAGCCCTTTCGGGGTGGGGCATCATAGCCACATGACGTCCGTCGGCGCTCGCAATAGCTGCCGTGTTATAGTCGGAACCATTGGGATTGGCGGGATATTTGTCGTAGGTATATTTCATTACTATGTTGTATGCGCTTTCAGGTTCGGGAAGCGAGAAATGACCTTCGCCATGAGCAATCCAAAGTCCGAGTTTCGAGCCCGAAAGTGAGCCGAACATCACGCTGCCGTTGTTTTTGATATCCACTCCAACGAAGTTGCTTTCAAACTTGTGGGAATTGTTGTGGAGCAAATGGGAACGCTTTTCGTGTTCAGGGTTTATCAGATTCAATTCAACCATCAACTGGCAACCGTTGCACACTCCAAGCGAGAGGGTATCCTTGCGCGCATAAAAACGGTCAAGCGCAGCCTTTGCTTTGGGGTTGTAGAGGAATGCCCCAGCCCAGCCTTTTGCCGAGCCAAGCACGTCGCTGTTTGAGAAACCGCCGCAGAACACAATCATATTGATATCGTCGAGAGTTTCACGCCCGCTCACAAGGTCTGTCATCATTACGTCTTTCACGTCGAAGCCTGCCAGATAGAGCACATACGCCATTTCTCTCTCTCCGTTCGTTCCCTTTTCGCGGATAATCGCCGCACGCACTCCCGAAGGCTTTCTGCGGTCGGCATCAATGCCGAGGCTTGCAAGAGTTCCCTTGAAAGTTTCAAGATACTCTATTTGCATTGGCACATTCTTGTAGTTTTTGAATCTCTCTTCCGCACAGCCGTTGAAACTTTGTTTGGTGTCGAGTTGATAAGATGTCTCATACCATTCGTCGCGAAGCATATCGATGTCAAAGTCAACAGTCTTGCCGTCTTTTTCAACCGTTATCGTGCGTTCGGCAACCGGGCTGCCGAGATTTATATACGCCACTCCTGCGCCGGCAAGTATTTCAGCAACGGCATCAAGGTTGTGGTTTGCCACTTGAAGCACCACAGCGGGATTTTCGGCAAACAGCGTCTTAACGATATCGTCTTCCTTGAACGCATCAAGGTTAATCTTCAAGCCGCCCTTGGTATTTGCGAAACACATCTCAAGCAAGCAGGTGATCAAACCGCCCGCCGACACGTCATGACCCGCAATGGCGTAACCTTTCTTCTCTATGGTTTGAACGGCATTGAATGCTGCGCGGAAATATTCCGCACTTGAAATCTGCGGGGTCTCACTTCCGAGCGCGCCAAGCGTTTGGAAAAACGCCGAGCCACCGAGCCGGAGAGCCGAATTGCTGAAATCAACGCGAATCAATGCGGTATCAGTATCATTTGAAACCACTGGATTCACCACGTTTCTCACATCGCTCACCTCAGCTCCCGCCGAAACAATCACAGTTCCCGGGGAAATGATCTTTTCACCGCCCGGATACTGTTGGGAAAGCGACAGAGAGTCTTTTCCAGTGGGTACATTTATCTTCAAGTCGCAGCAAAAATCGCTCAAAGCCTTAACTCCTTCGTATAGACGCGCATCTTCGCCTTTTTGCGAGCGACACGGCCACATCCAGTTTGCCGACAAGGAAATTCCATCTATGCTTTCCTCTATCGGGGCAAAGACTATATTCGTAAGAGCTTCGGCCACCGACAAACGCGAACCGGCTGCGGGAGAAATAAGTCCGGCCTGCGGGGCATGTCCAATGGCTGTAGCAATTCCTTTGCGAAATCTGTAATCAAGCGCAACCACACCACAATCGGCCAACGGCAGTTGCAATTCGCCCGCACACTGTTGCCGTGCGATTTTGCCGGTAACAGAGCGGTCCACTTTGTTGGTAAGCCAGTCTTTGCAAGCCACGGCCTCGAGATGAAGTACCGTCTTGAGATAATCCTGCAGTTTGTCGTTGTCATAAGGTGCGTCCTTGTAACGACGTTCTACGGTCTCGTCTTTCATCACAGTCTTTGGAGAATGTCCGAACATCTGTGCCACGTCAAGGTCAAAGGGTTTCACGCCGTCGCCCTGCACGAACGAGAAATGTGCATCGCCTGTGGTTTCGCCCACAACGTACAGCGGTGCGCGTTCACGCTCTGCAATTTTTCTGACATGGTCTATATGTTCTTCGTCAATGAGAAGTCCCATTCTTTCCTGGCTTTCATTTGCGATGATTTCCTTTGAAGAAAGCGTGGGGTCGCCCACCGGGAGTTTTGTCATGTCTATTTCGCCGCCGCATTCCTCGACAAGTTCTGAAAGGCAGTTGACATGGCCTGCACTTCCATGGTCGTGGATAGAAACAACGGGGTTAACGTCTTCCTCGCAAAGGGCGCGCACCAGATTGTTGGCACGCTTCTGCATTTCAGGATTGGCGCGCTGCACAGCATTAAGCTCGATGCCGCTCGAATAACGCCCGGTGTCTACCGAAGATACGGAGCCGCCGCCAAGACCTATGCGATAGTTGTCGCCGCCTACCACAACAACTTTATTGCCTTTCTTGGGAGATTTTTTAAGGCAGTCGCGTTTTGTGCCGTATCCCACACCGCCGGCAAGCATTATCACTTTGTCGTAACCATATTTCTCGCCGTTTTCCTGATGTTCGAACGTGAGCACAGAACCGGTGATTAGAGGCTGACCAAACTTGTTTCCAAAATCAGAAGCACCGTTTGAAGCTTTTATAAGAATCTGTTCGGGAGTTTGATAAAGCCACTTTCTCACGGGCAGAACGTTTTCCCAACTTCTTC
Organism: bacterium; assembly: GCA_963660485.1. Taxonomy (GTDB): domain Bacteria; phylum Bacteroidota; class Bacteroidia; order Bacteroidales; family Bacteroidaceae; genus UBA6398. Next base: position 1,123 of record CAVKYH010000043.1, on the reverse strand, counting down.
CTCCTTCAAGGCGTGGATACGCAGTCATATAAACAGCAGTTCCTGCGATAGGCCAGGAGCCTACACCGCCTCCCATTCTGTCGCGTATCTCACCTCCCGTACCCGTCGACGCACCGTTGAATGGCTCCACCGTAGTAGGGAAATTATGTGTCTCGGCTTTAAGGGAAATCACGCTTTCGATATCTTTCACCTTGAAGTAATCGCTCGTTGCATGTTCTTCGGGAGCGAACTGTTCTACCACAGGGCCTTCGGCAAAAGCCACATTGTCTTTATAAGCAGAGATTATGTGGTGAGGATTTTCCTTTGTAGTCTTTTTTATAAGCGCGAAGAGCGACGACGGCATTTCTTTTCCGTTGATGATAAACGTACCGCCGAAAATCTTGTGGCGGCAATGTTCCGAGTTTATCTGAGCAAAACCGAAAACTTCGCTGTCTGTGAGTTTGCGCCCCAGTTGTCCTTCCACCTTGTGCAGGTATTCAATTTCCTCGGGCGAGAGAGCGAGACCTTCGCGTTCGTTATAGTCCTCAATGTTCTCGATATGTTCGATAGGTTCTGGCTTGCGGTCTGTAGTAAACACGTTTTGGTCGAGTCCGTGATACATTCTTTGCAGCATGGGGTCGTATTCAGCATCTCCGTTTTCCACCGGGAAATACTCCTCTATGCGTTCCACGCCGCAGATGTTCATATTTTGGGTGATTTCCACCGCATTTGTGCTCCACGGGGTAATCATTTCGCGGCGCGGCCCTACGAAGAAACCTTCGAGCGCAGGCGCATCGATTTTTTCAGCTCCGCCAAAAAGCCAGCAGAGTTTGCCTTCGTCTTCCTTGTTGAGATTGTTTTTGACACCGGCAGCTATAACATTGCCGCACGGAACCTTGAAAAATACTATCATATCGATTTGGTATAGGATACGTTTGAATATAATATGGTGCAAATTTACATGTTTCACACCAAACTGTAAAGAAAAATCTTGCCTAACCTGCTTTTGCGCGCTTTTTGCCACATTTTTCACCCCCGCAAAGAGCTCGAAAAAACTCCTCCTGACATCAAAAAAATTCCGGGCCACCAAATTTAAATTAGATGCGTCGGAATTTAAATTAGATGCCTTGGAGTTTTTACGATG
>CAVKYH010000042.1:0-5017 GCA_963660485.1 bacterium | reverse complement strand
GTCGGAATTTAAATTAGATGCCTTGGAATTTTTACGAGATGCCGTGTAGTTTTTTGCGGCATCAAACCTGTTGTTTCCGGTGGCCGTTCCGAGGGGCGAAATGTAGGTTTGCGATGCAAAAGACGAGCGTGGAAATTTGCGGGACAATCATTCGGTTTTGTTCAAAAAAGGCTGTTTTGTGTGTTTGTAATAATATGTGTTTTTTTTTTGTTGAAAAAAGTACGAAAATTTTGTTTGGTATATTTGTTTTAATATATTTGCAACATAATCTTAATGTTATCCATCTAATTTCGCCATTTGTCAAACCAATACCAATAAATCCTATGCGTATGAAAAAATCAATATTATCCGCATTTGCCTTAGTGTTTATAGGCATTGCAGGTTTTGCCCAAGATTTGCCCCCGTTCGTGAGCCAGGGCGGCGATGTGAGGTGGTTCTACCTGCAGAATGTGGCAACTGAGAGGTATCTGCTTTCTACAAGCAGCGATGTGTATTCCGAGCCCAAGGCAGATTTTTCGGATTTCGAGAAACTTGCGCGGCAACTTTGGTGCTTCACTACCGAAGACGGCGAATACTACACCATCACCAACCGCTACGACGGGTTGCAGATGGACAACGGGCTTTCGGCAAAACATTCCAAATGGGAAAGTGTGCAGATGAAACCGAAAGCCGAAGCCAGATTCAAAATCCGTATTATCGGCGGCGACACCATTTCGTTTGAAGCCGACCGTCCGGCACCCGGCGGAGGGGAAATCTTTCGCTTTCCGGCAGTTTACAACAACGCCGCAAACAATTATCTGTTGTGGATGGTGAGGGAACAAAACGCTCAAGGCGACGCTGCGCGCTTTGTCGTAAAACCGTTCACCGAAGCCAATGACCCCGAGATGCAGAATGCCGTGAACGTGCCCTATTACAATATTGTCAGCGGCAAAGCCGATGCCGACAACGAGGTAGTTTTCGACAACACTTCCGTGGTAGATACGAAATACAAGTTTGCTGTGGCACGAAAAGAACCGGGCAACGAGGCTGCGCAATGGCGCCTGGTGAGTCTGCGTCCGGGAAAAGTGGCAATCATAAACCGCGCCACAGGCAACAGCATCTCATCTGATATCTACGCCGACGGACAATACAATCTGCCCGAGGCTGACGCGCAAAACATAGTGGCGAAAACTTGGAATGTCAACGCCGTGAGTGCCGACGAATTCGTGATTTCTTCAATCGGCGAGGACAATATTGTGCGCTATCTCAACAATACCACATTCGGCGAAGCACCCGAAACTCCCGATGCAGCAAATATGGTCGGCAGCGGCTTTGTATGGAAATTTGTGAAGGCCGACGAGGCGGTAGGAATCAACGATGCGAAAAACTCCATGCCCACAGTGAGCGTGGAAAACGGCAGAGTGGCGGTAAGCGGTGGCCTGCCGTTCACAATATATGCCACCGACGGCGTGCAACTCCCGTCTTCCTCCACACTGCAACGCGGCATATATATAATAAATGTAGCAGGAAAATCTGTAAAAATCAATGTTAGATAAATCTTAAACCTTTACGAAAATGAAAAAACTGAGATATATAATCCCGCTATTGGTTCTCGCGCTCTGCACAACCCTTACCATACAGGCGCAAGACAAGATACTCACGGCGACAGGCGCTCCCGGACAAACGTGGCTTGATGTCCCCGCCAAGGCAAAGCACATAAATTTCACCAACATGGGCGGCAATGAAACGTTTAGGGTAAAGACCAACACCACAGTCAAGCCCCGTTCCACGGCAAAGTGGATAAACACCACGATCGACGCTGCTAGCGGAAAAGTAACCGTTAGCGCAGCCGAGAATACCGACAAGGACGTGCGCAGAGGCGTTGTGGTGCTCGCGGCTCCCGACGGCGCTTCGCAGCAAATCGATGTTGTGCAGCTCGGAACCGCTCCCGCGTTTATCATGACCGACGACACTGTGCGCGTAAAGGGTATAAATGCCGGAGTGTTGCTTGACATCACGGCAAACTCCGCTCTCGTTTTCACACCGTCGGAATGGATTTCACCGAAAGACATCGAACCTTTCACGGGAACAAAGAGCTACACGTTCATGGCAGGCAAAATGCAGCAGGGAACGCGCTACGGCGAAATAACAGTGGCTCTTGCATCAAAACCAACCGAGACGGCAAAGGTGATAGTGGAGCAAGAATTCGAGGGATTCCCTACATTTATCGTGATGAGCGACATACATTTCGGCGTGTCGGGCGCAGAAAGCCGGGTAAGCACTTCGCTTAAAAATATATACGGCAACACAAGCGACGTGGACGCTCTGATTCTAAACGGCGACCTTACAAACAACGGCAATCTCGCACAATATCAGAAAATGACCGCCGTGATGAACAACTACGACATAGTTCCCGAATACGTGCCCCGATATTTTATCATGGGAAACCATGAATGGTACACCAACGACGGCAACAGTTCGATGGACAACTATAATTCGCTCGGCGTGGAGCACAACAAATATTTCGACATCAAAGGTTATCCGTTTGTCTACATCGGAATGTCGGGCGGAAATGAGGACGATTATAGCGAAGAAAGCCTCTTGTTTTTACAGCAAAGCCTTGACGATGCTACGAAAAGGTATCCCGGCAAACCGATATTCGTTTTCCAGCACATTCCGCCCTATGCCACAGTGCAGGGAACCAATCCTCACGACGGCGGGTGGGGCTCGAAGAAAGTTTACGACGTACTTAAAAATTACCCCCAGGCATTTGATTTCAGCGGACACACACATTTTTCGTCTCGCTGCCCGCTAACTTTTCATCAGGACAGATTTACGAGCCTCAACGACGGAGGAAATCTTGACTGCTACGTACAGAGGGGCATCGATATCGACGGTGAGCGTCCCGAGGGCACATCTACGCTTGCCGAGGGCATGATTGTTACGGTTGAAGACGAGAATAATTTTTCCGTTCGCCGAATCGACGGCGCGCGCAACGAAGAAATTGGCGAGCCTCTCGTATTTCCGGCGCCTTATGACGGTTCCAATTTCACCTATGCCGCCTACCGTGGCTCCAAACCGGCATTTGAAAGCGGAAATACCCAAGTTGTTACCGAGCAGCTCCAACTTACGCAGCGCAGGGTTACTTTCCCGCAAGCCGTGATAGCCGAAGATGATGCCAATAACGTAGTGTTTTATTACCGTGTGGACATTGTGGACGCCGACAACAATGTTGTGGCAACGGCCAACCGTTGCTCGAGGTTTTATCTCGGGAGTGATATGCCCGGGAGCCTGAGTGTGATTGTCGACAACATTAACGGGAATGGCAAGATGCGTGCGCGTGTTACGGCAATCGACCCTTATGGAAACGAGAGCGAATATATCGAGAGCGAAGAGTTTGAACAGGGAGAATACACGCCGGCGGAGGGAGTGGAAGTGCCTAAGGCGGATTTGTTTGAACTCAAAGTGGACGACCGAGGTGCTGGCTCCGACAAATCTCCTCTGCTGAACAAGGTAATTACTTCGGAAAATGTGCCCGTGCCTTTCTATGATTCCGATTACAAACTGACGGGCGCAAAATTCAACGGCAGCCGCGCGCAATTCTACGAGACTGATTTTTCCGACAACGAGGAGATAAAAACCGCGCTTACAAGCAGTTTCACTATGGAGAGCTTCTTTTTCTGTTCTGATGTTGATGTGAGCGAGCAGAGTCCCATGAGCGCACAGCAGGGTGGCGGTGCAGGATTTTGGATAACGCGCGGCGGAGTTCTGCATATGTATGGCGGTCATGGCGACGGGCTATGGTATGATTTGAGATTCACAAAAAATCTGCAGGCGGGCAGATATTATCACGCCGTTGCCACATACGACGGGGCTAAGCTCAAACTTTACATCGATGGATACCCTGCCGGGGAAGTCGATACCCCCGAGCCGCTGAATCTTCCGCAAGAAGGTTCTCGCTATCTCGTGGCTGGAGGTGATGCTTCCCTGGATCCGCTCAATAAATGCGATGCCCCGTTAAACGGATATCTGATGGTGGCGCGTTTGTATTCGCGTCCCATTTCGCGCGATGAGGTTTTCGTGCTTTACAAAGACGTTGTAAAGGATTACCAACCGCAGGCAGAAGATTCCACAATAGCCGAAACTGCGCCGGTGGCTGATTTGTTCAACATAGAGTTTGGCGAAAACGGCACTGCAACCGATGTTTCCGAACAGGCTCTCGCTGTAAGGGTGGGCAACACTGCTCCCGAAACTTATTATAACGAGACTTACAAGCGCTGGGCGGCAAAATTTCCGGGCAACGACAAGAATTGCTATTTCGCAGTGCCTTATGAAAATAACGACAAGATACTTGATGCGATGCAGGCCGATTTCACGCTCGAAGCTCTCTGCATGGTGAACAACGAAAATCTGTCGTCGCTTCCCGCAGTGCTCAGCTCGCAGCAAAACGGCGGCGTGGGAATCGAACCGGGTGAGGTTGTTCAGGGCTGGGGATACTTCAGCGGAAGTTATGCCACGGCTTATGCATACGATTATCCCGTGAAAAAGGACACCTACTACCATATCGCTCTCGTGGTGCAGACTGTAGACGTGGAGGCACCCATTATGAGCATTTATGTTGACGGCAAGTTTGGCGGCAAAACGCAACTTGCGGGTGCGCTTACGCTTCCGCAGGGCAACGCCAAGTATTTCTGTATAGGCGGCGACGCAAGTTATGCCGGCGATGTGGCTGAATATTTGCTCAAAGGTGAGGTGGTGTTGGCACGAATGTACGGCCGCGCGCTCACGCTGCCCGAAATCAAACGTCTGTTCGTGGATTTGAAGAAATGATTTGTGCTTGAATTTTCCCGAAAATCCCGTCGCGAAACAACGCGGCGGGATTTTTGTTGCCGCCTAAGGGCTAATCTTTTGTATATAAGGTGTTAAAGTTGGCGGAAAAGGTACGTTTTTCCCGCGAAAAGCCTTGCCCGGAAAAGGGTGTCCGAAATGTTAAAAACTCCGGGCCATGTAATTTAAATTAGATGCGTCGGAATTTAAA
>CAVKYH010000041.1:0-5088 GCA_963660485.1 bacterium | reverse complement strand
TTGTGGAAGCGGCTCTGGCAGTGGATGCGGCTCCGGGTGCGGTTCAGGATCGGGCAGCGGCAGTGGCAGTGGATCCGGAAGCGGTAGTGGATCAGGGTCTGGTAGTGGCAGCGGGTCTGGTTCTGGCTCTGGTAGCGGAGACGATGACTATAAACATGAGATTGTTCCCGGAAATGGAACGGTCCAAATAGACCGATCTTGCAATTTCGGGGTATACTCATTCAAAACTTCTTTTTCCATCACATATCAAGTACATGCAGATCGCTATAACAAAAACGAAAATTGGCAAATGCATTATGACAATGTAACTATCAAATTTAGTATAGATGGAGATAGCGTAAATGGCGTAGATAGCCAAGGGAATCCTATTAAGTATACGACACAAGGTGAAAGCAGAACATTCTGCTATTGCCCGGAAACCCATGAAAGTTGTTTTATAGATTGTTCAACTACATCACCAGAAAAAAAATCCTTATACGCAATAGTATCTGGAAGCATTTCTCTATCGGTATCTGATAATTTTGGAACTCACGAAATTAAAGTAGACTCGCAATCATTCAGTTGTCAAATCTTAGAGAAATAACTGTCATGAGAAAAATTCTTTCAATCACATTATTCCTGCTGCCGTTTTTGACAGCAGCAGGACAAACACGCGTTGAGAGTCATTATACCCAAATTTTCGATGATTCAACGAGTTGTTTCTACTTGAAAAGAGGAGAACCTAATGGTTTCTTGTTGGAAGATAAATACAATGTGGGTGGACCTTACCGAATAATGACAGACAAAGACACTTTGGTTTGCTGTGTAAGTTTATTTTACGGATACAGAGGGTACAAGAAATCTTTGGGTTTTGTTACACTCGACATAGAAGATCAACGTTTTTGCACTAAATGCAATCTAAAACATAAATGGTTTGCAAATAAAGACATTCGTAAATTAAAAAGGCACTATAAAATAAAAATCAAGGCTTATCGTTGTTATCCGACATTAGAACCGGAGCATACAAAGAAACTTACGGCATATATTGATTTAAGGCCTTTTGAAGGTGCAAGAGGTAACGGAGTACATTTCACTTTAAAACGCGGGAAAGCCCGTTACAAAACGAAAAAACAACATGACAAGATAATCGCAAAAACAGTAAGATTTAGTGAAAAGAGAAATGAATGGCTAAAAAAGCACGAAGAAAAGATCGGCATGTGGACAAAGAAATTCGTTCAGAAATACTATATTCCTAATCCCTAAATATGAAACAAGGAAATGTGCCAACGGGGCACACAAATCCTGATAAAAAAATAATTGTCCCCATCACTTTATAAACTATAAAACTATGAACAAAGACAATTTAAGACCAATTACAGAAGAATTGGTAAATCCTATCGACAACGATTAACAACATCATTATGAAAACAAAGATTTTATTGATCATATTTGCCATAGCCTCCACATGGGGGGCTATGGCACAAATCAAAGGCGGCATTGATCAAAGAATACTCGAGCAAGATCGCTTGTATAAGATTTACGCCCATAGAGAACACAATCAATATCATTTGTATAAGATTTACTCTCACAAAGGTAGGGTTAATGCAAGCAGCGAAGTCTGGCTTACTTGTTACTACGACCTGAGCAAAAAAAACTATGAGGCTATCAATCTTATTGTAAAACACTTTTTGAATCCCGGTCCGGGCACTCCGCAATATTACATCTGGAACGACACCACTTTTTTAACCAAAATTCCGATTAACGGCAAAATACGTCTGAAATATTCCTTGATGGACAAACACCTCGAAAGGAAACGTGTAAACGATGACAATATTTTGGAGGACAAAGGGCTGTGGCCGGTTTACGAAACCACAGTAAAATTCAATGGCAAAAAGAGTGAGAAAAAAGCCCTAAAAGCAAAAGTGAAACTAAAGTTCGTTGACCGCAACAAGGTAGGCAAATGATTTTTCAATACAAAAACCTGCAAAAACTCCAAGGCATCTTGTTTAAACGATGTCTGACATTATTTGAATAATATCAGACATCGTTTTGGCAATATCCTACAACATAAAAACAGGCTCATGAAAGTAAAATCATTATCCTTTTGTCGGCATTCTATTGTCAGGCATCGTGTGCGGCAGATTTGGAAAAATCCGGGAGAATACACAAAAAGGAATTTTATGGACAGGATATATCTATTGCATGTACTTGGGAGGGGGTATTCTTGCCTCTCATAAATATCATGAATCCTTGAAAAAAGACAGTATGTCAGCACAAAAACACAGCACTCGAGTGAATAGCGACAGCATCAAGTAGGCCTGCCAATTCTACAACTATATTTTCCACGGCGCAAGCACTACTGCCTGCGCCTTTTTTCAAAACAAAAAAAACGATACTGATGAACATAATACAAACCCTATGGTGCGGCGAAAGAAAGCTCACGGAATCGCCGTTTTGGTGGCTCAACGCGGAATACAACCTGATGTCGTGGGCTTTGAGTTGCCTGAGTTTGAAAGAACATTTCGACAAAATCACGCTCTATACCGACAGCGAGGGGGCAAGAGTGCTTGTCGACACGCTCAAACTCCCCTACTCCGAAGTTACAGTGGGTTTCGACAATTTCAACTGCCTCACCTGCCATTGGGCACTTGCCAAAGTGAGCGCCTACTCAATGCAAACCTCACCGTTCCTGCACATCGACGGCGACATATACCTGCCGCAACAACTGCCTCAAGACATAGGGGAAGCACAGCTTGTTGCGCAAAACAAGGAATACTGCTCCGACTATTACAAAGACATGATACGCCGTTTTCTCGCCGTTGACGGACTAAAACTCGCGCCCCGATTTTCCGACGCATTGGTCAGAGACGACGTGCCGTCGTATAATCTCGGTTTCTGCGGCGGAAACAATCTGAAATTCTTCGGTGAATTCTGCGAAGAAGTGGAAAGATTTTTCAAAGACAACGACTTCAACGGCGAGAGATTCCGCAATGCCGACATAAGTGCCAATGTGATTTACGAGCAAATGTTTTTCGCGATAATGGCACGCGACAAAGGCATCGACATATCCACCATTTGTCCCCAGACAATACGCGACAACGGATACCGCGCCGATGACTTCTGCGACCTGAGCCATTACGAGCAGCGGCAGTTCGTTCACATTCTCGGCGGACACAAGCGCACGCCAGAGGTATGCGACATGGTGGAACGCACACTGCTGCGCAAATATCCCGAAGCATATGAAAGAATCTCCGCACTGTTTCCCGCGCGCCACAAGAGGCTCTACGGCATAGCAACAACCCCGCCTACGGAAAACGCCACAGCAGAATATCTGAATTTCCTCAATGTTTCAGAAGAATATTGGCGCACACTGACACCCCGCGAACTGTTGGAACAGGAAAAGAAAACCGCCCAAAACATCGCATTCCCCAACTCTACCGCCGAAGAACGGCAAACATTCATTCTGCAACGCAACCCCTATGCCCGCCTCTACGACATTCCTAACACCGAACGCGAAACAATGAGCCGGCGTCTGAACTTCGACAACGATTGCCGGGACATCGCCGTGATTCCGTCGGTTTCGGGAAAAGGCTACAAGGAATTTCCGCTCAACAGCATGGCATACAATATTGTCAGCCTGCTCTCCGAGCCAATACCATTTGCAGAACTATGCAATTTCCTCGCCTCGTGTTTCAGCAAAATCCCAAGCGAGAACATAAAACTATGCGTAGAAAAAGAGACCGAAGCCTTGCTGAAAAACGGCATTGCAACGGCGCAAAAACGATAAGGCATCTCGCAAAAACTCCGGGCCATGTAATTTAAATTCCGACGCATCTAATTTAAATTACATGGCCCGGAGTTTTTAACAATTCCCATCTCGCTTTTTCAGCACCCGATAACGCTTTTCAGAAGCCTAATATATATCGAAAAAAGTTTGATTTTTCTCGAAAAACATTTTGCAATTTCAAAAACATTACATACATTTGTAGCAACACAAATGAACAAGAAGTGCCTGATCGCGTGAGAGATGATTATAAAAACCGCTACAATCAACAATAATCCGATGCAGATATGAAAAAAAGGTATTTTGCAATTCCCGTATTCGTTGGAGTGTTCGCCTTAATAGGTTTCGCTTCAACCGGATTCTGCTCTAACACAAATTCAAGTATGGGAGATTCCTCCCATACTTGTTACAATAATCCCAAGGTGATTAAACTTGTAAAGGGACTCAAGGAACTTAGCACTGTGCCCGCAGGTACGGAAATCGAAACTTGTGATCTTTCAAACCAAGGCTTTTTCGAGTTGCCCAATCTCACGATATATAAAATAAAGAAACTCAATATTTCAGGCAATCAACTATGGTATTGGCGCGGGGAGCACTATATTTATGATCTGTTTCCGAAAAATATGGAGGAACTCAACATGAGTAATTGCAAACTCGTGAAAATCGCAATAAACAAGAAAGGTAAAAAATATATCACAAAAGAACAGACCTCTTTTTGGTTATTAAAAGAGCGTTTTCCCAACCTAAAAGTGATTAATGTTTCTAATACTAATATCTACGTGCTCAAAATTTCATTCACCGTAGAACGATTGGAAGCTGTCAATTGTGGTTTGTATAATTTGTATATAGATGGAATGAGTAAAGACACGCTACATCTGAAATATTTGGACATTTCCAAAAACTGGAACATGTATTCCGGAATAGGCATAGAGCCTGAAAGAATCGATACTCTCAAATGCGACAGCACTGCCAAAGGAGAACGTATTTGGCCAGGGATTTGGTGTCATCCGACACCGCCGTGAATTCCAGCTATCCGGGCAAATTAGGAAAAGCAAACGGCATCTTGTAAAAACTCCGGGCCACCAAATTTAAATTCCGACGCATCTAATTTAAATTACATGGCCCGGAGTTTTTAACACTTCCCGGCTCGTTTTTTCGACACCCGATAACGCTTTTCAGAAGCCTAATATATATCGAAAAAAAATTGATTTTTCTCGAAAAATATTTTGCAATTCCAAAAACATTACATACATTTGCAGCAACACAAAAGAATAAGAAACTCATGAAAACGCCGACGTCAAGTGTAGGCGCGGCATAAAACCAGG
>CAVKYH010000040.1:0-8072 GCA_963660485.1 bacterium | reverse complement strand
GCCGACCCTCTGCTTGTAAGGCAGATGCTCTGAACCAGCTGAGCTAAACGCCCGTTTCCTGCTGCAAAAGCGGTGCAAAGATAGGCATTTTTTTTTATCCGCCAAGATTTTTGCCTTAAAAATGCGAGAAAAAGGTGATTGATTCCCCTCAAAAGGCTTGAGATGACAAATGAAACGGTGCTGATACGCCTTATTAGCATGAATTTCCGTAATTTTGCAGTATATAATTTTTATATGATGAACAACGAAAAGATAATACTTACCGGCGACCGTCCTACGGGCCGTCTTCATATAGGTCATTACGTGGGTTCGCTCCGACGTCGTGTGGAATTGCAGAATTCGGGCGAGTTCCGCAAAATTTTCATCTTCATGGCAGACGCGCAGGCTCTGACCGACAACATGGAAAACCCCGAGAAGATTCGCCAAAGCATGATAGAGGTTGCCCTCGACTGGCTCGCAGCGGGAATCGACCCTACAAAATCCACACTCTTCATTCAGTCGCAAATTCCGGAACTGTACGAACTAACGGAATACTACATGAATCTTGTGAGCGTGTCGCGTTTGCAGCGCAATCCTACGGTGAAGACCGAAATCAAGATGCGCAATTTTGAAAACACAATACCTGTGGGATTTTTCTGCTACCCTATAAGCCAGGCTGCCGACATCACCGCGTTCAAGGCAACCACTGTGCCAGCCGGCGAAGACCAGAAGCCGATGATTGAGCAGGCTGTGGAAATTGTGAGAAGGTTTAATAATGTATATGGCGAGACTCTTGTGGAGCCGCATATCCTTTTGCCCGAAAACGAGGCGAGCATGCGTTTGCCGGGAACCGACGGCAAGGCCAAGATGAGCAAATCGCTTGGAAACTGCATCTACCTTTCGGATACTGCCGACGAAGTGAACAAAAAGATTCGCTCAATGTATACCGACCCCGACCATCTTAAGGTTTCCGACCCGGGCAAGGTGGAGGGCAACACGGTATTCACTTATCTCGATGCCTTTTGCAAGGACGAACATTTCGAGCGTTATTTGCCCGAATATGCCAACCTCGACGAACTGAAAGCGCATTACCGCCGCGGCGGATTGGGCGACGTGAAGGTGAAGAAGCTTTTGCAGGCTGTGATGCAGGAGACGCTCGAGCCTATGCGCATACGCCGCAAGGAATTCGAGAAAGATATTCCAGCCGTTTACGAGATTCTGAAAAAGGGCAGCGAAGAAGCGCGCGCGGCTGCGGCACAGACGCTCTCCGAGGTGCGCCATGCTATGCAGATCGACTATTTCGACGACAAAAAGCTCATAGAAGAGCAGGCAAAATATTTTGCCTCAAAACAATAAGGTCTCTTCCAGGGGAAAACGAATGCGGTTGCCTACATAGGCAACCGCATTTGTTTTTTGCTGTGATTTCTTGTGCTTCGGGGCAGGCGAAATGCCGTTTTTGGGGGTGCGGAATCGGTTTCCTGAGCCTTTGAATCATTGCGGACGAATGCGGAAATAGCCCAGAAGATGTGGCTTGCCCCTGCGCCCTTGTGTATATATCTTGTAGAATCCGGCAGGGTATTTCGAGACGTCAACCACGCTGTCGTATTTCATCACGCTCAACTCTCGTCCCAAATCGTCGTAAAGCATTACGAACTCGGTTTCCAGCCCGGCAATGTTGAGTTTCCCGTTTTCTACCTCTATCTTGTCGGCGGGCAGTTCGGCTTTGGGCTGCGGTTTGTTTATCTCCGCAAGTCCGCTCTCGTTTCCAAACCGGTCGATAGCCGCCACGGCGTAAAACATGTTGCGGTTTGCGCTGCATGCAACGTCTATCGTGTAGCGCGTGTCGGCAACATACGACGCTACGAGCCGCGCGCTTTCCACGTCTACGGGATATCGTGGCGACGCATATATATTATAGCGCAATTTGTCGCCGGGAGTGGGGTCGGTCGATGCGTTCCATTCCACATTCCATGCGTATTTGCTTTTCTCCACTCTCACATCTTTCGGCACAGAAGGCGCTATGCTGTCTTCCCAAACCATGGAGGGCTGAAGGGCGGGCTTGGTGTAGAACGAATGTTGCAGATAGTCGGCAATTCCCTTGACATTGTCTTCCAGAAAACGGCTGCGGAAATACGCTTGGCCGCTTGCGCCGTGAAGCCGGAGGAAATTTATTTCGCGCGTAATGGTCTCCAAATCCCAGTTCTTCTGTCCCGCATCGAGGAAATACACACCCAGTCCGGGCACCACCGCACGTCCGTTGGAACTTTCTGCCCAGTCGAGCGCAAAAGGATAGAAATGCTGCCCCCGGAAATACATCATCGGGAAAATTTCGTCCATTATCCCGTCTTTTAACCACTGCTGCACGTCTTGCGAAACGGTAGTCCGCGCGTTCCAGCCGTAGGAGAATTGGCGCGGCAGGTCATCGTGTTTTCCCACCGGCGAACAACTGAGCATCACCCACGGCTTCACCGCCTTTATTGCCGCATGTATTTTTCTCACGCAGCGTGTAACGTTTTCCCGTCTCCATTCGGCGCGGCTCTTGTTGCCCCCGTAGCGGCGAAAAGTCTGGTTGTCGTTGAAAGGAATCTCCTTTTCGGGATAACGTATATAGTCGAGGTGAATGCCGTCGACGTCGTAGTTTTCCACAATCTCCCGGCAAATTCCGGCTATATAGTCTGCCGTTTCGGGAATACCGGGATTCATCAACCACTGGTCGCCTGCCTTTACACACAGTTTCGGATTTCGGCTCACCGTGGAGCGCTTCCCGAGCTGACGTGTTACGCTCAAGTTGGTAAGCGGAAAGGCTACAATCCACGCCTGAATGCTCATTCCGCGTTTGTGGCACTCTTCTGTGGCGAATTGCAGCGCATCATATCCCGGCGACACGCCCGGAGTTCCCGACAGGCAGCCGTCCCATGGCTCTATTGCCGAGGGATAAATCACAGTGCCGCGTATGCGGGTTTGCAGAAGCAGGGTATTGATGCCCATGGCCTGCAGGCGGTCGAGATGTTCGCAGAGCTGGTTTTTCTGACGTTCCACTCCCGCCGCATTGCGTGCGTAGCCTTTGGGCCAGTCAAGCCCGCCGATTGTAGTAAACCATACGGCTCTCACCTCGCGGTTGCTGCATTGCGGAATCTGGGCGTTTGTGCCCACGGCAAATGCCCACAGCAACGCAAACAGTGCCTTTATCGTTCTCAATTTCATATATACCGGATTAACAAAGCACAAAGTTACGCGTTTTTGCGGGTGCGGTGAAAAGTTTTTCTTAAATTTGCTCCAAACAAAACGTTGCAACAGAAGATGAAAATACCCCCGAAAAGTGTTTGGATCACCGCAGTGATGGCAATATATGCCATAGTGTTTTTTGTATATCAGTTTGCGGTGAGACACGTGGGCTTTTCTACTCGCAATGTTGCGGTGCTCGTGGGAGCAGTAGTGCTTATCGTTGCTGTGTGGTGCGTGAACCGCAGCATTGAGAAGCGCGAACGCATTGCCGCGAAGCGCGAAACGGAGAATTCGAAAACCATAAACAATAAGACAGAATGAAAAAGTTTATCGCCATTGCGGCTCTGTTCGCAATGATTTGCACAGGGGCGCACGCCCAATTCGAGGCCGGCACAAAATATATAGGTGCCTCGCTCTCGGGACTCAGTTTGCAATATAGCTCAAACGAGCGTTTGCGTTTCAATCTCGATGGTGCTGCCGGCTTGTTTGTTGCCGACGGACTTTTGGTGTATGCAAATTTCGGCTATGGCCATACGCGCTATACCGATGACCTCACCGCGGGGCTCAACGGACGTTATTATTTCACCCAAAACGGCATATTCATGGGCGCGGGCGCACAGTTCGTACACTACACCAAGAGCAGCAACGACTTGATGGTGCCTGTGGAAATTGGCTATGCTTTTTATCTGAACCACTACCTCACTGTGGAGCCGTCGGTGTATTACAAGATGAGCATGCACGATTTCAGCGACAACTCTTCGGTAGGTTTGCGCATAGGTCTGGGATATTATTTTTAAGCCCAGAGACAACCAAAAAACTGCAAGCCACCTCGTGTTTTACGAGGTGGCTTGTAATTTAAATTCCGACGCATCTAATTTAAATTTCATGGCCCGGAGTTTTTACGAGATGCCGACTTGTTTTTCCGCCATGCGCAGCATTGTTTTTGCCATGCATAGCATGGTTTTTGGCTTGCGGGAAAAAACTTCCGGTTTGGCTTGTGGAGACATATAAATAAGGCGTGCGAAAAAGCATATAGGATTTCGTTTTTCAGATGTCTGACATTATTCAAACAATGTCAGACATTATTTGAATAATATCAGACTTTGTTTTTCCACCCTGCGCAGCATTGTTTCCGCCCTGCGCAGCAGGTTTTTGCCATGCATAGCATGGTTTTTGACTCGCGGAATGAGGCTTGCGACGAGGCATTTCAAGAGCATAAAAAAAGGACAAGTCCGCCGGTTGCGGGCTTGTCCCTTTTATTAGTATGGTATGCTTTCAGCTGGAAACTGTCGGCATTTTCGCGATGTTACTTCAAGACTTTCTTTCCGTCCTTGATGTAGATACCCTTAGGCAGAGAGTCGAAATCGGTGCCGAGGTAAATTCCGTCGATGCTGTAGATGCCTTGCTTGCGTGCAGAAACATTTTCTACGTCCTTGATGCCAACGGGCTGGTCGGGCGATATAACCACCTTGTCGGTTACTGTTTCTCCGTTGAGCGCCACAGCATGCAGCGTTTCGTCGAATGTAGCTTCGGCAGGCACGTAAATCTTGCAGCCGTCGAGCGTGAGCGAAGCGACATTCAAGATTGAACCTTCGTTGCCAGTTGCCGTTACAGTGGCGTTGTTTATGGTGATAGCTTTGGACGGAATACCGAAGTTTCCTACAATACCCCATCTTCCTTGGGCGTTCACTGTGCAGCTGTCAATCTCAAGCGATTTCAGGAAATGAATGCCACTGTCATGCTCGGATTCAAGATTGAGAGTTCCGCTGCCTTTAATGGTTGTAGTTTGGCTTAACAACAGAGACATATTGTATGATGTAATTCGGTTTTCTCCCGTTACATGTATAACAAGATTGTCCATAGATTTGTTGTAAATGCCAGCAGTATCGGCAGATGTCGTGATTGTTGCATTTTCAAGATAGAGCGTCTTTGTCTCAGGAACATATTTTATCTTTCCGCTCACACCTGGAATCATACTTAGGTCGTTGCAGTTTTCGCTTGTAACAGATGCGCGGTTGATTTCCAAGCCGTATGTTACTGGCTCGTCTGCAATCTTTTTAATAATCACCAGAGGAGTCGGGGTGTACAGCAAGTGTTCAATCTTTATACCCTCAGGCTCGGTGATTTCGCAGTCTGTAAGCGTTAGCGAAGTAAATTCGGCAAGTGCTCCTTGGGATCCTCCTCCAACTTTTCCCTCAAGAGTTACATCGGCTTTTCGTATAGCAAGAGAATTGTTCCCGCTTCCGGTGATACCTTCCCATGCTCCTTTGACGTTCACTGTGCAACTGTCAATAAAAAGATGTGGGGTTTTATCTTCAGCTTCTATCATCATACCAGCACTAGTTTCTGACGTTACGTTGAGAATACCGCCTCCGTTGATGGTTACTGCTTTTCCTAATTCAAGAGCGTAGGTCTCCTTGCTCGTAACGTAGTTTTCTCCCGTTACGCTTATTGTGAGATCCCTCAGGTAGTAAACGTAAATTCCATCTTGGCCTTTTTCTGTAGCCGTGATTGTAGCATTGTTGAGAGTGAGCGTCTTTGTAATGGTGTCGTATTTCACCGTTCCGCTCACGCCTGGGATTACGCTAAGGTCTCCGCAGTTGTCTTTTGTTACTTCTACGTTGTTGATCTTGAAGCCAAGATAGTTACCCCATGCGCCGTGAGGCCAAACGCTTGCGGTGCAATTGTCACCGAGGAATTCGCGGTAGATATCATCAGCCTCGTTATACGAAAGATTTTCAAACAAAACGCAAGGAGCTTGACGAGCAAGAGCTACAGCTTCTGTGATGTTTATTTTTTTGAGCTTCATCAACACTCTTGCGGCATAAGCGACACTTTCGTAGTCTTCAAGCACAACGTCATAGAGTTCATTCGGGTCGAAGGTAATCACCACCGTGTCTTTAACAAGTTCTTCGTTGACCGCCACGCCCTTAAGAACATCGCTAAACCATGCGTTTTCGGGCGAAGTAATGCTGCTTCCTCCGCGGAGCGTTAACGAAGCAATATTACTGATTACACCATTGGTGCCGCCAACAGCCTTTACGTTTGCGTTGTGTATGGTGAGAGTTTCAGTTCCGTTTGCTCCGCTGATACAGCTCTCCCGTCCAACGATATTCACCGTGCAACTGTCGATAAGAAGAGAAGTGCCGTAAGCAATGTAGATGCCGTTAGTTCCTTTCGATATATTTAAGATTCCGTCTCCTTTTATAGTTGTAGGCAGGGCGGTTTCTATAGCGGCAAAATAATTGTCTAAGGTATCTTCGCCTATAATGTTTATCACAAGGTCGCTTACAGAATTGTTTTTAATGGGAGTTTGTTTGATTACATCGATTCTCGCGTTGTCGAGAGTAAGCGTCTTTGTTGCGGGGTTGTAATTCACCTTTCCGCTCACGCCCGAAATCACGCTAAGGTCGTTGCAGTTTGCGTTGGTAACCTCTTCTCCTTTAATCTGCAAGCCGTAGTTCACGATATTTCCAATCACAATTTTGTCTTTAACCTTTGTTCCGTCGAGCACGATGGTGCGCTTAGAAGCGTCGAACGTTGCGCCGCTGGGCTGCATGATATCAACTCCGTCAAGCGTGAGCGTATCAAGATCATCTATGCCGTCTTCTATGGTTACGAATGCGTTTCGAATGATGAGCTTCGTATTTGAATTTGCATATCCAGATCCATATATGCCGGTATATCCTCCAATATTTACATTGCACCCGTCGATTAGGAGAGTATTGAGCCGTTGAATGTAAATGCCGCCGCCGCACCAGTCAACATCTGCACTATGATACAAGTTGAGAGTTGCGTCGGAAGTAACGCCTCTGATTTTAGCAAAATAGCCTTTCCCGCCGCTCCAATTAAACTGCAAAGCATAGTCGAATTTGCAAAATACGGTGTTTGTACCACTTATAGATATCGTAATGCTGTCGTCGTCTAAGTCGATGCCGTTAGAATATGTCTCTTCTTCGTCTTGGAAATCAATTGTAGCATCGCGGAGGTAAAGAGTTTTCTCTTCGGGATAGTATTCCACGGTTCCGCTAACGCACGGAATTACGCTGAGGTCTTTGTAGTTTTCGCTTGTTACCTTCACGCCGGTAATCCTCAGGCCAAATTCCTTGTATTTTATATTAACTTCTTTTTCCAGAGTTTTTCCGTCGGCCGTTACGCCTTTGAGAGATTCGTCAAAATAGTTGCCTTCGCCCCAAATTACCACGCCATTGAGGTCAAGTCCTTTTATGTCGCTGATAGCTGCGGTACTTCCGGTGGCATTAAGATATCCTTTCTTGTTTACTGCAAGATATGCGGAGAAACCGCTCTTTGCTTTGATTCCGTAGTTACCCGAAGCTTTCACCGTAGTGTTGCTGTCGACGGTTAGCGTGCTTTTTCCCAAGACAAAACCTGTTTCGCCAAAGGTTTTAAGTGTTCCGCCGCCGGTAATTGTTGTTGAACAGAGCAGTTCTGTTGCGTACGTTCTCTTAAAAGATTCATCATACGCAACGACGATATCGCTGGAAGTTCCTTCGGGCACGTTTATTATCAGGTCGTCGACAGAAGTGTTAACGAGGGCGATAGTATTGCTATTGCTTTTGATGTAAACGTCGTTGAGGGTGAGAGTTTTTGTTTCCGGGTCGTAGCTTGCTGTTGAGTTGTCGTTGTTTTTTGTTACGCCCGGGATTACGGTCAGGTCTTTGCAGTTTAGGTTTGTTACCTTCACGCCGGCAATCGAGAGGCCGTAGTTTTCGATGCAGAATGTCAGTTATAAATGCTATTCCATTGATAATCAGTAATAAAATGTGATTATAGCGTTTATTGAGCAACAACGGAGCAACAAAAAAGTAAAAACAGGGGTTAAATCACCCCTGTTCCTGTTGCCCTTT
>CAVKYH010000039.1:0-8509 GCA_963660485.1 bacterium | reverse complement strand
CGCTAGCTCAGCTGGTAGAGCACAACACTTTTAATGTTGGGGTCTTGGGTTCGAGCCCCAAACGAATCACGAAGAAGGCAAGCATTTCCAACCGAAATGCTTGTCTTTTTTATTTCCCAAGATATCATCGGAGTTTTGCGAGCAAAATTATGGCGGAAACAGCCCGGAAAAATTAGGGGATTTGATGCCTGAAAAACAATGTCAGATATTATTTAAATTATGTCAGATATTGTTTGAATTATGTCAGACATCGTTTCCTAAGAAGTCTGACATCGTTTTTGCGTGATACGGAGTAGTTTTTTGCGTGGCTGATATAGGGAAAACATAATCGGGCTTGCATCAAACGAGATGCAAGCCCGACATGGATTTTATAGGCTAAAATTTATTTCAAACCTTTGAGCCCTGTATAGGCAAAGGCTATGTGTCCCGGGATAAGCCCGGTGGTTGCTTTCCACTTGAGTTTGCCGTCAATGGAATAGCAAAGCAATTCGCCGGGGTTCTTGTAGTCTTTTGCATCACAGATAAAGATTTCCTTGCTTTCGCCATTCACAGCTATGCCGTAGGGCGCGGAAATTTGTGCGCCTGTTCCGTCGGTAATGAAACCTTGGGTGGAGAGCGTTTTGGTGTTTATGTCGTAGAGGGAATAGGAGTTGGTTGCTTCGTAAGTGGGAGCCTTGTATTCTACGCCTATTATATAAAGTTTGTCGCCCGATGTTGCAAACGAGGAAACGCGTGTGTCGATAGAATCGCTCAATGCCGCAGTTTTTGTGTCGATTACGTAAACTTTGGAACTTACTGTAGAGTAGTTTCCGGTGGATATCACATAAAGGTTGTCGTTTTTGTCGAGCACCACCTTGCCGAGATTCAAACCTGCGTCGATTGTCTTTTCCACGGTCATTGTTTCAGGATTTATCACACTCACTGTATGCTCATAGTTGGGGTACATGTATCCGCCCGAGTTGGCCACAAATAGTTTGCCGTTGGCATAGGCGATGCCTTCGGGCTGATATCCTACGCTCACCGTGCTTTCCACAGAGTTTGTCTTGAGGTTTACTTTGAATACCGAGCCTTTGGTGGTCTTCGACGTCTTGTCTGTTGGGTCGCTGTATGAGGAAACGTAAGCGTAGTTGCCGTTGAAGGTGATGAAACGGCAGGAAGGAATTTCAATCTGTGCCTCGTGTTTGCCCGTCTTAGCGTTCATCACTTCAATGAGGTTTGAGTTGTTGATTACGGCATACACCTTGCCGTTGTAGATCTGGATATCATTTCCCACATCACCCAATCCGAGTTTTACGTCGGGGTTTATTGTCGGGAAAAGGTTGAGGTAGAATTTTCCGCTGGTGTAGTCGTAGTAGTCGATAGAGGCTTTGTTTGTGCCCATTGCGCCTTCGTTGAGCACCCAGATGCCTTTCTCGCTGATGTTCTTCTGTGCTGTGCCTACCTGTGTGCCTGTGATTTCGATTTTCGGCGTAGTGTCGTCGTCGGAGCAGGCTGTGAATTGAAATGCTGCGCATATCAGTAATGCGGCAGCGGCACTTAAACGTGCCATTCTCTTGAAACTTTTCATTTGCTATAAGTTTATTAATAATGTGATTTTATAATTTCTTCCTGGCATAGGATAACATCTCACCACGTCGTAGTGGCGGTTGAAAATATTATTCACTGCGAGCGAAACACGTGCGTTTACGTTTGAAATCCATAGCTCGCGGTTCACGGCAAAATCGTTGATGTAGTAACTGCGTATGTAGTTGGCGGGAATGTTTGCGCTCCCGTCGTAGCGGTGTCCGGTGTAGATAAAACTATAGTTCGCGCTCCATTTTCTCCAAGCCATATCTGCCACCGCCGATGCCGAATGTTTGGGAATGTAAGCTATCTGTCCCTTGTAGTAAGGGCTGCTTTTGTCGGAACAGTCCATGGCGCGTTGCCAGGAATAGGTGGCTTTCGCCCCAAGACGCACTTCGCCGAAACTCCATGCGCTTTCGGCGCTCGCATCAAGCCCGTGGGTGATAACTTTCCCGAGATTGACCATCGTCCATCGGAACTGGTTGGTAGTGGGTACGGCTATTATTTTTTGTGTAACGCGGTTGGTGTAAACGTCGGCCTTTATCGTGAGCGCGCGGAGCGTTTTGTTTTCTCCGGGCATGCTCCACGACACGCCGCCGTCGATTTGCGAAGCGTATTCGGGCTTTAAGTTTGAATTTCCAATGAATGTGTAGTACAAATCGTTGAGTGTCGGTACGCGGTAGGAGCGTTTTGCGAAAGCTCTGAGCGTAAGTCCGGGCAAGAATGTCGGACGCCATGCAAACGATAATGCGGGGGTGAACCCCGTATGTGCCGACGATTTTCCCCCGTTGTGGTTTGTGGCGCGGTTGTCAACGTGTGTGAGCAATGCGTTTCCCTGTATTTCCGTTCTTCCGAGCCTTGCGTTTATTGCTGCCGCCGCATATATGCTGTTTCTTACGGGTTTTGCGAAATTTTTCAAGTCGGCCCGTAGGGCGTCCAAAGCGTAGTCGGCGGAGAGAGATGCCTGCAGTTTTTCCGAGAAGTCGTATTTGTTCGCCGCCGAAAGGTAAACGCTGCTCTGATGATAGTGATTGTCCACATACATTGCGCCCTGGTCGCGACGGGAATCGTAGAGATAATGCAGATAGTCGTATGAAAGTTTTCCGTTGACAAGCAGTGAATATTTTCCGAAGCGTTTCCGCAGCATGCCTTGCGCAAATGAATTCACGTCTCTCTGTCGGTCGATGTGGGAGAGGCGGTTTCTTACGATCGCTCCCGGCAGTCCGCGCCGCGATGAGTATATATAGCCGCGCGCTTTCCAGTTGCCGTTTGAAAGATTTCCGAA
Source organism: bacterium (assembly GCA_963660485.1). Taxonomy (GTDB): domain Bacteria; phylum Bacteroidota; class Bacteroidia; order Bacteroidales; family Bacteroidaceae; genus UBA6398. Next base: position 5,661 of record CAVKYH010000039.1, on the reverse strand, counting down.
CAAAGTTGCTTCGCCGCGCACCACTGTGATGTCACCGTTCTTTCTTGTGGCTGTGGTGTCGTATCCGCCGTCGAGGTGGTAGCGATATTTGTAGCGTCCGGTTGATGTGAGCCAGGCTACATTGGTTTGCAGTGAAATTTTGCGGGATATTTTCTGCTCCCAAAGCAGTTCGGGTGAAAACGTGCCGAAAGAGCCGCCGCTCAATATGGCCCGCAGGTTGTAGGGCTTGCCGTTGAATTGTGGCTGGCGTGTGATGATTTCCACATTTGATGCCGAGGCGAAACTGCGTGCGGGCTTGAAGATGTTGCCGTTTCCGCCGTTGCTCAACACTATGCCGCCCACATTTGCGAGCGAAAGCCTTCCGAGGTCCACGATACCGTTTTGCGCGTTTGTTATCTCCACTCCGTCGTAAGCCACTGCCGTATGTTCGGAGCCCATGCTGCGCACGTTTACGGTTTTCAGGCCACCTATTCCGCCGTAGTCCTTGAGCTGCACGCCCGAGAAGAAACGTATTGCGTCTGCCACGCTGTATGCTGCCGCCTGTCTCAGATTTTCGCCGCTTATGGTCTGCACGGCGTTCATGTTGTTGGCTTTGCGCTGCGCGCTCACCACCGTTTCGCGCAAATGTTGCGGGCTTATAGTGTCGCGCGGTGCTGCATTCTCTTGCGCCATAGCGCCGGAGAATGTGATAAATGCCATACAAACCGTGAATGTCTTCATCTGTTTCGCCTTGCAAACGTTGGGACTCGGGGAGAAACAGTATGTGCACAACAACATTGGCAATGCCAGTTGAGTTGCACTGCCTATAGGGGAGTGCTTGGGGCATTCCCTCAATACGTTGTATGCTCCCGTCTCTCGCAGGTGCCTACAATATGGGACTATGGCAGGTCTTCCGGCTCGCCATTCCCCACACCTTCTCACAGCCTCGGGCTGCAATGGCTTTCACATCGGTGATGCGGTGGAGAATTACCTTTTATGGCATGACGAATGCGCATGCGGCGCATTTCGAAAGGCACACGGCAACGGGATTGTGCGGGATTCTCACCCGGCTTCCCTTTTAATCACGCCCGGAATTGCTTCTGGAGTGAACCACAGCCGTTGCAAAATTACTCATAATTGACGGAACAATATGTTTGCGGCACAATAATATTTGGAAAACGGAGATGTGGCCGCACTGATAGCATGGCGGAACGAAATGTTAGAAGTTCATTTTGTAAACATTGGTTTCCTTTCGCTCAAATCCCGCGCTCGCATAAAGTTTGTTGGCTTCCGTGCGTGTGGGGCGCGACGTGAGCATCAGGGTAACGCCTTCCATTTTTCCGGCATAGGCAATGGCGTGCTCCACCAACGCTCTTCCTATGCCCTTGCTGCGATGAGAGGAATCCACCACCACGTCTTCAATCCAAGCCTTTGCGCCGCTGGGCGAACGGTATGTGCAAAGGGTGAGCATTCCGGCGGTTTCGCCGTTTACCGAAGCGAGAAACAGATGGGTGGCGTCTGATTCCACGATGCTTTTGAAGTTTTCCGGGGAAAGTGTGTGCCCTTTGGTGGAAAGCTGTGCAAGCAAGCGGTTGATTATGGACAGATGTGTTTCATCGGCGGTGGTGAGTTCAAAAATCGTTGTCGTTTCCATAAGATATCATTGTGCAAACTGGTGATACGCCGACAAAGATACGCGCATTTTATTGCTTTTGCAATAGTAGTGTCGGGGCGTTGCGCATGTTTCGTTTGCCTTGGGAAAAATGTGTCTGCTGATGCCGTTTTTACGAGATGCGTTGTAGTGAAAAACTCCAAGGCCCGGAATTTAAATTCCGACGCATCTAATTTAAATTTGGTGGCCCGGAGTTTTCACGAGATGCCGACAAATTTTTTCGCCCTGCGCAGCATGTTTTTGGGCTTGCGGAATGGGGTTTTCCCAAACCTTTTTTAGGGCACATGAAAGCCCCACAAGGTTGGCTTGCAGGGCTTGGTGTTTTGCTTGTATATGCAGTGGAAACCTTTTACTTCTTGGTAGTGGTTTTCTTTGTGGTTGTTTTTGTAGCAGTAGTGGTTGTCGTTGTGGCGTATTGCGCAAGCGGTTGATAGTTTTTCAGCACTGTGGGCAATTCTTTCTCGATGTCGGAAATACGGCGTGCGTCGCTCGGGTGGGTGCTTGCTATCTCGGGCACGCTCGAAGTGGACGAAGACGACATTTTCTTCCAGAAGCTCAAAGCAACTTGGGGATTGTATCCGGCGAGACGCATGAAAACCAACCCGATATTGTCGGCTTCGCTCTCGTGTTTGCGCGAGAAGGGGAGGATAACGCCGTAGTTTGCTCCGAGGCCGTATACCTGGCCTGCGATTTGCTGCACTGCTGCGCTTTTTCCCGAAAGTGCGGTGCCCAAGATGCTGGATCCGTATTGCGCAAGTACTTGCTGGCTCATACGTTCATTGCTGTGTTTTGCCACGGCATGCGCCACCTCGTGTCCGAGCACCACTGCCAGTTCGTCGTCAGAGGATATGATTTTCATAAGACCCTCGTAAACCACGATTTTACCGCCCGGCATGCAAAAAGCATTGAGTTCGCTGTTTTCTACAAGGTTGAATTCCCAGGAAAAGTCGTTTATCTCGCTTGATGCACCGGTGCTTTTAAGATATGCCTCGGTTGCAGTGGCAATTCTCTTGCCCACTCTTTCCACCATAGCGGTTTGCTGTGTGTTTGAGCTCTTTTTCGCCGATTTCATATAGGTTTGGTATTCCGTGAGGCTTGACGACAGCACTTCGCTGTTGCTCACGATGTTCAATTGCTTGCGTCCCGTAACTGGAACAGAGGAGCAGCCGGCGAGAATAAACGCTGCTGTTGCCATCAGAAAAAGACATTTCTTCATTTGCTTATGTGTTATTTGTTTCTTTCCGCACAATGCCGCGCGGAATTACTTTGCAAAATTGCTAATATTTTCCGAAATGAGTGGCATTTTTGATATCAATATGCGCATGTCGCAAAAAGGTCGCAACGCGTAGGCTGTGCTGCGCATTCCGACCTTTGGGGTTTGTGTCGTGATACTTAGAATTCAAAAGTAATGTCTGCTCCGAAACGACAAGGTGCCGCATGCTGCTCGTAACCACGGTTCATGGATTCAAAATAAAACACATTGTAGTGGGAATTGGTGAGGTTTTTTGCCCACACGTCAAGCTTCGCAAATTTGAAATCCCCTGTGATGTGTGCGCCGAGGCATGCGTAGAAATTTTGCCACGCCGTGTTTTCTTCGGTCCAGTATATCCGTCCCGCGCCGGTGAGGTTTGCGCCGAACGATATGGCTTGCAGTATTTCCGATTTCAGAGGTTGGGTGTAATTCGCCGCAAGACTCATGTTGTGCATCGGCACAAAGGGCACATACTTGCCCTTGTAGTCGGTTTTTCCGTTGTTGTAGTCGCGAAATTCCGAGTGGGTGAAGCCGTAGGAAGCCGACAAATCAAGACGACCTTCGACAAGCGACGAACGAAGTCCGAGCTCCGCTCCACAACATGCGCTCCTCCCCGCATTTATCATCTGTCTGCCGAGTCCGTTGGCCGAGAAGCGAGAAATTTGCTGGTTGTTCGTCGACATGTAAAATACTGCCGCGTCGATTTGGAGCGTATGTTGTAAAAGATTCAAGTGTGTTCCGAGTTCGTAGTTCAGGGAATATTCCGGTTTGTAGCGCAGGGTTTTTGCGCCCGGGGCGTTTATGTCGGGAATATTGCTGTTCACGTTTTCCTTAAGTTCGGTGAACATTTTGCGGAGTGTCTCGTTGTTTGTATTGTCTATAAGATTCTGGAAAATCATGTCGCATTCGTTTTTTACTCCCCGCATCATGTCGCCTTGCATCTGCGTTTGCGCGAGTTCCGAGCACATTTGTATATTGTATCCTCCCGAGCGGAATCCTTTTGAGAAGGAGAAATAAACGTTTCCCGTGCGGTTGGCGAAATTATATTGCAGGGCGGCTTTGGGCAGGAGTTGTATGTAGTCGTCCTTGCGTGCGCCGCCGACCGTAGGAGATGCCGAGAGGTTTGCGGGTTTGCTCATCGTGGTGGAAAATCGGTAGTTTATGTTTCCTCCCTGCATGTTGTAGTTCAAACTGTGGTGCTCCATGTCGAGCCTCAGTCCGAGTGTGAGTGAAAGTTGCTCGGTAAAAAAATCTTTTATTGTGCTTTGGTGGAAAAGCGCATAGTTTGTAACGGGAGTGCGAAACCAGCCGCGGAATGTCATTGCCGGGTCGGTGAGCGCGAGGTTCATGTTGATTTTCGTTTGCTGGTGGGTGTAGGGATTTTCCTGCGAGATGGTGGGCAGCACATGTGCGAAATTGTTGTTCAGCATGTCCATTCCGTCTTGATGAAACGAGACGGGCGTTTCGGTATGTTGGTTCTGGTGCATGAAGAAAAGCCCCGTGCTGCTTTGCCAACGGCTTTCGCTTGTAGTTTTATAGGTAAGTTCTTCGCTTATGGCCTGATTGCGTTGCCGTTGTCCCAAGGTGTAAATGTCGGCAGCAAGGAAATCCTGGTCCATAAGCATTCTGTCTTGCAGGAACTGCCATGAAGTAACCGATGAGAGCGTAGCGCGTTTCAATTTATACTCGCCTGCGAGCCCGGCGTTCCAAAGGTTGCGGCGGTAGCGTCCCTCCTGGTTTGCCGTTAGTTTGCCGATGTATTGCGGATATGCCTCTTCGGTTTCGGTAGCGGCGGTTTGGCCGGTGTAATAGTAGGGATAAGCTCCCTGATCGGTGTAGTTGTAGTTGAGTTGCAGGTCGAGCGACAGATTTTTCGCCGGTTTGTAGACTGCGCGCAGCCTTGCGCCCGCTTCTTTTGTGTCGTCGGCTTTTTTCCCGGTGGAGTCGTTGCGGAAGAATCCGTTTTCGCCCGAATAGTATGCGCCGGCGGAGAACGCGAATCGGTCGTTGATTTTTTGGCGCGTAACGGCGGAGATTCTTCGTCCCGTGGTGCGCCCCGTGGCTCCTATATTAATGGTAGTGCCTTGCTTGCGCATGGGGTCGGTGGTGAACACGCGCACAATTCCGCCCATTGCGTTTCGTCCGTAGAGCGTGGATTGCGGGCCGTTGAGCACGTCGATGCGGTCGATGTCGAGCATGAAGAAATCGAAAGCGCTTTTGTCGGCGCACGGCATGTTGTCAACATACAGCCCCACGGCGGGACTGTTGATGCGCGACCCTATGCCGCGTATGTATACTGCGCTTGTCATGCGGCTGCCATAGTCGGGAATGAAAAGGTTGCGGGCGTGGCTCGTGAGATTCTTCATGGAGTTGATGCCAAGTTCCTTCAAGTTGTCGCGCGAAAAGAGCGTAACCGATGCCGGTTGCTCACGGAGTTTGAAGTTCTCTTTTGGCGAAGCCACTACAACCACTTCCTCAATGTCGATAACCCTTGCCGAATCTACGGGCTGCGGGTTGGAATCGTTGGGCATGGCAAAACTGTGGGAGAGTGTGAGGCATGCGGCTGCCAAGGCTGCTGTATATTTGTTCATATATTGATGACGTGTCTTTTAACCGGGTGCAAAAGTATACAAAGTGCCTTTTGCCGGCAATCCTCATTTGTTATGAAAAGTACGGGATTTGTGATGCAAAAATCCTTGCTGGGATCTCGTAAAAACTCCAAGGCCCGGAATTTAAATTCCGACGCATCTAATTTAAA
>CAVKYH010000038.1:0-9191 GCA_963660485.1 bacterium | reverse complement strand
AATTTAAATTCCGACGCATCTAATTTAAATTTGGTGGCCCGGAGTTTTTGCGAGAACCGATGTCGTTTTTTCTGCCAAGTTTTTGCAGTCAAAAATTATGGCTCGCAGGGTTAAAAAAGCGGCGCTTCTTTACAACTTATTGCCCGTTTTTCCGTTAAATAACCAAGATGGAACATATCAGAACACAATATATTCGCCGAATTGCCGCATTTGCTTTTGTGCTTTTGACGGGCATGGCGGCTTTTGCACAAGGAAGAGTGAAAATCCGCGGCACTGTGAACGACAGCGAGGGCAACCCGATTGAAATGGCTGTGGTGAAAGTGGAAGGACAAGGCGCGGGAACGCTCACAGATCTCAAAGGAAAATATTCTTTCACCTGCCAGTCGGCCGACAGCGTGGTTGTAGTATTCAGCATGCTCGGTTATCAAACCCACAAGCGCGTACTTATGTCGCCCCACGACTCGGTTACGCTGAAAGTGGTGCTGAAATCAAGCGACCAAACTCTGGGACAAGCCACTGTGAAAGGGCAAAGAGTGCAGTCGAACACCATGCAGAGCGTAAAGGCAAAGGACGTGAAAAATCTGCCGTCAACAACCGGAAATGGGGTGGAGGACCTGATTTCCACAATGGCGGGAGTAAGCCGCCACGACGAGATGAGCTCGCAATATAATGTGCGCGGCGGTTCGTTTGACGAGAACCTTGTTTACCTCAACGGGCAGGAAGTGTTTCGCCCAATGCTCGTGAGTTCCGGACAACAAGAGGGATTGAGCATAATAAACAGCGACATGGTGGACAAAATCGAGTTCTCAACCGGCGGTTTCCCCGTGAAATATGGCGACAAAATGTCGTCGGTGCTCGATATCAAGTACAAAAAACCGCAACAATTCGAGGCAAAACTCAATGCATCGCTTCTTGGAGGCGGAGCATACGTGGGATTCGGAAACAAAAAGTTCAGCATGATGAACAGCGTGCGCTACAAAACCACACGATACATGCTCGGCTCGCTCGAAACCAACGGAGAATACCGCCCGAACTTCCTCGATTACCAAACATACTTTTCGTGGACGCCCAATGAGCGGTGGACGATAGATTTTATAGGAAATATTTCGGACAACCACTATAATTTCAAGCCCAAATCGCGCGAAACGCGTTTCGGCACGCTTGAAGATACCAAGGAATTCCGCGTTTATTTCGACGGCAAGGAGAAAGATTTGTTCCGCACCTATTATGGCGCGCTCACCATCTCGCGTAATTTCGGCAAAAACACATCGCTCGCCCTTCTGGGCTCAGCCTATAAAACGCGGGAGCAGGAAACCTATGACATTCAGGGACAATATTGGCTCAACGAACTTGGGTCGCAAGAAGAACTCGGAGTGGGGACCTACCGCGAGCACGCACGCAATTATCTCAACGCTACCGTGGCAAACGTGGCGCTGCGGTTTAATACCAAAATGAAGAAGCACGAAATTGAGGCGGCAGTGTCGATGCGCACGGAGCATTTCAGCGAAAACGCATCGGAATGGGAGATGCGCGACTCGGCAGGATATTCCATTCCCAACAATCCCGACCGCCTGCAACTCTATTACAATCTTCACGCCGACGAGAAAATGACAGCCACACGTCTGGAAGCGTATGCACAAGATACGTATCGCTTTTCAACGAAATCAGGCAACTTTACGCTCAACTACGGTGTGAGGCTGTCGAATTGGAGTTGGAACAAGGAAACAATAGTGAGCCCGCGCGCGTCGTTGGGTTTCATTCCGTCGGCAAACGACAAGTGGATTTTCAGAATTGCCGCCGGATTGTATTATCAGACTCCATTCTACAAAGAATTGCGCGACACTTCAACCACAGGCTACAACACCGTGGTTACACTCAACAAAAACATAAAATCGCAGCGCAGCTGGCAAATAGTAATAGGCGGCGACTATACGTTCCGCCTTAACGACCGCCCGTTCAAGTTCACCGCGGAAGCCTATTACAAAGGTATGAGCAATCTTATACCATATAATGTAAACAATGTGCGCACCGTGTATTACGGACGTAACATGTGCGACGGTTATGCAATGGGTATAGATACGAAACTGTACGGGGAATTTGTGCCGGGAACAGACTCGTGGATAACGTTCTCCGTGATGCAGACAAAAGAAAAGTTCGGAAACAAATGGGTGCCGCGTCCCACAGACCAGAGATACAACTTGTCGCTGTATTTCACGGATTTCTTCCCCGGCTCCGACCGTTGGAAAATGTCGCTGCGGGGAGCTTTCGCCGACGGGTTGCCCTTTGGACCTACTCATTCGGGACGCGAAAAGATGAATTTCCGTGCCCCTGCTTACAAACGCGTGGATATTGGAATGAACTATCGCTTGCTGAACAACGAAGACGGCAGACATAAAAACGGCATCGCAGGCGCAATAAAAAATGCCTGGCTCGGAATTGACGCGTTCAATGTTTTTGGAATCAACAACGTGAACTCGTATTATTGGGTAACAGATGTTACCAACAATCAGTTTGCTGTGCCGAATTATCTCACGGGCCGTTTGCTTAACCTGCGCCTTTCGTTGGAATTTTAAGCCCCGCAATCGCTACGGTATCTGACATATTTTGGCGGATATCGGTATTAGAAACGAAATCCATAGAAGAATCTCACACGCCATTTGAGGTAGAGAAATTCAAGATGCTTGGTGTTTCCGATATTAGCAAAGTCGGCAATCCCGGAAACGCCTGCAAAATTGCGTTTCCAGGAGTAGAGTAGTGCTGCGCGGGTTGTTACGAAAAAGTTGGGGAAGTGCATTTTTGCCTTTTGCTTTGCCGTGTCTCCGCTAATGGTGCTGTGGTCGAAAACAACAATCGTAGGCAGCATGGAAAGGTGTAGCATAAGTTTGTTGTCAAGGCAAAAATTATGTCCATAGCCTCCGCCTACGGCGAAATTCAATGTCTTTATTCCTGCGTTCTGAAACGGCGTGTCTTTGCCGGGAGTGATTTGCGTACGCCGCCATTGTAATGCCGCGCCCAACAGCCAACTTCCGGCGCTTTTGCGTTGTATGTACGATTGTGTGAACGCTGCGGGAAACGAGAAGCGCCTGCCGTTGAAAGCATAATAGTAGTTGGCGGAAAAAGATTGGCGATTGAGCGAACCCTTGGGCATGTCGTATTTGTTGTCCCCATATGTTATGCTTCCTCTGTCGGTTTTTGCCGCCTCGTAAATCACATCAAATCCCATTTTGTTGCCGTAGGAAGTGAACTGATATTCCATGTCCTTGTTTTTTCCTGCGAGTTTAGCCGGATTGATAGCCGCGCTTAATCCCAATCCGCGGTATGTAGCGCCGACGCTGAGCGTATATCGTCCGCGCGAGGCCCAAAATCCCGAAACTTCTTTGCCTTCGTCTTGGTCGTGAATGCCTGTGAGATTAAACGAAATATTGCTGCGGAATTTAATAGTCCAGGGCTCGGACGGACGTTTTATGTATGCAGTGTCAATATTCTTGTTGTAGTATTTGTGGGTAAGCAGCTTGTTCGCAAAAGAAAGCTTTTCGTCTGCATCGGCAAGCCTTTCCAATCGTTTTTCGCGGCGTATGGAATCGTCTGCGTCCAATGCCCTGTTTCTGTAAAGCATTGAATCCGCCCATTGAAGCATATTTCCGGAATTTGCCGACTCGCGTATTTTAAGTCTTATGCTGTCGAGTTGCATCAATTTGCGCTTCCTTTTTTCGCGTTTCCTGATATTGTCCGCCTTACAAACCGTATCTTTTGAAACATTTGCGATGGCGTAATCGCGATATGCGTTGTAGTTTTTGGCAGGTGCTACGTTGGCAAAACAAGATTGTAAAGCGATGAAACACAATGCTGATACAAAAGATATTCTTAGGGTTATTCTTTTCATAATATGCGCTTTACGTTTATTGACTGCTTTACGATTGTGTTTTAAAGTTATTGCTCGAGGGCAGAATAATCGGGGATATCTCGCAGAAAGTAGTAGGATTTTGCATCATAGTCCACGCGGCAGCAATAATGATTGATGCCGTTCGATGCAATTATATATTTCGTGTGAAGAATAACGTTATACGAACTGATTTGCTCAAATACTTTCTGTGTGATAGCAATCGTAGGAGCTTTATACTCTATTATCACCAGAGGCATACCCTTGCTATTGAACACCACACTGTCGCACCGACGTTTTTTGCCGTTTGCCGTCAGTTCTATCTCGTTCCCCATCAATGCGGCAGGGTATCCCTTATGTTCTACAAGGTAGTGCGTGAATTGCTGACGCACCCATTCTTCGGGGGTAAGCGATACAAAACGGTGGCGAAGGAAGTCGAAAACTACGCGCTTCCCTTCGCGTTCGCTGATTTTTATATTAGCAAGGGGTAAGTTTAACGCAAACATTTGCTACTTTTGCAATAATCTTGGCGCATCGTACGCCTGTGCAAAATTAAGAATAATAATGAAAACTCGCGAGGATATAGTGGGCAATTGGCTTGTGAGATATACCCATAAGCCGCTTGACTATTTCACGAAATACATACTGCTTACAAATTTCAACAATTACATAGATTTGTTCTGCGAACAATGCGGAGTGGAGCCGGTAGATTACCAAGCCTGCATGCGTACTGCAAAAGCCGATGGTATAACAATTATAAATTTCGGCATGGGAAGTCCTAACGCAGCTCTGGTAATGGATTTACTAAGTGCCGTGAATCCCACGGCATGCTTGTTTCTCGGAAAATGTGGAAGCATATCCTCCAAAGCAAAAGTGGGCAGTTATATTCTACCTCTTGCGGGAATACGCGGCGAAGGCACAAGCAACGACTATTTCCCTCCCGAAATTCCCGCGTTGCCTGCATTTCTGTTGCAGCAAGCAGTATCTACTACGCTTGGAGACGCACACCAGGATTATTGGGCAGGTACAGTTTATACCACCAACCGACGCGTTTGGGAGCATGACCAACATTTCAAAGATTATTTGCTCACTACGCGCGCCATGGCTGTGGACATGGAAACGGCTACATTGTTTAGCTGCGGTTTCTACAACCATATTCCCATGGGAGCATTGCTGCTCGTGAGCGACAATCCCATGACGCCCGAGGGAGTGAAGACTTTGGAAAGCGACACACACGTTACGCAGAATTTTGCACCGGAACATGTAGCGTTCGGAATAACTTCGCTCAAGAAGATAATGAACGAGGAACACACCGTGCAGCATTTGAAATTCGAATATTAGTATAATAAACGGTAGGAGTGCCGGAATAAAAACAACACATTATATATTGTGGCAATAACAAGACAAACAGGGCCCTCGTTTGAGGGAATAATGCACGACATAAACGAAAGGAAATTTCAGAAGGTTTATTTTCTTGAAGGCGACGAGAGCTATTTTATCGACAAGATAGCCGAGGCGCTTTCCAAAAACGTGATGTCGGAAGAAGATAAGGCTTTCAATTTTTTTACATACTACGGCTCGGACGCCGATGTGGGCGAAATCGTCAACACAGCAAAGAGCTACCCGCTCGGCACAGAGCACCTGCTCATCATCATACGCGAGGCACAACTTATGCCGAGGCTTGAAGATCTTGCCTTCTACTTGCAGAAACCGCTCGATTCCACAATTCTCGTGATATGTTACAAGAACGGAATGTTCGACCGCCGTAAGCGGCTTGCCACGCTTGCCCAAAAACATGGCGTGTTGTTTGAGTCGAAAAAATTATACGATGAAAAATTGCCGGGCTTCATCAGCGTGTATCTGAAACAGCATGGTTTTACAATCACACCCAAAGCCACGGAAATGCTTGCGGGAAATATCGGCTCCGATCTCAATCGTCTTAACGGCGAGCTCGACAAATTGATAATTTCCATACCGCAGGGGCAGACCAATGTTACTCCCGAGCTTGTTGAGACCAATGTGGGAATAAGCAAGGATTTTAATTATTTCGAACTGCAGGACGCGATTGTAAATCGGGACGTTTTTAAGGCCACTCAAATCGTACAATATTTTGGGGCTAACATAAAAGCGAATCCTTTGCAGCGAACTTTGCCAATGCTGTTCCGCTTTTTTGCAAAACTCATGATAGCATATTATTCTCCCGACAAATCTCCGCAGGGACTTGCTGCGTGGGTGGGTATGACAAAATGGCAGGTAGAAAAAAACATAATTCCTGCAATGCGGAATTTTTCGGCACGAAAAGTTATGGAAATTATAGAGAAAATAAGAGAGACAGATGAGCGTCAAAAGGGGATAGGTTTTGCAGCTGTTGGCGAGGCAGAACTGGGAATGGATCTCGTATATTTTATACTCCACTGACAATTGTCGAAGAAACAAAAACGGGTATGTTTTGCATTGCAAAGCATACCCGTTTTTTGATGTAGGATATCCTCTTGCGGAAGTCAGACTTCGGTTTCCCGATGTCTGTTTTCGTTTAAATAATATCGGTTATTGTTTTTCCGATGTCTGACATAATTTAAATTCCAAGGCATCTAATTTGAACAAGATGCCTTGGAATTTTTCCGAAAAACCGTCTCCGAAATTTCATCACAGATTGCCGAAAATCTTGACACGTTTTCCTTCTTTTCGCCCGAGGAACTCTATGCCGGAAATATCCCGGTGAAGAAAGCTGTCTGTTTCTTGTCAGGATTTTACCCTCATCTGTATGTTTCTATAGCTTCTCATATCGGATATCGTGCCTGCTTGTGCTGCTGAAAAGCCGTTTTTTCATCACTTCAGAGGCAATTATAAGGCTTTTTGGCCTCGTTTTTCTCCAGATTGCGCGAATTTTCAAACATAAATTTGGGGCTTTTCTTACTCTGTTTTAGGGCTTTTAGCTCATTTCTGACCCCTGTAGATTTTCGTGCGTTTTTGCGTTTTTGTAGTTGGTTTGGCGTGGAGCAAAATTTCTCAAATTTGCCATTTCCCCAAACATAAAATTTACCATTCACAGAATTTATAATTTACAAAAGCACAAGAAATAAACAATGTTGTAGATTTACAAACACAAAACTAAAACCAAAACGATAACAATAGTGCAATTTAGAATTATAAAGTTTACGTTTCGAACAATAAATATTTTTAGAAAGATAAAATACAATATCATAAATCCAAAAATATTCGCAAGCAAAAAGATTTTCTATATAGGTTAAAAATCAGACGTTTATAAGATTTTAGCAAAGCGTTTCCGAACAAACAGCCTCAAATATCCCCTAAAATACAACCCCAAGTCGTTCGTTTGTAAATCGAACTAAATGTAAGGTATTAAGCACCCAGTAATTTGTAATGGTCTGACAATTCAAAGGTTTAGGTCTAAAATCCTCTATAAAGTACAAAATTGTAAAATATAAATCGTTTTGTAAATATCTCAAGGTTTATGTTTGTGTTTTAGTTTGTAAAAACAAAAACTTTTATGGTTGTGTATGGTTTTCATTTGTGTGAAGTTCAATATTTTCGTGTTTATGTTTGTAAATTACACGGAAAAGCCGTAAATTTGCACTAAACCACAATAAAACTACTCCAAACGATGGAAGATCGCATTAAGCAAGTGATGGAATCATTGGGATTGTCGCAACAAGAATTTGCACAAAAGTTGGGACTATCCCCGGCTTCGCTTTCAAACATATTCAATGGCCGTTCAAAAGCAACCAACAATCATGTGCAGGCAATCCACCGAGCTTTTCCGTCAATCAATACAAATTGGTTGATGTTTGGTGAAGGCAATATGTTGGAAGGTTCGGAAAAAAATATCTCTACTTCTCCTTCTCAAAATTCCGGAGGAAGTTCCGGCGATGACTCTTCTGCTCCACTCGATTTCGGAGTTGGTGAAAAAGGTGTGCTTTCTGATGGTGGTACAATGAGTTTGTTTTCTGGTTTGGCCAATTCTCCTCAAAACAATTCCGAGTCTCAAAAAAACGGAGCCAAGACTATTACTAAAGTTGTAACGGAGCAAAAAATTGTGCGCCCGAAAATATTGGAAATCCGCGTTTTTTATGACGACCAAACCTTTGAAAGTTTTGTACCGTCTGAGAAACGTAATGTTTCACGCTAAACATTGCTGACAAAATGGCATACGTCGAAAAACGTGTGCCGTTTGTCTTTTATACCTCTACGTCTCTGTGCTGCGCTCTTCTCGCGGATAGAAATCGCGATAAGGCATGTTGTTTTGCATGCATGGCTCATTATTAAAATCGTACAATATTCAAACCTAATATAATTACTCGTCGTGTAAAACGTGCACGGTTTTGTGTGTATTTTGTGCGATTGGTGTATGTTTGTCTCTTGATGTAAGTTGACGTGTGGGCATTAAAAAAGGCCCTCACTCGGACCTTTTATCATAGAATTTGTAGCTCTTGAATTTTTCTTTGGGGAAGTTGAAGATATTGTCGTTTATCCCTCCGCTATGAAAGTTCGTTATATATATTGTAGTCCAGAAAAACAGAACTTTTATCCTTAGACTTTTCGGCGCCAGCGTCTGTTTGTTCAAATATATTTGGGCGTGTTTGATATTTCCCTGCGTTTTGGGCTTTGCTTCGAGCGTTATGATGTAATCGGTCTTGTTTTCCGTGTAGCTATAGTTGAAATTGTCGGGCGAAAACGTGAACTTGCTCGAATACTTGTCTTTCTTGGGCGATGCAGCGTCGTAGAGTTCCACCGTTTTCTTCTTGTTGTCCACTTTATAATAGTCCTTGCCGTTGCACCATGCACTGTATCTTGCTTCGTAAAACCGTTTCTTCTTTCCTTTCATGCTTATCGTGCCGCTTGCCTTGTATAGTCCTACAATATTTACGGCATAACTTAGCGATGCCCCCTCAGCTCCGTAAACCGAGTTGTAGGCATGGTTGAAAAGTTGCCGCGCTTTCTGCGAATTCGATGCGTTGTCGGCGGCGGCATGTATGGGTAGAGAAAAGGCTGCTGCTATTATAAAAAATGCCTTGAGCCTTCCTTTCTTTAGGATATTCATGTTCCTGCGTATGCTTTTTGTTTTGTTTCGCCTTCTGGCGCATGCAAAAATAGCGGTTTTCGCCCAAAATTTACGTGTATTCGTATTTTGCGACTGCAAAACGGCTTGTTTTGCTTGAAAAACGGTTTCTTTTCAAACAATGTCGCGTAGTGCTTTAGCATTTGTTTAGCTTCGTAGGTAGTATATGGGAGATAGTAAAAACGAAGTCCGACGTTATTTAAACGAAGTCGGACATTGTTTGAATGAAGT
>CAVKYH010000037.1:0-10808 GCA_963660485.1 bacterium | reverse complement strand
AGGATATCGTTTTCAACAGTATTATCGACTGCGAAAGCAACGAGGCGTACAAAACAACTACGTTCCAGGAAGGTACATTCGATTATAAAACGATGGCCGACCGCTTTGCAACCGTAAGTTTCGGCACGAACGACAGCACAGGCAAGGTAAGAATTTTTATCGATGCCTTCTCGGAAATCACGCAATCCGACAACGAGGCCGAAAATGGCTGGATGCACGTTGTAAACCGCGTGGTGATGCCATATTCAAGCACCTTGCCCGACCTTATAGCCGGACAGGACAACCTGCTAATCTTCTCCCACCTGCTTTTCTCCACCAATTGGAAAGACAGTCTGCAAGCATATCGCGACGAAGAGTATGAAAGCCGCGACCTTCCCGAATACGACAGCAGTGTAACCATTCGCGGAATGGTGCCTCAGCACAGATACTACGGATTTACCGCCTTTGTGGAGACCGACTCCGTGCTATGCGACAGATGGGGCGTTGAAATCAAAAAGGAAAACGGCATCGTTACAAACTGGGACGAGATTATGGACAAGGCAAAGCAATTCTGCCAAACCTATTATCCGAATGCTACAAATCCCGACCTTACAAGTCCCGACAATGCTGTGAACCAATTCGTGGCATACCACCTTGTGAAAGGCGCAATGGCTTACAATAAACTCGTGATACACTACAACGAAGTGGGATATGCCTATACAAACCCCTCGAAACTTGGTATCGACAAAATGCAATACTGGGAAACGATGGGCAAATACCCGCGCCTTTTGAAAATGACCGAAGGCAAACAAACCGACGGCAAACGTCTGAACCGCTATGTATCGGAATACGACTGGGATACCTATGATGAAATTACCGTGCCGCGTCCTGGTATTCTCGTAAGCCCCAACAATGGTGTTCGCGACATACAATCGCTTAACGGTTTCTATTATCCCATTAGCGATGTGCTTTGGTATGACGACGATGTGCCGGGCAAGGTGCTCAACGAGCGCATACGTTTCGACGTCCTCGCAATTCAGCCGGAACTTATGACCAATGGTTTGCGCGCGCTGCCCAACAGTAATTACTACCATATATATAGCGGATATTGCGAAGGCATCACATTCACCGACGAAACCGACCTTACTCTGATGATGGTGTATGGAAATTCGGGCTGCCGCGCTTACGAGCAGGACGAACCGCAGTTTGAAGGCGATTACGATGTTACATTCCGTTTGCCGCGCGTTCCCAACGAGGGCACATACGAGTTGCGCGTAGCTGTAGCCAACGGTTCCGCACGCGGAATGATGCAGGTTTACGTAGGAACGAACAAAAACAATCTTTCGGCCATTGGTCTGCCTATCGACATGCGTTATAGTGATACTTCAGAGCGCATAGGCTGGTTCAGAGATACCGACGACAAGGAAGAAAACCAGCGCCTGGAACGAAACATGCGCAACCACGACGTAATGAAAGGCACCAACTGCTACGGCTCAATAAGCTCCGCAGGAACAGTAGGCGGCCGAAACGATGTTTTCTACCTTCACAAACTTCGCCATATCATATTCCGTGGACATGTAACCCCGGATGAGACATACTATGTGCGCTTCAAGGACGTGCTCACCAATCCAGCGGCAAACTTTGATATAGATTATATGGAATGGGTGCCCAAGAACGTTTACGCCGGAGTGAACGCGGAGGATTACTGGTAAGGAAAAAACGCCCCTTGTGGCTTGACGATAAGGCTGAACGCCGTCCGCAAAAAACGGGCGGCGTTTTCCGTTGCATTCCGCCCAATTCTCCGCAAATTTTTGCCGATTTATAACTGCCTGAATTTCAAAAAGAAAACACCACCCCGTTTTCCCCAAAAACTCCAAGGCATCTCGTTTAAATTCCGACGCATCTAATTTAAATTACATGGCCCGGAGTTTTCACGATATCCGATGTCGTAAAAACGGCATTCCCAACAGCCTTTTCCTCCAAAGGTTTTCCCCGCCCCAAATGCGTATTTCGTTTTTTGTTTCGTAATTTTGCAGAGTAAAAAGTATATTCCTACACCCTGTATGTCAGACTTCGACATAAAGAAGAAGATTAAAGAGGGGCTTTGCGAGGCTGAAATCACAACGGCACGCTTTGCCCATGGCAGGAATGTGCTTACACCTCCGTGTGAAATCTCGATTGTGAAGCGCTATATCGCAAGGTTTTCCGACCCTGTGGTAAGGATTCTCCTCGTTGCGGCTTGCCTTTCGCTCGTGATAAGCATTATAGAAAACCGATATGCCGAGACGGTGGGCGTGTTTTGCGCCCTATTTCTCACCACAGCCATTTCCTGCGCTTTTGAAAACCATGCCGCCCGATGTTTTTCCCGCCTCGATGCAAAGAGAGACAAGAATCCGGTGAAGGTGGTGCGTCGTGGCAGCGTTTGCGAGATACCGCGCTGCGAAGTTGTGGTAGGCGAGATAATCATTCTCTCACAAGGCGATGAAATTCCCGCTGACGGGCAGCTCGTAGTCTCGCATGCCATGGTTGTTGACGAGTCTCCTCTCAACGGCAACCCGGCGGTGAAAAAAGAAGCGGGCAGGAATCCCGCTGCCGAGCCGGCGTCTGACAATGAAATGCTTTTCCGTTCCGCCATGGTGGTGGAGGGCGACGGCGTGATGCGGGCAACGGCTGTGGGCAACGGTACGAAAATAGGCAATATCAAAGGCAAAGCCCACAATCCCGTTTACGAAAACACCCCCGTAAACCGTCAGCTCAAACGCATAGCCTCGGCAATAAGCCGCGTGGCGTTTGTGGTGGCACTTGCAACGTTTATGATTCTCACGATTAAGGAGATAAAAAACATAAACTACAACGAGGCCGCCGACTGGATAGATATCTTCAAAATTCTAATCAACAACTTCATGATGAGCGTGGCTCTCATGATTATGGCATTGCCCGAAGGATTGCCGATGACGGTTGCGTTTGCGCTGTCGTTCAATATGCGCAGCATGATGCGCACCGGGGTGCTCGTGAGAAACAAGCAGGCGGGTGAGACAATAGGAGTGGTAACAACGGTGTGCACCGGCAAAACCGGCATTCTCACTCAAAACGACATGCAGGTGGCCGATATAAAATATTATGGCGCCAAGCGCGATTTCTGTATGGGCGTGGCAGTGAACTCCACGGCATTCCTTGAAACCGACGGCAAACTTAAAGGCATCGGAAACCCGGTGGAATGCGCCATGCTGCAATGGATGAAAAAAGAAGGCGAGGACTATGTCTCCCTTAGGGACAATGCGGAAATAATCGACCGCATACCATTCTCCTCGGAGCGCAAGTTCATGGCAACGATAGTGGAGACCGACAACCGGAAATACCTTTACGTGAAAGGCGCACCCGAGATAGTGGAAAAGATGTGCGATGTGGGCGAAACGCAGTCGGACGATTTCAAGACTCTGCTTGACCTATATCAACGCAAAGCCATGCATGTGATAGCCTTTGCCCGCAAACAAATCGAAAACGAAGGCATATCGGCAGAAGATATCGTGGCAGCCGGCGGAATGAAATACGTTGGAATTGCAGCGATAAGCGATTCCGTGCGCCCCGATGTGGCTGATGCGGTGGTACAATGTCGCAAGGCGGGAGTAAAAATCAAGATTGTAACGGGAGAAAATGCGGTGTCGGCGCAAGAAATAGCCCGGCAAGTGGGAATTTGGACTGACAACGATACGCCCGAATGCGCAATAAATGGCGAGGACTTCGCAAAACTTTCCGACGAAGAAGCATTGCATCTGATTCCAAAACTGAAAATAATAAGCCGCGCCCGCCCGGTGGACAAACAACGACTCGTGCAATTGCTCCAAAAACTCGGCGAAGTGGTGGCGGCAACGGGAAAAGAAACAAACGACACGCCTGCACTTAATTTCGCCGACGTAGGCCTTTCAACGGAATCCGGCACAACGGCAGCAAAAGAAGCGAGCGACATCACATTAACCGAAGACTCGTTTGCAACAGTAGCCACGGCGGTGAAATGGGGACGGTCGCTGTATAAAAACATACGGCGTTTCATCGTTTTCCAACTCACTGTAAACATCACGGCAATGCTTGTAGTTTTGATAGGAGCTATCGTGGGGACAACGCTGCCGCTTACCGTTACCCAGATATTGTGGATAAATCTTATTACAGACGCTTTCGCAGCCCTGGCATTGATTTCCATTCCTCCGTCAAACCGTGTGCTTGCAAAAAAACCGAGAAAGCAGACAACTTTTATCGTTTCCCGTGCAATGATGCGCCATATCCTTGCCACTTCGGTCGCATTTGCGGTTATCCTTGTGGCCATGTTGTGCATCGTGGATTGGAGAATAGACGAACGGCAAGGCGAGGAAATTTACCGGCTAAAGAATCTTGCGATGTTTTTCACGGCATTTGTTTTTTTGCAGTTCTGGAATCTTTTGAACGTACGTGCTTTTGAAAGCCGCAATTTTGCGTTCCACAAGTTCTTCAAATGCCGTGGAATGTTGCTTGCAATGCTTGCCATTCTTGCCGGACAGGTTTTGATTGTGGAGTTTGGCGGTGCCGCATTCCGCACGTTCCATTTGAATTTCAGTGTATGGCTTGAGTTGTTTCTCTGCACGTCTCTTGTTTACGTGATACCCGAGACCATACGTGCGGTGCGCCGCAGGGCGGAGCTGAAACACCCCAAAGGATTAATAACGAAGTAAATGATTGATAAAATAAACGATTGATAAAATGACAGATTTGACTGGTATCAAAAACATAGTTTTCGATTTCGGCGGCGTGCTCGTTGATCTTGACCGCGAGCGGTGTATCGAATCATTTGAAAGGCTTGGCGTAAATGTGCGCGACGCTTTGGGACAATATGTTCAGAGCGGAGTGTTCTCGGGAATTGAGACCGGCGAAATCGATACCGAGGAATTTTGTGATGCATTGCGGCAGATTTCCGGGCGTCCCGATATCCGCGACCGCAAAATCACTGATGCGTGGAACGAGTTTCTTGTAGGAATTCCGAGCGAGCGTCTGGAATGTCTGGCAGCCTTGAAGGATAAATACAAGCTCTTTTTGCTTAGCAATACCAACCGCATTCATTGGTCTTTGGCTACGAATGATTTGTTTCTTTACCGTGGCCGAACGGTGGACTACTATTTTGAAAAAATTTTCCTCTCATATAAAATTGGAATCACCAAACCTGACAGCAAAATCTTCAAGATTGCGATAAAGGAGTCGGGAGTAAATCCTGCCGAAACCCTTTACATTGACGACAGCGAGGACAATTGCAAGGCTGCTGCCAAGGAAGGTTTCAAAACGTTCCTTTCGAAGGGCGAGGGTGATTGGATGGAGATTTTCAATACCCGGGAAGGCTGATGAAGATATTGCACGAAGACGATGCGCGTCCCTTGTTGGCATCGGCGGCAGCGGTTGGATTTTTCGACGGAGTGCATTTCGGCCACCGTTTTCTGCTCGAAAACGTGAAGGCTATTGCCCGCCAGAGAAATCTTGCCACTATGACGATAACTTTCTGGCAGCATCCGCTTGCGGTGTTGCGTCCCGAGGGTGCGCCCGCGCTGCTCACTTCCACTGCCGAGCGCATTGCGCTTATCGAAGCCCAAGGCATTGACCTTTGCGCCATGCTCGATTTTTCTAAAGAGTTTTCCATGCTTTCTGCCCGCGATTTCATGCTGCACTATCTTGTGGGAAAACTCAATGTCAAGGCTCTCGTGATAGGCTACGACCATTCGCTTGGGCACGACAAGCACTTGACGTTTGAAGACTACCGCTCGATAGGCGAAGAATTGGGCATAAGCGTGATGCGAGCAGCCAAATACATGCCCCCGTCGGGCGTTGCCGTGAGTTCCACGTCCATTCGCCGCGCTCTGCAAGAGGGCAGGGTAGGGCTGGCGTCCACTATGCTCGGGCGGCAATACTCCATAGGCGGAACAGTGGTTGAGGGACGGCATGTGGGAACGGGTCTCGGTTTTCCCACAGCCAATATCAACGTTGCCGAGTCGGGGAAGATTGTGCCCCTAAACGGAGTTTATTCGGCCCTTGTGCATACCGGCGGAGAAACCCACCGCGCGGTGGTGAACATAGGCACGCGCCCAACGCTCCACAACGGCAGCGACACCACGGTGGAAGCCTTTTTGCCGGGATTCAGCGGCAATCTGTATGGCGCATATGCCGAAGTGGAATTCCTGAGCCGCTTGCGCGATGAAAAACGCTTCGATACGCTCGACGAACTACGCGCGCAAATTGCCCGCGATGTGGAGACTGCAACGGCTGCAATGTAGACCGGAAAAACCGGACCTTTTTGCGGGAAAATGACATAGGGGGGACGCAATTTCTGCGTTCCCTTTCTTTTTGTCTGTGCCTCAATGTTTTATCCTGCAAAAACGAGAGCGGAAAAATATTGCGGGAAAACGTTTTTACTCCGACGCATCTAATTTAAATTAGATGCGTCGGAATTTAAATTAGATGCCTTGGAGTTTTTGCGACAACGCATGTAGGAAAAACGGCATGGTTTGCCCGATAAAAAACGCAGGCATATGGCATGAAAAACAACCGTGCGCGGAGGTGCAAAACCTTACCGAAAAATTGTAACTTTGCATGCAGACAAGAAACTATACAAAACCCTTACGCTCATGTCAACCGTGTTGTATCCTTCACCCGTGTTCGGCCCTATACATAGCCGCCGCCTCGGGGTTTCATTGGGAATAAACCTCATGCCCGCCGATGGCAAAGTGTGTACGTTCGACTGCATTTACTGCGAATGCGGCTTCAATGCCGACCGTCGCCCCCGCAGTCGTCGCCCGAGCAGAGAAGAAGTGGCGCATGTATTGGAGGAGAAGTTGCAAGATATGCTGCAAAACGGTCCTAAGCCCGATGTGCTCACGTTTGCAGGCAATGGCGAACCCACGCTCCACCCCGATTTCCCCGGAATAGTCGACGATGTGGTTGCGCTGCGCGACAAATATTTCCCCCAGGCCAAGATAAGCGTGCTGAGCAACGCCACCCTTGCGCCCAAAGCCGAGATACGCGCCGCGCTGATGAAGGTAGACAATAATTTGCAGAAGCTCGACACCGTGAACGCCCAGTATATCGAACGGCTGAACCGCCCCACGGGAAAATACGACGTTGACAATATAATAGAATCGCTCAAACTTTTCAACGGGCACGTGATAATCCAAACCATGTTCCTTAAAGGGGCCGACGGAGAGGAGAACCTCGACAACACGGGCGACAACTATGTTTTGCCGTGGCTTGCAGCCGTTAAGGATATCGCACCTCGGGAAGTTATGATCTACACCATAGACCGCGAAACTCCCGACCAGAAACTACGCAAAGCCACCCGCGAGGAACTCGACCGCATAGTGGGCCTCATAGAAGCCGAGGGAATCCACGCAACCGCGTCGTATTGATATCAATAAAGGGCAATGGCGTTTCTTTGCGCCATGTCCCCCTTTTCTCCACACGCAGAGATAATTCGCATGCCGCATACCGATAAAAACATGCGGCATATAGGCGTTTTTAGAAAAAATATAGTAGCTTTGCCAAAGGGTTACGTTAAATCTAATACCAAGATTCCTCGCCCCCGAATACGATACAGCAATTTTACAATAAGAGAGAAATTACAGACCAAATATGAAAATCTTTAAAATGTTGCCCCTCGCTGCAGCCATGTTATGGTTCGCTCCGGCCACGGGCGTTGCTGACAACAGCATTACCTTTAGTGAAACCCCGTTGTCGGTATCTACCGACAAATGTATGTATTCCCCCGGCGACGCCGTGGCTTTCACAGTTTCCGGCACCCTGCCCGAGGGAGCCCACGTGCGCTACCGCAAAGGAATAAATGCGGTGCACGACGAACCATTGACCGCAAACCAATGGACTTGGACCGCTCCCGAAAGCGACTTCACGGGATACATGGCCGACATATACGTTCCCGGCGAAAACGGAACGGAGACCATTTACGCCACAATAGGCGTGGACGTGTCGAGCTCATGGGCAAAATATCCCAGATACGGCTTCGTTGCCACATACGACGAGTATAAAACAAAAAGCCGCATCTCAAACGAAACGGCATGGCTCAACCGCTGCCACATAAACGGAGTGCAGTTTTACGATTGGCACTACCGCCACCACAAACCCCTGAGCGGAAAACGCGGCAACCCTTCGAAAACATACAAGGACATAGCAAATCGCACCATTGTGTCGCAAGTGGTGAAAAACTATATCTCCGCGCAACACGCCTACGGCATGAAAGCAATGTTTTATAACCTTCTCTATGGAGCGCAACCCAATGCAAATGTCGACGGAGTGGATATAGAATGGGGAGTGTACAAGGACGCAACCCACACAACCCAGGACTTTCACGCGTTGCCCGATTCCTGGGCCGGCCCAATCTATTTGTATGACCCCTCTAACGCAGACTGGCAAAACTATCTCGCCGACAGAAACGACGATGTCTATGCCACTTTCGATTTCGACGGATATCATATAGACCAACTCGGATATCGTGGCGACAGCTATACTTATGACGGAAAAAAAATCAATCTTCCGCAAGGCTACGCCTCATTTATAAATGCCATGAAGCAACGCCACCCCGACAAGAACCTTGTGATGAATGCCGTGAGCAATTATGGTTCCGACGAAATACTTTCAACCGGAAACGTTGACTTTGCTTATTCGGAACTTTGGGCAGGCGAGCAGGATTTCAGCAGTATCGAAAGCATCACGCGCGGACATGCCGAGGGCAACAACCCGGTTTCCACGGTGCTTGCGGCATATATGAACTACAATGTCAGCGACGGGCAATTCAATACGCCCGGAATTTTGCTCACAGATGCCACCATGTTTGCCGTAGGTGCCTCGCATTTGGAACTCGGAGACCATATGCTTTGCTCGGAATACTTTCCCAATGCAAAGTTGAGCATGAGCGATGAACTTCAGTCGCGTCTCACCACATATTATGACTTTCTCGTGGGTTACGAACAGTATCTGCGCGGAAACGGAAACGTTGCCGACGTGGAGATATCGTGTACAAACAAAAAGGCAACGATTAACGCATGGCCGGCAAAGAAAGGAAACGTGGCTGCATACGCACGTCAGTTGGGCGCTGCCAAAGTTGTGCAATTGCTCAACTATACAAAAGCCGACAACATGAGCTGGCGCGACTACGACGGCACAATGCCTGCGCCCGAGGTGCTTTCCTCCGTGGCCGTCCGCCTTAAAGTTTCAGACGCAACGCGGGTTTGGACGGCTTCGCCCGACACATTGGGCGGACTGCCTCAGGAATTGCCTTTCCAAACCGACGGAGAATACATCACATTCACCGTGCCGTCGCTCGAATATTGGACAATGGTTGTAGTGGAACAGGGAATGCGCCGCCCGATGATTGTCGGAGAAGCTGTTTGGGGCGGTTGGTCTACGGAAAACTCCTGTGTAATGACGCCGGTAGAGGGCAAGGAGGGAGTTTACACCTATACCGGTTATTTCAAAGCCGACTGCGAGTTCAAATTCCTCACACGTAATAACTGGGGCGAGGAATACCGCAACGCCAACCACGACGATCCTTATGTCAACACCGATGCCCGCATACGCTTCGGCGGAGGTAATGACGACAAGTTCAAGGTTGCGGAAAGCGGGAACTATAATGTTACCGTGGATCTCAACAATATGACGCTCCACATGGAGAAAGCCGCGTATCAGGACAATCAGATTCTCCACAGCGTAATATATCTTATAGGCGATGCCACACCTGCGGGCTGGAATCTGCTTGATGCCGTGCCTATGAAGCAAGATGCCGCAAATCCTTTCCTTTTCACCACCACCGTGAAGCTTACTTCGACAGGCGATTTCAAAATTGCGGTGAACAATCACGGCAGTTGGGGACAACGTTTCTACCACCCGGAATCCGGCGACAAGACAAAAATCACCGATGACGGCACCGACGACCGCAAATGGACCGTTTCGGCCAACGGATATTACGCAATAACTGTAGACTTGCTCGCAAAAACAATAAGCATAGAGGAAACCACCGGAATAAACTCCGCAAAATCAGCGGCAGGCGGCACATCGCTCGCCTATGATGCCCAAGCCGCAAATCTGGCATGCACATTGCCCTCAGGTAAAGCCGGAACGCTCGCCGTATATACCACCGACGGACAAACAGTTCTGCAAACAAGCGTAGGCGCATGCGTCGGCGCAAATGCCGCAACCGTTTCGGTTTCCACGCTTCCCGCCGGAGTTTATACCGCAACGCTTTCGGCCAACGGAACACCCGACAGCAAAGTTTCATTGAAGTTTATCGTGAAGTAATCACGGCGTAAAACATACCTAGCAACACACGTCGAAAAAACGTGTTGCGATGTCGTAAAAACAATGTCTGACATTATTCAAACGATGTCAGACATTATTTTAATAATATCAGACATCAGAAAAACGATATGCCGAGTGCTTTTTTGCACGCCTTGTTTTTATGTCTCCGCGCGCCGAAACGTAAGTCCTTTCCCACAAGTCTGAAGTATTTTCCCGCAAGCCAAAAACCATGCTGTGCATGGCAAAAATCCTGCTGCGCAGGGCGGAAAAACTACAAGGCATCTCGTAAAAACTCCGGGCCACCAAATTTAAATTCCGGGCCATCTAATTTAAATTAGATGCGTCGGAGTTTTTGCGTAAACCCTTTGCCACTTATTTATCAAGGAAACCGCGTTATCCGAACTAAAACAAAAATCCTCCGCAAACATGTTTGCGAAGGATTTTGTCGGAAAGAGGCGATTCGAACGCCCGACCCCTACGTCCCGAACGTAGTGCGCTACCAACTGCGCTACTTT
>CAVKYH010000036.1:0-13805 GCA_963660485.1 bacterium | reverse complement strand
ACCAAATTTAAATTCCGACGCATCTAATTTAAATTAGATGCGTCGGAGTTTTTAACAAAATCAGACCTCGTTTTTATGGCATCTCACGCCGCGAAAATACAATCAACTTTTAGTAACTTTGCAGCGATTTTTGACAGAAAGGAAATGAACGCTAAAACAAAAGGATACCTTTTAGGCGCAATAGGCGCGGCAAGCTACGGCACGAACCCCATATTTGCAATACCTTTATATAGAGACGGAATGGACGCTGCGAGCGTATTGTTTTTCCGTTATCTGTTGGCGCTACCCGTGATAGCACTCATGATAAAACTTCGCGGGCGCGACTTCAAGCTCCACGGCCGTTACGAAATAATTGCAGCCGTTCTGATGGGAGCTTTGATGGCTCTGTCTTCGCTCGCGCTCTTTGTGAGTTACGACTACATGGGAGCCGGTATAGCCTCCACCCTACTTTTTCTCTACCCCATAATGGTGGCGGTGATAATGAGCGTGTTTTTCAGAGAACGGGCAGGCTTGGTAACTGCATTAAGTATACTGCTCGCATTGGCAGGAGTGTTTCTTATTTCCATAAAGCCCGGCGGCGAAATGGTAAGTCTTGTAGGCACAATTTTCGTATTCGGTTCTGCCCTTTCCTATGCCATATATCTTGTATGCGTCAACCAATGGAATGTGCTCAAAGCCATGCCAACGCTCAAACTCACCTTTTATGTGATACTAATCGGCGCGTTAATGTTCGGCGGCATAGCCTTGTTGGGAAAAGGAATGGCAATACCCCACACAGGATATATGTGGTTCAACGTAATATGCCTGGGCGTGCTCCCCACAGCCTTGTCATTCTACAGCACAACTCACGCTATAACTTTAATAGGCTCCACTCCAACAGCGATATTAGGCGCACTCGAACCGCTGACAGCCGTTGTGCTCGGAGTGTTTGTGCTCGGCGAACCTATGACAATGAGAATTGCATGGGGATTTATCCTCGTGATTTCCGGAGTAAGCCTCATCGTTGCCAAGGGAAGCGTATCAACCGCAATAATAAGGATTCGCAAAATGTTTCCGCGAAAGAACTAATCCACTATATGCCATGCCCAAAATTCTAACAGCAATATTGTTGGCTCTGACAGCCCTACCACTGCAATTAAAAGCCGACGACATAACATACCAAAAGGAAGATTCTGCAGAAATCGCTGTACTGTTAAGCGCCAAAGGCACACACACCCCACTCTATTTCGCAAAAAAACTGTTGGGACGCCCTTACGTGGGACAAACTCTCGAAATAAACGAAAAAGAACAATTGGTCGTAAATCTTCGCGAGCTGGATTGCACCACACTCGTGGAAACATCTGCCGCACTTGCGTTGGCAGAAAAAAACAACGACAGATCTTTTGCCGGATATTGCAAAGCATTGAAACAACTGCGCTATCGCAACGGAAATATAAGCGGTTACGATTCGCGACTACACTATTTCTCGCAATGGATAGCCGACAACGTTAACAAAGGACTCGTTGAAGACATCGGCAAAAGCGGTGGATTTCCTTTTACGGCAAAGCAAGAATTAAATTTGTCGTTCATGACAAAGAATCCGCAGTATTACCGCCAACTGAAAACCGATGAAGATTTGCGCAAAGAGATTGAAAAACAAGAAAAATCAATCAACGGCACAATTGTAAACTATATTCCCAAAAACTTGCTCAACCTCGACAAAACAAAACTAAGCTGCATTCACGACGGAGACATCATTGCCCTGGTTACAAGCAAAGAAGGACTCGACATAAGCCACGTGGGAATCGCGATATGGAAAGGAAACAAACTGCATCTGCTTAATGCTTCGTCGTTGAAGCACAAAGTTGTTACAGACAACCAATCCCTTTACGAATATCAAAGGAAACGGCAAACCCAATTGGGAATCCGCGTTATTCGGCTTCGTTGAAAAGCGGTTCAAGTGCCGGCTTCACATTACGCATCTGCACAAGAATCGCACTCTTGCGCTTTTGAAGATAAGCAGACGGCTTTGAAGAATCAAACTTCAAGGGATTGGGCAAACTTGCTGCGATAAGCGCGCACTCAGATTTGGTAAGGTTCTCCGCATTGGTATTGAAATGCCATTTTGCTACGGCGTCGGCGCCATAAATGCCGTTGCCCATTTCTATACTGTTGAGATAAACTTCCATGATACGCTGCTTGCCCCAAACAAACTCAATCAAAACAGTAAAATAAGCCTCGAAACCTTTGCGAACCCAAGAAGAAGTTGGCCAAAGAAAGACATTTTTTGCCGTTTGCTGGCTTATGGTACTCCCGCCACGCTTGCGCTTTCCTTCAATACGGTCTATCGCCGCGTTTTGAATCTGTTTCAAATCAAAACCATGGTGTTCCAAAAAAAGTTGGTCCTCTGACGCAACAACGGCAACAGGCAAATTCTTGCTGATATGGTCGAACGAAACCCAATGATGGTGTAGTTTTATTTTTTCACCCTTTGCGTGTTGCTGGAAAAGGCGTATCACCATTAATGGAGTGGCATAAACCGGCACGTATTTGTATATAAACACCATTCCTATCGATGAAACAAAAAAGCCGACCAATATCCAAAGAAGGATATGCTTTATGATGGATTTGAAAAGAAACATTTTTCGTTTTATAACAAACAAACCGCCGGAACGGAACTGCTCCGGCGGTTTTATATACCTTGTATTTGATTTATTTCAGCGTACCTTCTTGAGCAGACTGAATCATTTGCTGACTTGCATACATGTAGATTTCCACACGACGGTTCTGTTCGCGACCGCTTGCGGTGGAATTATCCTGCACAGGGTTCTGCTCGCCAAAACCTTCGGTCTTTTTAATCTGCTTTCCGTCAACGCCGCAAGACTTAAGGTAAGCCTCCACTGCTTGTGCGCGCTTCTGCGAAAGTTCAAGGTTCTTGGCTGCACTTTGTTCGGCTGTAGAATTTTTCCAACCCTGATTGTCGGTATAGCCTTGGATTGCCACGTCGACATCTTGGTTTTTGTTGAGAACATTCTGCGCGAAATCGTTCAAAGAACTCTTTGCGGCTGCGCTCAAATCGGATTTACCCGTACCGAATAGGATTCCGGAATCAAAAGTACACTTCACAGCGCTAAGGCCATTGTTGTCTTTTACTTCTTCCACCTTTGCATTCTCCACGGTCTCGGCTTGTTTTTTCACCTTGTCCATTTTGTTGCCGATGAGAATGCCTGCGCCTGTACCTACAGCCGCTCCTATCACAGCTCCAACGCCTGCGTTTCCGGCCACCTTGCCTATCAAGCCGCCAAGAACCGCGCCGCTACCGCCGCCAATGATTCCACCTTTTGCTTTGTTGCTCATAGTGCTGCAGCCACTCATTATCAACGCTGCGCTAAGAACTATTGCGGAAACTTTCATTGCTTTCATATCACGAATGTTTGTTTTGATTTATACCTTGGGATTAATGTTATTAAAAAGGCAGGTCGTCCGAGCCGCCTGTTGCGAAAGGATCAGGCACATTGCCCGTAGCGTTTTGCGCAGGAGGTGTTTGCGGAGCATATTCTGCGCCGGGATTCGCAACCGGTGGCACAGGAGTTGCGGGGGCTGCAGCAGGAACTGCTCTCCATGCGCGAATATCATTGAACCAACGGCCATTGTATTCATGCGCATCGATATCGAACGAAACAGTATACTCGCCACCCATCTGCAAATTGAATTGTTTGAGACGATCTTCGCCAAACACGGTAAACACACACTTGCGAGGATATTGTTCATGGGTTTCTATCACGAAATCCTGCGTTTTCCACGGATTGCCCGAGGTTTTCGACGTACCGCTTCTTGGTTCGCCTACAAAAATTATCTTTCCTGTTATATCCATTGGTTGAATTGATTTTCCTATTGATTTGCAAAGCTAACAATTTTACCTTTCATATTGCGCTAATTGCCTATAAAAAATGCTTAACGTGCCGTAGGCAAACAAAAAAATCCGCCCCACGCCAATCTATAGCGCAGGGCGGATTGAGTTAATTCAATGCGGTTTTATTTCACTTCGATATTGGTAACTTTTGCCACCTTGTTTTCTTCGGGCAACTTGGGCAATTCCACATGAAGCACCCCGTTGTCGACTTTTGCGGATATCTTGGTGCGATCCACATCGTCGGGCAAAATCATTGCCTGCTGGAATTTCGAGTAAGAGAACTCGCGGCGCAAATAGCGTCCCTTCTTCTCGTCCTTCTTTTCGTTTTTCTTCTCCATGGCGATGACAAGATTGCCGTCGTCATCGATATGAATGTTGAAATCTTCCTTTGTCATTCCCGGAGCTGCGACTTCCACAGTATAGTCTCCGTCGTGTTCCACAACATTTATCGCCGGTTCCGTTGCATTTGCCTTCTCCATCCACTCGTTATCGAAAAAGTCGTTGAAGATACTCGGTAACCAATTCTGATTTCTTTTTGCTAACATTGCCATAATTCAAATCTCCTATTTTTATATGTTTATTATCTGTTTTTGAACCCCTTGGCGTTTCCGTTTCCGGTGTTCACTTAAAATATCGCAAGTTGTGTGCCAAATGTGCCACAGCGTTTTCCAGACAAAATCCGAGCGACAAAACCGGACAAACCGTGCCAAAAACAGACAAAACGACATTTTTTGACAGCACACCATACTTTTGTAGCACAACACCGCTTTTATTTGTAAAGTAAATACTTCTTTCGAAATACTTCACGGCACATCGTTTTTACCACAAAAACAGGCTAAAAAAACACATGGCTTATCGCAAAAACGATGTCAGACATAATTTAAATTAGATGCGTCGGAATTTAAATTATGTCTGACATCGGAAAAACGGTATAAAGAGCCGGTTTTACGGCTTCTTATATGGGGTTAAATTTGTTGGGAATTCTTTTGTCCAAATTTGTCATTTCTTCAACAATGTTTTGATAGCATTGTCGGGAAACGATACTCCGGTTGCCTACATACAATGTGCCGTCGGGGATATTCTTTGATACCACGCTTCCAGCGCCTATCACGCACCATTTGCCTATTGTTATGCCTTGGATAACGGTACTGCCTGCTCCTATCCACGTTCCTTCGCCTACTTTTACGTTTCCGCAGAGTGTGGAATGGGGCGAAAGGTGAACGAAATCTTCAATGGTGCATTCGTGGTCAACGCTTGCGCCTGTGTTTACAATGCAATGGCGTCCGATTTTGGCATCGGTTTGAATGATAGCGCCTGCCATTACTACGCTACCCTCGCTGATTTGCGCGTTTTTCGAGACTATTGCGCTGGGGTGGATTGCCGTACCGTATTCGGCGCGGAGCTTGCGGTCAATAATCTTGCGTATCTTGTTGGAACCGATTGATATAATGAGCGGAGAGTTTTCCGTGAATTCGTGAACCACTTTGTAGCCTTGCAGATTTTGCAGAGATTTGTTGTCATCGATTAGAGCGTCGATTCCAACCCCACATTCTTCGAGCAGGTCGATTATTACTTTTGCGTGTCCGCTTGCGCCGTATAGATACATGGTTGTATTTTTTAGTTGTGTCCGTTGAAACTTTCCATTGTGGCACTTCCTTCGTGGGAGATGCCGCTGCGTTTTAAAACCGTCTTGATGGTGAGCCAAATTACTTTCAAATCAACGGAAAATGAAAGGTTGTCTACATACCACACATCGTAGTCGAATTTCTGTGTCCAGGATATTGCGTTGCGTCCGTGGCATTGCGCCCAACCGGTAATGCCGGGGCGCACGTTGTGGCGGCGTATCTGTTTTTCGGAATAAAGCGGCAGGTAGCTTACAAGCAACGGACGAGGGCCGATGAGCGCCATGTCGCCTTTGAGCACGTTGAAAAGTTGCGGCAGTTCGTCTATAGAAGTGGAACGAACGAATTTGCCTACTTTCGTAAGCCTTTTCTCGTCGGGCAAAAGGTTTCCTGCGGCGTCTTTCTCGTCTGTCATCGTCTTGAACTTGATTACCTTGAAAATTTTGGTGCCCAATCCCGGGCGTTTCTGCGTGAAAAACGCGCCGGCTCCCTTGTTGGCAATCGTCAGCCATATTGTTACGGCAATCAATAGCGGCGAAAGTATTATTATGGCCGCGAGCGATAGTATGAAGTCGATTAAGCGTTTGAAGAAATGCCTGTACATTATTCTGCTGTCAGTTTTTGATAGGTTTTCAATAGCTCGTTCCACAAATATTTTTGTTCAAAACGCTCTGCAATCGTTTTGCGTGCGTTTTTTGCCAACAGTTCGCGCATCTTTGCGTCTTCTTTCAGCATTTTCATGGCACGCCATACGTCGTCAACGCGTTGCGGGGGAATTATCAAGCCGTTCCAGCGATTTTTTATTATTTCGTTTGCGCCGTTGATGTCGGTAACGATTTGCGGAAGTCCCATCGCGCCGGCTTCCAATACCGTATTGGGAAAACCTTCGCGGTAGGAGGGAAAAACAAAAGCGTCGGCAATTGCATAGTATGGCCTTACGTCGTCCACTTCTCCCACGGTGATGATGTCAGGGTTCTCGGAAATTTCGCGTAGAGTCTCGTCTTTCAGCGGATCAAGCTTTTCTTCGTAATGACCTACGAGTATAAGCGAAACATTGTTGTTTGCTTCGCTGTGCAGACGCTTGAAAGCTTCCACAAGTTCGTTTATACCCTTGTCTTTAACAAGTCTTCCCACGAAAAGATAAACGAAACGGCCCTTGATTTTTGATTTTATTTCTTCGGCAACGGGTTTCGCCTTTTCAACGTCCCAGTAGTCAAGATCTATGCCGCGTACATTTCCGTGTCCAATTATATGTAGCGGTTTTTTTGTGATTTTTGAAAGGTCGTTTGCCACACCAAATCCTTCCGGATTAATGTATGTGGCGCAACGGCAAAGCATCTTGTCGGTCAATACAAGTATAAGTTTCTTAATTCCGTGGGCTGTGGGGAAAACGAGTCCCGTATAGGTATGGATTCTTACGGGAACGTGCGCCAGCCAAGCCGCTACCATTGAAACGAGTCCGGCTTTGGGCGTCATGGAATGAACTATGTCGGGTTTTTCCTTGCGGAAAAGTTTATACATAGCCATCAGCGATTTTATATCCTTGATTATGGAAATATGGCGCTCCATTGCAACCGCTTCACAACGCACTCCTTCGCGCTCGTGAATCTCTTGCAGTTCTTTGAAAGGCGATGAAACGGCCACGACATCGTAGTACGCGGAAAGCATCTCCAACTGTCCGCGGCAGAACGTGTTTAACGAAACGGGGACAGTGGATATTTTTATCAGTTTCTTCTTTTTCGTGTCGGCCATGATGCTTGCAAAACAGATTATTTCAGACTTTCTTTATACCAATCGTACAGTTTTTTCACCCCGTCTTCGATTTCAACTTTATGATGCCAACCAAGGCTGTGGAGTTTTGAGACATCGATCAGTTTTCGCGGCGTTCCGTCGGGTTTAGATGCGTCGAATTCTATCGTCCCTGCGAAACCTACGGCTTCCACAACGAGCTGCGCCAATTCACGAATGGTTAATTCTTTGCCTGTGCCCACGTTGATATGACAGTTTCGGATTTCGCCGAGTTTTGGAATCGCTCCGCCGCGTCCTTCGCTGTTGTTGCGGTTTACTTCGCCGTTTGTCTTTGCGCCATAAAACACCGAGGAATATTTTTCAACGCCTATGATATCGCTGAAATCCACGTTCAGAAGCATGTAAACCGATGCGTCGGCCATGTCTTCGCTCCAAAGGAATTCTCTCAACGGAGTTCCTGTGCCCCATAGCGTTACGTGGTTGTTGCCTATGCCGTAGAATTCGAGTGCTTTCAGTATTCGTTCCTCTGAATTGCTGCCGTCAACGTTGCCGTCTCCTATTTCCTTGCGCAGGGCATCGGTAGGATTTATCGGACGTTTGTTCATATCGTTGCGTATTGCGTCCCAATTTCCGTCGTTAATGAGTTTAGCGAGATATATCTTGCGCATCATTGCCGGCAGAACGTGTGAATTTTCCAAATGAAAGTTATCGTTTGGCCCGTAAAGGTTCGTAGGCATTACGGCGATGTAGTTCGTGCCATATTGCAGGTTATAACTTTCACACATTTTGAGACCTGCGATTTTTGCAATGGCGTATTCTTCGTTTGTGTATTCGAGCGGTGAGGTTAGCAAGGCTTCCTCTTTCATTGGCTGCGGTGCATTTTTCGGATAGATGCAGGTGCTGCCCAGAAAAAGCAGTTTCTTTACACCATGGGAATAGGCATTGCTTATCACGTTGCACTGTATTTTCATGTTTTGCATGATGAAATCGGCACGATAGAGCGAATTGGCCATTATTCCTCCCACGAAAGCTGCCGCCAATACCACGGCGTCGGGATTTTCTGCGTCGAAAAACTCTTTTACTGCGTTTTGGTCGGTAAGGTCAAGTTCTTCGTGAGTACGCCCCACGAGGTTGTTGTATCCGCGTTGCTTCAGGTTGTTCCAAATAGCAGAGCCCACCAGTCCGTGATGCCCTGCCACATATATTTTAGCGTCTTTGCTCAGCATGTTGTCGGTTGGAGTATTACGGCATCACCGTCTTGTTGCTACGTTTAACGTATTCCATGTCATATTCCACCATGATTTTCACCAGTTCTTCGAAAGAAGTGGTACGTGGATTCCAACCGAGTTGATTTTTTGCCTTGGAGGGATCACCGAGCAGTTGGTCAACTTCGGCAGGACGGAAATATTTCGGATCAA
The DNA here is from genome assembly GCA_963660485.1 of bacterium. GTDB lineage: Bacteria > Bacteroidota > Bacteroidia > Bacteroidales > Bacteroidaceae > UBA6398. The sequence goes on along the minus strand of CAVKYH010000036.1, from coordinate 5,124 downwards.
CTTCGACGAGCACTTTTCCTGTCTTCTCGTCGATACCTTTTTCTTCTATTCCGGAGCCTTCCCAGCGCAGGTCGATGCCGGCGTATTTGAAGGAAAGCGTGCAAAACTCGCGCACGGTGTGCATCTCTCCCGTAGCAATCACAAAGTCATCGGGATTTTCCTGCTGAAGTATGAGCCACATACATTCCACATAGTCTTTGGCATACCCCCAATCGCGACGGGCGTCGAGGTTGCCGAGATACAATTTGTTTTGCAGCCCCTGCACTATTCTGCTTGCGGCAAGAGTGATTTTGCGCGTAACGAAATTCTCGCCACGGCGTTCGCTTTCGTGGTTGAAAAGGATACCGTTGCAGCAAAACATGTTGTAGCTTTCGCGATAGTTCTTCATAATCCAAAATCCATAGAGCTTGGCCACGGAATAGGGCGAACGGGGATAGAAAGGTGTGGTTTCGCGCTGCGGCACTTCCATTACTTTTCCAAACAATTCGGAAGTAGACGCCTGATATATCTTGCATTTGTCGGCAAGTCCGCAAATTCTCACGGCTTCGAGCAGACGGAGCACGCCTATTGCGTCGGTGTCGGCAGTATATTCGGGCACGTCAAACGAAACCTTGACATGGCTTTGCGCTGCAAGGTTGTAGATTTCCGTAGGTTGCACTTCGGATATCACACGGATAAGCGACGAAGAATCGGTCATGTCGGCCCAATGAAGGTTGACCAACCGTTTTTGCTTCATGTCGCGCACCCATTCGTCAAGATACAGATGTTCTATGCGCTCCGTGTTGAAAGAAGACGAACGGCGCAAGAGGCCGTGCACCTCATATCCTTTTCCGATAAGAAACTCTGCAAGATAAGAACCGTCTTGTCCAGTGATGCCCGTGATTAAAGCAGTTTTATTTCCCATGTCTTTGTGTTTTGGTTTTACAAAGGTATCAATATTTGTTGAAAGGGGCAAGAATGTACAAATTTTGTGGCTTGCCGAAAGTCTGTTCATGCCCCGTTTCTATAACGGAACGGCAGCGTGTTTTTATATGTCCCGATATGGTTTTCCCGATGTCTGACATCAGAGAAACCACTTGCCGCGCGCGTTTTTGCACACCTTATCTATCAGTCTCCGCAAGCCGAATCGGAAGCATTTTTCCGCAAACAAGCCCCTCTTTTCCACATACTGGAAGCCCAATACCGCAAGCCAAAAACCATGCTGCGCATGGCGTGAAAACTCCGGGCCATGTAATTTAAATTCCGACGCATCTAATTTAAATTTGGTGGCCCGGAGTTTTTACGACATCGGTTCTAAGAAAAACCATATAGTTGTTGCAGGAAAACATATCCTTTTATTTCAAGCCAACACACGCAAAAACAACAACTTACCCGTATACAATTCTACAAATGTCAGCCATAGCTTTTTTCTTGTCAGACAATGTCTGTCGCAAACCGCACCAAGGGGCTATATAATATGACAATGTGTTTACAGAAGCTCTACAATTTCTTTGTCTGCCGGGAGCCATTTCACGGTGTTGAGCTCTTCCTTTTTCAGCCAGCGCGAATCTTCGTGTTCAAGAAGGGTTGGAACGCACGAAACCAGTCGGCACATGTAACAGTCCATAGAAAGATGAAACTTTGGATAGTCGTATTCCACCCTGCAAAGCTTGTCGTCCACACTTATTTCGGCTGCAAGTTCTTCTTTAATCTCTCGTTTCAGCGCCTCAACCGAGTTCTCGCCGCTTTCAACCTTTCCACCGGGAAATTCCCACCAGTCTTTCCATTCGCCATAGCCTCGCTGAGTGGCGAAATACCTTCCGTCGGAATCTTGAATTATTGCAGCTACTACGTTTATTGTCTTCATAAGTTTCTTATACGGCTTTGATGAATTGCGGGAGTATCGGCTGATGCATACGCCAGTCGATACTCATAGGTTTGTCGTCGCGCGATGAAATGTAATCAACCAAACCGAAACAATAAAACGGGCAGGTATTGCCAAAACCGTCGCGCTTGTATTCACGGACAAACAAAAGGAATTTCTTCTTGTTTTTCGCCTGCTCCACAAACCGGCGGCCACGACCTTGATGCGTATCTGTGTTCAGCGATTTCCAATGAAACTGGTTCTCATTTACCACATAATCATCATACATTGTAGATGGAGAAAAATCTTTGTCCGACTTGTTTAGTGTAACAAAGAACAACTCCGTGTTCAGCTCCTCAATATTGAAAGCGCCCGACACACATCCTTGCATCTTTCTATCAGCAGTTTGTCGCCCGAATATGGCAAAAATTTCTTCGCGCGTATAGCAGCCATACTGTTCGAGCGCAACAGGAAGCCCCTCGCCCACCGAGAACGTTTTGGTTTCGATATTAGCCAAAAGATAATCGGTCAATTCTTGCAGTTCTGCAACAAAAAGCGGATAGTTGGCGAGCAGGGAAATTCCTTCTTCGATATTGCGGAAACCAACCCTGCTTATCTTGTCGATATAGAGCGTATAATATAGCATCACGCCAAATGTATTTTCTCTTTCATCGGCAAACTTCACATCTTCAAGGCAAGACAGAATTCTTTTGACGAAACCAAGATAAGCAACACTGTTTGTATGAACAAGATTGCCAATACCTTTTTCAAACCGTTTGGTATTTTCGTCGCCGTCATAGGCACATAATCCCGCCTCGCGCTTCAAGCTCGTCCAACAATTGCCACCTTTGTAAACAATACGTACGTCCTGGCCATTATTATCTATGAATTCTTTGAGCGTAGGACAATGATCGTATCCACGAAGTTCCTGCACAAGTCTTTTTTTGTTGTAAACAGCCGCTTTTATATTGTCAAGAACATACTGCTGCGCCTTTTCTTCCATATGAATAGTACAGCCGCGAGGAAGTAAAGTAAATCCGTTTTTTACCTGCTCCACCACGCTTTTGTCCTTCCTCACCATAAGGCTGCGGAAACGGCTTGTGAAATCGTACTTCTGGTTAAGCTGCGCCACAAAGTCAAACACCGTAAGAAGATTTTTGCCCGGAGACAAACGCAGACCGCGCCCCAACTGCTGCAAAAAGACTGTCAAAGATTCTGTGGGGCGGAGAAACAAAACTGTATCGACCGAAGGAATGTCAATACCTTCATTGAACATGTCTACAACAAACAAATAATTTATTTCGCCATTGGTCAATTGTTTGTTGAGCAGTTCGCGGTCTTCTCTGTCCGACGTAAGATAATCCGCCTTCAATCCAAAAGCTCTGAAACCCTCGGCCATGTAACGCGCATGCTCTTTTGTTGCGCAGAAACCCAATGCCCTGCATTTTGTTTCATCGGGAAGATAATACCTAAGGCGGTCTACGATAAGCCCCACACGCTCCTTGTTGCAAAGTTTCCCGGTCAATTTTGTAGCAACATACTTACAACCCTGCATCAAGTCGTCATCAGTCAAATCGGTATTGTCGCTAATGCAAAGATATTGGAAAGGCGTAAGCAGTCCCTCGTCCAAAGCCATCGGCAAACGTATCTCGGCGCTAATCTGATTGTCGAAATCGGGAAGAAGACTCACCCCGTCCATACGTTCCGGCGTTGCCGTAAGTCCTATTAGCAGTTTCGGAGAAAAGTGCTCCAATATCTTTCGATAACTGTCGGCCACCAAGTGATGCGCCTCGTCTATTACGATATAATCATAGTAATCCTGTGGCAAATTGCGGAATATCTCGTCGTATTTGGAATTGAACGTTTGAACAGAAACAAAGAGATGGTCAATTCCACCTACCGGCTTGTATTGCCCCACCCAAACATCGCCAAAATTTGCGTCCATAAGCACACTCCGATAAGCGTTTCGCGATTGGAAAAGTATCTCCTGGCGATGCGCCACAAAGAGCAAGCGATTTCGATTGGCCTCGGAAAACATTTTGTAGTCGAACGCCGAAATAACAGTCTTGCCCGTACCGGTCGCAGCTACAACAAGATTTCTCTTTATACCATTCTCGCGAACAACAGCAAGCCTGTCAAGAATCTGTTTCTGGTGGGGAAATATAGAATATCTCACTAAATAATTGGCAGAACTATCCTTCGGACCTTTCTCCTTCTCAAGTTCGCGATAAAGTTTCTCCACGCCCCCAACATTGAAGTCCTCAAAATTATGACTGTTCCAATAAAGATTAAATGTAGCAAACGCAGTCTTAATGATATGCGGATTCTCAACATTCGTTACCCGGATATTCCACTCCAAGCCGTCGGTCTGTGCCGATTTCGACAAATTTGAAGAACCGATATAAGCCGTGCTGAATCCTGATTTGCGCTCAAAAATATACGATTTGGCATGAAGCCGCTCTATCTTCGCATTATAAGAAATGCGTATCTCCGTATTCGGCAATTGGGAAAGACGTTCCACAGCCTTAGCCTCAGTAACGCCGCAATAAGTCGTAGTGATAACACGCAACTTATGATTAGGATTTCCGCAAAACCTTTTCAGTTTGTCATAAATAAGGTTCAGTCCGGAAAGTTTCAAGAACGAAACAATAAGATATATATTGTCAGCACTCTCAATGTCGCGTTCAATCTCCGTACTCAAAGAAACCTTACTCTGTCCGCCGGTAAAAAGATTACTAACCCGGAATCCAGTCAAAGGACGAACCAAATCCTGATTAGTAGCCCTCAACCTCGCATTCTCTTGTTTTGAAACCACAGCCGAAAGCATCTCGTATTCCTCCACTACTCTGTCTTCCTTCTGCTCACCTATGAAATCAATCAAACGGTTTACAAACGCCACACGTTCTTCAGCCGAAAGATTCTCGTCAGAAAGCCTATTGCAAACAATCCTACTAACATGTTCGGCCAACATAGAAGGCGATTCGGCATCGTCAATCTCGTCCCGTTTACACACCAAGCCGTCATTTTCCGCCTTTAGCATATCAGAATGCAACTCTTCGGTTATTAGATTTTCGTATGCCCCTTCTTGTAGTTTCATCTTCGGTTTAATTAGTAAGCACAAATATACACATTATGCTTCACAACAGGAAAAACCACCGCAAAGAGTTTCTCCCCAAACACCTATTTGGGAAAAAACACACCCATAAACACCTCAAAAAAACGATAAGGCATCTCGTGAAAACTCCGGGCCATGTAATTTAAATTAGATGCGTCGGAATTTA
>CAVKYH010000035.1:0-16901 GCA_963660485.1 bacterium | reverse complement strand
TAAATTCCGACGCATCTAATTTAAATTTGGTGGCCCGGAGTTTTTGCGAGATGCGTTGTAGGAAAAACGAAGCGGCAATTCGTTTCGAAATTGCCGCTTATAGTTTTGAAAATTAGATAGTTGTCTTATACGAGGTGCGCCACCAATTCGCGGCGGTCGCCATAGAGAAGATCGATTACCGGAATTTCAATCATGGTGTAGCAACCCGGAGCCTGGCGCATGGCTGCCCGTGCACTGCAAACGAGTATCTGGCCTGTAAGAGCAGGGTTGTTGATGCGCATATTGAACTCGAAAAGTTGGTTTTGCGTCTTTCCGCTCACCCCTTTACGGGTTAGGTTCACCCCATGTCCCATATCGATCACATCGTCTACGCATGCCACCTGCTGCACATGCGTCTCGTCGTTCACGAAATACGGGTCGGTCTTGATGTCGTGCTCCACAGTTTTGAAATCAGCTCCTTCCTCAAGTTCCACATACACCATGCGGCGGTGCAGGCTCGTTCCTGTCGGAATAGTCATCGACAATGCCGCTTTCACACCCTTTATGGCTTTCACGGCAACCGTATGTCCCATGCTCATGCCCGGACCGAAATTGGTGTAGGTCAAACCTTTGGGAGCTATTGCCTGGAGCATGGCGCGCACAATGCTGTCGGTGCCCGGATCCCAGCCCGCCGAAATTATGCTCACTGCTTTGTGGGCTTTAGCAACTTCGTCGAGAGTGTCGCGAAGTGCCGGAATTTGAGTGTGGATATCGAAGCTGTCAACCGTATGTATGCCGAGCGCGAGATATTTCTTGGCATTCTCTTCAACCTTGCGCGAGGGAGTGGCAAGAATAGCCACGTCAACCTTGCCGAGCTCGGTGATGTCTTTCACAACCTTGTATCCCGCAAGACTTGCAGGCTTGTTTTCACTTCCGTTGCGGCGCACGATTCCGGCAATCTCAAAATCGGGAGCCGTTTCAAGGGCTTCCAACACATAATGGCCGATATTGCCGTAACCAACCACCGCTGCTTTAATTTTATCCATAATGTTAGTTTCGATTGTTTTGTGATTTCTCGATACGAAAATAGTTTTTCTGCAAGACATAACGGTTATCCGAAAGACGAAATCTGACATTGCGCGTTCAAAATACCCACTTGTGCGGAGAAAATTTGTGATAATTCCGTATCTTTGTAAAAATATTAATTTAGGAATAAAGTGCGAAAGAAGCAACTCCGCCCCGCGTGTGTGGACAACACCTCTAAACGCCTCCGAAACATAGATATGGATATCACCGAACTGCTAAAAAACAACGGCTCCACAGCTTTTTCGTTTGAAGTGTTGCCGCCGCTCAAAGGCAAAGGGCTCGACACTATAAACAAAACGATAGAAACCCTGCGGGAGTTTGACCCTAAGTATATTAATATCACCACGCATCACAGCGAAGTGTATTTCCGCGACGCGGGAAACGGACTGTATCAGGCAGAACGCCTGCGCCGACGCCCGGGAACAGTGGCCGTGGCTGCGGCAATACAAAACAAATACGGCATACCCGTTGTGCCGCATATACTGTGCAGCGGATTTACGAAAGAAGAGACTGAATACGTGCTGATTGACCTGCAGTTTCTCGGAATAACCAACCTGCTTTTGCTGCGCGGCGACAAAGGACGCGACGACAAGCGTTTCCGTCCCACCGAGGGCGGATATGCCCATACCACCGACCTGGAAAAACAAGTGAACGACTATAACAACGGAAAATTCATCAACGGCGAGGATATCGAATTCATCGGCGAAAAATTTTCATACGGCGTGGCGTGCTATCCGGAAAAGCACGAGGAAGCATCAAATATGAAGAGCGACATGGAATACTTCAAACAGAAAGTGCAACTCGGCGCAGGATATGGAGTAACACAGATGTTCTACGACAATTCCAAGTATTTCGCCTTTGTGGAAGCCGTTAGGGAAATCGGGATAAACGTTCCGATAATTCCGGGAATAAAGCCCTTCACGAAACTCTCGCAACTCAGCGTGATTCCGCGCACATTCCATTGCGATTTGCCCGAAGACTTCGTGAACGAGGCGATGAAATGCAAAAACGACGACGAAGCAAAGGAACTCGGTGTGGAGTGGGGGATAGCCCAATGCCGTGAACTGATGAAACATGAAGTACCGAGCATACATTTCTACACGATGGGAGCTTCGGAAAGCATACGCCGTATAGCCAAGGAGATATATTGAACGGAAAATCTGTATGAAATTCAGCGAGGTAGTGGGGCAAACGGAAACCTGCAGGCGGTTGCTTTTGCAGGTTAAGGAGAACCGTGTGGCACATGCCCAATTGTTTTGCGGCGCAGAGGGAAGCGGTAAATTTGCCATCGCACTTGCCTACGCCAGCTACCTGCTTTGCAACCACCCCGACGAATATGATATTTGCGGAACCTGTCCGGCGTGCGTTAAAACCCGTATTCTCGAACACCCCGACCTGCATTTCATTTATCCCACGATAAAGAGCGAAACCTGCCAAAGCTATTTCAAAAAATGGAAATCAATGGTGGAGCGCTCGCCATACTTCTCGCTCGACACTTGGCTTGATGAAATGGGCGCGGAAAAGGAGCAGCCGCTGATTTATACAAAGGAAAGCGAAATAATACAGCAGAAACTTATGCTCCATTCAAGCGAGGGAGGACGCAAGGTGGTTATCGTTTGGCTCCCGGAGCGTATGAAAGAAGAAGCATCAAACAAAATGCTGAAACTCTTTGAGGAGCCGCCAAAAGGAACGGTATTCCTGCTCGTGAGCGAGGAGCCCGAAAAACTTCTGCCCACTATCGTAAGCCGCATGCAGAGTTTCATCGTTCCGCCAATCAGTATGGACGATATGAAAAGCGCTCTCGTCTCCCGCCATGGCATAGATGAGCAGGAAGCCGCACGCATATCGAGACAAACGAGAGGCAACTACGTTGAAGCGTTGAGCATACTTCAGAGAAACGCCGACGAAGATCTTTTCTACGACGAGTTCGTCTTTTTGATGCGTATGGCTTATATGCGCGACATTAAGAAACTTCTTGAATGGAGTGAGCAAGTTGCGGGCTGGGGAAGGGAACGTCAGAAAAGTTTCATCGACTATGCGCTGCGCCTTGTGCGTGAAAATTTCGTCTACAACCTTCGCACGCCCGCCATTAATTATATGAATCAAAAAGAAAGTGGCTTCGCAACCAAATTCGCACGGTTTATAAACGAGCGTAACGTGATAGGGTTTATGCAGGAACTCGAACACGCCGCAAAAGATATATCACAAAACGCAAATTCGGGCATTGTGCTTTTCGACTTTGCGATGAAAGTCATAATACTCATACACAAATAAGATATAAAAACGACCACGTAATATGCACGACAATATAGAAAACGACAAATTCCTTCCCTGCGGAAAACTTCGCGGACTTTGTACCGCCGGAGTGGGACCTCAGGACAAACAACTGAATACCTACGACTATTTGGCCGATGTTCCGGGCAACAACGACACTACTGATTTGGTTGAGGTGCAGTTTAAGAATACCCGCAAGGCTTATTTTCACAACAGCAACAAACTTCCGCTCGTCAAAGGCGATATGGTGGCGGTTGAAGCTTCGCCGGGGCACGATATAGGTACCGTTACGCTCACCGGACAATTGGTGCCGTTGCAAATGAAAAAGGCGGGGCTGAAACCGGGAACGGAAATCAAACGAATCTACCGCAAGGTGCGCGAGGTGGATATTGAGAAATTTCACGAGGCAAAGGCTTTGGAACACGAGACAATGATTCGCTCGCGTCAGATAGCCAAGGAACTGGGTTTGCAGATGAAGATTGGAGATGTGGAATACCAAGGTGATGGGAACAAGGCCATATTTTATTATATCGCCGACCAAAGAGTGGATTTCCGACAACTGATCAAGGTTTTTGCCGAAGAGTTCCGCGTAAGAATAGAGATGCGCCAAATCGGAGCAAGACAGGAGGCGGGACGAATCGGAGGCATCGGGCCGTGTGGAAGAGAGCTTTGCTGCGCTACATGGATGAAGAATTTTGCTTCGGTATCAACTGGAGCGGCGCGTGTACAGAACATTTCTTTAAATCCACAGAAGCTTGCGGGGCAGTGCGCCAAACTAAAATGCTGCATGAACTATGAGGTGAACACCTATGTCGAAGCTATGAAAAAATTGCCGGGACGTGATGTTACCCTTGACACGATAAGCGGCACTTATATGCTTTTCAAGAGCGATGCTCTCGCAGGTCTGCTCACCTATACCACAGATCGTGCCACTGCTTCCAACCTTGTTACCATTACTGCCAAACGTGCTTTCGAGGTGCTGGCCATGAATCGCCACGGGGAGAAGCCGGATAAACTTGACGAGGGTTCTGATGCTGGCGTTGTGGTATCTACCGATTTGGCTGAGCAAGATAGTTTGACCCGTTTCGACAAAGCAAAATCGCGCAAGAAGAAACATCGCAAGCCGCGCCCTCAGAATCAGCGCCCCGAGCGTGGTCAGGGAGGTGCAAAGCCTGGCAGAAGAAATGAAGGGGGTAAGAATTAAGACTCTTTGCCTTGCAGTTTTTTGCCTGGCGCTTGTGGCATGCACACGGTCGGTTGTAATGCATTCCTACCGCAATATTCCTGCCGAGGGGTGGGAGCAGAGCGATGTGTTGTCCTTTGCCGTCGACACGGTGAGGGAGAGCGGAACGCTGCAAATGGATATCGGCGTGCGCACAACCAATGATTATCCCTACCAAAAGCTTTGGATTGCGGTGGATACCGAACTTCAGAATCCCGACACGGCTTTTACGGATACTTTGGCGTGTACGTTTGTTGACGAAAACGGTTTGAGAAACGGCAAAGGTACCGACACTTACCAATATGATTTTCATCTTGGCGAAATAGAATTGCAGAAGGGGCAGACGGGGCGGTTTGTAGTGCGCCACATAATGCGCAGGGAAATAATTCCTGGCGTTTGCAATATCGGTGTGCGCCTTTACAAGTAACTGATGCTTCTTGTCATGCGCCGCCTTTCGTTTTTCCGCGTTTTTTTGTCCTTTGCGTTTTTTCTGTTGCTGCTTCCCGGCTGCCGCAAGTTTGAATACCACCCTTACGACGGACGTATAAGCGGGCAGACGGGCATTAACGCGCGCAACATATCGAAAATCGAAGAAATTTGCAGGGGCAAAGATTCCATTTGCTTTGCTGTGATTAGCGACACACAGCGTTTTTACGACGAGACAAAGGACATGGTGAGCGCGATAAACTCTATGGACAGCGTGGACTTTGTTGTAAATCTCGGCGACCTCACTGATTTTGGAGAGACAAAGGAGTTTGTCATGATGCGCGACGTGCTTGGCAAACTCACTAAGCCTTACGTTTGTTTGATAGGCAACCACGACTGCCTGGGAACGGGTAAACATGTGTTTCGCACCGTTTTCGGCGTGGAGAACTTTGCTTTCACGGCGGGCGCAACGCGTTTTGTTTGCATCAATACCAATAGCCGCGAATACGACTATACTACAGCGGTGCCCGATTTCTCATTTCTGAAAAACGAAACCGACAGTTTTCCGTCTGATGTCGTAAATACGGTGGTCGCAATGCACGCTGCGCCGGGTTCGGAGCAGTTTGACAACAATATTGCCGAACTTTTTGAAGAGCGGATAAGGCGTTTCCCGAATCTTCTCTTTTGTCTCAACGGCCATGCCCATCATGTAACGTCCGATGTCCTGTTTGATGACAACGTTATATACTATGGTTGTGCCAATGCCGCCCGCCGCAGTATCCTTGTGTTCAAGGTGGGAAAAAACGGATATACTCGCGATGTGGTGGAAGTGTAAATTGTTTTTTCTCTCGGCTTTCTTGCTTCTTTCTTGTCCCTTGAAGTCGGCAGCGTGTGGCGAACCGTTGTCGGGAGATACCGCAGTGGAGAAACGTCATGCCGAAAAATCCGCACGGTATGAGCGCCGCGCCGCGCGGTTCATGCAATTCTGGCATTCTTTGACGCCCCGCCGAGTGGTGATACAGTATGCCGGCGGAATAGGCTTTGTTTCAGCAGGACTGGGGTGGGCTTACGGTTCGCACAACTCGTGGGAAACCGATTTTATGCTCGGTTATGTGCCGCCTTATACCACCGGGCGCGGAAAACTCACCATTACTGCGCGCGAGACATACGTGCCTTTTGATTTCAGGATATACGATGCGGTTCGCATGCAGCCTTTGGCTGTGTCGATGTACTTTAATGTTATAACTGGACACGAATTTTGGATGAGCGAGCCTACGAGATATCCGCACAAATACTATGGCTTTTCGTCGGGAATACGGTCGGGGATTTCCCTCGGTCAGCGCTTGCATTTGCGCATACCGGCCGAAAAACGCCGCAGGTTCAACGACGTGATGTTCTACTACGATTTCAATGCCTGCGATATCGACATAGCGGCATTTGCATCAAACCATAGTGTGAGCCTGTGGGACATAGTGAATATCTCATTGGGTGTGAAGTTCACGGTGTTCTGACAACGGGCGCCGCTACGCTCTTAAATTCCTAACTACGATTGATGCCAACAACATAAGGGCGCACCTTGATGCGCCCTTTGCTGTTTATTTGAAAAGGAAGATTATTTTACTTCCGCGTCATCGGCATTGTTGCCGTTGCCTTTCTTGGCGTCTTCAGGATCGTCTTCGTTAAGTCCTTTCTTGAAGCTGCGCACGCCTTTTCCCACACCTTTCATGAGTTCGGGAATCTTCTTGCCGCCAAAAAGGAGCAGCACTACAATTGCGATAATTACGAGTTCGGGCGTTCCAAGACCGCCGATGAGCATAGGTTGTATCATTGTTTATGTTTTTTTTCTTGATTTCGAATACAAACTTAGGCAAAATATATTACTTACATGAGTTCCGAGTATTAAAAAACTGCAAATTGCCAATATTCCGGCGTATTTTGTGTGGCGTGCGGCCCATGCTCTGAAAACGTGTCGGCATGCCGCAAAAAACATAAGGCATATTGCAAAAACGATGTCTGACATCGTTTAAATAATGTCTGACATTGTTTGAATAATATCAGACATCGTTTTTGGGGTATATTCCCGCGTTTTTCGCCAATGCCGTGCAGTGGGTGCAAAACGCGCTTTTACAGGCTGTTTGCGGGAAAAGTCTTAATTTTGCAGCAAACTTTTTTACAGACAAACTTGACATGGAAATAAATCTCGAGCATTCCCTGAAAAATCGCGGCTTTCGCCGTGCCGCCACATCGATAGCCGTGGCGCTGATATCGCTTCCCGCCTTTTCGCAAGGCACCGTAGCCGACTACAACAGGGCTTATTCCCTGCGCGCAAAGTTCAGCGGCGATTCTGTGCTCCATTGGGCGCAGTCCACAGCCTGGAAAGATTCGTCGCATGTGGTGCATTATCAGATTTCCACGCCCGAGGGACGGAAATACATCGCTTATGATATCGACGCCAACGAGACGCGCACATTCTCTGTACGCGAAGAATTCGAAAAAGTTATGAACATAAAACCGCGCCCTGCCTACCGGCCGCAACCTGGAAGGCAACACCAACGCCATTGGATGGAAGTGGACGAAGAGAAAGAGCTTGTGGCGGTAACTTCGCCCGACGGGAAAAAAGAAGCATACGTCGAGGGGTGCAACGTGGTGGTTCACGAAGTGGGCAAACCTTATACCGAAAAGCGGATACTCACCATGGACGGAACGATTGCCAACTATTATTCAAACAGAATAGTCTGGAGCCCCGACGCAAGCCATATATTTGTGTGCAAGCGCCGCCCCGTGGAAAAACGATACGTCTATTATGTGGAATCATCGCCTGCCGACCAACTTCAACCCATTCTCCACAAACAGGAATACGCAAAGCCGGGCGACGAGCTGCCGCAGTTTCAGCCCGTGGTCATAGATGTTGCAACCGGAAAGAGAGTTGAGGCCGACATCAACCAACTTGCAAACCAATATTCCCTTGAATGGCAACAATGGACGGCAGACGGAAAAGAAGTTACCATGGAATACAATCAGCGCGGGCATCATGTTTACCGCCTTGTGGCTATGGACGCAAATTCCGGCAAACTTCGCACAATCGTGGAGGAACGTTCCGAGAAATTCGTGAACTATCCGCGCATCTGGAGGCAGTTTGTTGGCAACGGCAAGCAACTTCTCTGGACGAGCGAGCGCGACAATTGGAACCATATCTACCTTTACGATGTGGAGAAGGCATGCCTTGTGCGCCAAATCACAAAAGGGGAGTGGTGTGTCAGGGAAATTCAATACGTTGACGAAGAAAAGGGCGAAATATTCTTTTCTGCCTGCGGCATGAACGCAAAGGAAGATCCCTACCTTATACATTATTATAAAATAGGCATGGACGGGAAAAACCTTGTGGCTCTCACTCCCGAAGAGGGCAATCATCATGCGGTTTATTCCTACGACCGGCGATATTTGGTGGACACTTATTCAAAAGTAGACCAAGCTCCCGTTACCGTGATACGCAGCGCGGAAAACGGAAAACTCTTAAAAACGCTCGAAAAAGCCGACATATCCAAACTGCAAGCCTCGGGCTGGCAAGCGCCTGAGGTTTTCAAGGCAAAGGCACGCGACGGAAAGACAGATATATGGGGAATAATACAGCGCCCCACGAATTTCGACGCAACGAAAAGGTATCCCGTGATAGAATATATCTATGCCGGGCCGGGCGATGCCTATACGCCAAAGGATTTCATGCCTTTCAACTGGAATATGACGGCTCTTGCCGAACTGGGATTTGTTGTAGTGCAACTTGACGGCATGGGAACAGCGTGGAGAGGCAAGAAATTCGAGGAGATATGCTGCAAGAATTTGAAAGACGCGGGATTTCCCGACCGCAAGCTTTGGATTAAAGCCGCCGCAAAGCGGTATCCTTATCTCGATGCGGGCAACGTGGGAATATTCGGTGCGTCGGCGGGCGGACAGGAAAGCACAACGGCAGTTCTGCTCCACGGCGATTTCTACAAGGCTGCCTACAGCAGTTGCGGTTGCCACGACAACAGAATGGACAAGATTTGGTGGAACGAATTATGGTTGGGCTACCCCGTGGATTCAAGCTATGTGGAATGCAGCAACGTGGAGAACGCACACAAATTGGAGCGTCCGCTGATGTTGGTAGTGGGCGAAATGGACGACAATGTCGACCCCGCGAGCACAATGCAGGTTGCCAATGCTTTGATAAAGGCCAACAAGAATTTTGAACTCGTTGTTCTGCCGGGCGTGCACCACACCATGGGCGAGAGTTTCGGCGAACACAAGCGTTTCGACTTCTTTGTGAAAAACCTGCTCGGAGTAGAGCCTCCCAAATGGAGCGAAATAAAAACGCAATAGCTTGTTTTTCAATCAAAAATAAATCTTTGAAAAAAGACATGGGATATGGCTTTTACGAGGTCAGACCTAATTTAAATTCCGGGCCATCTAATTTAAATTACATGGCCCGGAGTTTTTGCGAGATGCCTTGTAGTTTTTCCGGCATCGAATAGCCTGTAAAAAATAAGCGCATGCTTTTTGAAAAAGACGGGACATTTGGGGGAAATAAGCCGCGGATAGCTGCACGGATAGGCAGAAAAGAATTATTTTTGTAGTTCGTTTTTGCGCCACTTGCAAAGCATTCGTGCGCAGGCGCAATATAATTGAAAGACCAACGATTATGGAGCAGTTCATTCACGCCGCAGGCGTAAGGGTAAACAATCTTAAAAACATCACGGTGGATATCCCGCGCAACAAACTCGTGGTAATCACGGGGCTTTCGGGGTCGGGAAAATCCTCCCTGGCTTTCGATACGCTTTATGCCGAAGGTCAAAGGCGCTATGTGGAGAGCCTTTCATCTTATGCCCGTCAGTTTCTCGGGCGTATGGCCAAGCCCGACTGCGATTTCATAGACGGTTTGCCCCCTGCCGTAGCCATTCAGCAGCATGTGGCACAGAGAAATCCCCGCTCCACAGTTGGCACGTCCACCGAGATATACGATTATCTCCGCCTGCTGTTTGCGCGCATCGGCAAGACATATTCGCCCGTCAGCGGGCTTGAAGTGCAGCACGACACGCCCGCCACAGTTGTGGAATGTGCGTTGCAGTATGCCGAAGGTACCAAGTTCACCGTGATAGCTCCGCTCAAGGTGCGCGGCGGAAGGACATTGAAGGAACAACTGCTGATAAACGTGCAGCAAGGTCTGTCGCGAATCGACGTGGACGGCAAGGTGGTGAGCGCGGAAGAGTTTGCCAATTCGCCCGAAGCCGACACCGCCGACGCGGCAAGCCTGTTCACCGTGATTGACCGCCTGAGCGTGAGCAATACCAAGGAAGCCGTGTCGCGACTCACCGATTCCGTGGAAACGGCATTCTTTGAAGGCGACGGGGAATGCCTGCTGCGCTTTTATCCGTCAAGGCTCATCAATCATTTCTCCGTTCGTTTTGAAGCCGACGGCATTACATTTCAAGAACCGGACGACAATATGTTTTCCTTCAACTCTCCCGTGGGCGCGTGTCCCGAATGCGGGGGAATAGGAATGACTCTCGGAATAGACGAGAACCTTGTGGTTCCCGACAAGTCGAAGAGTGTTTACGACGGCGCGGTGGTTTGTTGGCGCGGAGAGAAGATGGGAATGTGGAAAGACGAGTTCTGCCGCCGCGCCAAGCGCAACAAATTCCCCATATTCAAGCCCTATTTCGAACTCAACCAGAAAGAAAAAGACATACTATGGCATGGCAGCGCAACGGAACGCACCTTGCCCGAAAACGAACAGGTGAGCATCGACGCATTCTTCAAGATGGTCGAAGCAAACAAGTATAAAATTCAATACAGAGTGATGTCGTCGCGATACAGAGGGCGAACCGTTTGTCCGACATGCGGCGGCACACGCCTGAAACCCGAGGCAAAATACGTGAAAATAGCCGGGCGCGACATCACAGAGCTTGTGGCGATGCCGATTGACGACCTGCGCAAGTTTTTCCTCAATATCACACTCACGGAAACCGACCAAAAAATCGCGGCACGCCTTCTGCGCGAAATCAATAGCCGTCTGGATTATCTTGTGAACGTGGGGCTGGGCTATCTTACCCTAAATCGTGCGAGCAAAACACTGTCGGGCGGCGAAAGCCAACGCATAAGTCTCGCAACATCTCTGGGAAGCAATCTCGTGGGGGCGCTTTATATTCTTGACGAACCGAGCATCGGACTGCACAGCCGCGACACCGATCGTCTGATAAAGGTTTTGCGCCAACTTCAAAGGCTCGGAAATACTGTGGTGGTGGTAGAACACGACGAGGAAATCATGCGCGAGGCGGATTATATCATAGATGTGGGGCCCGAGGCGGGACGTCATGGCGGCGAGATAGTATATGCCGGCGACATGAAGCATCTCGAGAAGGGCACAAACAGTTATACTTTGCGCTATTTGCTGGGCGAGGAGAAAGTGGAAGTGCCTTCGTCGCGACGGGCTTGGAACAATTTTATCGAGATAAAGGGCGCGCGCGAAAACAATCTCAAGAACATCGACGTGAGGTTTCCTCTCAATATTCTTTGTGCCGTTACCGGAGTGAGCGGGTCGGGAAAGTCCACGCTTGTGCGCGACATTCTTTACCGCGGGCTCAAACGTCATTTCGACGAGGTTTGCGATCGTCCGGGCGAGTTCTCGTCTTTGGGCGGCGATGTGGCACAGATTTCGGGCGTGGAGTTCGTGAATCAGGAACCGATAGGCAAATCGTCGCGTTCGAATCCCGTTACATATATAAAGGCGTACGACGAAATTCGCCGGCTAATGGCTGCGCAGCCGCTGGCGGTGCAAATGGGATATACGGCGGCGTATTTCTCGTTCAACACCGAGGGCGGACGCTGCGAGACATGCAAGGGCGAGGGAACTATAAAGGTGGAAATGCAATTTATGGCCGACCTTGTGCTTACCTGCGACGAATGTCATGGCAAACGGTTCAAGAAAGATATCCTTGATGTGAAGTTTGAGGGGAAGAATATCTATGATATTTTGGAAATGACGGTGAACCAGGCGGTCGAGTTCTTTGAAGAGCACGGCGAAAACCATATTGCGCAAAATTTGAAGCCCTTGCAGGACGTGGGGCTTGGCTACATAAAGCTCGGACAGTCGTCGTCGACGCTTTCGGGCGGTGAAAACCAACGCGTGAAACTGGCATATTATCTCGGCATAGGCAAATCGAAACCAACGCTATTCATATTCGACGAACCTACTACGGGACTGCACTTCCATGATACCAAGAAACTGATTGCGGCATTCAATTCGCTAATCGCCAAAGGGCATTCCATAATCGTGATAGAGCACAACATGGAAATCATAAAGAGTGCCGATTATATTATAGACCTTGGTCCGGAGGGCGGACGCGGAGGTGGTAAAATCATTGTGCAGGGCACTCCGGAGCAGGTGTGCAAATGCAAGGAAAGCTATACGGCAAAATTCCTGCGCGACAAATTGTAGAATTTTTCCAGCGCTTTAATGCCCAAAACGGGCTTGTTGCCTAAGTGTGTGTAACGCTCTGTTTTTATGAGTTTTGCGATATTGGAAAAATTATCTCTGATGTCGTGAAAATTCCGGGCCACCAAATTTAAATTCCGACGCATCTAATTTAAATTAGATGCGTCGGAGTTTTTGCGATATCCCATGTAGTAAAAACGGAGGGCGCATGCCGTATTTTCAACGCCCCGAAAAGGAAATGCCAAAAGCATACTGTTTGCCATTCAAGGCATCTGCCGCCGCCTTGAAGCGGCAATATTCATTTTTTCGCTATATGATAGCTTGTAAATGAAAGGAAAGCACTAATTTTGCAAGCAATTTGGCGTGAGAATGTTGCGGCAAACCTGTAACTATATACCGAACCGCCAAAAACAAAGCGCAGAACAAACGAGAATAATATAATTTCAATCATAAAATGAACATTAAATTCGAGAATATTGATAAGGTAAGCGCAAAACTTACCGTGAACGTAACTCCCGAGGACTACAACGAAGGACTGGAAAAGTCGCTTAAAGAATTTCGCCGCAAGGCGCAGATGAAGGGATTCCGTCCCGGCTGCGTTCCAATGGGTCTCGTTAAGAAACTCTATGGTCCCGAAGCAAAGGCTGAGGAGGTTTCAAAGGTTGTGAACAAGGGCATCTCCGACTATTTCAAGGAGAACAAAATCAATGTGCTTGGTCATGTGCTCCCCAACAGCGAACAGAAAGAACAGGACTATAAGTTAGCAGACAATTTTGAGTATGTGATGGACGTTGCCCTTGAGCCCGAAATCAATGTGGCTCTCGATAGCAGCGACAAACTGCCCTACTACGACATAGAGGTGAGCGACAAATTCGTTGACGAGAGAGTGAACGAAATGCTCATGGCACACGGCACTTTTGAACAGGTGGACGAATACGCAAAAGGCGACTACATGAAAGGCGATCTCGTGGAAGTGGCTCCGGCTGAGGGCGCAGAACCTCTAAAAGTGGAAGGCGTTTTGATTTCACCCGAATACATCAAAAACGAAGACCAGAAGAAATTGTTCGACGGCACAAAGAAAGACGATGTAGTTACCATCACTCCCGCCACTCTCTATAACGACGAAACACAGGCGGCTTCGATGCTCAAGATTAAGAAAGAGGAACTTCAGAACCACGCAGGCAATTTCACCTACACCATTTCTGAAATCAACCGCCGCAAACCAGCCGAGATGAATCAGGAGTTCTTTGATTCCGTGTTCGGCAAAGATGCAGTTAAGGACGAGAAAGAATTCCGCAGCAAGCTCGCCGAGGAATACACCAAGGCACAGACCGGAAATTCCGACTACAAGTTCTTTGACGACCTGCGCGTTTACGCACTCAAGAAGGCCGGCGAACTCGAATTCTCGGAACCTCTGCTCAAACGCCTCATGAAAGAGAACAATCCCGACAAAGACGACAAATATATCGACGACAACTATGCAGGCGCTACCGAACAACTGAAATGGCAGCTCGTTCGCGACCGTCTCGCTGTGGCAGCCGATATAAAAGTTGACGACAAGGATATACGCGAAATGGCAAGCGTGCGCACACGCCGCCAGTTTGCAGCATACGGCATGCAACTTCCCGATGAACTCGTAGAGCAGTATGCAGAAAAGTCCTTGAAGGAAAACAACCAGGTTGAAGAAATTTTCTACGAAGTGCTCAGCGAAAAACTTATCGCCGCATACAAGGAAAAAGTTACCCTCGACCACAAGAAAACTTCACTCGAGGATTTTGAAAAACTCGTGAAGGAAAGCCAGGAAAAGTAATACACGTTTATACGATAGGGAACAAAAATCCCGCGAGCCGAAACTCGCGGGATTTTTTGTGCGTTACAATAAGCGCGGCAACCAGCGCCGGACGCATGAAATCACCTTACGTAGTCATGAATCAACTTCTTGAGCGAATCTTTCTCACCCACAAGCCACACCAAATCGCCGTCGCCGAAACGGCGTGAGGCAGTGGGCAAACCAAGAGCCTCCTTGCCCTCCTCGAAACCCACAATCATGCAACGGTATTTGTCGCGCACACCACTGTCGCGCACGCTCACACCACAAAGAGGCGAAGACGCGTTCACAGATATACATTTCAGTTGCATGGCATGCTGTTCGGGGAAGAAATCATCGGTTTCCACAGCCTCCGACATCTTGGATGCGAAAACTCTAAGTTGGTCGTCGTTTCCGATTACTTCGAGGCGGTCGCCCGGATATACCTGCATGTTTGCCGTAGGTATGTTGTGGCGTATACCGCCACGTATTATAGACGAAACCATAATGCCGTATTTTCTGCTGAGATCGAGCTGGGCAAGCGACTTTCCCGCCCAAGTGGTACTCTCGGGCACATCAAGTTCGGCAAGATGTATCTCGCGCGAAAGAAGCCGGTTGGCATAAAGCGGTTTTACCTTGCCGTGCACCTCTGCCTGCAAATCGCGCGAATGAAGATTCTGGAAGAAAATCCTTTCTATGGCAATGCTGTAAAGTTTGATGCGTTTTGAGCGCATCGTTAGAGCCACAACAACCATCGCCAAAGCATAGTGGAGCAAACTTGAAAAGGGCGAGACGTAATTTATAACGTAGTAAACCATTCCGCTTGCCCATAAAAACCTCACGAGAATGGTC
Source organism: bacterium (assembly GCA_963660485.1). Taxonomy (GTDB): domain Bacteria; phylum Bacteroidota; class Bacteroidia; order Bacteroidales; family Bacteroidaceae; genus UBA6398. Next base: position 1,787 of record CAVKYH010000035.1, on the reverse strand, counting down.
ATCGGCAACAACACACGGTTCTTTCCGCCCTCGCGCCACAGTTGTTTGTATTCCTCAGAATGGTTCTTGCGCATCACGATAGCCCTTAAAAACGGCGCTAAAAGGGCTATTGTAAGAATTGCGCACACTGCGTTTCCAATCCAATGGCTCATGGTGTGGCGGAAAAACGGCAGGAAAAAGCTGAGAGCTATTGCCATTACCGCAATACAGATTATAGAATAGGCGGCAATCTGTTTTACCAAAGCGGTGAGCAGTCTTTTCCACGCGCTTCCCGACTGCGCCGTCTTTTGATGCGTTGGCTTTTTGTCGAGAACCGTCATGAGCTTTACGGGAACGATTCTCTTTACCTTGTCATAGGCTGTCGGGGCAAACTTAATCATGTAAGGCGTGAGGAAAGTGGTTATTACCGAAACGGCAACGACTATGGGGTAAATAAAACTGCTTATCACGTGTAACGACATGCCGAGTGATGCTATTATAAATGCGAATTCGCCGATTTGCGCCATACTGAATCCGCTCTGCATCGCACCTTTTAACGATTGGCCTGAGAGAATAAACCCAAAAGAACCAAAGATAGATTGTCCGAGAAGTATTGTTAGCGTGATTAGAAGTATAGGTAGCCAATACTGTGTCAGTATTCCGGGGTCGACAAGCATGCCGACGGATACAAAAAATACGGCGCCGAACAAATCTTTTACGGGATTGACGAGTTTTTCTATGGTTTCCGCTTCAACGGTCTCGGCAAAGATGCTTCCCATCATGAATGCGCCGAATGCTGCGCTGTATCCTAATTTCACGGCAAGCACTACCATGGCAAAACAAAAGCCTACCGCTACAACCAAAAGCGTTTCCCGTCCGATCCATTTGCGGTTCTTGCGCAAAATCAACGGCACAACGAAAACCCCTACAAGGAACAAAAGCGCGAGATAAAAGAGCAGGCGCATAAGGCTGTCCACTACCGTCATTCCGTCGAAGTCTTTGCTCACGGCGAGAGTGGACAAAATCACCATGAGAAGTATTCCCAGGATATCTTCGAGCACCAGGACGCTAAGCACGTTTGATGCAAATTTCTGGCTGCGCAGTCCTAAATCGTCGAAAGCCTTGTAGATAATTGTTGTGGAGCTCATCGCGAGCATTCCGCCGAGAAACAGGCTGTCCATGCGGCTCCACCCGAAAGCGTGCCCCAACAACGAACCGAGCATGCTCATTGCCGAAATTATGGTAACGGCTGCAATTATCGGCGAACTGCCCATTTTCATGATTTTCTTGAAGCTGAATTCTATGCCGAGCGTGAACATCAGGAAAACGACGCCTATGTTTGCCCACGTCTCAATCGAACTCAAATCGTTGACCGTCGGAGTGTAGGGCATGTGGGGCCCGGCAAGAAATCCCGCCACTATGTATCCGAGCACAAGGGGTTGTTTCAGCCGTTTGAATATTAGCGTTACTGCGCCGGCAAGCATCAGTATAAGGGCAAGGTCGTAAATTATTTTGGGGAGCGTTTCCATCGTTCTCTACATTTTCAATATTTGCAAAGTTAACTAAATCCGTAGAGCCGTGTGCCGCTCCGTTTCAAAACATTCGCCTTGTTTTCGCGGCGCGGGGCGTTATCCTCTCAAAAAAGCCGCATTCCGTTTTCACGGTTTGCCGCTATGCAAACACCATGTTGCGAAAGCGCGCGAAAATATGGCATAACAAAAAGACTGCAACCTTGTGGATTGCAGTCTTTGTCGTTTGTGGGCGTTGACGGATTCGAACCGCCGACCCTCTGCTTGTAAGGCAGATGC
>CAVKYH010000034.1:0-18493 GCA_963660485.1 bacterium | reverse complement strand
TTTAAATTCCGACGCATCTAATTTAAATTACATGGCCCGGAGTTTTTAACATTTCATATACCCGTTTTCGGGCAAGGCAAATGCCTACCTCAAAATGCGGCGAAAGCATGCTAAAAACATTAAAAATTAGGCTTTTTGCGAAAATAATTTTTGCGCCATGCCATAGAAACAACTTATTTGGCTATATTTGCCATATAGATAACTTGGGGATTTTATCCGCAACAGTATTTCACCGGAAAACAAACATACTATCATGAATATATTCAGCAAAACAATGTTGGCAGGTCTGTTTGCCGCGCTGCCTTTCGGCTTCGCAGCCATGGCACAGACGGGCACAACGGAAAAAAAAGTGTTTCTCGCTTCCGCATCATCGGCCCACCCCAACGAGCGTCCGCAATGGTCGAAAGAACAAGCCGAAGCCTGGTTTAATAAAGTGGGACCTATCAAAGGTATCAACCACCCCACTCCGCCCTGCAGCGCAGTGAGTCAGGACGAAGCCCTGAGCCTCGCCCGTCAGTCGGGATACAATTCCGTGCGCTGGTTTCTTGGCGGCGGCAATGCCGCAGACTATATTCGCAGCGTGGAAGAGGCTGCTGCCGCAGCCTGGAAATATGGCATGACAATCGCACCTGTTTTCTCCTTTGCCCATGTTCCCACCTCCACAAGCGACTCTCTGAACCTCGAAGGCATGGTGAGACAAATAATCCGACAGTTCCGCAACGACGAACGTATCATATTGTGGGACCTTTGGAACGAGCCGGCAATGTATGATACGCAAACGCCGAAAATTATGGAGACCATACGGCTTATGGCTCAATGGTGTCGCGAAGAAGGTTGCACCCAGGCCATTTCATCTTCTATCGTGTGGGACGCAGGAAACAACTCCGACGGCGGACAATACGCCGCACAACGAAATGCAGCCGAGGCAGAAATGGACGTGCACAACTTCCACGACTACGGAATGCAGGAAAACCATAGCACAAACGTGGGAATAGTGGTGAACAGGCTCAAGAAAATCAGCGACCGCCCCATAATCTGCACCGAAGCGCTCACACGACCCAACGGCTCGGGCGTGGCGGTATCGCTGCGCGAATGTGCAAAATACAACATCGGTTTCTATACCTGGGGACTCTATTCCTGCGACTCCAACTGGGACGTTACTTGGAACACCTCCACATATTATGCCTACGAACCCATGTTCCACTGCATCTACTACGCAGGCGGAGACCCCGTGGACAGACGAGAGGAAGACTATGTGAGGAATTTCAAATACACCACCGAACAAATTTACCCCGGAGCTGAGGAAACAGAACGATGGACAGAGCGCCGAGCATGGAAATGGATGGTTGGAGACGAACAGAAAATGTATCACGCATCTTCTATAAGCGACGCCACATCATTCATATCAGCCCACGCCAACGACGGCGCCTATAATTGCGTGGCCGTGCGCCTAAGCTATGCCGACTATTCCTCAGCCGGTTCGTCAAGCTACCTTAACAGTATCTCCTCGCTCGCAACAAAAGCAAACAACGCGGGAATGAGACTGCTCCCGATACTCTTCACGAGCGAAGATCTCAGCGTAACGCGCACCAATCTCGCAAACTATGCGTTTAATGTGATTAACAAATTCTACAACGACCGCAAATTCGAAGGCTGGTGTGTGTTTGAGCAAACGCAGAACACGGAGCCAAGCAATTTCAAAACCGTATTCTCCTATATTTTCAACTATATCCGCTACACGTTCCCCAACCAGCCGATGTTTGCAGCGCCTATGATTTCCACTACAACGCAGGCCGATTCCACGGCAACCGACTACACCAACTACTTGTGGCAGATAAGCGACGTGATATCCTTTACCACCGAAAACAACTCGGAGGTAACCACCGCGCAATTGGGCAACATGCTTTCGCAATACAACCGTCCGCTGTTTTTCATGAACTCTGCGAAAATCCAGGACGCATTTGCCGACTACCATGTCAATTTCGCTACAAACGAGGTGCTTTCGGCCGACGAAGTAAAAGCGTTCAAATTCCGCCCGCTCAATATCACGGAAGCCGGAGACTTCAACAAAATGCCATCTTGGAAGGCTTGGGCGCAAATGAACCACGGCTCCGTGAAAGGACTATACTACAAAACTCCAGCTTTAGCCCTTGCAGGAATTCCCCAAATGGGCGCAAAGGGAATTTACAACAGTGTTGCTGTGCAGATGAACTTTGACACGTATAACAGAACCCCGGAAAGTTATCTGAAAGACTTCAACGCGATTCTCGACTCTGCCGAAAAATACAATATGACCGTTGTGCCGATTCTGCTGAGCGATGCCTACGCTAAGAGAAACGCTACCGCGCTGAACAACTACGTGGCATTCATGATTGAAACCTACAACAACGACCCGAGAATCTTTGCCTGGGAGATTTACAACCGCGCCGGAGCCGGCACATCGCTTACCTCCACGCTCACGAGCCTTATCCCGCAACTCTTTGCCTCGGCCCGTAGCAAATCGCCCAATCGCCCGGTGTTTGTAACGCCGGCCGTGAGCACCAATGTCATGCCCGACGGATACAACTACACATATCCTTTGGAGCACTACGCAGGCGGTGCGGGCTGGGAGGCTTACAGCGACGGCAAAGGCGGCTTGAATTACGGCAACTCGAACATCAATGTGGTTTACATGTGCTGGAAATTGAGCGACATCGTATCAATAAACACGGCGCAGAACAATCCCGAAATCGGTTGGCTCAACAGTGTGGCCTACAGATTTGGCCGCCCGCAGATTTGCACCCGCTGGGAAACGGCGAAATCAACTACTATCGACGCTACGCTCGACATTTTCTCCGACCACAAGGAGGCCTGGTATGTGGACGGCTCTCTCGACGACAGCAAGGTGGAGAACTTCAAATACAGACCTATCATTACAAACCATTGATAGGATTTTGCTAACAGGAAAGGCGGCCTAGGCCGCCTTTTTTATTGACTATAACGAAAGATATGCGCTGCCGTGAAAACGCCAGGGCAGGGAGGAATTCAGAAAAGCGTCTGCACAAGCAGCATATAGCACACCGTACCGCCCATGACGCTCAAAAGCATTCGCCGTTTCCAACAATGGAGCACTATGGTGGCCGCGATTCCCGCCAATTCGGGCAATCCGTGAACACCAGATGCGAAATCCACGTCCTTCACACAGTATATCACGAGCATTCCAAACACTGCCGGCGGAAGGACGGTGCTGAAATAACGGATATAGCGGGGAGTATGTTTGCCGCGAAACACTATAAACGGCAAGAACCTCGTAAGCGCGGTGGCTGCAACGAGTATTGCAATGGTGGCTATCTGTTGCGGGAGCGTCATTGTGCCTCCTCCTTAATTTCAAGTTTGCTTCTCAGGCTCAGGAAACACAACACCATAGCCGCCATAGCGGGAATCACGAAATTGTCGGCGCCGAAAACTGCGAGCGAAACCGCCGAAAGCGCAACGCCGAGCAACGACGCGGCATGCCTCTGCTCTTTGAGCCACTGCTCCATGAATATGGTAACAAACATGGCGGTCATCACGAAGCCCAAGCCGCGGGTGTTGAATGTGATATACGAGCCGAAAATGCCGCCAATGGCTGCACCCGTAAGCCAATAGGTATAGTTGAGCACCGTAACCCACAGCATAAACCAGCCGCGGTCGATATTCCCGGGGATATGCGCCGTGTAGTTCACCGAAAACGTTTCATCGCACATGCCATAGATTAGCGGGAACTTTTTCCAGCCCGTGCCCTTGAACTTCTCGAGCATGGAAATGCCGTAGAACAAATGTCGAGCGCAGATAAGCAACGCTATAACGAACGACTGCAACGGCTGGAACGAGCCAAGCAGCATGCGCACAGCCACAAACTCAACCGAGCCGCTGAAGATGGTCATTGCCATAATCAAGGGCCATTGAAAACCAAAGCCCTCCTTGTTCATGAGCAAACCATAGGCTATGCCCATAAACCAAAAGCCCGCGAAAATAGGCACTGTATAGGGAAATGCAGCCCTGAGAGCCGGTTTCCAAAGATTGTTGCGCTTCATAACAGGCTGCAAAATTAGCAAATCAAACTGCACTTGCCGCAGAAAATGCGCCGGCAGTGAAGAAATGCGCAAAACTTACGGCAAAACTTAATTATGCTTATACATTTTATCGTTTCGGCAGCTTTCTGTGCCACCGTAACGGCTCTTCGAAAAGGCATTGAACCGCCCCGTGAAAACGGCATAAATAAAGGGGAAAAACTCCGGGCCACCAAATTTAAATTCCGGGCCATCTAATTTAAATTACATGGCCCGGAGTTTTTACGAGATGCCTTGTTGTGGAAACGCCCTGCTACACGGCGTTTCCGGCAATGCGAAGAAGCATACATTTTCAGCCCCGAAACACAGCAAAAAACGCAGCCCCGGACGAAACGCCCGGGGCTGCAGATTTATTGGTCAGACTCCCTTTTTACGGAAGCCAGGAATGTTGCAATTAGAAGTCGCCGCGATAACCGGCAACCTTGATGTAGCCCATGCTCGTGCCGGCAACGTTCACATAGTAAACGATGCTGTCGCGCTTAGTTGTCTGGTTGCGGTCCATTTCTACGGTTGCACCATTGAGAATCACCTTGCCGCCAACAATTGTAACGGCATCGCCATACTCGTTCTCGCCTTCGGTAATTGCGAAAGTCTTCTTGCCATACTGCACATTGACTTTCACTTTGTGGCTATAGTTTTCGCTACCGCCAAAGTCGCATTCTTCTCTGTCGTCAACCCACATCTCGGTAGCCTTGTTTGCTGCCGTGTTGTAGGTATAGAGTCTGTCAGAAAAAGAGCCGGCTTCTTCCCACGTCCAATTGTCGATGTTTGCCACATCTCCCTGATTGTCGCAAGTGTAAACGGTAACCACCCAATCGCCGCACATCTTCTTAACCGCTGTGCCGCCTGCGCTTGTGCTGCTGTCGCTTGGATCACTGTCGCAAGAGGTGAAACCCATTACCAAAGCTGCTGCTATCAAAAAAAGATATTTCTTCATGATTGAAATTCAGTTTTTAGTTTATTATTTCTGCAACACCATTACAAGGTGGTAGTTAATAGTTACGTCCATAGTAACCTTGCCGGTTTCGCTGTCGTAGCTACCGGTTACGCTTGTCATAGGCAAACTCCACGGGTTGGAACATGAAATACCCGTGATGTTGTTGTCTTTGTCCAAAGCGAAGTATCCCTTGCAAGAATAAGCGTTGCCATAGCCAATTGTTACGGCATAGAGACCGCCCCAATAGTCGCTGATAGAATAGAGACCCGGCGCAATTTCTGTAAGAGTAACAGAGTTGCCAGTAACAGGGTATCTGTCAAACAAAGCCTGCGAACCGGACGTATCGATAATCTTGTAGGTGCCGGAAATGTTGGCGGAAACCTCAGGATCGTACACGAATACGCTACGGCTTACCGAAGCAGCAAAACCGTCTTTGTTGTCAGCAGAATAAGTAAGAGAATAAACTCCCACCTTAGAAGCATCTACATTGCCCGAAACCTTTACCGAAGAAGTAACATCCTCTGTACCTTCGGTGGCAGTATATCCCGGGTCAACGAATTTTGAACCAACAGGCACACTATAGGAATTTCCCTCGTTGAGAGAGATGGAAACGTAGTGTGTGACATATGAATCGTCTTTGCCGTCGTAGTCGCAGGAAGTAAAGCCCACAAGCACAAATGCAGCAAGAGCGAACAAACTAATTATCTTTTTCATTTTGAATGTCATGTTTACTGTTTCAAATTTTATTTATCCCAGAACACAGGAGTTGTGAGAGCAGGCTGCTCGGGAGCGTTGCTGTTGATGTTCTTGCTGGCTGTGGAATAGAACACACGCAAGGGAACAGCTTTCTCGCCAAGGTCGTCGCGATAAGGATAGATGAGGTCGCCGGCAACATATTTGGTCTTGTCAGCCTCGAATTCCTTTCCGGTGATACCCCAAGAAGGAACGTTTGTACGGCGTTGCTCCGACCAAGCTTCCATCTGGTCCATGTAGAGAAGTGCAACCCACTTCTGCATATACACAAGCTTCAACTTTGCAGCGTTTCCGCTCTGAGCGTCCCAAGATACGCGGCTCTGGGCAAGAAACTCGTCCACACCGCTCGTTCCGCGCGTTTCAAAGTCAGCCTTCACGCCGGCTTCGTAAGCAGCCTTTGCCTTTGCCTCGTCGTTGAAATACTTGAGGTAAACCTCGGAAAGGAGGAACTGGAGTTCTGCTTGGGTGAAGAATTCAACAGGTTTCGTGGGATAGTAATTAAGCATGCTCACCACACCATTATCACTGTAGGTGTAGCCCGTGCACAAGTGAGTACCCGGAAGAAGACCAGCATATTCGCCGGCATTGTCGCCAGAGGTAGCCTTCTTGAAGGTATAGGAAATACGCGGGTCGTTGGTGAGGTTCATGTAGCTCACGATAGGATAAGCACCTACGTGGTTGGACGCCAACGAACGTTGGTTAGCCTCATACCAAGGGTTGTCCTTTTCCTTTTCGTCGGAATAGGGAGGATCGAATTCGAAGTTGCCTGTAAAGAATTCGCCCTTGCTTACAACAGCCTTGAGCTTGGTGGTATAAGAGTCCACATCAATGCCGCCTTGAATCATGCGGAGGTACATACGAACGCGAAGAGCGTTGGCAAAACCTTTCCACTGGCTCAAATCACCGTCGGCAATAAGATCTTTTGTCTCCATTTTGTCCTCAGAATTGATGGCAGCTTCAGCGTCATCAAGCTCTTTGAGTACACCGGCGTAAACCACTTCGCCATTGTCGTATTTGGGTTTCTGGTTCTTGGAGCCCAGAAGAGCCTCAGTGTAGGGAGTTTCACCCGTTGCGTCAACCATAAGTTGATAAGCATAGGTGCGGAGTGCAGCAGCGGCAAAGAGGTCGGCAGTATTCTTTGTCTTGCTCTTTATTTCTTCAATATCTTGAAGAGCGCCTGCGTAGATCGTGCGATACCAGCGGTCAGACATGTTGTCGTCAGCGGTGAGCTGATACCAAGTATATTTGTTATACTGGTTGGCAGTAGGAGCCTGATCGAAATATTGCACGAAGAAACCTGCGGTGTTGTACATACCATCGCCCGTTACCGTGGCAATGGAGTTTTGCACAGCCGGCATAATAAGGTCGGCGGTAACGTTGCTGCTGGGGTGGTTGGGATCGTCGTTAATGTCGAGGCTACCGCAGCTTGAAAGCGTGGCAAGCGCGACGAATGACAATATAAATATCTTTTTCATGCTGTCTTTTTCTTTAATTTAGAAGCTGAGCTTAATATTAAAGCCATAGGTGCGTGTTGACGGGTTTGCGCCATATTCACCGAACTGGCCTGCCAAGTCGTTACCGAATGAAGAAGATTCGGGGTCAACGAATGTGTTGCTGCTCGGAGTCCACATAAGGAGGTTGCGGCCGAAGAAAGATACGGAAGCACCTGTAAGGAATGTTTTGTCTATCCATTTTGCAGGAACGTTCCATGTGAGAACCACGTCGCGAAGTTTGACAAACGAACGGCTGATGAGATTTGAAGCATCGCAGTCGTATTGGTCTGCCCAATAGCTTTGGATATAAGAATAATCCATTGCGGTGGTATTTTCAACATATGAAACAGTTCCGTCGGCAGCCGTTACCTTGTTCACAGAGTTGGGAACGATGAACGGGTTGCGGTCGTTGTAAATGGTCTGCTTTGCTATACCGGTGAAGAAAGTCGTACCTTTTGTACGAGTATACATCTTGCCACCCTGACGAATTTCCATGTTGGCAGTAAGGGCGAAGTCTTTGTAGCGAAGAGTTGTACCGATACCCATTGTGTATTTGTGGTTCATATCGCCGCAAATGGTGTATTTGTCTTCTTTCACGGGAAGACCTGTGCTTGCACTAACTACGACATGACCTTCGGGGTCGCGCTCGAGTTTTTGGTCTTTGTAAACACCAAGAGGTTTGCCTTTGATTGCATAGAGACTTGTTCCGCCGGTGAAACCGAAGATAGCAACTTCATCGCCTATTTCTTCGGAGAGACTTACTACCTTGCTCTTGTTGTGAGCGATATTCCAAGTCAAATCCCATTGCCAGTCGCGTGTCTTGATCGGGGTACCGGAAATCTGGAACTCAACACCGGTGTTACGAATCTTACCGATGTTTACATTGCGTGAGCCGAAGCCGGTAGCGTTGTCAAGGCTCATAGAGAGCGTCTGGTTGTTTGTGTTACGGTTGTAGAACGAGAAATCGAACGACAAGCGGTTGCGCAAGAACGCCATGTTCAAACCGAATTCCATTTCAGTGGTCATTTCGGGTTTGAGTTGGTCGTTACCCATTACGTTTGAGAGCGAGAATGCATTTACGCCGGAGAGAGGGAACGAAGTTGTACCCCAGCCCGAAGCATTGGCTGCTGCCTGTGCATAAACTGTGTTGGTCATATACCAGGAAGCGTCGTTACCGGTCTTACCCCAAGCTGCGCGAACCTTACCGAAGGAGATAATGTCTTTGAGGTCTTTCGGAAGAAGTTCGGTGAACACGAAACTTGCAGTTACGCCAGGATAGAAATACGAGCGGTTGTCTTTCGGAAGAGTTGACGACCAGTCGTTACGTCCTGTGAGCGTGAGGTAAACCATGTCTTTCCAAGATCCTTCAACCTGGCCGTATAAACCGATGAGGCGCTTGTGATATTGTGCGTCCACGATAGTCGGAGTTTTACCCGAGTTTGAGGTGTTGAACCAAGTAGGAAGGTCAAGACCTGTATTTTCCTGTGAAGCGAATGTACGCTTTACGTCGTTGGTGTTAAGACCGAGGACTGCGTTGAGGTTGAAGTCTTCGTTGATAGGCTTCGAGAAGTTGAGCATAAAGTCTTGGTCGATTTCAGTCCAACGGTTGTCGCTTGTGTAAACCCAACCTGTCTGAGAACCTATGTCGGAGTTCTGTTCCCAGTTGGGAGTTCCGGTCCAGAGGGCGCTCATGTTGGGGATACCGTCGCGCTGTTTGTTGTTGGTGTAGTCGAGACCTACGCGATAGGTAAACTTGAGGAAGTCGAAGATGTTGTAGTCAGCCTGGAACTTACCCCAAAGTTTGTCGGTGGTAGCATTGTCAAGGTAGTTCTTGAGAATGTAGTAGGGGTTGGTAGCGTTGTAAGGAGTGTAGTAGTAACCCGGATTGTTGAACGGATTGCTAAGGTCCTTCTGGCCAGTGATGCTAATGTCGCGGGGAACATTGTAGAGCGAGAAGATCGGGTTCAAACGCTGACCGGTCGATACAAAGTTGTTCTTCTGATAAGAATAGCTGAGCGAAGACGAGAAAGTCAACTTGTTGTTCACTTTGTAGCTGCCGTTGCTCGTAAATGTGTATTTGTTGTAAGCATCGGAGCGTGTGGGATAAACACCGTTGTTGTTGATGTTTGAAAGAGCCACATAGAAATCGCTCTTGTCGGTTGCGCCGTCGAATGCTACGCTGTTGTTGAACGTTACGCCAGTTTCAAAGAAATCGCGGATATTGTTCTTGATAGCCTTGTAGCTCTTCACGCGCTGAGAGTTGTCGTAAACATTACCCCAAACTCTCTCGAGACCGTCGAAACGAGGACCCCAAGAACCGTTTTCTATCTGCACGTGTTCGCCGCTTGCGCCCTGGCCATACATATTCTGCATTTCGGGCAGACGGGCTACGTTGGCAAACTGTATACCGCCGTTATAGGTAACGCCGATGCCTTTTTCGCGTTTCTTACCTTTCTTTGTAGTAATCATGATAACGCCGTTGGCAGCACGTGAACCGTAGAGAGCGGTTGCAGCAGCGCCTTTGAGCACAGTCATCTCCTCAACGTCGTCGGGGTTTATGGCATTGGCGCCATTACCAAAGTCATAGTTGTGGTTCAACTCGTCAGAAGAAGTAGAAGAGTTGTTTACCATAGGCACACCGTCGATTACGAAGAGCGGCTGGTTGCTTCCTGCGAGCGAGCTATAGCCACGCACGATAACAGAAGTTGATGCTCCCGGGTCGCCCGAAGTATTGTTGATGGTTACACCGGGCATTTTGCCTTGCAAAGCCGATACCACATCGGCGCTGCGCACTTCGGTAATGTCTTTAGCCTTAACCGAAGAAGCTGCATAGCCCAACGATTTCTCGGAACGCTTGATGCCGAGAGCTGTAACCACTGCGCCGTTGAGCACATGGTCGCTGGATTTGAGAGCTACGTTCATCACTCCCTTGATTGCCAAGGTCTGCGTTTCCATTCCGATAAACGAGAAACGCACCTGCTTTGCAGACGCGGGAATGCGTGAAAGTGAGAAGCGACCGTCTGCATCGGTGTTGACACCGACTGTGGTTCCGGGTATCGAAACACTTACGCCAATCAACGGTTCCCCGTCGGTAGCGGATGTTACGCGTCCGGTTACGGTCTTGACTTGCGCGTTTACAAGGAGACATGTGAAGGCTCCCAATAAAAGCATCATCAATTTTTTACCCATAATCTTACTTTTTAGATTAAACTTTAGTTTTTGTATGATTTGTTGTTATTTTCTTTTCGTCTGCGTTGTCGATTTCCCTCTCCCGAGGTTTGTTTCCCCCACATCCTACCACCGCGCTACTGGTGTCCCACTCATTATATATATAATGCGTATGACGTAAAAAAACATGAGGTACGTTCATACATTTTTGCAAAAGTAATTATTTCTTACAAGAGCGAAAGAATATCATAATGGTATTTTTTCACCGCTCAAACGGCTAAAATATCATTGTTTTACCAAAACGACACAATAAAACGCCGTTTTTTGAAGATTTTGCCATACTTGTTTCGGATTAGAATATATTTTTCGCCCCTTAAAAAAGACAAAATGTCGAAATGTTAAAATTTCGTCGGCTTTTCGTCTGATGAAAAAAAATATATCATATATTACTTTTTGACAATTTCGCTTTACATTATTTTTACGTATTGACGATTCTTTACACTTTGGCACTACGGCGGCGCGAGGAGCGTAGTTTTCAGTCCGCCGTGCCGCATACATTATATATATAGGCATGCCGAAAAAACTACATGGCTTGTAGTTTTTACGAGGTCAGACCTAATTTAAATTAGATGCGTCGGAATTTAAATTTGGTGGCCCGGAGTTTTTGCGAAATGCCGACCTATTTTGCGCAAAACCTAAAAAGCTGAAACTAAACGCTTTTCAGAGAAGCCACATATTCGTGCAAACTGCGATAGAATGGGTGGCGCTGCAAAGTTGCTGCGTTGCCGAGGATAAAGAGTTTCATTCTGGCGCGGGTGATAGCCACGTTCATTCGTCGAATGTCGGACAGGAAACCTATGTTGCCCTCTTCGTTTGCCCTCACAAGGCTTATCACTATGATGTCGCGCTCCTGACCTTGAAATCCGTCAACTGTGTTCACTGCTATATTGCCGCGAAACGGGCGCAAAAAGGCATCGCGCCCGAACATACGGCGCAACAGTTGCACCTGGGCCTTGTAGGGCGAAATCACTCCTATGTCTATTCCCTCGTCGAGCAGCCTTTCCTTGCCGATGCTCATTATATAGTTTTTCAAAGTGGTGAGCGTGAGCACTGCCTCGGCTTTGTTTATCCTGCCATAGGTATCTCCCACAAACTCCTCGCGACTGTCGACCGCCGAAGAGTCGACCCATGTTACCGGTGTGTCGAAATCGAGAATGCCGCGTGCCTTGACGTCGGGCGCACTCACGAGTTTGCCGTCGTAAAACATGTTGCTCGAAAAACGGGCTATGGCTTCGTTCATGCGATATTGCATGCGGAGCAGCGAAACACACTGCGGCTTTTCCTCAGCCACCACTTCCATAAGCGTCTTTCCCAACCCGCCTTTCGCCGCTGCCGCACATTTTATCGTGGGAGGCAACTGGCGGTGATCGCCCGCGAGCACGATGCGCCCGCATTTGAGCAGGGGTATCCACACTGCCGCCTCCAACGCCTGGGCTGCCTCGTCAACAACAAGAGTATGGTATTTCTGTCCGTCGAGCACGCGGTTTGCAGCTCCGGCAAGCGTACATGCTATCACCCGCGCCGTATCGAGGAGCGAATGATGTATGCCGAGTTCGAGTTCCGAAGCCTTGTCGCGCAAACGCGAAATCTTCTGGTGCCGCCGTTCCGCGTCGCCCTTTGCGGAATATAGCTGCCTGATTGCACGCCTCACCGCCCAAAGTTGCGGATAGTCGGGGTGGGCTTCAAAGCGTCGCTCATAGGTGAACGAAAGCATCTTGTCGTTCACACGGGTAGGGTTTCCGATGCGCAGAACATTCACCCCGCGGTCAACAAGTTTCTCGCAAATCCAATCGACAGCCATGTTGCTTTGCGCGCAAACCATCACCTGGCTTTCGCGGCGCAATATCTCGTAAACAGCCTCAACGAGCGTAGTGGTCTTTCCCGTTCCCGGCGGGCCGTGAACTATTGCTATGTCTTTTGCACGGATTACCTCGTTCACGGCGTCTTGTTGCGAAACGTTGAGCCAGGGCATCGGCGTGGGCATGGGCGTTGTCTTTGCGGGAACGGCGCTTCCGTGGAAAATTTCGCGCAGTTCGGCAAGGCGGTTGTCCTTTGCAGCGATTGCGGCATCGAGTGCGCGAAACATCAGGCGGTAACTCGTTTCGTCGAAATATAGTTGCACTCCAAGGCGCTCCGCATTTTCGAGTGAAATTACTGCGTCGGAGTCGGGCACGATTACCACCATGCGGTCGCCTTCGGCGTAGCTAACCGAGGCGGTGAACTTCATGAAATGGGGAGTGTCGCTTGCGTCGAGGGTGAAAAAGCATACCGGTTTGCCGTATTCAAAGTTGTGGTCGATGTCGAGGTCTTCGGTGCGGAATACTTCAACCGAAAGTTGGTTGAGAGAGTTGTAATAACTGCGCCCCACCCTTAGCGGAAACCAGCAGATGCCTCTCTTGATTTTTCTGCCCGTAGGCATTGCTGTGGTGTCGCGACGGAATGCGCTGCGCTCGGCATTGTATTCCGCCTCGAGCAGTTGCCGGTGGCGCAAAAGGTAGTCTGAAGCTTTTGTCATGGCTTGCCTAACGGTTCATGCGGCTTTGCGACACGCCGAATTGCACGAACACATGATCTCCGAGCTTGAAATCCACTGCCCCACCCCATTTGTCTTCTGCGAAATCGGGATAGTTGCGGAATCTCCGCTTGTCGGGCGTCAAACTTTTCTCACCAAATGCGTAAACGTTCACATTTTCGTTCACTTTGTAGGCAGCCACTCCAAACACCGAGGCATTGCGCATTTTCCAGCCGCCCCAGTCGAGAGTCTGCATGCGCACTCCGCCCGCCACGGCAAGCCTGCTGCCCAACGGATATGCGTAGACAAATGCCGCATTGCTGCCGAAACCCACCCCGCGGGGCGAATGTTTGCCAAAGCCTGCGGTTACGCTCATGCCGAGCTGCGCGTTGAATCCCTCGTGAAGCTGCCACGGACTCATATAAAAGGGTTCGGGCATATAGAGACGCGGCATCAGAGCCACGCTCCCCGCCGTGTCGCCACGCTGCTGCGACGCAGAGTCGGCTGAGAGGGACACCGGCAAAGGCTTGTGCCACGTTTGCCGTTCCTGAGCCGATGCCGCAAACCCAATAAGCGACAGGGCGAAAATGATATAAAGTTTACGCATCATAAGCAACGCGAAAATACAAATAATAGCGCAATCCCACGCCACGATTACGAGATTTAACGCAAAGATAACACTCTTTGATTTTCACGATGTTGCATACCTCTAAAACGGCAAGCCATATTGTTTAAACAATGTCAGACATTATTTAAATTATATCAGACATCGTTTTTGCGATATCCCTTATCGTAAAAACGCCTTCAAACAAGCCTTTTCCGAAGTCCGTCAAAGCACCCGCAACAGACCACAAAAAAAGCCGGCCGTCCGCTATCGGACAACCGGCTTATGGTTTTGTCTACACGAGATGCCGCGGAATTATTCCACAGTCCACGTGTTGTTGGTATCTACAAGCTCCGCGAAATTATGGTAAGGCTTCTTCGATTTTATTTCCTCAACCTGGCGGTGCACTTCCTCGTTGTAGGCAGGTGCTTCCACGTCGCGAATCACACCGAGAGCCACCGGGAAATCCGGACCTTCCATAAGCGCGAGTTTCAGATGAAGCGTCGGGTCAACGGTGTGGGGATCGTGAACCAGCAGGTCCTTTTCGGTAATTCCGTTCTCGCCGAGTTTCACCACCTTGATGCCGAATCCGTCCTGCATCAAGCCATACTCGTTGTCTTTTCCGAACACCATAGGCTGCCCTTCGCGCAGATAGATTGCATTCGTAGCCCTCGTTTCCTTGGAATAAACGTCATCATACGACTGGGGATTGAATATCACGCAATGCTGAAGCACCTCCACCACCGAAGCACCCTTGTGATTGGCGGCAGCAAGCAGTATGTCCACCGTGTTCTCCGTGTCGGAAGCCACTGTGCGGGCAAAGAAACGTCCTCGCGCGCCGAAACACAATTCTGCGGGGCGGAACGGGTCTTCCACAGTGCCGTAGGGTGATGACTTGCTCACAAATCCGCGCAACGACGTGGGAGAATATTGTCCCTTGGTGAGACCGTAAATGCGGTTGTTCAGCAAAATCATGTTAAGATCTATGTTGCGGCGTATCGCATGAATGAAGTGGTTTCCGCCGATAGCCAGCCCGTCGCCGTCGCCGCTTATCTGCCACACCGTAGTGTCGGGATTGGCAATTTTAAGCCCCGTGGCCACCGCAGCAGCACGCCCGTGGATTGTATGCATTCCGTAGGTGTTGACATAATAAGGCAAACGGCTCGAACAACCTATGCCCGAAATCACCGCAGTCTTGTAGGGCGGCACTCCGAGCTTTGCCATCGCTTTGTGGAGAGAGGCTAGGAAAAAATGGTCGCCGCACCCCGGACACCAACGGGGGCGTCCCTTCTTGAAATCGTTAACTGTATATTCGCTCATGATTTTTCTTCTTTTCAGGATAATTGTTTAGCTTCACACAATCTCAGGCATGAATGATTTTTTCAAAGGCTTCCACAAGTTTGCCTACGTTGAACGGTTGTCCCGTTACCTGATTGTATTGCTCAATGTGCACGCCCTCCACATTCATACGCAGATAGGCCGCAAGCTGACCGTTGTTGAGTTCCGCTACTACCACCTTCTTGTGGCTGCGAAGCACCTCGGCCGTATTCTTGGGCAGAGGGTTGAGATAAGATATGTGGGTGAACGCCACTTTCTCGCCTTTCTTCGAAAGTTCGTCAAAAGCAGAATGAAGATGACCGTAAGTGCCGCCAAAACCAACGATAAGCAAATCGGCATCCTTGGGTTCGCCCTCCACACAAAGGTCGGGCACAGGAATACGAGCCACTTTCTCCGCCCTGAGGTTGGTCATGAGCTGATGGTTTTCCGGTTCTCCACAAATTTCGCCCGTTTCGTTGCTCTTTTCCAAGCCACCTATTACGTGTTCAAAGCCTTCTGTTCCCGGCACGGCCAAATATCGTGAGCCCGTTTCGGGATTTCGCATATACGGGGTCCACTCTCCTTTCATTTCGGGAGTAACATAGGGCGGATTTATTGCGGCCAAATCTGAAATCTGCGGCACCTTGAACGCCCCTGTTCCGTTGGCGATAAAAGCATCTGTGAGAAGAATCACGGGAGTAGCGTGTTCGAGCGCAATCTTTGCCGCCTCGTACGCCTTGTAAAAGCAATCCGACGGAGAAGATGCGGCAACAACTGGAATAGGACTCTCGCCGTTGCGGCCAAACAGGGCTTGAAGCAAATCGCTCTGCTCGCTCTTCGTGGGAAGTCCGGTTGACGGGCCGCCGCGCTGCACGTTGATTATAACGAGAGGCAACTCTGTCATCACGGCAAGGTTCATCGCCTCGCTTTTGAGGCACACGCCGGGACCGGAAGTTGACGTTACAGCCAAGGCACCGCCAAACGACGCGCCCACAGCCGATGCACAACCGGCTATCTCGTCTTCACACTGCACGGTAACCACTCCCAGAGATTTGTGCTTTGCCAATTCGTGCAGGATATCGGTTGCAGGAGTAATGGGATACGACCCAAGGTAAAGCGTCTTGCCCACTTTTTCGGCAGCAGCTATGAGGCCGTAGGCCGTAGCTTTGTTGCCGTTTATATCCATGTACTTCCCTTTTTCTTTTTGTGCCGTGGTTTCTATGCGATAGGTGTGGTCGATTGAGCAATGGGTGTTGTGTCCGTAATCATATCCGGCTTCGAGCACCTTGACATTGGCATCGGCCACTTCGGGCTTGCGGGCGAATTTCTCGCGCAGCATTTTCTTTGCCTCATCAAGGTTGCGGTTGAAAAGCCAGCAGACAAGGCCGAGCGCAAACATGTTTCTGCTTTTAAGCATAGCCTTGTTGTCCATTCCGCTATCCTTCAAGCAATCTTTCACCATGGTTGTTATCGGCACGGCAACTATTTCGTTTTTGATGCCGAGCTCTGCCACGGGGTCGAGAGTTGAGTAGCCGGCTTTTTTAAGGTCGGATTCCTTGAAACTGTCGGAGTCGGTGATGATGGCAGCCGTTGGTTTGCAGAATTTATACTGTGTAGCGAGTGCGGCAGCGTTCATTGCCACGAGCACATCGCACATGTCGCCGGGGGTATATACTTTTCCGCCGCCGATATGCACCTGAAAAGCCGACACGCCGCTTCGTGTGCCTTGTGGGGCGCGAATGTCGGCTGGGTAGTTGGGGAATGTGCAAATATCGTTGCCCACTATTGCGGAAACGGTGGAGAAAATGTTTCCCGCGAGCTGCATTCCGTCGCCGGAGTCGCCGCTAAAACGCACAGTAACGTTGTCTTTTTCCACTACGCCTGTGTTGGGAGAAACATTGGGGGTGTTTTTATCGTCCATAATTTCTGTTAATTGTTCTTTTTGTATGTGCCGGCCGTTTTTCATACGGTTGTTTCGCACGTCTCTATTCTGCAAATTTAATGTTTTTCTGAATACGCGGATTTTTAAGGGCTTTTAATTTCGGGATATGCCTTTTTTTGTATCGCAAACGCGCTAAAAAAGTGGTCAAAAACGGAATTTTGAACATTGCAAAGCGCAAAAACGGCACAAAGTTCTTGATACCGACACAAAAATGCGACATTTTTCCTACGCATCAGCGTATTGTACGCGCAATACGCGCCATCATTTCAGCTGCGGCGCATTCGGCGAGCAGCCAATAGGCACGTTCCTTGCCCGAGGTGGCTGAAAAATCAACCAGTCCGGCACGGGTGCGGCTTTTTGTCCACAAATGGTTGAGCGTATGCAGGTAAACGTTCAGATATTCGGGGTTGCGGTTTATGGCATAAAGCTCCAAAAATCCGCGCATCAGCACGGCGTCGAACCACACATCGTGCATTTCCACCTGAAGTCCGCCGTCGTTTCCACGATGTTTGAAGAATCTTTTGGCGCATGCCGTTGCCAGCGTATCGGCCTCGGACAGATAATGTTCTTCGCCGGTTATCGTGTAAAGCATTGCCGCAGATTGCAGCATCTGCCCCGAATTGTATGAGAATTTGGCGCGGTCAATGCGTCCGTCGAGTTTGATGTTGTCGGAATATAGATGCTCTTCGTTGTCGTAGAGGTGTTTGCGCGTCCAGGCATACAGTTCCTTGCCGGCACGCAGATACTTGTCGTTGCGCGTGGCCTTGTAGAGTTTCAGCGCAAACACGGCGGCGGGGGCATTGGAGCAGGTGTTTTTTGAATCCTTGCGCTGTTCGCACCAGTAAATCCCGTCGCCCTGCACACTGTCGCGCCCCGAGAGCAAAAACGCCCATATTCCTTCGGCACGATGCAGGAAATCCTTGCTGCCAGATGCCGAATACAAGTCCACGAAGTCAATTCCCAGCCAAATGTTGTCGTCGTAAAATCTGTCGGGAGCGGGAGACGAGGGTGTGTAGGAGGCATAAGCCGTGGGCGTTCGCGCAGAATCGAGATATTGGTCAAGACCTTTCGCAATGAAAGTGCGTATTTCTTTCAGTTTCCTACGCGAAGGTTTCGCCTCGTATTGCGCGGCAGCTGCCGACAATGCCCCGCTGTAGGGCCAGAGAAAGGCATGGGAGCGCGCCGACTGCGCAGTGGCAAGATAGTCGGCCTTGAAATCGGCAGAGGGGTCGAAATTTTCGCGCAGAAGCGGCACATTGTCTGTGCGGTAGTGCTTCGCCACCGAATCGAGCAGCATATTGCTGCGCTGCAACCATTCACTGCTCGAAATCCCGGGCATATCGCCTTGGGCAAAACAGCACGCCGCCGAGAAAAATGCGGCCAAAATCACGACTATCTTCTTCATGATGCAAAGCTAACGAATTTGTTGTTTACCATAAGCCGAAAGCGAGAAAACAATAAGCCATATTATTCAAATAATGTCTGACATTGTTTTAATAATTTCTGACATCGTTTTTACTATCTCAAACAGGCTGTTTTACGAGGTCAGACCTAATTTAAATTCCGACGCATCTAATTTAAATTTGGTGGCCCGGAGTTTTTACAAGATGCCTTGT
>CAVKYH010000033.1:0-21527 GCA_963660485.1 bacterium | reverse complement strand
AAAAACTCCGGGCCACCAAATTTAAATTAGATGCGTCGGAATTTAAATTAGATGCCTTGGAATTTTGCCCTTTACAAGTATCAGAAAAACAACAAGTTGCAAAAGGCAAAAAACAAGCCGTTCTGCAACGCTTTTCTTAGCTCAAAAACAGCCGTTCCGGGGGCGCGGAAACAAACAATCCCGCCTGCTTTACCGCAGACGGGATTGCAAATTCTATATAATAGTTCCCTTATTTCAGTTCAAACTTCTTTTTCAGTTTCAGATTGTCGGAAGCATTTCCTACCAAGGCCTCAAACTCCCCTGGTTCTGATTTCCACGCGCTCGAAGCCTCGTCGTAGAAACTCAAGGCGTCGTTAGCCACAGAGATTGCCACGTCCTTGCTCTCTCCCGGTTGCAAATAAACTTTTCTGAAGCCTTTGAGCTCCTTGTAAGGGCGGTCAACCGAAGCCTTTGCGTCGTGAATGTAAAGTTGCACCGTTTCGGCACCCGCACGTTTGCCGGTGTTTTTCACATTCACCGTGAAAGTTATGCTATCTTCCTTGGTAACCGAATTCTTGTCGGCGCGGAGATTTGAAATTGCGAAAGAGGTATATCCCAAACCGTGGCCAAACGCGAAAAGTGGGCGGGATTTCTGCTTGTCCACCCAGCGATAGCCCACATATATGCCCTCCTTGTATTCTTCGTCGATTATATCCTTGCTCGCGCGCCATGTGCCCGGATAGGATTTGAGCGCATGCGCCGGAACATCGTCAAGAGCCGTCCACCAAGTGTAGGGAAGTTTTCCGCTCGGGTTGGCATCTCCCACAAGCACCGAAGCGAGAGCCTCGCCTGCCTCGGAGCCTATAAACCAACCCTGCAAAATTGCGGGAACCTTGTTTTTCCACGGCATGGATACGGGATTGCCCGAAATGTTCACGTACACGAAATTGCGGTTTGCCCCTGCAAGCGCCTCAATCAGTTTGTCCTGTCCGTAAGGTAGCCCGTAGCTTTTACGGTCATTACCTTCGCTGTCCTGGTGCTGCGCTTTGTTCAATCCTCCGAACATTACCACATAATCTGCACCCTTTGCCTTTTCCACAGCTTCGGCTATCAACTCGTCGGCGCTGCGTTTCTCCTGCAAGTCCTGCCCAGTGGTTACGCCGTTGTACGTTCCGCCCGTATCGCCAACGTATCCGCGCGCAAAGTCAACCTGTATGTTTTTCCCCAAACGGGCTTTCAGCCCTTCGAGAGGAAGTATTTCCTTCTGCACTTTCAATGAAGAACTTCCGCCGCCCACTGTCATCATTTTTATGGCGTTTTCGCCCACCACGAGCACGCGTTTTGTTTTTGCGATGTCGATAGGCAGCACGTTTCCGGCGTTTTGCAGCAAAACGATACCCTCTTCCGCGATTTTCTTTGCCGCATCATAATGAGATTCCGAGCACAGAAAACCCGTTGCACGTTGGTTGTTCATCGTTGTGCGATAGAAAAGGCGCAAAACGCGGCGCACCTTGTCGTCGAGTTCTTTGGTGGAATATTTTCCCTCCTTGATACCTTTTATATAAGGTATGGCAAGGAAATAACTTTCATAGGCATTTTTCGCACCTTCCGAGAGGCCGTTTGTCCAAGAACCGAACTCCATGTCAAGCCCATGCCTTATCGCCTGATCTGTGTCATGACAACCGCCCCAGTCGCTCACTACTACGCCGTCGAATTTCCAGTCTCCTTTTAATATCTTGCCGAGAGTCCACTGATTATGGCAGTTGTGCTCGTTTTTGTAAAGGTTGTAGGCTCCCATTATTGCCCAGGTTTTGCCCTTTTCTACGGCGGCCTTGAAAGCAGGTAGGTAGATTTCGTGAAGAGCCCGGTCGCTGACTATCACATTCACCTGATGACGATATTCCTCATCGTTGTTGAGACAATAATGTTTCACACACGCCGAAACTCCATTGCTTTGCAGCCCCTGAATATAGGGAACGACCATCGTGGAAGTGAGATAGGGATCCTCGCCCATGTATTCAAAATTTCTGCCGTTGAGAGGAGTGCGGAAAATATTCACGCCAGGGCCGAGAATCATGTCCTTGTGGCGATAGCGTGCCTCCTCGCCCAAACTCTTTCCGTAAAGGTTCGCCATTTCGGGGTTCCAGGTTGCCGCCAAACAAGTGAGGGCCGGAAAAGCCACGCACGAATCGTTGGTTTGTCCCGCTTGGTCCCATTCGTCCCAAAGCACGTCGGGACGCACTCCGTGAGGACCGTCGTCTGTCCAGAAATCGGGAAATCCCAAACGCGGAACGCCTGCCGAAGAAAACTTGCTCTGAGCATGGATTACGCGGATTTTCTCCTGTAAAGTCATGCGCGACAGCGCATCTTCCACACGCTGCTCCAAAGATTTGTTGCCGTCGAGATAAACGGGAACCTGCTGCGCCTGCATTGCGGCAAACGATGCCACAAATGCGATACAACTTAAAATTATACGCTTCATTTTCTAATAATGATTATTGTACTTCTTTTTGCACTTGCAAAATTAGCAAAAAGCCAGACCAGGAGCGCGCCGACATACGGCAAAATCGCGATGTTTCAAGAGGTTCCGCAGCCGCAAAAGCCTCTAAAAAACGTATGTCCCAACACCTCAAAAACTCCAAGGCATATCGCTTTTTCGAGATAAAATCATGGTGCAAAAACAGGGGGCGCAGCATGAAAAACAATAGCTAAAAAATGGCTAACTTTGCTCTCACAACACAACGCATACCCGCAAAATGCTGCAAAACTCAAGAGCCATAGTGCTGCGCACCATCAAGCATAGCGACTCCACGCTTATAGCCGACGTTTACACCGAGACCGACGGACGCCGCAGTTTTCTCGTGCGCATTCCAAAGACAAGCCGCGCCGGAGTAAAGAATGTATTGTTCACCCCGATGGCTCTGCTGCAAATAGAATGGAACGACCGGGGCACAACACAACTTATGCGAGTGAAGGCAGTGCGCCCCGCAAACATTTATTCCACTATCCCCTACTCTCCGGCAAAGACAGCGATTGTGATGTTTCTCGCCGAATTTCTGTCGGCAGCCCTCCGCGCACCGATAGGCGATGCCGCTTTGTTTGAATTCCTTTTCGCCTCCATGAGGTGGCTCGACGAAGGCGGCGAAAACTGCGCAAATTTCCATATAGTGCTTCTTCTGCACCTCACATCCTACCTCGGCTTCACCCCCAACCTTGAAAATTTCTCTCCCGGGCAATGGTTCGACATGGACAACGGACGTTTTTCCCCCGTTCGCCCCTCCACACCAAACGTGATAGCCCCCCAAGAAGCCCAAAACATATCGTGGTTGCTGCGTTTGAAATATGCCACGGCTGCAAAACTACCCATTTCGCGCGCCACGCGTTCGCGTATCCTGCAAGTCATAATACAATATTATTCTGTGCACCTGCCGGCATTTCCCTCCCTGAAATCGCCCGAAATACTGCACGAAATATTCGGATAGAGTGAGATTTCACCACGATTTTCAGAAAAATCACCCGAAATATTAAAAAACTTGCGTAGAAATTTTGCCATTAATATTAAAACATCTACTTTTGCACTCGCAACTGAAAGCTATGCCTTTCGGCTCGCATCAACAGGCGGCCGATTCGTCTATCGGTTAGGACGAGAGATTTTCATTCTCTAAAGAGCAGTTCGACTCTGCTATCGGCTACAATAAAAAAGAAAATAAAAGATGGCTAATCACAAATCATCAATAAAGAGAATCCGTCAGACGGAAGTTCGTCGATTGCATAATCGCTATTATGCAAAGACAATGCGCAACGCTTTGCGCGACCTTCGTGCCACTACAGATAAAGCTTCTGCCGAAGAGCAGTTGCCCAAAGTGCAGCACCTTCTTGACAAGTTGGCTAAAGACAACATCATTCACAAGAACAAAGTTGCCAACCTCAAGTCTTCGGTTGCTAAGCACGTAAACTCCTTGAAGTAAGTTTTTCATACTATTTATTTTTAGGTTATTTATTAAGCGGACGACCCCCTAAAAGGGCTGGATCGCTTTTTATTTTTATTTCATCAACCATATAGAATGCCCATAGAACAACTACCTTCCCTCCTGGCTCTGATATTGGCCGTCGGATATACACCCGGTCCGGCAAATATCTTCAGCCTCATGTGCTCAATGCGCTATGGAAGGAAAAAGGCACTCAACATGTGGTTGGGTTTGCTCGTCGGATTTTCGATAGCAGTGGTTGTCCTCGCCGTTCTCACGCATTACATAGGCGAGGCAATGGGACAATACGTAAAATACGTCAAATATCTGGGCGCCGCCTACATATTGTATCTCGCCTGGAAGACATATTCTTCGTCGGGAAAGACACAAAACAAATCGCGCGACTGCACCTTTCTTTCCGGCATGGTAGTACAACTCACCAATGCCAAGATTCTACTTTTCGACCTCATGGTTTTTTCCACATTCGTACTGCCCCATTCCGAAAAACTGCCCGATTTGCTTTCCGTAGCTCCCTTTATAGCCCTCGCAGGACCGGGAGCAAACCTCGTATGGCTGCTTCTTGGCGGTTTTCTTCACAAATTTTTCTCACATCATCAGCGCAAAATGGAAATTGCAATGGCACTCTGCCTCGTTTTTTGCGCTGCCGTGATAATTTTTGCGTAGCATCGCAGCACCGCAAGCCACCTTTTTTCCAGCAAAATCCACCTTGGCGGTTTCAAAAGCAAAAACAGCACAAAACCAACGCAGAAAGATGCGTTTTCAAGCCTCTTTTGTGTCATAAAACGCCAGATTTTATTAACTTTGTAGCTATTAAGACAGACATAAAATATGGACGAAAGAGAGAAGATAGCGGAAGAAAATTATTCCGCGAGTAACATACAAGTTCTTGAAGGTCTTGAGGCAGTGCGCAAGCGCCCCGCCATGTATATTGGCGACATCAGCGAGAAAGGTCTTCACCATCTTGTTTATGAAACGGTTGACAACTCTATCGATGAGGCTCTCGCAGGATATTGCACACACGTAGAAGTAACCATTTGCGAAGACAATTCAATAATAGTGCAGGACGACGGACGCGGTATCCCCGTAGATATGCACGAAAAAGAACACAAATCGGCTCTCGAAGTGGTTATGACCGTTCTCCACGCCGGCGGAAAGTTCAACAAAAGTTCCTATAAAGTTTCCGGCGGTCTTCATGGCGTAGGTGTTTCGTGTGTGAACGCTCTTTCTACGAAAATGATTTCGCAAGTTTTCCGCAACGGCAAAATCTATCAGCAGGAATACGCAAAAGGAAAAGCCGTATATCCCGTGAAAGTCGTTGGAGAAAGCAATCTGCACGGAACAAGACAGCAATTCTGGCCCGACGGAAGCATTTTCATTACTACTACATATAAATATAGCCTTTTGGCCAACCGCATGCGCGAGCTCGCGTATCTGAATGCCGGATTAAGGATTACGCTCACTGATTTGCGTCCGGACGAAGAGGGCAAGACCAAACAGGAAACTTTCTACAGCGAAAAAGGTTTGCGAGAGTTTGTAAAATATATCGACTCGAGCAGAATTCATCTCTTCGACGATGTGATTTATCTCAACACAGAGAAAAACGATGTCCCTATCGAGGCAGCCATTATGTACAACACTTCGTCGAGCGAGAACATTCATTCCTACGTAAACAATATCAATACAATCGAAGGCGGTACTCATGTAATGGGATTCCGTCAGGCGCTGACACGTGTCTTGAAAAAATACGCCGAAGACAATTACCAAAAGGTAATCGAGAAGAGCAAAGTTGAAATAGCTCCCGAAGATTTCCGTGAAGGTCTTACGGCGGTGGTATCGGTTAAGGTTGCCGAGCCACAATTTGAGGGACAAACAAAAACAAAGCTCGGGAACAACGAGGTTGCAGGCGCTGTGAACCAAGCCGTAGCCGAGGCGCTTTCAAACTATCTTGAGGAACACCCCAAGGAAGCCAAACTTATTATAGACAAGGTGATTCTTGCCGCCACGGCACGTATTGCCGCAAAAAAGGCAAGAGAGAGTGTGCTTCGCAAGAGCCCGCTCACTGGCGGTGGACTCCCGGGAAAACTTGCCGATTGCTCTTCAAAAGATCCCGCAGAGTGCGAACTTTTCCTCGTGGAGGGAGATTCCGCAGGCGGTACGGCGAAAAACGGACGCTCGCGCAAGACACAGGCAATATTACCTCTTAGAGGAAAAATTCTAAATGTAGAGAAAGCCTTGTGGCATAAAGCTTTCGAAAGCGATGAAGTGAACAATATCATACAAGCATTGGGAGTGCGCTTCGGAGTGAACGGCGACAGCAAAGAAGCAAACATCGACAAACTGCGCTACCACAAGGTTATTATCATGACCGACGCCGATGTCGATGGCTCCCACATCGACACACTTATAATGACACTCTTCTATCGTTACATGCCGCAAATCATCGAAGACGGCTATCTTTATATTGCCACTCCGCCGCTCTATCGCTGCAAAAAAGACAAGAACGAAGAATATTGCTATACAGATGCCGACCGCCGCAGGTTTATGGAAAAATACAACAACGGAAGCGAGGAAGGCGTTTACACACAACGTTACAAAGGTCTCGGTGAAATGAACGCCAAACAGCTTTGGGATACCACAATGGACCCCGACAAACGTTTACTGAAACAGGTAACGATTGAAAACGCTACCAACGCCGACTATATATTCTCCATGTTGATGGGCGAAGATGTAGGTCCGCGCCGCGAATTCATTGAATCCCACGCAACTTTCGCCAATATCGACGCATAGCAGCAAGTTGCCGAACCATACAAAACAGACGTGTCCCGAAAAGGATGCGTCTGTTTTTTTTCGTCCCATTTTACCAGTTGTTCTGAACCCCAAACAGTCTTGCTGCGGGGCATAATTCTCCGAAAAAAGTCTTTGATTTTCCCGTGAAAACCCTTTTTACTAACTCCTTGATACTGTTATAGTTTTAAACACGCTTATATCGTCTGAACGATGTCAGACATAATTCAAACTAGGTCAGACATAATTTAAACTACATCAGACATAGTTTTTACAAGATGCCTTGTCGTAAAAACTATATCAGACATAATTTTTAACAATATGCCTTGGAATTTTTGCCATATCCGGAGTGTTTTTATTTAAGCCCTTATCTTTTCGGCTAAATTTGCGTAACTTTGTGTTGTATAAGGCAAAACATCGGTTCGAAAATGGGAAAAATGAATTGGAAACAGCTCACGACAAACAAACGCTATGGTTTGGAGGAACGCTACAACGCAGTGAAGGAAGACCGCACGCAGTTTCAGCGCGATTTCGACCGTTTGATTTTCTCCGCTCCCTTTCGCCGCATGCAAAACAAGACGCAAGTTTTTCCGCTCCCGGGCAGCGTGTTTGTTCACAACCGCCTTACCCATAGCCTCGAAGTGTCGAGTGTGGGGCGTTCTTTGGGATTGGATTGCGGGCACGAGCTGGTAAAACGCCACGAAGGGCTTGACCCTGATTTCGCAACGTCGGTGGGCGCAATAGTTTCGGCATCATGCCTCGCGCACGACATGGGCAACCCTCCTTTCGGGCATGCCGGAGAGCGGGCAATAGCGAGTTTTTTCTCCGAGAGCAAAGGTCGTATGATGCGCGACTATAAAGACCCCGTATCGGGTGAGACTTTAAGCGACGCACAATGGAACGACATCACCCACTTTGACGGCAACGCAAACGCTTTCCGCATTCTAACCCATCAATTCAACGGGCGGCGGCGCGGAGGCTTCGTGATGACTTACCCAACGCTTGCTTCGATTGTGAAATACCCGTTCTCGTCATCGCTTGCCACAAAGCAAAAATTCGGTTTCTTCGAGGCGGAACGCGAAGCTTTCATTAAAATTGCCGAGGAATTGGGACTCATTTGTTTTGGGAACCACGACGGAATGGTGAAATACTCACGCCACCCGCTGGCTTACCTTGTTGAAGCCGCCGACGACATTTGTTATGAAATCATGGACATAGAAGATGCCTACAAACTGCGCATCTTGACATTCGAAGAAACGCGCGATTTGCTTCTGGGATACTATGACGACGACATGAGAAAGCACATCATGAAAGCCTATCCCGATGTTACTGACGAAAACGAGGAGATTGTATATTACCGTTCAAGGGCAATAAATTTCCTTGAGCATGAATGTGTGAACGTATTCCTTGAAAACGAGGACGCAATACTTTCCGGCACGTTCAAGGGCAGTTTGGTTGACAATTTCGCGCCACATACGGCACAAGCTTACCGCCACAGTTCCGAAGTGGCTGTGAACAAAATCTACCGCAGCCGCGATGTACTCGATATAGAACTCGCCGGATACCATATTATATACACTCTGTTGGAATTGGTATTGAAGGCAACGCTAACTCCCGAGGATACCTACAGTAAATTGTTGCTTAGCAGAATTTCCTCGCAGTATCAACTCAACGCGCCGACGCTCTACGAAAGAGTAATGGCGGTAATCGATTTCATTTCGGGCATGACCGATGTGTTCTCACTCGACATGTATCGCAAAATCAACGGTTCGCAACTGCCCACAGTGTAAAACCGCATAATTCCATAAAACCTATGAACGTAAATATAGAAAACAGTTGGAAAAACGCGCTTTCATCGGAATTTGAGAAGCCATACTTCGCAAATCTTGTGGAATTCGTTCGGCACGAATACGCCAACGGCACGTGCTATCCGCCGGGAAATCTTATTTTCAACGCATTCAATCTTTGCCCTTTCAACGATGTAAAAGTCGTAATCATAGGTCAAGACCCCTATCACGAACCCGGGCAGGCACAAGGTTTGAGCTTTTCGGTTGCAGAAGGCGTGAAATTTCCTCCCTCGCTCGAAAACATCTTCAAGGAAGTGCAGGACGACACGGGAAATCCCGCGCCGGAAAACGGAGACCTCACACGGTGGGTAAGACAAGGCGTGCTGTTGCTAAATGCTACGCTCACGGTAAGAGCACATCAGGCAGGTTCGCACCAGAAAAGGGGTTGGGAAGAATTTACCGACGCAGCAATCAAAGCACTCGCCACTCAGCGCAGCGGAATTGTATATCTGCTTTGGGGCGCATACGCACAACGTAAAGGCGCGCTCATAGACCGTACAAAAAACCTCGTATTACAGTCGGCGCATCCCTCGCCCCTTTCAGCCTATCGCGGTTTCTTCGGGAACCATCACTTTTCTCTCGCAAACGATTACCTCGCTGCGCAAGGCAAAACACCGATAAAATGGTAATTTTTTAAACCAAAAGACGATGGACAGGCACTTTTTTTCCACAATGATAGAGATAGGAAACACGATAGTTTCTTCGGAATGTATCACAGAGTATTTCTGCTGCGATTTGAGCGTATGTCATGGCGAATGTTGCATAGAAGGTGATGCCGGAGCGCCTGTAACGCCCGATGAAATCAGAGAAATTGAAAACGCTCTGCCGTATGTTGCAGACAAGCTCAGTCATGCGGCACAAAATCTCATACATAAACAAGGCGTTGCCTATACAGATCGCGACGGAGACCTCGTTACAAGCATAATAAAAGGCAAGAATTGCGTTTTTACCTTCATGGGAGAGGGGAACTGTTGCCTTTGCGCCTTGGAACAAGCGCATGCAGAAGGAAAGACAACGTTCATAAAACCGATTTCATGCGCACTCTATCCTATTCGTGTGGCTAAACTCAGCAACGGGACGCTTGCACTGAACTACAATCGCTGGAATATTTGTGCCTGCGCCCGCAAACTCGGGAAAAAGCAAGGCTTGCGCGTCTACGAATTCCTGAAAGCGCCCCTAATACGTGCCTTTGGCGAAGAATGGTATGCCGAACTCGATGCTACGGCAAAGGAATTGATTCGACAGAAAATCCTCGATGAAAGCTGAATATTTGACAGAAAAACTTAGTAAAACGACTTTGAACAAAAACTATGCGAACTATGAAAAAGAAAAAACTATTAATTGTATTGGCAATGCTTTTAGGCTGCATCGCCAACGCGCAAAACACGAACGAAATCGGAAATATCCTGGAATATTTCAAAAACGTGGCGCAATACGACAGTAAATGTACGCAGGAGAAGGTATATCTTCACCTCGACAACAACGCTTATTTTATCGATGAAACCATATATTTTAAAGCATATATAGTAAGAGCTTCGTCGATGAAGTATACCGATCTAAGCAAAGTGCTCTACGTAGAAATTTTGGACGATCACGGCAACACGATAGAGCGCAAAAACTACGAGATAATCGACGGACAAGCTTCGGGAAGCATCTCGCTCAACAATCTAATCCATGGTGGATATTATGAAATCCGTGCATTTACGCGGGCAATGCTTAATTGGGACGGGGAATACTGTTTCTCGCGCGTGATACCTGTTTACCAAACAGAAAACACCACCGGAGATTATTTCAACGGCTATATCTACAAGAAAGAAGGCGAGGATTTTCTGCCGATGAAGCGCAAAGAACCGAACACACTTCGTGGCGACTCGGCGATAAAAGATGGAGTTTTCGTGGAAATGTATCCTGAAGGCGGGGCACTTGTTGAAAAAGATTGCCCACAAAAGATCGCATACAGGATCACCGACAAAAACGGAAATCCGGTAAACATCAGCGAATGCAAAATCCTTAACGGCACAACGGTAATAGGAACAACCAAAACGCAACACGAGGGTATGGGAGAATTTACTATTCCCGCGTGGAGCAGCTCCATTAAAATGTCGATGGAATTTGACGGGAAAAACCGCGAGTTCAGTTTGCCGGCGCCGAGGAAGTCGGGAATCTCCGCGATATTGCAGCGCGACGGAAACAATTGGGGGTTCGACATAAACTATACGCCCGATCTCAACGGCAAATACCTTGGCGTGAGCGTAACATGCCGTGGCGCAGCCTGCGTGTTTGACACTATACAACTGAATGGCACTCCTCATTGGAGCGTGGCGGAGAGCAAACTACACTATGGCATAAACCAGATAACGCTAATCAATTCCGATGGCGATGTGCTTTGGGAACGTTTGGTTTGGCGCAGACCTGATTATCCCGTCAGCCTTGAAATCAAGCAAAACGAGAATTCTTATCAGCCTTTCGCGCCTATTGTTCTCAACATGACGCTGGCCGATAAAAAAGGCAATCCTTGCAATGCATATTTCTCGCTGGCTGTGCACGACCAAACCACAGAAGTTGAAGGAAACGACTGCGGAATTGCGCAAGATTTACTGCTTTCATCGGATATTCGCGGTTATATTTCCCACCCGGAGTATTATTTTGAATCCGATGACGAGACCCATGCAAAAAACCTTGACCTTCTTTTGCTCGTGCAGGGTTGGCGTCGTTACGATTTCAATGAAATGACGGGAAAGAAGCCTTTCAAACTCGTACAACCGGTAGAAACGGGACAATTACTCACGGGGCATTTGCTCGAAAACAAGGGAAAGCGCCTGCCGATAGCCGGTGCAGATTTAAAAGTAGACATTTTCTTGCCGGGACTTCGCGCCACAGGAGAATGCAAGACCGACACAAACGGAAGTTTCGCCCTTATGCCGCCAAAATACTACAGCGACGGCGTGGGCAGGTTTTACACATACGAAAACGGCAAGCCCAAAACGATGCGCATATTCCTTGAACGCGATTTTGCACCCACTCCCCGAATGTTCGACGTGCAAGAGTTCAATTTGAGTCAGTATGTCCACAAACCTACGGTGAATACTGAAGAAATCTTTGCTTGGCAAGACACTATAAAGAAGAGCGACATCATTTTGAACGAGGCTGTGGTGAAAGGCAAACGCAAGGACATTCGCGACGGACAAGACAAATGGAACGGCGGAGAAGGTTTTGCGCAGCGCAACGCCGACATCTATTACAACATAAACTTTGAGGCGATGAAATATTGCGACAAGGGCGAGGACGACCCGCTTGTGTGGGATTTGTTGAAGTCGATAAACAAGAACTTCGACTATACCACAGAAGACGCGAGCATTGCCGGAACAAACTACAAGTTCACTTATCGCAACCGCCCTGCCGTGGTTTTGCGCAAAAACACTGTGCAGGATTCTGAGCAGCGCATGGACAACATGGTGATATACGCCAGCGAAGTGAGCCGCATTTATATTGTAACCGACCAGGAAAAAATGCGCCGCGTACTCCCAGATTTCGGAAAAGACAACGACCGCACGATTGCAATATTGCTTTACGGGAACGACGACAAGCCTATGCTCAAAGAAAAGAGCAAGACAAAAGTAGTGAGGTTCTTTGGTTATAGCGAAGATCCGGGATTTCCGTTGCCCGACTACCGCAAGCGCGATCTTCCCGACAAACATGATTTCCGCCGCACGCTTTACTGGAATCCCGATGTGCTTGCTGACGAGAACGGAAAGGCTACCGTTACGTTCTATTCCAATTCGCGTGAGGGCGTGAAGCTTGGCATTACGGCGCGTTCGGTTCTTCCCGACGGCGAGCTTATAGATTTTGAACGCTGATTTTCGCAAAAATTTCAGTTTTCACCGATTGTTTTCTATGAAAAAGGGCAAAATTTCGGCTATTGCGTGCGGAATATTTTTCTGTGTGTTCATCGGCGGTTTGCAATGCGTCAAAGCGCAGAAAGAAACCGACAGAAGCAAAACGGAACTGTCGATGGAACGGCAGGGAATGGTTAGGATTTGCGACATTGACTCCACAATTCTCACGAGCCTGATGTATGCGCGTCCCGACAACTTCACCGGCAAAACGCTCTACACCGATCTCCGCACGGCATACCTTCACCCGAAAGCTGCGGCGGCTTTGAAACGGGCGCAACAGATTTTGCGCAAAAGCCACCCCAATCTCAGGCTGAAAGTATACGATGCCGCGCGCCCCATGTCGGTACAGCAGAAAATGTGGAACGTGGTTGCCGGCACAAGCAAGGACATCTACGTGAGCAATCCTGCCCACGGCGGCGGGCTGCACAATTACGGGCTGGCGGTAGACATTACCATTGCCGACGAGAAGGGCGACAGCATTACCATGGGCACACGCATTGACAACATGACGCCGCTTGCCCACATTGACAAGGAGGATTTTCTTGTGAAAACCAAACATCTCACGCGCGAGGCGGTGAACAACCGCCGCCTTTTGCGCCGTGTGATGACCGAGGCGGGATTTCACTCGCTGCGCTCCGAATGGTGGCATTTCAATTACACTTCGCGCGCGAATGCCCGCAAATATTATAAGGTAATCAAGTGATTTTGCCTCGCCGGAAAGGCGTTTTTTCGTTCCCAAAAGAGCACTGATTTTCACAGTATTACATATAGCCTTTCCGAGGTCAGACATAATTTAAACGAGATGCGTCGGAATTTAAATTTGGTGGCCCGGAGTTTTTACGAGATGCGGACAACGAAAAACGCGTGGATTTCATGATCGTAAAAAAGCGGAGAATGAAGTTTTTTTGCGCATTCCAAATGGCGGGATTGCAACCATAATCGCTCCGGCACTGTTTATTCCGCTTTTTTTGACCGATTATATTATTTTTTCGCGAGTTATCCAAAAAACTATAAATAAAATAGCTACCTTTGCTCGTTAATTCACCAAAACAGTAAAAAGACAATAATATTCCGGGAGTAATAAATAGAAACAAAAATGCAGAAGTTTACATTCTTAGCCTCAATGCTATTGGTAATGGTGTTGGGCACATCATGCGGTTCAAACAAGTCGATGACCTATCTCCAAGGAGCTGAACAGCTCTACAAGAACGGTGCAAGTCTTGACAACGACTACACGCTCAACATTCAGCCCGACGACCAGTTGGCCATATATGTGAGTTCGCAAGAAGAGGAGTTGATCAAACCTTTCGCCAACCTCATGCTCATAGGTCAAACCGCAGGAATAAACAACAACCAGGGAAGCGGAAGTTCGTCGTATTTCGTGGTGAACAAGGACGGCTATATTGATTTCCCGATATTCGGCAAGATAAAAGCCGCCGGACTTACAGTAAACAAACTCTCGGAATCGATTCAAAACCGAATGATAAGCGAGGGACTTATAAAGGACGCCAAAGTAACAACAAAGATTATGAGCTTCAAGGTAACTGTG
This sequence comes from bacterium, assembly GCA_963660485.1. GTDB lineage: Bacteria > Bacteroidota > Bacteroidia > Bacteroidales > Bacteroidaceae > UBA6398. The sequence continues at coordinate 7,483 of CAVKYH010000033.1, read as the reverse complement.
CTCGGCGATGTGAAAAGCCCCGGCACCCAAAGCTACACGGGCGAAAGACTAACGCTGCTTGAAGCCATCGGACGTTCGGGCGACCTCAACAATTCCGCCATACGTAAGAAAGTGCTCGTGATACGCGAAGAAAACGGACAACGACAGACTTTCCAGGTAGATCTCACCGACCCAGAAAGCGTATTCAACTCCCCCGCATATTATATGCACCAAAACGACATCGTTTACGTGGAGTCAAACAAATCGGTGAAGATTAAAGGAAGTTCAGGATACCTCTACCTAAGTCTCACAGGCACACTCCTCGGACTCGGCACCTCGATTGCTTCGCTCATCATTGCACTAACAAAGTAAGAAATGGAAAATATCACTCCGCAACAGACAAACTCGTATATTTCGCCCGAAGAAGACAAGAAAAACGACCTTCTCCCGGTGGTCATGAAGTCGCTGCATGTGTTTGCAGCCAATTGGAAATGGTTTCTTCTCTCTGCTGTGGTATGTTTGTTCCTGGCATACCTCTATCAAGCCAAACTCCCGCGAGTATACCAACGCTCGTCAACAATAGCAGTAAAGAACAGCGAAAACACAAGCTCGCGCAACCAGTCGGCAGCAATGGCCCTGAATGGTATCGGCGCCAATGGTGAATTGCAGGACGAAGCATTCATTCTGAAATCCCACAGACTTATGCAGCGCGTTGTCAAAAGTCTTGGGCTCGACATTGACTACACAACAGACCTCGGACTGAGAAGCTATTCCCTCTATAAGGAAAGCCCCGTAAAAGTTACGTTCTTCAAAGGATTTACTCAGAGCGTGAATTTTGACATCGATATAGAATCCGAACAAAGTTTCCGTATTCACAATCTGAAAATGGGCGGCGGATTGTCAGACTTCGACAAAACCGCTCCGTTTGGCAAGGCCCTCGAGACTCCAATGGGCGCACTGCTCGTGGAAAAGAACAAAAGCACGTTCAAAAGCTATCTGAAACGAACCATAAGCGTGAGCCGCATTAGCATGGAGCAAGCTGCGCTGAAATATACCGGTTGCATCGAAGCGCAAGTAAAGGATCAATCAAGCAACCTCATATTTGTGTCGTGCCAAAACACCAACGTAAAACGCGCCGACGATATATTGGCAAGTTTGCTCGAAGCCTATAAAAACGACATCATAGAAAATAAAAACCGGCAGTCGATGAACGCCGACAAATTTCTCACGCAAAGAATAATGCTTATAGGAAACGATTTGAGCAGCGCCGAGAACCGCATGGCTTCGTTCAAGCAAAGCAACGACGTAATCGATTTCGAGAAAAACGCCTCCATTTATCTCGACCAAAGCAACCAGGCCCGTCAGCAGGTAATGCAACTTGAAAGCGAGAAGAATGTAGGTCTTTTCCTCCGCGACTATCTTCGTCAGCAAACAGATGGCAACTACGAAGTAATACCTTCGTTGGGCGACATCGGAAATACGGGGCTTTCTTCGGGCATAAGCGAATACAATGATTTGGTGATGAACTACAACCGTCTCTCGGCAAATGCAGGAATGGCTTCGCCGGTTGTACGGAATGCGCTCGAGCGTTTGAAATCTACGCACGCGGTTATCACAAAAACGGTAGAGAATTTCATCAACACCATAAACGTGAAACTGCGTCAGGCAAACGCTGTGCAGAGCAGCATAAACTCCAGCATTTCGGCGGTGCCGCAGAAAGAAAAATCGGCAGGCGACATCGAACGTCAAAGAAAGATTAAGGAAGACCTTTACGTGTATCTCCTCAACAAGAGAGAGGAAGTAGCCTTGCAGCTCGCCGTTACCGAAGCAAACGTAAACATCATCGAAACTCCTTACGGCTATTCCGCGCCGATTTATCCCAAGAGTGGTTCAATCATGCTCGTTGGTCTTGGAATAGGTCTCGCAATTCCGGCATGCTTGTTCTGGATTCTTTTGGTGCTCGACACTAAAGTGCGCAACCGCAAGGAAGTTGAGGATAACTGCACAATTCCAATTCTCGGCGAGATACCTCTTTGGAAAGAAGACGAAGAATCAAACAAATTCCTTGACCGCTCGCATGGTGGCGCTAACTACAATGCCGTAAGCGAGGCATTCCGAATGTTGCGCTACAACCTGAATTTTATGAAGAAGCGCTCAAAGGTTATGATGTTTACGTCGTCTACTCCGGGCAGCGGAAAGTCTTTTGTGTCGCGTAACCTTGCTTTGATTCTTGGTATTGCTGGAAAGAAAGTCATTCTTGTTGACGGCGATATCCGCAAGCGTACGCAGTCGAAACTGATAAGCGGGCACGAAGGTCTCACCACGTATCTCAGCGACGACAGTTGCGACCTCGACAGTTTGATAAAGATTGACGCAGTGGGCAAAAACGTTGACTTCCTTGCCGCAGGCGTTACTCCGCCCAACCCTACCGAGCTGCTTATGAGCCCGAGGCTTGAAGAGTTGACTGATGAACTTAAATCGCGTTACGACTACATTATCTTCGATACCACTCCTGCTATCGCGGTGGCTGATGCGGGCATCATCAACCGCGTTGCCGAACTTACGATCTACGTGATACGTATCGGCACAGAGGACAGACGTTTCTTGCCCGAGATAGACAAGATGTACAAGAACAAGAAGTTCCGCAATCTATCCCTTATCATTAATGCGAGTGTCCGCAACAAATACGGTTACGGCTATGGTTATGGATACGGCTACGGATATGGTTACGGCTATGGCTATGGTTATGGATACGGTTACGGCGAAGATAGCGGAAAGAGCGGAAAGCATGGCCGTCATAGTGGCAAATCACACCACAGAAGTGCTTCCGAGGAATCTCCGCGCAAGACTTCGGAAAATGCAAACCGCATCGATGTGAACCAGCTTCGCGATGCCACAAAAGACGACAGCGAGAACTGACGCCCTATAGCGCATTGAGATATAACCGGAAGCCGCCCCGCAAAAACGGGGCGGCTTTTTATTTCCACGCAAACCATTGTCTATTGCACACTAAACGTTGGTTTTCGCACGTAAACCATTGACTTCTATACATAAGCCGTTGGCGTCTGCGCATAATCCATTGATTTTTGTACACGAGCCATAGTCTGTCGCACGCAAGCTATTTTCTGTTGCACGCAAGCCGTTTTGTTTTATACGCATACCTTTATCTCTCACGTGCGAACCGTTGCCAATTCCGCGCCGCCCTTTATAGAACATGCCCCTACGCACGTTGGAGAAACGGCTTACAATGTAAGACGCACTCTACAAAACAACGCCGCACCTATGCCGCACGCCCACCGCACCATAACGCTTTGAAAGGTTTCTACAGGCTTTTTTGTAATTTTGCAATGTATTAATCTACTACATTGAATAAGAAGGAAAGAATCATTTCATTTGTTTGGCAGCACTTTTTGCTGCTCGTATCGCTGTGCGTTATGACCCTTGGCGTGGCAGTGTGCGTTAGGAGTATGTTGGGGTCGAGTGTCATCTCCACACTTCCCTATGTGTTTGAGACTGCCGGCAAGAGTGTTTCCGGCATACCGCGTCTAACAATCGGGCAATACACATATATAATGAACGGAGTGCTGGTATTGGGGCAAATAGCTGTGTTGCGCAAGAAATTCGAGGCGGTGCAGTTGTTCCAGTTGTTGGTTGGTTTCGTATTCGGCTCGCTTATCGACATGAACATGATGCTCACATCTTGGCTTGTTCCCGAGAATATTCTTGCCAAAGGCGTTTCGCAAATTGCCGGGTGCACTATTTTGGGCATCGGCATTGCGCTCGAGGTGCGCTGCGGTTCGGTAACGATGCCCGGCGAAGGCTTCCCGGTGGCAGTGAGCGAGGTTACGGGCATTGAATTTGCCAAGACCAAAATTGCAGTCGACATTTCCATGGTGATACTCGCCGTGGTGTTCTGCTACATATTCTTCGGCGCGTGGCAATGGTACATCGTTGGCGTGGGCACATTGTTTGCCATGATTTATGTAGGGCTTGTGGTGCGCACGGTGGGTAAACATCTTGCGTGGTTCGACCGCATTCTTGCCTATCAGCCGGGATTCCGCCGCTACGTTTACGGTTTGGCGAGGTTTCTGTTCAAGCAAAAATAATCTCCCGCCATACATTATATATATAAGGAGGTGCACACGGGTTGCACCTCCTTATTTTTTGCTTTCTCTCCCCGTATTTTTCCGCTGCCGAAAGCACCTGAAAATCAGCACATGAAAAATGCCGAAAACGAGGTCAGACCTAATTTAAATTAGATGCGTCGGAATTTAAATTAGGTGGCCCGGAGTTTTCACGAGATGCGACATATTTTTCAAGCCCGTCTCAAATCGGAATTTCGCAATGCGCAAACGCTTTTTCGGAAAGCAGATTTGAGATGTGCGAAATTTGTTATCTGTACTTTCAAAAAGCACATGTTTTTGCGCATAAGATATCTTTGTGAAAAGAAAAATCACCTTAAAACAACAAAAAGAAACCGAAAACGTGCTTAAAAAAGAAAAATGCCGTAATTTTGCATCAAAGACATAACATAATCACAGTACTGTATCAACAAACAAGATTAAAGATGAAGAAGATTGAAGCTATTATCCGCAAAACTAAGTTTGAGGACGTAAAGGACGCACTGCTCGATGCCGACATCGAATGGTTTTCGTACTACGACGTACGCGGCGAAGGCAAAATGCGACAAGCGCGAATTTATCGCGGTGTGATGTACGACACGAGTTGCATCGAGAGAGTGCTGCTCAATATTGTTGTGCGCGACATAAACGTTGAGCGCACCGTAAAAGCCGTTCAACAGGCGGCAAGAACGGGCGAAATCGGCGACGGAAGGATTTTCGTTATTCCGGTAGAGGATGCAGTGCGTATTCGCACAGGTGAGAGCGGCGACGTTGCCCTATATAACGCCGAAAAAGAAAAGTAATCCTCGCTCGCACAACAAATAAAGTATGAAGGGTAATAAGTATAACTATCAAAGAAACAACTAAAATGACACCAATACAAGATTTAGGATTGTCAATCGACACTGTGTGGATGCTGCTTGCAGCAATGCTCGTGTTTTTCATGCAGCCGGGATTTGCCTTCTGCGAGGCAGGTTTCACCCGAAGCAAGAACACCGTAAACATATTGTTCAAGAATTTCGTGGACTTCATGCTGGGTTCGCTGTTGTTCTGGTTCCTCGGTTTCGGAATCATGTTCGGCAACGACGGAGCAGGTTTCATGGGTCTTCCCAACTTCGGCGACCTTTCGTTCTACAAGAATTCCGCCGGCCTTCCCACCGAAGGTTTCCTGATGTTCGAGACAGTGTTCTGCGCAACCTCTGCCACAATTGTTTCGGGCGCTATGGCAGAACGCACAAAGTTCAACATGTATGTGGTATACTCCCTATTTATAAGCATGCTCATTTATCCCATCGAGGGACACTGGACATGGGGCGGCGGATGGCTTGCAAACGCTGATCCGGGCTCTTTCATGGCAAACACATTCGGTATCGGTTTCCACGACTTTGCCGGCAGCGCAGTGGTTCACTCTGTAGGCGGTGTGCTCGCGTTTGTAGGTGCGCTGATACTTGGTCCGCGCGTGGGCAAATACGACAAAAACGGAAAGAGCCGCGCTATTCCCGGCCACAACCTCAGCCTTGCAGCTCTGGGAGTGTTTATCCTTTGGTTCGGGTGGTTCGGATTCAACCCCGGTTCGCAGCTTGCAGCATCGGGCGAGGTTAACCGCGTAGCCATAAGCCATGTGCTTCTCACCACCAACCTTGCAGCCGTTGCAGGAGGCGCTGCCACAATGGTGGTAACGTGGTTCAAATACGGCAAACCCTCTCTCTCGCTCACATTGAACGGTATCCTCGCCGGACTCGTGGGTATCACAGCCGGTTGCGACCTTGTTTCGCCGCTTGGAGCAGTGATCATCGGTTTGGTTTGCGGTGTGGTTTTGGTTTACTCCATTGAATTCATCGACAAGAAGCTCCACGTTGACGATCCCGTGGGTGCAAGCACAGTTCACGGCGTTTGCGGTATTCTCGGAACTATCATGACAGGTTTGTTAAGCGTTGGCGACGGCTTGTTCTACGGACATGGTGCAAACTTCCTCGGTGCACAGGTATTCGGAATCATAGTAATCGATGCTTGGACAGCCGTTACAGGTTTCATCTTGTTCTACACTATCAAGAAGACAGTAGGCTTGCGCGTAACGAAACGCATTGAAGAAGAAGGTCTCGACATTTACGAGCACGGAGAAACCGCTTACAACTGATAACAGAATAAAGGGAAAGATTATGAAAAGAAATTTTGTGAAAACTTTGCTAGCAAGTGGTATTGCAGCAATCGTGTTCCCTGTGTTTGCACAGGACAAGGCTGAACTTTCAATAGGCACCGACATTGTAAACCAGTATGTATGGCGCGGCCAGAAGCTTGGCGATGTAAGTTTGCAGCCCACTCTCGGAGTAGCATACAAGGGGTTTAGCCTCACAGCCTGGGGAAGCGTTGGCTTGAGCAATTACGCCGACACCAAAGAGTTCGACCTCACTCTTGCATACGAGGTAGGAGGATTCAACATTGGCATCACCGACTATTGGTTCAATACCAACGGCGACAAATACTTCCTCTACAACGCCCACTCCACTGCCCACACGTTTGAGGCAAACATTGGCTACGACTTCGGGGTTGTAAACTTCCAGTGGTACACCAACTTTGCCGGCAGCGACGGAGTTAACAAGAAAAACAAGCGTGCTTATTCGAGCTACGCCGAACTTTCTGCCCCGTTCAACGCCTTGGGTTGTGAATGGACAGCCGCAATAGGTTGCGTGCCCTACAGAACGAGTTCCTATGGCGAGGCCAACGATTTCGCAATAACCAACGTTTCGCTCAAAGCCTCGAAGGAACTCACGATAACCGACAAGTTCAAACCTTCGGTCTTTGCAGGAATTGCGACAAACCCGAGCAGCCAGGCGGCATACCTACTGTGTGGTATCACTATAGCACCATAAATTACACATATTTAAGTTTCAATTGTTTCAAGGCGGAGAACTCGCGACAGTTCCCCGCCTTGTTTTTTCTGTTAGCCCGGAAAGAAAAACTCCAAGCCTTTGCACATTGATTTTCCTCCATTTTGCACCAACGAGAGGGCATGCGCCAAGAAAAAAGCCCCCGTCAGTCAGCCGGAGAGCCCACAAAAAGAAAAGCCCTCATCCTGCGAGAATGCGCAAGACAAAGGCTATAAATCAATAGATTGGGTGCAAAAACCGCTTGGTATGTTAAAATAATGTTAAAATTTTAATCTATACAGGCTTTATGGTTGACATTTGGCGAAGAATCTATAATTTTGTCTACAACAAACAATATAAGTTATGGCTAATGAAATAAAAATATTCGCCAAGCGACTACGCCAAGCGAGAATTCGAAACAAACTCTCCATGGAGGGTCTGAGCCAGCTTGTAGATGGTAGTATTTCCAAGCAGGCCATATCGAAGTATGAGGCAGAGAAGATGATGCCATCCAGT
>CAVKYH010000032.1:0-22721 GCA_963660485.1 bacterium | reverse complement strand
CGACCCCCTGATTAACAGTCAGGTGCTCTAACCAACTGAGCTATTGAAGCAATTTTTGGAAAGAAAAAGAGTCACAAGTAAACCTGTAACTCTCTTTGTTTTGCGCTTCAAGATGGGCTTGAACCAACGACCCCCTGATTAACAGTCAGGTGCTCTAACCAACTGAGCTATTGAAGCAGTGTTGCCTTGAAAAGCAGTGCAAATTTACGTATTCTTTTTTAATGCACAAGTTTTTGCCCTAAAAAATTGCGCTTATTGCGATATTATCTGCAATTCCGCGGCTTTTTTCTGCATTTTATCCTTGCTTTTTTGTCTGCAACGGCTTGGGGCGGCGATGCTGACGGTTGAAATTCCGGCAGCTTTGGCGTATGTCGCGTTTCATCACAACCATTGCGAGCAGCATGTAGCACAGCGCCTGCACCCAAAGCGCGGCGTATTCAAACGAAACCTGCGAAAGCCGCGCGCCCTCGTTTGTCATTCTCACGAAACCGTTGATGCCGGGCGTGGAAGGGAACAGATAGCCCACAACTTTCCAGAACGTGGGCACGGAACACCATGGCCAGGATATTCCGGAGATAAACAGCAGCACGAGAGAGGAGAAGAGTATCACCATCATGCTCGACTCGCGCGTGCGCACAAAGTGGGATACCACTTGGGCAAGGAAAGCCACCGCCAAAAGGTAGGGCACAAGAAATACCACCAAGTCGGGGAAATGGGCAAGGCGATTGAAATGAAAAAGCATGGGCGTGATGCCGAGCACATAAAACGACGTTGCCACATATACGGGCAGATAGCAGAGCGAGCGCCCGAGCACTATCTGGAACATGCCGCCTGAGTGGCGCGCTATGGGACGGAAAAGGCGAAATTTGTTCTTCTCGCGCATCGTGCCTGCGTTGATGCCAACGCCGAGAAGCATTGTCTGTTGCAAAATCATCATCAACACAGCCGGCAGAACGTACGACGCTACCCCGGTGGTGGGATTGAACAGGTTCACTTCCTTATATTGTAGCGGCGCCGTGGTGATTTGGTCTTGACGATCTGTGGTGTTGCCCGCCTGAACTACCTTGATTTTTGCATTCAAACGGAGCGAGACGTCGGTGTTGGCTATCGAGAACTGACGGAAATAGAGCAACGTGCTCGCATCACAGAAAGCGTAGACATAAGCTTGCTTCGAAGTGTTGACGTTGCGGCTGAAATCGGCCGGGATATACACTATGGCGTAAACCTTGCGGCGTTTCATGAGTTCCTGCGCGCTTTTCAAATCGTCGGCATACTCTGCCACATCGGTGTATTGCGACGCATCAAGGCTTCGCACGTATTCGCGCGAAAGCGACGTGCGGCTTTGGTCAACCACTGCCACAGGTATTTCGCGCACCGTCTCGTTGTTGTAGATAAAAGAGTAGAGCAACGGATAACCCAAAGGCACAAGCACCATAAACACAAGCACCGCCTCGTCGCGAAAAGCCGTGTTGACCTCGTGAATCCAGACAAACGCCGTCTCGGATACGGAGCGCCAAAATCTTCTTACTATACCTTGCAGCAATTTCATGGCTCGTATTTGTAAGTTAAAAGCACTCCCTTAAGACGATACAGCACCGTGAGCGGCAGAACTACGAACAAAAGCAGCCACAACACGCGGTCGAGACAATAATAAAGCGGATAACCGTTAAGCCCCTCGCATACGTAAATCTGGAAATAGTGGCGCAGCGGAAAACAAACCGACAAGGCTTTCAGCGCAGGCGACATGCTCGTAACGGGAAACGTGAAGCCCGACATGGAAACGCTCACAATCGCCCAGAGAGAAGTTAGCGACATCGCGAAACGGAAATGAGGAATGAGCCCGATGAGAAACACGCCGAATCCCTGCGACGCAAGAATAAACAGCCACGTCATAAGCAGCATTACAGGCATTCCGCAATGGCAGGGATACCTCATCACTCCAAACATAAGGAAGTTGTAGAACGTGCCGAGGAGAAAGAAAATCACCGTTTGCGGGAGCAGTTTTCCCATTATGGCCTTGAATATGGAATTCCCCGACAAAAGAATCCAATCGCGTGCCGTGCCGTCTTTCAGTTCCACGCCTATGCTGTAAACCGTAGTGAGGAAAATGAAAATCATAAGGGCTGCCGGCACAAGCACATTGTTTAAGTAAACGGAATAATTCACCCAAGGATTTCCGAGAAGGTGTTTCTCCACCACGATAGGCTGCAAAAACGCTCCGGCATGCTGTTCGTCCACTCCTTTAGCGCGTAGTGTGCTTCGCGTTGCCGCACCTCCTGTGAGTTCGCTCATAGTTTTGAAATCCTGAAAAGCGAGCGAAGCGGCAGTGAAATAGGCGTAGTTGCAATAATATGAGACGGTGGGCTGACGCTGTGCCTGCAAATCCTTGGAAAATCCCGACGGAATATAAAATGCGCCGTATATCTCGCCGCGCTGCATCATTCTGCGCATTTCTCCAAAGCTTCCGCAATGGGCAATGACTTTTGTGTGCTGAAAACTCTCGATATTCCTCACGAGATTTCGCGATGTAGTGGAATTGTCAAGGTCAATCACGGCTACGGGAATGTTTGTCGGCGAGCCTTTGCCCATCAGCGTGAGAAAGAAAACAAAGCAAAGCACGGGGGCAACAAGCATGCAGAACACATAGAGCGGGTTTGAAAAAATCCGCCTTGTTTCCCTTCGCGAAACATTGAGTGTGGTTTTTACTCTGCTTGCAAAATTTGCCATGAAAACGGGTGCTTAAAAAATTGCGGGCTTTGCGGTCAACGCGTTTTCTGAGGGAAAACCACCGACATGCCCGGGCGCAATCCCTGTATCTTGCTTTCGGGGCGCGCCTTCACGAGGAAAGTTTTCAGATCGTAGTCGCCGGTTGTTTTTGTAGCCTTCCACGCGGCATAGCTTCCGATATCTTTCATATAATATGTGCGCAAGGTGATTTCCTTGTTGTCGAGCGCGGGCACGATTGCCTTGAAAGTTTTTCCCACTCCGAACCCGTTCAAAAGATCTTCGCGCATATTGAAAGCCACCCACATCTTGTCCATAATAGCTATGTTCATAATCGGCGCGCCCGAGCCTACGAGTTCCCCTTGTTTGGGGAAAATCTCCGTAACTTCGCCGTCGGCGGGCGCGGTAAGCACAGTTTCGTTGATATATGCCTGCACTTCGTTGATAGCTCCCTTGGCGCGGTTCACAAGTGCCTCGGCGGCTTCCTTGTCTTCGCGGCGGGCGCCGTTTACAGCCATGTCGTATTGCGAACGTGCGGCTTTTTCGGTAGCCACTGCCGCATCGCGATGCGCTGTTGCCTCGTCGAATTTCTGGGCAGCCACCACGCCTTGATCATAAAGGTTTTTGATTCGAACGTAAGTCTTTTCAGCGATTTCCACACCTGCTTTAGCTTTTTGCCACATGCTGTATGCGCTTTGTATCTGCTCTTTTCGCGCACCGTTTTGTGCCTCGTCGCTTTTTGCCTGTGCGGCATCTTCGGCAGCTTTTGCCTGCTGCAATTTTGCTTCCACGTCGGGCGCGTCAAGAATCACGAGTGTATCGCCGGCATGCACGGTATCGCCCTCCTCCACAAGGAAACGCACGATGCGCGACGGCACTTTGCTCGAAACACGATACTCCTCCACATCGGCCTGTCCCTCTATGTATTCGGTGGAAGGCTTGAGAAGAACGATTCCCATCACCGCCGTGGCAATCACAACCACGGTAAAAATTATGAGTCCTATTGAGAGGTTTTTTCTCTCCTTTGTCATTTTAGCCATAAGCCTTATATTTTTCTTATTCCAATGTTCCCAATGATTTTTTCAGGTAAACCTGCGTGAGCCGCGCGTTGATTTCCGCGTCAATCACCTCGCTGTGGGCCGAAACCCAGGCTGTCTGCGCGGCAAGCAAGTCGCTCGTCGGAATCACCCCCGCCTTGAATCCCACGTTTGCCGTTTTCATGTTCTCGTCGGCGCGTTCGCAGTTTTTCCGGGCGCGTTGCAGTGTTTTCTCCGCCTCTTTCACTTGGAACGACTGCTGGTTTACCTGTAATTCTATCTTTTCTTTTGCCTCTTCGAGTTCGTATTTAGCGATTGCCGCCTCAGATTTTGCAGCGCGTATCTTGTATTTGTTTTCCCCCCACTCAAAAAGCGGCGCGCTCACCATGACTCCCACATTGAACATGCCCCGGAATTTGTTTTCAAACCCGTTGTAGACCGAAGGGTTGGTGAGAAGATAATTTCCGGTCAGGGCAATTTGCGGCAGAAACTCCGCGCGGGCAATCTGCACCTTCTTGTCATACACCTGAGTGGCGAGTTCCAGGCAGCGCAACTCGGGGCGGTTAACATAAGCCTGGTTGATGTCGAACGACGCATCGTTTTTCACCTCCGGCAGTTGCTCCTTCTGCTCGTCTTCAAGCGTGAATTGCGCATCGAGCGGCATTCCGCACAACTGGCAAAGCACCATGCGCGAAAGCGTAAGCCCGTCGTCCACCTTGGTAAGCGCCATTTCCGCCTCGTTGAGCTTCACGCTCACCGTCAATCCGTTGGCACGCGTGGCAACCCCCTCGCCTATCATCTTCTGCATGTCGCTGTCGAGATGTTGCAGCAGGGAAACGTAACTCTCCGCGAGTTTCTTCTTGTTTACAAGCGAAACCACACGCCAATAAGCCTCGTCAACACTCAGCACCACCTCCTGGCCGGCGCTGCGGTGCTTCTCCTCGGCAATCTGTCGGGCATAATCCGTAATCTTGTCGTAGGCACGAATCTTTCCACCCATATATATAGGTTGCGTAATGGTAAGCGCGCCCGCAAAAAGGTTTCGCGTATCAGTTTCAAAGCCCTTGTTAATCTTCTTCCCGATATCCGAAATTTCGCCTATCACTCCGTTCCCAAACTGCGACAGCGCATCGGCCAACTCCGGGTGGTTTTTCTCCACAATCCCTATGGCCTGCTCCAAAGGCGAAGCCACCGCCGCACCCATATTGTTGAGCCCCGAGCGAATATCCTTGTTGAGCAAATGCACCTCGCGGCTGTTGCGGAAATACGTAGCCGTAGCCTTGAGCTTAGGCAGGTAATTGGTCTTGGCAGCCTTGTTGGTATACTCAGCCTTCTCAATCTCTTTGTTGCTTATAAGCAGCTGCTTGTTGTTGGCAAGAGCCATAGAGCGGCAACTGTCGAGCGAAAGCAGCGCCTGTCCCCACGACGAAACAACACAAAGGGTTGCGAGACAAACAAATGCAATTCTTTTCATACACATCTTTCGTTTTGTAGTACCCACGAGGGCAACGGGGCGAAACACAACGTTTATGCCTCGTTTTCAGACTGCAAAATTACCGCATTATTAATATCATGCCAAATTTTGCAAGCCAATAAGGTGTGCAATAATGCCGCGAAAATATACACAATTTCGTTTTCTTGCGAAAAGCATCTGTAATAAACTTCAAAAGTGCACATTACGCGCGAAAATGTATAGTTTTCCCCGCCCCTCCAAAGCCACATTTCATCTCCCCCACGCCCCCGCTTTTACCCCACATCAGACATCGCAAAAACTCCGGGCCACCAAATTTAAATTCCGACGCATCTAATTTAAATTAGGTCAGACCTCGTATTTCACGATGTCAGACCTTGTAAAAAACGATGTCAGATATCGTTTTCCCCGAAATGCCTTGTAGTTTTTCCGACAAAAATCCCCCGCTTCCGCCTCTCCCAGAAAAAGAAGATCATTCTCCGTGGAAACAGACGTAAAACACAGGGATACCCCGTTTCAAACCTATCAAGAAAAACTGCTATGAGGACAATATGAAATGTTGTGCGGCGAAAAACGGCGGATATCGCAGCAAAATGCTTAATTTTGCAGATTGTTACGTAATATGTGGAAATATAAGTATATAAGGATATGAATATAGAACAAAATATAGCTTCTGCCGCTGCCCAGGCCGTGGAAACTCTCTACGGAGTGGCCCCGAAAGAGGGTATGATACAACTTCAGAAAACCAAACGCGAGTTTGAAGGCTCGCTCACGCTTGTGGTTTTCCCGCTTCTCAGACTGTCGAAAAAGAAACCCGAAGACACTGCGCAGGAAATAGGCGAATATCTGCTCAACAACTGCGAATCGGTGGAAAAATATAACGTGGTGAAAGGATTTCTAAACCTCTGCGTTTCATCGGAAAGCTGGGCAAAACTGCTCAACTCCATTGATGCCGACGAGAACTACGGCATAGAAAAACCGGGAGCCGATGCACCGCTATGGATGATTGAGTATTCTTCGCCCAACACCAACAAGCCGCTCCACCTGGGACACGTGAGAAACAACCTGCTCGGTTGGGCTCTCGCCAATATAGAAGAGGCTTGCGGCAAAAGGGTGGTGAAAACCAACATTGTGAACGACCGCGGCATTCATATCTGCAAGTCTATGCTCGCCTGGCTCAAATGGGGCAACGGCGAGACACCTCAAAGTTCCGGCAAGAAAGGCGACCACTTGATTGGCGACTATTATGTGCTCTTCGACAAGCACTACCGCGCCGAGGTGAAAGAACTTACCGAAAAATTCGTATCCGAGGGCATGGATTCCGATTCTGCCAAGGACAAAGCCGAACGCGAAGCTCCTCTAATCAAGGAAGCCCACGAAATGCTCGTGAAATGGGAGCAGGACGACAAGGAAGTGCGCGCGCTCTGGCGCAAGATGAACGAATGGGTCTATGCCGGTTTCAACGAAACATACAAGGCGCTCGGCGTAGGTTTCGACAAGATTTACTACGAAAGCGACACGTATCTCGTGGGCAAGAGCCTCGTTGACGAAGGACTGAAGAAAGGACTTTTCTTCCGCAAAGAAGACGGCAGCGTATGGGCTGACTTGCGAAACGACGGGCTTGACGAAAAACTTCTAATACGTAGCGACGGCACGTCGGTGTATATGACTCAGGACATCGGCACAGCAAAATTGCGCTATCAGGATTTCCCTATCAACAAGATGATATATGTTGTGGGCAACGAGCAGGACTATCATTTCAAGGTGCTGTCGATACTTCTCGACCGCCTGGGATTTGAGTGGGGCAAAAGCCTCGTGCATTTCTCCTACGGCATGGTGAACCTCCCCAACGGCAAGATGAAAAGCCGCGAAGGCACTGTGGTAGACGCCGACGAACTTGTGGAAGGAATGGTGCTCACCGCACGCAAAATGAGTGAGGAACTCGGAAAATTCAACGACGTTTCAGAAGAAGAGAAAAACGAGATAGCAAGAATTGTAGGGCTTGGAGCATTGAAATATTTCCTTCTCAAAGTTGACGCACGCAAGAATATTCTTTTCAATCCCGAAGAAAGCATAGATTTCAACGGAAACACCGGCCCGTTCATACAATATACTTATGCCCGCATACGCTCAGTGCTTAGAAAAGCTGCCGGCGACGGACTGAAAACAACAGGCCCCGTGGAAACAGGAACGCCTGTAAACGAAAAGGAAAGCCAGCTTATACAAATGATATCCGACTTCGGAAACACTGTAAAGGAAGCCGGCGAAGAAATGAACCCCGGAGGAATCGCAAACTACTGCTACGAACTCGTGAAGACCTACAACCAGTTCTACCACGACTACTCCATTTTGCGCGAAGACAACGCCCAGGTGAAACATATGCGCCTTGTGCTTTCGGCAAACGTGGCTAAAGTGATAAGCGAAGGCATGAAACTCCTCGGAATAGAAATGCCGGAAAGAATGTAATGCACCCTGCTACTGCCGATACCCCTCTTTCCGGACGGAACAACAGCATAAAACTCAGCGATAACGAACGGCGCGAATACGAAAAGCTGCTCGTTTGTGCCGAAAACGTAAGTGCGGAGAATTATGCCGGTTCCGTGATTTGGGGCGACAACATGCGGGCCATGCAGAATATACCTGATGGTTTTGCCGACTTGGTTATTCTTGATCCGCCCTACAACATTTCCAAAAAATTCGGGAACAAACGGTTCGGAGCGATGAATAGCGAAGACTACAGCATATATGTGGAAAGCTGGCTGCACGAGGTGTGTAAAAAATTAAAGCCCAACGGCTCACTTTATTTCTGCGGCGACTGGAAATGTACGGCTGAAATCCACGCGGCATTGAGCAAGGAACTCACGATACAGAACCGCATAACATGGCAACGCGAAAAAGGACGCGCTACGCAGCACAACTGGAAAAATTCAATGGAAGATATTTGGTTTGCCGTCAAAGATGCACAAAACTATACCTTCAATGCTGACAACGTGATGCAGAAACGGCGCGTGAGAGCCACATATCGCGAAGACGGAATGCCCAAGGATTGGCAACAAACCGACAGCGGAAATTTCCGTTTAACGGGCGCGTCGAATTTTTGGGACGACATAACCGTTCCGTTCTGGTCAATGAAAGAAAACACAGAGCACCCCACGCAAAAACCAGAGAAACTGCTGGCAAAACTAATCCTTGCCTCAAGCAACGAGGGCGACATGATTTTCGATCCATTCCTTGGCAGCGGCACAACGTGCGTCGTGGCGAAAAAATTAGGCCGGCAATTTTGCGGAATAGAGGCGGAACGGGAATACTGCATGCTGGCAATGAAACGGCTGAACCTTGCCAAGACCAACAAAGACATTCAAGGTTATTCCGACGGCGTATTCTGGGAACGCAATACTTATAATGAAATAAAATGTCGCGCAAGAAACAAAAATTCTATGTAGTATGGTGCGGACACAATCCCGGAGTCTACGCCTCATGGGAGGATTGTGAACGCGAGATACGGCATTTCGGCGGCGCAAAGTTCAAGTCGTTTGCTACCGAAGAGGAAGCTAATCGGGAATTTATGCTTGGCAGTCCCAAAGAAAGAAGCGAAGAAGTAAAGCAATACGCAGCCCGTACCGCCAACACGCTTTCTCTTCCGTCCGAAGTGGCATGCAAGGCAGTCGCAGTAGACGCGGCGTGTTCCGGAAATCCCGGCAAAATGGAATACAGAGGCGTGTATTTGGACGACCGAAGCGAAATATTTCATTATGGTCCCGTATGGGGAACAAATAATATAGGAGAATTTCTCGCCATAGTGCACGCCCTCGCGCTGATGAAGCAGAAAGGTTTGGAAATGCCCGTTTATTCCGACAGCAGAAACGCTATTTTGTGGGTGAAAAACAAGAAATGCCGCACAAAACTTGAACGCAACGCAAAGACAGAGGCTCTATTCCAACTCATATCCCGCGCAGAACAATGGCTCTGCAACAACAAATACACCAACAAGATTATAAAATGGGAGACGAAGCAGTGGGGAGAAATTCCTGCCGACTTCGGACGCAAACATTGAACTATCATATTTAATATACAGCCCAAAACAATGAAAGAATTCCTCAAGGTTTTAGCCAACTATGTTCTTCCCTACAAGCGATACCTCATCGGCTCGCTATTGTTCAATTTGCTTTCGGCAATATTGAATGTGTTTTCGTTCATGTCCATAATCCCCATGCTGCAAATGCTTTTCGGGATTGAGAAAGCCAATTATACTTTTATTCCGTGGGACACGGCCGGCGAGAGCTTGAAAAACATTTTGGTGAACAACTTTTACTATTACACCACAGTGCTCATAAATCAATACGGAGCCTCTACCACCCTGCTGATGATTGGTTTGTTTCTTGCCTTCACCACTTTCCTCAAAACGGGAAGCTACTTTGCTTCGGCAGCAATCATGGTGCCGATGCGCACAGGCATTGTCCGCGACATTAGAATCCGTGTTTACCACAAGATACTTGCCCTGCCGCTTTCTTTCTTTTCCGACGAACGAAAGGGCGACATCATTGCCCGAATGAGCGGCGACGTAAACGAGATAGAAAACTCTGTAACGGGTTCGTTGGAGATGCTGATAAAAAATCCAATCCTTCTGATTTGCTACTTCTCCGTCCTTATCTACACAAGCTGGCAACTCACCCTTTTCACAATCGTTGTGCTTCCCGTGATGGGCTGGGCAATGGGGCGGATAGGGCGAAAGCTCAAAGCCAAGTCGCTTTATGCACAAAACAAATGGAGCGAAACCATGGCGCAGCTTGAGGAAACTCTTGGCGGAATGAGAATCATAAAGGCTTTTACGGCTGAGAAAAAAATGAACGAGCGTTTCGACAGTTGCACCAACACCTATCGCCACGCCGCCACGCGTGTTGCTGTGCGCCAGGCCTCAGCCCATCCTGTCAGCGAGTTCTTGGGCACGGTGCTTATCGTACTTGTTTTGTGGTATGGCGGAACTCTTATTTTCTCCAAGCATTCCCCTATCGACGCGCCCACGTTTATTTTCTACATGGTGATACTTTATAGCATCATTCAGCCGTTGAAAGATTTCGCAAAAGCCTCCTACAGCATACCCAAAGGCATGGCGTCGGTAGAACGTGTAAACAAAATTCTCAACGCGCCCAATCCCATAAAGGAAGCTGCCGATGCAAAAACCGTTTCGGGACTCAAAGACGAAATTTCATTCAACGACGTACATTTCGCCTACAAGAACGGAGCGGAGGTATTGCATGGAGTTTCGCTGAAAATCAAGCGCGGACAAACGATAGCAATCGTAGGGCAGAGCGGCTCGGGCAAATCCACACTCGTAGACCTTCTGCCGCGTTACCACGAGGTTACCGGCGGCAGCATAACCATTGACGGCGTTGACATTCGCGAACTTAAAATTGCCGATCTGCGCGGAATTATCGGCAATGTCAATCAGGAGGCTATTCTTTTCAACGATACTTTTTTCAACAACATCGCTTTCGGCGTAAAAAATGCTACCTTGGAAGAAGTAATCGAGGCGGCGAAAATTGCCAATGCCCACGATTTCATAATGGAAAGCGAAAACGGCTACGAAACTACCGTGGGCGACCGTGGATGCAGGCTTTCGGGCGGACAACGACAGAGGGTGAGCATAGCGCGTGCCATTCTGAAAAATCCGGATATACTTATTCTCGACGAGGCAACCTCTGCGCTTGATACCGAAAGCGAAAGACTCGTGCAGGAAGCCCTGGAACGCCTTATGAAAACGCGCACCACGATAGCGATAGCCCACCGTCTTTCAACCATAAAGAACTCCGACGAAATTTGCGTGCTCCACGAGGGGCGCATAGTGGAACGCGGAACCCACGACGAGCTTCTCGCGCTCAACGGATACTACAAACGTTTGAACGACATGCAGCAACTTTAATGCTGCAACCCATAAGCGCAAAGCAATGAAGAGACATTTCTTTTTTCTGTTCCGCCTTTTTGCAGAGATATTGGTCTGGTTCATATCGTGGAAACTTGTTTTCATGATTTACAACGGTTCTGTAGGGCGGGGCTGCCGCGGCGTCGACTATTTGTCGGTTGTGTGGAACGGTCTGCCGCTCGACATTGCAACGGCAAGCTATATCATTGCCCCGATATTGCTCGTCATGCTGCTCAACACGTGGGTGAGAGTGCCCAAACTGCGCAGCGTCTTAACTATATACTATGCCGTTGTGGCAATATTCTGCACCGTTGTTTCCGCAGCCGACGCGTGTCTGTATTCCTTTTGGGATTATAAGATAGACGCCACTATATTCAATTATCTGTCCTCTCCCGCAAGCGTAACAAGCAGTGTGAGCATAGGCTACCTTGTAATCGGAATTCTGGCAATAGTCTTGTTTTCCACGCTGTTCTTTCTCGATTTGCGCAGATGCACACCACGTAAATTCGATTTCCCTCCCCGCAACCGCCGCATCGCTACTTCTTTGCTCACTGTGCTTTTGGGCGGCCTCGTGTTCCTTGGCATTCGCGGCGGAGTGGGACGTTCCACAGCCAATGTGGGAATGGTTTATTTCAGCAACAACCAATTTCTAAACCACTCGGCAGTAAATCCGGAATTCAGCCTATTGTCTTCGCTCAAGAAGTCGCAGGATTTCTCCAAGATGGGACGCTTTTTCCCGCAAGACCGCTGCGACAGCCTATACAATGCGCTCAAGTTTTCCACACAAACCATTGCGCCCGACACGCTTCTCAACACCCCGCGCCCCAACATTCTTATCATCATCACAGAGAGCTTTGCCGGCACATTTGTAGGCGCTATGGGAAATCCCGGCAACATAACTCCGAATTTCGATGCCCTGACCCGTGAGGGCGTGTTCTTCACCAATTTCTACGCAAACTCCTATCGCACCGACCGGGGTGTACTTTCCATTCTTAGCGGATACCCTGCATTTCCCACGGCATCGGTGATGAAACTTCCCAAAGCAAGCCGAAACCTGCCTGCAATAGCCCAATCGCTCGGGCAAAACGGTTATGAAAACGACTTTCTCTATGGCGGCGACATCAACTTCACAAATATGCAGAGCTACCTGCGTTCCACGGGCTACACTTCGGTAATCGGCGACACGCGCTTCACTCCTGCGCAACGCCTCACCCATGGCTGGGGAGTTACCGACAGCATCACGTTCAACTATCTCTACGACATGCTCCGCCAACGTGCCGTGAAACCGGGTTCATGGCAGACAACTTTTCTCACACTTGCCTCTCACGAGCCTTGGGGAGTGCCTTACGACAGGATAAAAGGCGATAAAAAGGCCAACGCCATTGCTTATGTCGACGACTGCATAGGGCGGTTTGTTTCGCAAATCAAGCGCACGCCGCAATGGAAGGACCTTCTGATAATTATCTTGCCCGACCACGGCATTGGCTACCCTCAAGGACTCACCGAAGCCTCCCCCCGCCGCTACCATATACCTATGCTATGGCTCGGAGGTGCGCTCAAGGCGCCTCGCCGCATCGACAAAATTTGCAGCCAAAGCGACCTTGCCGCCACGCTTCTCGGCCAGTTGGGAATAAAGCACGACGATTTCGCATTCTCGCGCGATGTGCTATCCTCCACCTACGTTTATCCCTCGGCTTTCCATGCTTTCGACAATGGCATATCGTTTGTCGACTCCACGGGAGCCACTGTCTACGACCTCACCTCAAAGCGCGTGCTCACCGATGAGCCTTCGCCCTCGGCGCGCCGCCTTGAACTTGGAAAAGCCATGCTGCAAAAAAGTTACGACAATCTTTCCTCGCTCGAAAACAAGCGCTGACGCAAGCGCAAATCCCTGAAACTACGCTTTGCGGAGGCCTATTTTCGCCCATTTGCAGCACATCTCATTTTCAAGGTCTTTATAGTCAAAAGCAATGTCTGACATTATTCAAACGATGTCAGACATTATTTTAATAATATCATACATCAGAAAAACTATATGCCGAGTGCTTTTTTGCACGCCTTATATATATGTCTCCGCAAGCCGAAACGGAAATATTCCCCCCGCATGTCAGACGCCTCGTTCCGCAAGTCAAAAACCATGCTGTGCATGGCAAAAACCATGCTGCGCAGGGGCAAAAACTTACACGGCATCTTGTAAAAACTCCGGGCCACCAAATTTAAATTCCGACGCATCTAATTTAAATTACATGGCCCGGAGTTTTTGCGAGATGCCGAGGCATAAAAAAAACTTGATTTTTATTTTTAACTTTGCCCCATGTCATGCATTATATGATTGAAAGCTTCCGGAGCAAAACATAACATCTATCAACCCGACGGCATGAAAATGTCGCTAAAACAATTCGGAAAGTCATGAAAAATCTAATTATCGCATCGGCATTAGCAATGCTTTTCGCCATTCCGCAAGACCTGCAGGCGCGCATGCGCCACAGCAAGCACGGCGGCCCGTTCAGAACGGAGCGCAGAGCCAAGGTCCACCGCAAAGCGGCACCAAGAATAGGCATGATATGCTACAAAGTGCCCCATGGCGGAACGTTTTTCCATAAAAACCACCGCCGATACTATCGACATGGCAACTTGGTTTACGAAATAGTGGAAAGCGGAAAAAGAATAACCTATATATTGGTAAGAACAATCGCCTAACTTCGCTCTAAATCATGAATACTGTCTGCACCGATGATTTTCTGCTGAAAATGTTGCGCAATGCTTCGCTCCGCGAGCAAGGCTTCCGCGAACTTATGCGCAAATACGGACGCGCCCTCTACTGGCATGTGAGGCGCATAGTAGTAGGACACGACGATGCAGAAGACGCAGTGCAGGAAACCTGTATCAAAATCTACGACAAGATAGACGGTTTCGACGGTGATGCCAAACGCCTGAAATCCTGGATATACAAGATAGCCACCAACGAGGCCCTGCAAATACTCCGACGGCAAACAGGCATCTTTCAAAGCATCGACTCGCTCGGAGATACGCTCACCCAAAAACTGCAGGCCGAAAGCGAAATCGACGGAGCGGCAGCCGAAATGCTATTTCAGAAAGCGTTGCTGCAATTGCCCACACGACAGAGAATAGTGTTCAACATGCGCTACTACGATGAAATGTCGTATGAACAAATTGCAGAAATCACCGGCAGCAAAACAGGCACTCTGAAAACCAATTACCACTACGCCGCCGAAAAAATAAAGGAATATATCAAACAAAACTCACCAGAATGAAAAATTTCGAGGACTACGGCAAAAAAATGCCTTTCAACGAAAGCAACGAATACGTTGACAATCTGATGGCAAGCACCACCGAATATGCCATAAGGCAAAAACGCATACGCAAAAGCACAAGGCTGCAATTTCCAAAGGTGGCAGCGGCTGTGGCAGCAGTGGTGGTGATAACGGCAACGGCATTCTGGGGCGGACAAAAGCTATACGAAAAAAGCAACACCGCAATTGCGCAAACCCAAAGCGCAAGCCCGCTCGACAGTTTCCTCAGCAATATTTCCGATGACGAAGCGGCGCAAATCTATTACTACAACATTGACGAAATAGCCGAATATTGAAACAATCAAAAACAACAAAACAATGAAAACATCAAGAACAATCATAACTGCAATCATCATATTGCTCGCAATTCCCGCAATGGCGCAAGGCAACTTCAACGACCGTTTGTTTGATGCCAAAGTTTGCGAAATCACTTACAGGTTGAATCTCTCCGCCGAGCAGGTAAAACAATTCCGCCCCGTATACGAAAATTACAACAAGGCTATGATTTCGGCCTGGGGCAACAAGGAAAAGCCTCAAAAAGCCGCAACTTCCGAAGAAGTGTCGGCACAGCTCAAACAACGTATGGAACGGCAGCAACGGGCACAGAAAATACGCATAGAATATGCCGACAAATTCGCCAAAGTGCTCACCCCGGAACAACTGCAAAAGTTCTACAAGGTGGAAAACTCCATACAGAACAAACTGCGCGCGAGAAAAAACAAAGGAAAAGGCAAAACTCCTTTGCGCGGACGCAAAGCAAGCAAACTACGTTAAAACTTTAAGCATACAATGAACATTTTCAGCAAAACAGCAGCGGCTGCAATCATGCTCATAGCCTTTGCCGCAACAACAAAAGCGCAAGACAGCGCAATGGAATTCGCAAAACTGCAACGCGAATTTGAAAACACGGCACTGGCATACCGCATGGCAAAAACCACAAACGAAAACAACACCCCCGCAAGGCTCGTGATTTATCTGCACGGCGGTTCAAGTTGCGGCTCCGACAACGAAACGCAAATGCAAGAACCGGGAATAGATTCAATCGCACGCTACTTGGCGGTAAACGATACGCCGTCGGTATTTCTGGTACCGCAATGCCCCGACCGCACAAAGGGCTGGGGAGGAATGGCAAAGGTGGTGAAATCGCTGCTCGACTTTACGGTACGCACACAAAACATCGACACCACGAGCATATACATCTTCGGTGGCTCGATGGGCGGCACGGGAACATGGAAAATGCTCTCCACCTATCCCAACTACTTTGCCGCAGCAATGCCGTGCGCCGCAAACCCCTCGGGAATGAGTGCTGAAAATGCGGCAACAACCCCAGTTTACAACGTAATGGGATTGGCCGACAAAATAATGAACGAAAATGTAAGAAAAACCGCAGAGGATTTCGTTTCACAACTGTTGGAACTCGGAGACGAAGCGGTATACGAAACAGTGGAAGGGTGGACTCATGAAAACACATGCATCATGAGTTACACGACCAAGCGTCTTGACTGGGTGTTTAGCCACAACCGTGCGCAGACAAACGGTATTCATAACATTATAGGCATCGGCGAACCCCAGCAAGACGTTTGGTTTACTATTGAAGGCGTGAAAATAGCCACCCCGTCAACCAAAGGAATCTACATTCACAACGGAAAGAAAGTGCTGGTCAGATAAAAATCCTCACCCCTGCGCCGTGAGCCCCCGGTTTCCGCACGCAGCATATCGCCTCACCCACGCTATTCCCCCGTCCCGGCTTGCAGCTTTAGGGCAATCCGTTGCAAATCAACAAAATTAACTACTTTTCGAAGTAAGATTTAGTGTTCTGAAAACGAAGTCTGACATTGATTTAAACGATGTCAGACTTCGTTAAAAACTCCGGGCCACCAAATTTAAATTCCGACGCATCTAATTTAAATTAGATGCGTCGGAGTTTTTGCGAGATGCCGTGTAGTTTTTTGGGGGGACGGAAGCAATGTTTGCAACCGGGTTGCAAGTGGCGGTATATAACTTTGCAAGCGGAAAAAAATTGTATGTTGAAATGAAAAAGATTATCATCATAGTGGCTGTATCGGTTGCGGCTCTCGCGGCAATCATGTTTACGGGCAACAAAGAGGCGGCTACTCACGAGGAGCACGAACACGAGGCGCCCGACTACGCCAACATTCCGCTCACCGAGGCGCAGATAAAAGCCGTGAAGCTCTCCACGTCGCCCATTGAGTATCGCGATATGGACCAGGGCATAAGGGCTAACGGCGCGCTCGTGGTGAGGGCGCAAAACACGGCTGACGTGAGCAGCACGATGCAGGGTGTGGTGAAAAAACTGTATGTGAACGAAGGCGACAAAGTGGGCAAAGGACAGATTGTTGCCATGGTGGAAAATCCTGAAGTGGTGGCATTGCAGAGGGAATACTATTCTGCCTGCAAGGAAACGGAGTATGCCAAGACAGAACTCGACAGGCAGAATTTTCTGGCAAGCCAAGGCGCAGGTTTGGGCAAGAACCTGCAACAGGCAACGGCTCAATATAATATTCTCGCGGCAAAGCAAGGCGGAATAGCCCGTCAACTCTCACAATTCGGCATTAATGTGAAAAATGCGGCGGAGGGAAAATTCACCACGTCGTTCCCGCTTCATTCTCCGATAAGCGGAACGGTGGGGACAATAGGCGCAAGTTTGGGCAGCTACGTTGACATGCAGACGCCGATAATGACCGTTTGCAACAACAGCGCCGTGGAATGCGACCTGAACGTTTTTGAGAAAGACATAGCCAAGGTGAAGCGCGGCGCACGAGTTTTGCTCTCGCTCACAAACCAGGCAGGCAAGATGATAGAGGGTTACGTGAGCGGCATAAACGAGAGTTTCAACGCGAAAGACAAGAGTGTGGCTGTGCACGTGAAGATAGAAAATCCGGAAGGCAATCTATTTGGCGGCATGTATGTTACGGGCATGATTTCCACGGGTAAGGAACGTGTGGAAGCCGTGCCGAGCAAGGCGATAGTGAAGGACGGAAACCGGTCGTACGTGTTTGTGCACAATGTGAACCATTCGCTCAGCATAAAAAAGACTCACCATTTCAAGCGCTGCGAGGTAAAGACGGGAATAACCGAGGACGGATACACGCAGGTGGACTTCGTGGAACCGATAAAGAAGGACCTGCCGGTGGTAACCAACAACAGTTATTATTTGGCGAGTGCCGTGGGCGAACATGGCGAACATGATCATTAACCCGTGGCTTACCGTTAAAAAGGCAACGCAATGTTTCAGAAACTTATAGACTATTCCATTCACCACAAAGCGGTGGTGGGCGTGCTCACTCTGTTGCTCGCCGTGTGGGGAGCGGTTTCGCTCGCAAACCTTCCGTTTGATTCCACTCCAGATATCACCAACAACCAAGTGCAAGTGATTACGCAGGCCCCGTCGCTCGGCGCGCAAGAAGTGGAACAGTATATCACCACTCCGATAGAGATGGCAATGGCCAACATTCCCAAGCTCGAAAGCCGCAGAAGCATCTCGCGCAGCGGTCTGTCGGTTATCACCCTTGTTTTCAACGACAATGCCGACATTTATTGGGCACGTCAGCAGGTAAGCCAACAGTTGAAGGAAGCCGAAGAAGAGTTGTCGCGCGGCGGAAAAACCTCGCTCGGGCCAATTGCAACAGGACTGGGCGAAATTTACCACTACACCGTGAGGGCGAAAAAGGGATATGAGGAAAAATATTCCCTGACTCAGTTGCGCACAATACAGGACTGGATAGTAAGAAAACAACTGTCGGGCACAAAAGGTTTGGCAGAAGTGAGCGGCTGGGGCGGCTTTGTGAAAGAATACGAGGTGGCAATCGATGCAGAACGCCTGAACGCCGCCGGGATAACCATTCCCGAAGTTTACAAGGCGCTTGAAGAAAATAATGAAAACACCGGAGGAAGCTATATAGAGCAAAACGACAGACAATACTACATTCGAGGAATTGGAGTAACAAAGAGCCTTAACGACATAAGGAATATCCCCATAAAAACATCTGCCGCCACACCGGTGAGAATAGGCGATGTGGCAAAAGTGGACTATGGCACAGCTACAAGGTTTGGCGCCGTAACGCGCAATGGCGAGGGAGAAGTGGTGGCAGGCATTGCCATTATGCTCAAAGGCGAGAACTTTCAGGAGGTGAGCCGCAGAGTGAAAGAGAAAATAGGACAAATACAAAAAAGTCTGCCCGAAGGAGTTGTGATAGAGCCTTTCATCGACCGCACACAGCTTGTAAACAGAGTGGAAAACACTATCGCCCATAATCTGATTGCCGGCGGATTGATTGTAATCTTTATACTCGTGCTCTTTCTTGGCAACTGGCGCGCGGGACTTGTTGTGGCGAGCGTCATTCCCCTCAGCATGCTGTTTGCATTCGGAATGATGCGGCTGTTTGGCATAAGCGGAAATCTCATGAGCCTCGGCGCCATAGATTTCGGAATGATAGTTGACTCGGCAGTGATTATCGTGGAAGCCGTGTGCCTTCACATCGAACAGCAAAAGGCAAAATATCCCACGATGTGCCTTACCCAACAGGAAATGGACGGCGAAGTTTTTTATTCAGCCTCCAAAATACGCCACTCGGCGGCTTTCGGCGAAATAATAATAATGATCGTTTACATTCCGCTCATGACCCTCGCCGGAATAGAGGGTAAAATGTTCCGCCCAATGGCTCTCACGATATTTTTCGCCATTCTCGGCGCGTTTATACTCTCTCTCACCTACGTTCCAATGGCAAGCGCATTGTTTTTAAGCAAGAAAATCGGCACGACAAGGAATATCGCCCATCGCATGGTGGACAAACTTCATAAGATATACGAGCCTGTGCTCACTTGGGCGGTTTCCCACAATCGCGAACTCATTGTCGGGGCTATTTGCGCGTTTGTCGTTAGCGTGGCAGCCTTTCAAAAACTCGGCGGAGAGTTTATCCCGAGCCTGGAAGAGGGTGATTTTGCTGCGGAGTTGAGTATGGCGCAGGGCACAAGCCTTAGCCAGATGACAGAAGCCACTACATTGGGCGAGAAATTGCTTCGCGAAAAATTTCCGGAGGTCAAGCAAATTGTTACACGCATCGGCAGCGCAGAAATACCCACTGACCCAATGCCGGTGGAGCGTGCCGACATGATGATATCCCTCAAGCCTAAAAAAGAATGGACAAGCGCGAAAACCAAAGACGACCTGATGGAGATGATGACCGAGACGCTCGAAACCGTACCGGGTCTCGACGTGGAGATGAACCAGCCCATTCAAATGAGAAACAATGAATTGATAACGGGAATAAGGCAAGATGTTGCTGTGAAGATTTACGGCGAAGATCTCGACGTTCTCAGTGAACAGGCAAACAGAGTAGCGAGCGCCATAAAGGGAGTTGCGGGCGTGGCCGACATATTTGTGGAAAAAGTTCAGGGCTTGCCGCAAATCCATGTGGTATACAATCATGAGCGGTTGGCAGAGTATGGAATTTCCGTGAGAGATGCGAACAATGTATTGCAGACTGCGTTTGCAGGAAATGCGGCCGGCTCGGTTTATGAAGGCGAGAAAAAATTCAGCATAGTGCTCCGGCTCGACAGCAAACTGCGCAACGACATCACTACATTGCAGAACCTTTACCTTCCGTTGCAAAACGGAGGAACTGTTCCCCTTTCCCAGGTTGCCGACATCGAATATGTGGAAGCCCCATCTCAGATAACGCACGACGAAGGTACGCGCCGCATTTACGTAGGCTTCAATGTGAGAGGACGGGATATAGAAAGCACGGTAAAAGATATTGAGAAAATCATAAACAAAACAGACCTCCCGGCTGGCTACTACTATAATTACGACGGGGAGTTCAAGAATCTTCGCGAGGCAACAAACCGATTGTCGATAGCAATCCCTGCCGCACTGATAATGATACTTCTGCTACTCTACGCAACGGTTAGAAATCTTCGCGAAACGCTTTTTGTGTTCAGTGCAATACCTCTTGCGGCCATTGGAGGCATTTGGGCTTTGTGGCTGCGCGGCATGCCGTTTTCGATATCTGCCGGAGTGGGATTCATAGCGCTCTTCGGTGTGGCGGTACTCAACGGAATAGTGCTGATAGGGCAGCTCAACGATTTGCAGAAGGAAGGTGTGGGCAACATAACCGATAGAATTATGCAGGGGTGTATGATTCGTTTGCGCCCGGTGCTTATGACGGCGCTTGTGGCAAGCTTCGGATTTTTGCCAATGGCCGTTTCGCGCGGCGACGGTGCCGAAGTGCAGCGGCCGTTAGCCACGGTGGTAATCGGAGGACTGATAACGTCTACCCTGCTCACGCTTGTGGTTTTGCCGGCAATCTACAAAACATTCACGAAAAAGTAAAAAACAATGCGCACATCAACTATAATCACAGCTATAGCGGCTTTGTTTTTCACCGCAACGGCACAAGCTCAAACTGGCAGCACGCCACGCAAACTCACGCTCGAACAGTGTGTTGCCACGGCTTTGAAAAACAACTACGGCATGCGGGCTGCGCAAAGCGAAACCGAGAAAGCGGAAATCCTGCAAGCCACGGCGTGGGATTTAGACAAGACTTCGGTGTCGCTCAGTCAGGACCCCACATCGGGAGGAAGCCCCGACAATGCGCTGACATTAAGCCAAACTTTTGAGTTCCCCACTGTATACACTTCGCGCCGCAACACGCTCAAGGCGGAAACGGCTGTGGCGAAAAGCCGCACCGACATCAGCCGCAAACAACTGGCTCAAGAGGTGGCGACTACCTATACCGAAATGGTATACTCGCTCGAAAAACAGAATATACTCCTTTCGCAAGATTCCATACTCGACAACTATCTGAAACTTGCAAGCATAAGATACAAGGCGGGCGAGGCAAGACAATTGGAAAGGCTCACGGCAAGCCGCATGAAGCACGAAAACGAAATGGAAATAGAGCGTGCAAAAACGGAGTTCCTTTCGCTGCAACACAAGATTTGCCAACTGCTCAACACTGACAACAATATTCTGCCTGCCGACCGAAAACTTGTGGCTCTTGACTATCAAGAAACGGCCGACTACGATTTTGCGCAAAGCGCGGAGGGAAATCTCAACGCGCGCGAGATAGAAAAAGCCGACAAGGCGGTAAAGGAGGCAAAAAGCGGCTATCTTCCGAATTTCAGCGTGGGACTTAGCACGCAACTGGTGCTGAAAGGTTGGAATCCATACGACGTGGACCGCAGCCGATTTGCCAAAGGAAATTTCATGGGATTTGAAGTCGGAGTGGGACTGCCGCTTTTCTTCGGCGCCACACGGGCAAAGGTAAAGGCTGCAATGAAGGAGCGCGAAACTGCAGAGCTTTACGCACAACAGCAACGGCAGCAAATAAGGAGCGAATACCTTGCGGAGCGAAACAATCTCGACGCCGCTAAAAAACGTATGGACTACTACCAAAGCGAAGGGCTTGGCGAGGCGCAGGAAATGGAAAGAATCGCAAGAGTGTCGTATGAAAACGGCGACATAGGCTATATGGAATATGTGCAGGGGCTTCTCGAAGCCATGAACACACGCCTGAAATATGCCGAAACGGTGAAGGAATACAACATTGCCGTGATAAACCTCAACACCATTGCAAAGTAAAGCCCTGAAACACGCTGCAAAACGCCGCACAATGCACCCCGTTTAGCCATTATTACATATATTTGCAATGAAATAGCAAATTCGGCAAAATGGACGAGAGCAAATACATAGAACTGCTGGAAAGTCGCGGAATAAGAGCCACCGCCAACCGCATAATGATAATCAAGGCGCTGGCGGCAGAGCAATTCCCCAAATCGATGAAAGAGCTTGAAGACACGCTTGTGCTAATCGACAAATCGAACATCTTTCGCGCGCTCACTATATTCCGTCAGCACCATCTGGTTCACACCATCGAAGACGGCAACGGCGGCACGCGATATGAATTGTGCCTTAGCCACAGCGAGGAAGACGATGACGACGAACACGTTCACTTTTTCTGCGAGAATTGCGGGCGCATAGTTTGCCTCAACTCCATTCCCGTACCAGCCGTAAGCCTGCCCGAAGGATACGAACACCACAGCACGAATTTTCTTGTGAAAGGAATCTGCCCCGAATGCGCACGCAAGCATTCTCACCGCCATTCCTGACCCCACCGCAAAACCTTGCATTTTCCCCCATTCCGCAGACCAAAAAAACTGCAGCGCATCTCGCAAAAACTCCGGGCCACCAAATTTAAATTCCGACGCATCTAATTTAAATTACATGGCCCGGA
>CAVKYH010000031.1:0-24728 GCA_963660485.1 bacterium | reverse complement strand
ACATTATTTAAATAATATCAGACATTGTTTTAAACAATATGGCTTATTGTTTTTACCACATTCCATGTAGTTTTCCAAGCATCTAATTACGGGTTTACGAAATGCGCGAAAAGCCGCACATGAAAGCGATGTGCGCCGATTGCCAGCAAGCACCGATTGAATATCTTTATCTTTGTTGAGTGTTTATGCTGTCTGAAAAATCTTATGTGGCAGAGGCGTAAAAACGAGGTCTGACCTAATTCAAATTAGATGCGTCGGAATTTAAATTAGATGCCTTGGAATTTTTACGATATCCCATGTAGTTTTTCAAGCATCTAATTACGGGTTTGCAAAATGCGCGAAAAGCCGCAGGAATGGCGGTTACGGCGAAATTGCAAGCGGTATTGAGAGGCTGACGAGCCGGAACGATGGAAAAACAAAATCCGCACTGCAATTTTATTCACAGTGCGGATTTCTTGTATCTAAGATTTTCTTTACTTCGCGGGATTACTCTCCTTTGGTTTCGGCAGGAGCCTGAACATAGTTGGGGATATCCTCAACGTTGGTGTTGTTCACGATAGCCACATGCTTTGCCACTTCGGCCTCAGCGTAGTTAACGTAAACCTTAAGGCTCTTCTCGAAGAGTTCGGGGGCTTGGATTGTGTCGCGGAGCAAGAGTTGCGACATGATAACGTCGGCCGTGATTTCGTAAAGGTTACGCGCCACGAGGTCGTGGTAATCCTGATTTCCGGCTTCCTTCACCTTGTTCACAGCAGCCTCGCAAGCGTCTGCCATAGCGTGGATGCGGTTTTTGATGCTTTGGTAAGCTTCGGGAACTTCAATCTTCTCGAAATCGCGAATCACTCCCATGTATGTGCCGTTGGTTACGTAGCGTATTGCAGCCACAGTCTGCAACTGCGTTGTGCCTTCGTAGATGCTCGTGATGCGGGCATCGCGATACAGGCGCTGGCATGCGTATTCGAGCATGAAGCCAGAACCGCCGTGCACCTGGATACAGTCGTAGGAGTTCTGGTTGGCATACTCGGAGTTCATACCTTTTGCAAGCGGTGTGAAGCTGTCGGCAAGACGAGTGTACTTCTTCTGCTCCTGACGTTCCTCGGGAGTGAGTTTGCGGCTGCGGGCAATGTCGTCATACGACTTGTAAATGTCCACATAGCGCGATGTTTCGTAAAGAAGTGCGCGGCCTGCATCGAGTTTGGCCTTTATCGTTGCAATCATATTGTACACCGGCGGCATATCGATGATTGCCTTACCAAACTGGCAGCGGTCTGTGGCGTAGGCAAGTGCCTCGTCATAAGCCGCCTGACTGATGCCGACACTCTGGGCTGCGATGCCGAGACGCGCGCCGTTCATAAGAGCCATCACATATTTGATGAGACCCAAACGACGTTCGCCGCAAAGTTCTGCGTGAGCGTTCTTGTAGACAAGTTCGCAAGTGGGTGAGCCGTGAATACCGAGCTTGTTCTCAATGCGGCGCACATTCACTCCGCCTTGGCGCTTGTCGTAGATAAACATCGAGAGACCGCGGCCGTCGCGTGTGCCTTCTTCTGAACGGGCAAGCACAAGGTGAATGTCAGAGTCGCCATTGGTGATGAAACGTTTCACACCGTTGAGCAACCAGCAGCCTTCTTCTTCGGAATATGTGGCGCGAAGCATCACACTCTGCAAATCGCTACCCGCATCAGGCTCGGTGAGGTCCATAGACATGGTTTCGCCCTCGCAAACACGCGGGATATATTTCTGGCGCTGCTCCTCGTTGCCAAACTCATAGAGGGTTTCGATACAATCTTGGAGACTCCAAATATTTTCAAAGCCTGCATCGCCGGCCGATACCACTTCGTTTGCAATGGTATAGGCGGTAATCGGGAAATTCAAGCCTCCGTAACGACGGGGCATGGTCATGCCGTTCATTCCGGCAGCGATGGTTGTGGCGAGATTCTGCTTCGTTCCCTCGGCATAGCTCACACGGCCATCTTTAAGATGCGGACCTTCGGCATCAACGCTTTCAGCGTTGGGCGCAACCACATTGGCTGTAACATCGCCCACTATCGAAAGCACACGATCGTAGCTGTCAATAGCATCATCGTAGTCAACAGGAGCGTAATCGTATTTCGCCGCATCAGAAAAGTCGCCTTCGCGAAGAGCGACGATTTTTTTCATCAGGGCATTGTTTAGGTGGAACTTTAGTTCCGGCTTATCTGAATAGAAATTTGCCATTGCTTTTTTATGATTTTGTCAAGTCCCTTTCTTACTTGCTGTTTTCTTTATAATACTTAATCATCTTGGGCAAAACGTCCTCTACCGAACCAAGAATAACGTAGTCGGCAATTTTGTTGATAGGAGCGTCGGGGTCAGTATTGATTGAGATTACGATTCCGCTCTCTTTCATACCAGCCACGTGCTGTATCGCGCCCGAAATGCCGCATGCTATGTAAACCTTGGGGCGTACCGTTACACCAGTTTGCCCTATCTGCAAATCCGAAGCGCAGAAGCCGGCATCAACAGCAGCACGGCTGGCGCCAACCTCAGCGTGAATTTCGTTTGCAAAGTCGTAAAGCAATTTGAAACCGTCAGCGCTTCCTACGCCATAGCCTCCTGCCACGATGATAGCCGCGCCTTTGAGATTGTTCTTTGCGCGCTCCACGTGGCGTTCAATTACCTTTACAACATAATCCTCTGCGGGTACAAATTCATCGGTATTCTCATAAACCACCTCGCCTTTGTAGTTTTCGTCAAGGATTTCAGCTTTCATCACACCGCTGCGCACTGTTGCCATTTGAGGGCGGTTTTCCGGGTTAACGATTGTTGCCACAATGTTTCCGCCGAACGCAGGACGTATCTGGAACAACAGGTCTTTATAAGACTTTCCGCTCTTTTTGTCATCAAAATCTCCGATTTCCAAAGCAGTGCAATCGGCAGTAAGTCCGCTCTTAAGCGCTGAAGAAACGCGGGGACCGAGGTCGCGGCCGATAACAGTTGCTCCCATCAGGCAGATTTGTGGTTGTTCGCGCTTGAAAAGGTTTACGAGAATTGATGTATGAGGTTTCGACGTGTAGGGATACAGTCCTTCGTGGTCGAAAACGTGGAGAACGTCCACGCCATAAGGCAGAACTTGTTTTTCAACCTGACCTTTTATTCCTGTACCGGCGCAGATAGCTTCGAGTTTTACGCCGAGACGATTGGCGAGCTTGCGTCCTTTTGTAAGGAGTTCAAGGCTCACTTCTTCTACAGTAGTTTTTTCTATTTCGCAATATACAAATACGTTGTTCATATCGGTCTTTCTTTATCCTATGGTGTGGTTTGCGAGTAATTCCTTAATTAGTCCGTTGATATCGTCGTCTGCTGCTCCGAGAGTTTTGCTTTCTTTTGCTTTGAACACGATATTCTGTACGGCTTTCACCTTGGTGGGCGAGCCGGCAAGTCCGCACTGCTGCAAATCGCCGTCCACATCAGCCACAGTCCATTGGGTGATGTTGAGATAGGGTTTCTTTTCGTATTCCTCGGCATAGGGCAGTTCGCCGTTTGCTGGGCGTTCGATAGGAGTCATAGCGCGTTTGTATTTCATCACGAGCTTTGCATTTCTCGGTCGGCAGGGTGCTGCGTCTCCGTTCACCGTAAGCATTATCGGCAGCGGGGCTTTCACGAGTTCCGTTCCGCCGTCGATGTGGCGTGTAACGGTGATTTCCTTGCCATCGCAGGCGTTGATTTCGTTTACGTATGTGATTTGGTTCAAACCAAGTTTCTCCGCAACCTGCGGGCCTACCTGTGCGGTGTCGCCGTCAATAGCTTGGCGGCCGCCGATAATAAGGTCGCAATCGCCTATCTTGCGTATTGCCATGGAGAGGGCGTATGAAGTTGCCAATGTGTCGGCTCCTGCAAAGGCTCTGTCGGTGAGAAGCACACCGCCGTCGGCTCCGCGATAGAGAGACTCGCGTATCACTTCGGTTGCACGCGGAGGTCCCATGGTTACAACGGTTATCGTTGTGCCGGGGTTCTGGTCTTTCAAGCGCAGGGCTTGTTCGAGCGCGTTGAGATCTTCGGGATTGAAGATTGCAGGCAATGCGGCGCGGTTGACAGTCCCTTCGGGGGTCATTGCGTCCTTACCCACATTTCGCGTGTCGGGCACTTGCTTGGCAAGCACTACTATTTTCAAACTCATAATACTAATTTTGTTATTTTCGTTCACTTACAATTTGCAAAGGTACTTATTTTCTTGTTATAAACAACTTTTCGGGGCGTATTTTGAAAGCATACCGTTTTCGCAGAGGCGTTTGTATTCGCTCTCGAAATTGGGTGTAAAAACGCCTTTTCCCGTGAGCGATTTTATTTCCTCTGACGAGAAGAATTTTCCGCCGGCTGTCTCGGCACTCGGGAATATTTCTCCGTCATACACGGTGGCAAACACATTGACGAGTTCGCGTTCGCGTGGACATTCAAACACATATCGGGTGAGGAATCCGGGGGTAAAATCGGTTATTCCGAGTTCTTCGCGCACTTCGCGGCGCAGGGCGTCGGCTGTTTCCTCGCCGTAGTCCACATGTCCTCCCACGGCAGTGTCCCATTTGCCCGGCTGAATGTCTTTCCATCGCGGGCGGAGTTGCAGATATAGCTTTCCCTCGCCATTGAATACGTGGAGATGTACCACGGGGTGCAACGGGCGTTTTTCGCCATGGCATTCGCCGCGAGTGGCACTGCCCACCACTTCGCCTTGGGGCGTTACCACTGGCAGCAGTTCGTTTTGGTTGTCGCGCATATCTTATTTTCTTCTTATTTTACGTTATTCTTTATCTTTTTATTATCAAGTTGTTACAATTCGCTCTTTTCCTGCCGAAACGATGTCTGACATAGTTTTTGCAATATGCCTTTTTGTTTTTTCCACACCTTATTATATATATATTGTATGGCTTTTTGCAGCACCGGCAACGGAGTTGGAGTTATGTTTTTGGGATACAAAAAAATCCCGCCGGCATGGATTGCCGAGCGGGACAGATTGTTTACGGAATTAGCAGCGAACTGTCGCCATAGCTTAGGAAGCGATAGTTGCTATCGAGGGCGTGGCGATAAATCTTGCGCCAATTGTCGCCCACCAAAGCCGACACAAGCAACAGCAATGTGCTTTTGGGTTGGTGGAAATTGGTTATTATCGCTTTCACCACGTGATATTTGTATCCGGGAGCTATTATTATCTGCGTATTTGTTGTGAGCGTATGCAGGTTGTTGCGTTCCAGATAATCCACAATGTTTTGCAGGGCCTCAACAGTGGTCAGCGGTTTTTCTCCGCCGCTTGCATATTCGTATGGAAACCATTGTCTCACCCATATGTCGCTTTCCTCGGCATCGGGGTTGCGGCCTATCATCACGCCGATATAATACAGACTTTCGAGCGTGCGCACCGATGTGGTGCCAACGGCTATGCACTGTCCGCCGTGGGCTATGAGTTTTTCGATACTCTCGCGTTTCACGCTGATAAACTCATGATGCATCACATGGCCGGCTATCGTTTCGGTTTTGACGGGTTTGAAAGTTCCGGCACCCACATGCAGCGTGATTTCGTCGCGCACCACTCCACCGGCGTCCAATGCCTCGAGCACACGGGGCGTGAAGTGTAGTCCGGCAGTGGGAGCAGCCACAGAGCCCTTTATCTTTGAATAAACTGTTTGGTATGTGGTCAAATCGCTCTGCTCCGTTTCGCGGTTCAAATAGGGCGGTATAGGCAATTCGCCCGCTGCCTCGAGAATTTCGGCAAACGTTATCCCGTTTCCGCCCCACGAAAATTCCACTACATCGCACGCGGCATCTTTCACACGGGCTTTCAGTTCCACATCTTCGCCTTTCACATTCAGCGTGCGGCACAAGCTTCCTTCTTTCCACTTCTTGCGGTTGCCTATGAGGCATGTCCATTCGCAGCGGTCGGTTGCCTGGAACATTTGCTCGTAGTCGCGCGGAAATTCGGGCTCCAGACAAAAAACTTCAATCAGAGCTCCCGTTTCCTTGTGGAAATGCAGGCGCGCGCGTATCACTCGCGTGTTGTTGAAAACCAGGAGTTCGCCCGCCTTTATATGCTCGGGGAGATTATAGAAACGGTCGTCGGAGATTTCGCCGTGCTTGTAAACCAGAAGTTTCGAGGTATCGCGTTCCTTTACCGGGTATTTGGCTATGCGCTCATCGGGCAAAGGATAATCGTATTCCTCTATTTTTATATTGCGTGGGTCTGTCATTTTCTTATATTTGCGACTGCAAAATTAGCGATTGTTTTCCGATTGAGAAACAACCCTCTACGCATAAACAATCCCCGTTGCGCCAAAACGTATGTTTGAGTTCGTTCTGTCGAAACGGGGATTTGTGTGTTTTCGGCGGCAAATCTTTCGTGCAATACGACTATTGCTTTTTAGCTTTCAGCTTTGCAGCCTCGGCATCACGCTTGGCTTTTGCGATTATCGAGTCCTTCACCGCCTCACGTTCTTTAAGGGTGAGTTTTTTCTCGGTGGTTTTAGTATCAGCAGCCTTTGCGGTTGTATTCTTGGCTGTGGCGGAAGCCGCTTTTGCGGTGGTGGAGGCTGCTTTTGCGGTAGCCGTCGTTTTTCTCACGGTAGCTTTCACTCCGCTCGACTTTGCGTTTTTCGCCTTAGCCGCAGCGAGTTTTGCTTTCTCCTTCTCGGCCTTTGCTTTGGCTTTGGCAGCTTTCGCCTTGGCCTTGGCAGCCGCTTTTTCCTTCTTCTTGGCAATTTTCAGCGAGTCGGCCTTTGCCTTTTGTTCGGCTTTGAGTTTTGCCTTAGCGGCTTTGGCGGCAGCCTTTGCCGAATCTTTTTCCGCCTTGCTCATCTTGACGGCAGGCGATACGCTCTTGGTAGCAGCGGCATCGGTTTTGGCAGACGCCTCGGGCTGTTTCGTAGACTTCTTTTCGGCTTTTGCTCCACTTTCAACGGCATCTGCTTTTTTCTGCGCCGCATTTGTTTGCGGCTTCACGGCATTTGCTGCCGATTCTTCCACGGCAGCTTTTTTAATTGAGTCGGCTTTGGCGCGCGCAGCTTTGAGGGAATCAGCCTTTTGCTTGACCGCTTTTAGCGAATCGGCTTTCTGTTTTGCAGCCTTAGCCGAATCTTCCTTGGATTTCAGCACTTTGGCAGAATCAACAGCGGTTTTTGCAGGAGTATTCTTGACACTGTCGGCCTTTTGTTTGACATCGTTTTTCGTAGATGCGTTGTCGTTAAAATTAGATGCCTTGGAATTTAAATTAGATGCGTCGGAATTTAAATTAGATGGCCCGGAGTTTTTTCCTTCTCCCGATGTAGTTTCTGCGCTCGCTTTTTTATCTACATTTGCCTTGACAGTATCGGTTTTTGCTACCGTCTTTACCGCTTTTTCCGCAGTGGCAGGAGTCTGTTGTGCCTTGTTGTCCGCACCATTCGCCACCTTGGTTTCAGCCGAAGCCTTTGCGTCTGCAGCCGCCGGCGTCTTGACCGTTGCAGCAGCCGCCTTGGTTGTAGCATCAGGCTTGTTGTTCGTAGCGGCAGCCTTATCGCTTTTTTCGACAGCCTTATCATTTGTTGCAGCTGCCTTACCGCTTGTTGCGGCAGGCTTCTTGGCGGTTTGTTTCACCGTGTCTTTCTTCGCCGCAAGCGTTTTGCCGTCAGCCGCAGCCGCTTCTGCGGGCGTAGGTATGTAGACTTTCACCACAGGTTCGGCCTTACCTTTCTTGCCGGCCTTGTTGTTGCCAAGCAGAGCCTTGCTGTCGATATTTCCTTTGTCGTCAAACAATCCGTATGTAGTTTTCAGCACTCGGAATTCGGTTCTGCGGTTTAGCGCGTTGCATGTATCCTGTTCGCTTTCCTTTAGTTTTTTGATGAAAGCCTCTGTGAGCGTGTCGCCCTCGTGGAGGAATTTATACGATGAGGCAAGGCGTTTGGTTGCAACCTTCGGGCGTAGTTTTCCGTAGCCGACAGCCGTGAGCCGCGCGGAGTCTATTCCGTGCTCCGTCAGATATTCCACCACCGATTCGGCACGTTGTTGCGACAGTTTGCGGTTGTATAATTCGTTGCCGCGGTAGTCGCAATGCGAACTAAGTTCAATGGTGATATTTGCATTGTCGTTGAGCAACTGCGCAAGCTTGTCGAGTGCCTGACGTGAGTCGTCGGTGAGTTTTGCGCTGTTGAATTCATAAAAAACATTCCTTACGAGCACCGGAGAATTGACCGAAGGAAGCGGAAAATAAACCGTGTCGCAAGTAGATACGTCGGAAGAATCCACAGTAACTTCCTGCTTGTAATTCAAAAAGCCGTCGCACGTGGCGAGAAGCACATATTTCACTCCAGGCTTGATAACTTGCTCGAAACCTCCGTCGCTCCTCACTCCGAATTTGAGGTTAGTGCCGTCGTTTCCTATCATATATACCGTGGATTGCGGAAGTTCATAACCATCTTGCTCATAAACCCAACCGGTTACTGTCTGCACCACTTCAGGCCGTTCGAAACTGAAAATATGATCCCAGCCGCGCCCGTTTTTCCTGTTGCTGCTGAAATATCCACGGTTGTAGATTCCCTCGAAAGTCATACCGAAATCATCGCCCGAGGAATTGACCGGCGAAGGAAGTATCTCAACGCGCCACTTGTTGTTTATAGTGTCGGGGTGAGCGCAGTAAATGTCA
Organism: bacterium; assembly: GCA_963660485.1. Lineage (GTDB taxonomy): Bacteria > Bacteroidota > Bacteroidia > Bacteroidales > Bacteroidaceae > UBA6398. Next base: position 16,084 of record CAVKYH010000031.1, on the reverse strand, counting down.
AGACCTCCCATACCCGGGTGGCCGTTTGAAGAGAAATACAAATCGCCATTGAAGCGGAACGTCGGAAATTCTTCATCGCCCGGCGTATTTATCGGCTCGCCAAGATTTTCAGGCACGCCCATTCCATGAGAATCGATTTGAGTGCGCCAAATGTCGAGCCCGCCTATTCCACCCGGCATATCAGACACGAAATAAAGCCATTTGCCGTCGGGAGAAACCGCGGGGTGAGCATAAGATGAGAGCGTGTCCGAAGAAATCTCCACTTTCTGAGGTTTACTCCACGTGGCGTCGGAACGGGTTGAGGAATAAATCTCAGCATAACGGGGATATTCGGGATCAACACTGCAATAGGTGAAATACATTGTCTGCCCGTCGGGAGAAATAGCCGCAGCGCCTTCATCGAATGCGCTATTGACGTTTCCTTGCAAGGGCTCAACGGGTTTCCATTTGCCTTTGTCGTCTTTGGAAGTATAAAAAAAGTCTCCGTTTTTCATTCCCGTAATTCCGCTGTCGTCATCTCCGGTAGCTTGCGGGCGTGTTGATGTAAAAATCAACTGATCGTATTTTTCGCCGAAAAGCGCCGGGCAATAATCTGCGCGGCGTGAGGTGAATAGCGGCGCAGCATGCACCGTGTAGTTCGAACCTTCGGCTTTCATCTTCGGCCCGAGCGTGCAAGATTCCAGCCCGGTTTTCGTACGGCGGTCGTCGGGCTGCAAATTCAGGTATAGCTCGTAGTTTTTCCGGGCGTCCTTGTAATTTCCCTGCATTCTCTGCGTTTCAGCAAGCCAGAAATAAGTTGTGGTATCGACGTAGTTGTATCTCACGGCGTTGCGGTAAGCACCTTCGGCTTTGGATATGGAATTTATCCGTCGGTAACATTCTCCCATGAGAAACGCTCTCGCGCCTCTTGCCTCCTTGTCGGCACGCGGTGTAGTGGAGTAAGCCGTTTTGTATTCCGCTGCCGCATCGAAGTACTCGCCGTGGGCGAAAAACATATCGCCTTTCTTGTGGTGTTTCTCGGGTGTGCTGCACGATGCCGCCAATATCAGCATTGCGGCAAGCATACAATATATATATATAACGGAGTGTCTCATTCGAACATTGCGCAGCGTTTGTGCGGCACGTATAATTTTATAACTCGTATGGCTTGGATTTATTGTATTTTACGACGAAAAACAAGCCGTGTGGTTTCCCGTTTTTACAATAAGAGATATTGTTTTTCCGATGTCTGATATTATTTAAATAATGTCTGACATCGTTTAAATAATGTCAGACATTGTTCAGACCATATCAAATGTATTGAAAATGGCGCGGTTTCCCTAAAAAACGAAGTTCTTTATCAGCCAGTAGCAAACGATTCCCACGAGGTATCCAACGAATGCTATCCAACTTACGTGCTTCATATACCAGCCGAAGGTGATTTTCTCCAGTCCCATAACCACTACGCCGGCCGCGCTGCCTATTATAAGAATGCTTCCGCCCACTCCTGCGCAATATGCAAGCAGTTGCCAGAAAATTCCGTCGATTGCGAAATCGCCTGTCGGGGCTATGGGATACATTCCCATGCAGCCTGCCACGAGGGGAACGTTGTCGACCACGGAGGAAAGCATGCCTATTATTCCGTTTACAATGTAATGGTTGCCGTTGAACGTGATGTTGAGCGTAGAACCGAGCATCGACAAAACGCCAACCTCTTCAAGACACGCCACAGCCATTAGAATTCCGAGGAAGAACAGGATTGTGGTTATATCGATGCGCGAAAGGAGTTTTGAAACCCTTTTGCCCATGCCGCCGCTCTCTTCTGTTTTGCTTAGGTTGCGATAGAAAATTTCGGTAACAGTCCACAAAACTCCGAGCACCAGCAACACGCCAACAAAAGGCGGCAGATGAGTGATAGTCTTGAAGATTGGAACAAAAATCAAACCGCCCACACCGATAAAGAATACGGCTTTGCGCTGCGCACTGCTGAAATCGCTCGCCGAAGATACCTCGGAGTTTTCCACAGTGGCCGTGGCAAGTTGACCTTTGAGCATTGTCTGCATGATAAGTCCCGGTATCACCATTGCTACAACCGACGGCACGAAAATTTCAGTGATTACTCCCGCTGCCGAAATCATTCCCGCGTTCCACAGCATGATTGTCGTTACGTCGCCAATGGGCGAGAAAGCTCCGCCGGCGTTTGCCGCAATTATCACAAGCGACGCATAGACTATTCTGTCCTTGTGGTCGCTCACGAGTTTGCGTAGAATCATAATCATTACTATCGACGTGGTGAGGTTGTCGAGTATTGCCGAAAGGAAAAACGTCATAAACGCTATTCTCCACAACAGTGTGCGTTTCGACTTGGTATGCATCACATTCTTCACCCAGTTGAAACCGCCGTTCTGGTCTACCACTTCCACCACAGTCATTGCGCCCATAAGGAAAAACAATGTTGTGGCCGTGCTTCCCAAGTGCCGCTCGATAATTCCGCCTACCGTTTGTGCTATTTGGTCGTGCGACGCCACGGAAACGTATTGTCCGGGATCTATCATGTATATCGTCCAAACGGCAACAAACATCAGCAACGCCACAGGGGCTTTGTTTACCTTGGTAACGCTTTCGAGGGCTATGAAAAGGTAGCCCAATACGAAAACAACAACTATCAACGCGGTAAGACTTGTCATATTCTTCTTTATTATAGGATTAATTTTCGTTCACGCCCTTGAAATACGGCGCAGTAGCACTTGACGAAGGACAACTGCTCTCCATGTATGGCCAATTGTCTTTCCATTTCACTTGATCAAGCCACACCATTCTCTGTTTCTCCAGTTCGGAGCGCAGATAGCCGTGATATATAATCCAAGTATCGCCTTTGTCGTCTTCAACCCATTCGGCGTTGTGCCCGGGACCGAGGCAATATTCATTAGGTAGCAGGAAATTTTCGTAGTTCGCGCTGCTGTCGAGAAGTTTCTTGCCGTCTTTCGTAACATACGGCCCGAACAAACTTGTGGAACGCCCGCAAATCAACTTATAGGTTACAATGCTGTAATCGCCTCCGCTCTGGCAGCAGTTTCCGTTGGAACCGATGAGATAATAATAGCCGTTGCGCTTATGGATATAGGTTCCCTCCATTTGGGTATTGCATATTTGTTGCGGAGTTGAGCCGGGCATCACTCGCAAACCGTCGTCGGTGAGCTGCACAGCGTAAATGCCCCAATAGCTTCCCCAGAACATATATTTTTTGCCGTCTTCCTCGATAAAGAACTGGTCGATGGAATTTCCCACATTAAGATCTTTTCCCATGAAAACCACACCTTGGTCAACGAATGGCCCTTCGGGGCGTTCCGATGTGGCTACACCTACGCCGCACTCCCAAGCCGAGCCCCAAACACCTATGGAATAGTAGAGCACATAATGCCCGTTGAAATAATTTATATCGGGCGCCCACATCATTCCCTTGGTATACGGGCGCACGCAGCGCGGACGCGTGGCTTCGGTAAAGGCTGTGCCAACAAATGTCCAATCAACAAGATTGAGCGAACGGTAGATGGGCATGTTTGCCATGTCTTCCGTGCCATAGAGATAGAAGTATCCGTCGTCGGCACGGATTACCGTCGGGTCGGGAACAGACGATTTAATCACTGGGTTCTGATACGACTTGCGTTTGGCGAATCTGTCGGCGTGCAAAACCGAGAAACTTAAGCATAGCATTGCCGCCAGCAAAAGTGCAGGCTTTATAATTTTGTTCATAAGATGTTTTTTACAAAAATACAACCAATTACGTATTCCCTACAAATGTACGTGTTTTTACAAAAACGGCAAGATGATTGCAAGACAAAAATTTTTCAAGGCATACAAAAACATATTGTTTGCTCAATTTGCAATGCAGTTTTTCCTACATCGCATCTCGCAAAAACTCCGGGCCATCTAATTTAAATTACATGGCCCGGAATTTAAATTAGGTCTGACCTCGTAAAAGCCATATTCCGTGCTTTGCGAAAAAAGACGCATACCCATTGTATTACAACGCATTACGCCTTTTTACAAACAAACCAAAAAATCACTCCAAAACACGGGAAACAAAAAAGAATCTGATGCCGAAAAAACATTACCGCAAAAGGGAAAAACGATGTCTGATATCTTTTAAACAATGTATGATATTATCCAAATAATGTCTGACATTGTTTTGGCGAAAAACCGCGCTTGATTTTCAACAACTTATAAAAGCCGAAAAACAAGGCATCGGCGCATACTTTTACCGCACCATGGAGCGCCATGATGCGGTATGCTGAATTTTATGTACGCCAGAGTTTTACTCCTGTCTGTCGGCTGGTTTAGAATATTCGGGAAGGGTGTCGCGCCATTCCTTGAACGGATTGCAGCGAAGCGAGGAATTGTAGAAACGTCGGTCGCCCGTTACATCACGCCCTATGAAATCGGGCTTTTCAAAAGGCTCGTCGGGAGCGGAAAGCTCCACTTCCGCCATTACAAGCCCCTCATTGTCGCCGAAAAACTCATCAACTTCAAAAGTATGCCCTGCAAACGGCACAAGCCAGCGCCGTTTGTCCACAATACCCGGTTCGCACAGCGACATGAGCCTTTCGGCATCGTCGAGATTTATCTCCTTTTCAAATTCATAGCGCGACAGTCCGCCGTCGGGCGACGGACCTTTAATGGTGAGGTATCCCCGGTTGTCGCGAATGCGCACACGCACTGTTCTGCCCTTTGCGCTGCAAATATAGCCCTGCTTGATGTGGCTCGAAGAAGACGCAAAAGCCTTGTATTCCCCGCGTACGAGGAATTTATGTTCAATTTCTATCGACATTACAGCCTCTCTTTTCGGCAAGGTCAAAGCCCGATGCGACGGTTAGTCGGACATCAGCGCCGCAAGTGCGATACACACAACCATTAGCGCCACCAAGGCAATGAATATACCGTTTACAATTCTCTTGGCCTGACGCGCTTGTTTTTTCTTGCGTTCGTTGGCCTTAAATTTTCTCTGTTCACTCATGGCATTCGGTATTTTGAGTTGTTTATATTATATGCCGTTTGTTTTCAAACGTTGTCTTTCGTATCGGCAAACTCCATAAGGTAAGCTTTAATGAACCCGTCGATATTTCCGTCCATCACTCCGCCCACGTCGCTTGTCTGGAATCCCGTGCGGTGGTCTTTCACTCGGCGGTCGTCAAACACATAGGAGCGTATCTGGCTTCCCCACTCTATCTTCTTCTTTCCCGCCTCGATTTTAGCCTGCTCGGCCTTGCGCTTCTGCAATGCGCGGTCGTAGAGTTGGGACCTGAGCAGTCGCATGGCGTTTTCACGATTTTCGAGTTGCTTTCTGCTCTCGGTATTCTCAATCAAGATTTCCTCTTCCTCGCCCGTGTCAGGGTCTACATACTGATAGCGCAAGCGCACACCCGTTTCCACCTTGTTGACATTCTGTCCGCCGGCGCCGCCACTGCGGAAAAGATCCCAGCTAATCTTTGAAGGATCAACAAAGACCTCTATCGTATCGTCGACAAGCGGCGTAACAAAAACGCTCGCAAACGAAGTCATGCGCTTGCCCTGTGCATTGTAGGGCGAGACGCGTACAAGGCGATGCACACCGTTTTCGCTTTTAAGATAGCCGTATGCATAATCGCCCTCAATCTCCATCGTTACGGTTTTGATGCCTGCCTCTTCTCCGTCCTGCAAGTTGCTTATCGTTACCTTGTACCCCTGGGCTTCGGCATAGCGCATATACATTCTCATTAGCATAGATGCCCAGTCCTGACTCTCGGTTCCGCCTGCACCAGAATTGATCTTGAGCACACAAGACATCTGGTCTTCTTCGCGGCGCAGCATGTTTTTCATTTCGAGAGCCTCGATTTTCTCAACAGCTTTGGCATAGTCGGCATCAACTTCCTCTTCTTCCACCATTCCTTCCTTATGGAAATCAAAAGCAAGGGCAAGTTCCTGCACATCTGTGCAAACTTCTTTATAACCTTCTACCCAGCGCTCGAGTTCTTTGACTGTTTTCATCTGCTGTTCGGCTTTTTTCTGATCTTCCCAGAAATCGGGAGCCTGAGTATGCAGCTGCGCTTCCTCGAGTTCTATTTTCTTTCGGTCTATATCAAGGTAGTGTCCGAGTTGTTCGGCACGTGTTTGAATCTCTTTCAGTTGTTCAGAGGTTATCATATGTTTTATACTTCTTGTTGTCGTAAATTGTATCGATCAGTTCCGCAAACTTTTTCGCCACAACGTCTCTGCGAATTTTCATTGTGGGTGTCATGCAGCCGTTGTCGGTTGTGAGCGCGCCGGGTAGCAGCATAAACCGTTTTATACGGCAGAACGGCGGGAGGTTCTTCTGTTTCTCGACTATGCGCTCCCATATCATTCGCCGCAGATCCGACGCAGCAGCAAACTTCGCCGTTGTTTCAGGTGCGGGAACGATTAATGCCGAAACATACTTGCGTCCCTCGGCTATCACAACGGTCTGCATTATGGCAGGGTCGGAGTTGAGCGCGGCTTCAATCTGTTCGGGAGCCACATACTTGCCGTTCGACGTTTTCATTAGCTGTTTTATCCGCCCGGTGATGTAGAGTTCGCCGTTTACAAGGCACCCCGCGTCTCCGGTATGAAACCAGCCGTCAACGAAAACCGCATTTGTTGCGGCGGCATTGCGGTAATATCCGTTGGCTATCGTATCTCCGCGCAACAGTATCTCGTTGTTTTCGCCGAAAGCCACATGCAGTCCGTCTATTGTGCGACCTACGGAACCGGCAGTGCATATTTCATTCAAAACATCACAGCTCACGGTTGCGGTAGACTCCGTCAGTCCGTAGCCTACAACTATCGGCAAACCGCACGAACGGGCAAACGTTTCTATCTCGCGCGACACCACGGCTCCGGCAGTGGGCAACACTTTGGCGTTCTCCAATCCCAGCCGCCGGCGTAGCGGCAGAAATGTTTCTCGGTCGCATTTCGCGTATTCCGCGGCGAGTTCCGGGGGAGCTTCCGTTTGTTTTGCGCGATAATCCACGTTGTATTTTTTCCCCGTTTCCAGACAATGTTCGTGCCATTTGCGCATCTGCGGCGATTCGTTTACGATTGTAGCATTCACTACCTCGTATACTTTTTCCCAGAAGTGCGGCACGCAACACATTGCATCGGGACGAATTTCCACCACAGCCCTTTGCAAGTGGCTCGGTTGTCTGTTGATGGCGAGCGTAGCTCCGCACATCAGACAGAAGAAAGCCCACGACCGTTCAAAGATGTGGCTATAGGGCAAATATTCGAGCACTTTCCAGCCTTCGTCCACCCGTATTGCGCGGGCGTTGGCCCGGAATGCGGCAGCATACATGCCGTGGGTGATTGCCACGCCTTTGGGTTCGCCCGTAGTGCCGCTGGTGAAGATTATGTCGGCTATGTCGTTGTTGCCCGGCAGTGGGAAATAAACCGGCCGGTTGCAGGAAAGATGCGTAAACTCGTCAAACCTCACCGTGGTGAGATCCTTGCGGCGGAACACCACTTCGGGGTCGAACGTAATGATGCGGTTCAGCATGCAGGGGCGGTTGTAGAGCTGCACGGCAATGTCGTATTGCTCTTGTCCGCCCGCGAATATCACGTGTGCCTCAGTGAGTTTCACTATGGCTTCGAGCCTCGCGAGAGATGTGCCGGCGTATACCGGCACCACTACAATGCCTGCCTTGTAGGCGGCAAGGCTCACATAGATGCACTCGGGCATGTTGTCGGAAAGTACAACAATTCTGTCGCGCGGGTGAATGCCCCGGCGCAACATGGCAAGGCATGTCCGTTCCACTATTTCACACACATATCTGCCGCTCACGCGATGCCAGAACTTGATATACGGATCGCGATACATCAAGATCTCACGTTCGGCGCAGTGTGTGCCGAGATGGTCGGATAGCGATGATAAATGTATGTCCGCCAACATATAGGGCATATTTTTCACAAAGTTACACATTTATTTAATGCAACAAATATTTAAGCGCTGCTTTTTTGATTGCCCCCTTGCAGAGGGCTGCAAAAAGGCTTTGTGCTCATTGCGAAAACTACACGGCATCTCGTAAAAACTCCGACGCATCTAATTTAAATTACATGGCCCGGAATTTAAATTTGGTGGCCCGGAGTTTTTCACTAGATGCCGACTTGTTTTTTCGCCATGCGCAACATGGTTTTTGCCATGCACAGCATGGTTTTTGGCTTGCGGGAAAAAACCTTCCATTTGACTCGCGAAAAATTGTAAACAAGGCGTGTGAGAAACCAGTGGGTATCTCGTTTTTTCGATATTATACGAATATTTTCAAGGAGTTGTTTTACTCTTCCTGAGAAGGCAAAGCAGTGTGTCTGGAATCCTTTTGTGCGCCGAATTTCAGCAACTTGTTTGCCGAAACCGTGATGCTACGGCCCGAGGGTTGCGCCATTGTGCGCACATCGTCGAATGCCTCCTGCGTTTTCTTAAGACACGTTTCCGCCTTGTTGAGCCTTTCGCAGAGTATCTGCACCCTGCTCACGATTTCGTTTGCCACGCCGATGATTTTCTCCTGGTTCTCGGCTTGGCGCATCTGTTTCCAACTTATTTCAAGTATTCTGAGAAGTGCGTACATGTTTTGCGAACCGGTGATAAGCACTCCGTCGTTGTAGGCATCGCGCCATAGGGCGGCGTCGTTGGAGAGGGCAAGTTGCAAAGCCCCTTCGCAAAACACATACATTATTACAAAATCGAGGCGCGCCGAACCTTGTGGCATGAATTTGCTGTAGTCTTTTGATTTCAACTCCTTCACATGCCCGCGCACCGAAGCAATATGGCGTTTCAACGCCTCGCTGCGCTCGCTTTCGCCGGCTGCGTTCTGATAGTCCTCAAATGCCTTGAACGACATCTTGGAATCGATTACCATGTCGCGCTTGTCGGGAAAATGAAGAAGCACGTCGGGTATCATTTTCCGCCCCGTTTCGTCATCTTTTATGGCATTGCCTTTCTCGTCGCGCAGGGTGGTTTGCGTTTCATACTCTATGCCTTCGGTAAATCCCATGCTGTCGAGAAGTTCTTTGAGCTTGAGTTCCCCGAAATTGCCCTGCGTCTTGTTTTCGCCCGTAAGCGCCGACGCCAAACGGTCGGCACTCGCGCCCACAGCCTTTGCCTGTTCAAAACTACTGTTTATAGCCGTTTGCAGACTTGCCATGGTTTTCGACTGTTCGAGTTTGCTTTTCTCCACAGCCTCTTTCATTTGGGCAATATTGGCATTGAGCGGATTGAGAATAGCTGCCAGTTGTTCCTTGTTTGCCATCGAGAGTTGCTCCTGCCTTTTGAGCAACACCTCTTCGGAAGTAGTGCGCAATTTCTCGGAAACCAATTTCATTTGCTCGTTCATCAGTTCCCTTTGGCGCGTTTGCAAAAGTTCGAGATTGCGGTTGTATTGCTCTTCAAGGTCCTTGCGGCTTTTTTCGCTTGATGCCGCAAGTGCGTTGAGGTTTTCCTGAAGCGAGACAGCCTTTTGCATCTCTACCTCACGCGACACCGTAAGCGCAGAAATCCTTGACGCGCTACGCATGTGGCATACCAGATATCCTATCAGCACACCAACTACCAACGAAACCGCAATTGCCGCAACCACCATGGCTTGTCTATCTTATGAGAACCTTTTTGCGCGCCGTGGTATGGGACGTTTTCACACACACAACGTACACGCCCTTTTCGAGAACGCGGCTGCGATACGGAATTGCCGCATTTTGATTTTCCACTTCAGCACCGTCTACCGACCAAATGCTGATTTGCGCCTGCGAGTCGCTACATTTTACTGCCACCATATTGTCTTGAACGGAAATATCTACATCGTTGGCAGGATTAACAACCACATCGTTTATCGCGCTCGGGAAATCGGCAAGCACACTGTCGGCATTGGCAATAGCACGGGCGTACCAGTTCACCATATATTCGGTTTCGGAATCGATAGGTCCCATTGAGCTTGGCCAACGCAGCATCTCGCGCTTCCACGCTCCCGAGTTGTATAAAAGATCTTTGTATGCCATAATCCGGTTTCTCACACTGTCGAGCGAGAATGCGCCACTTTTCCAACGAATCCAGGTGTCGCGGAAATTCTGACGGAAATACGCCGGCCCGCCATTGAGCAAACGGTCAAAAAGTCCGCACGATGTAACTTGTCCGCCGAACCCCTGAACATTCAAAAGCTCGCTGTTCCAATCTCTGCCAAACGAAGCATCGAGATCCCAAGGAGTAAGAAGCGCTTGGGGCGTTACATCTTTCACATCGCGGTAGCTCACATAAGTGTTCTTGCAGTTGTTGTCGTTGATATGAAGAACATTTACGAAAAGAATGAAGTCCGTGAGATTTTGCAGGTAATATTTGTTGCGCAGAAGAGCAGCAAACTTCACTTTGTTGGAATTGGTTCCGGGCGCAGTGAATGTTATCAGATTTTTAAGCGGTGCCCAATTCGCCATTTCCACACTGTCGTCGGGATATTTCTGTTCCCATTTACACCATTCCAAAGTATTTTCGGTGGAAATATAGTCGCGCACATCATTGAAGCGCGTTTCGGCCGACCAATCCGTCGCCTTGTAAAGCATTCCATGGAAAACAAGTTTCCCGTTTTCGTCGGTAGCGGTTTTTGCAAGGTCGAGTTTTTTACGGTTTATCTTGTCGGTGAGACAATAAAGCCCGTTGTAGCTCCCATCTAAGAAAACTTCTACAAAACGTCCCTCCGTACCATTAAGTTTTGAGTGCCCCTCCGAAACATTATAGGGAATGCTGTCCACTTGGTTCCACAAATCAAAACAAAGCCGCGTTCTCATTCGCGCCTTATCGTTGTACATCGCATCAAGTATGAGATTGTCGTCTTTCATAAGCCCCATAACGCTCACATTCTTGCCCTCGCGATTAGCATCCCAGAGCTTGATTGCATAAGGTTTCTTGGGGTATCCCGAAGTTGAGGCGCCGCGTATTCTTGCTCCGATGTAATGCTGGAAAAGAGCCTGACCTTTCGTACGTTTCCAGGGATCGATAATATAAATATAGCCTGGATTGTAAACTTCTTTCTCATATTTTGTAGCCTCAACCATTACTATCGGCAGAGAAGTGAAGTAAATCGTCCATCTCTGCAGGCTTGTTCCGATATTAAGGCGGTACGAACGGCGCAAATCGTTATACAGCGTAACGGTATCGCCCATATTATAGCGGTGATAGTTTATGCGCAGTTTGGGAATTGATTCCGACGTAAAGACAAGCTTCATAGAATCGCCGGTCTCAGGCTTAATGCTGCAGTAAAGCGCCAAGTTTGCCGAGTCGAGCACGCAAGGAATGCCGTTGCACAATATCGGGAATTCCCGTTTGCCTCCCTCTACGAAACTTGCGCTTGCGCATATCGGCAACATCATTACCGTTGCGAGCAATATCAGAAAATGTCGCTTCATTACCGTACCGATTAAATTTATTTCCTGATCACCTGCAAAGCCTTTGCGATAGTAGCGTCATCATCGTTTATTATTTGGAAATACTGTGAGGTATCCCAAATATCGCGGGCCACGAGCGCTTTGGTGATTTTGGTTATGAGCGCGCGGGTCTTGGTTTTCTCTTCGTCGTCCTTGGGTGTGATTTTGTCTTTCTCGCCTGCGGCAAAAATGCTTTCTATTATTTCTTCGGGCACAACGAATTTGTTTTTAAACGTATCGAAGTCGGGATAATCTTTCTTGAGTTGATTGCGGTGCTGATCTATATATTTTGTGCCTGCGGGGAGTATGAGATTCTTTCGCGAGAGACTGCGGTAACATTTAGTATATACCATTGTGTCGAGCGGTACAAAGTAATCGGGTATGATGCCTCCTCCTCCGTAAACGGGGCGGTGTTTTTTGAGCGTGTAGCATTTCAGCGAATCATTATGGTGTATACTGTCGGCATGAAATAGCTCTCCGCTACGAATTCTATTGAGTTCGTCAAGACCATAAGCCTCCTTTTCACCCGGCTTATATGGTTTTTGAATGCAACGTCCCGCCGGAGTGTAATATCGCGACACAGTGAGTCGAATCATTGAGCCGTCGGGCATTTGCACGGGCTGTTGCACGAGTCCTTTGCCGAAACTTCTTACGCCCACTATCGCCGCGCGGTCGTTGTCCTGCAAAGCTCCGGCGAGTATTTCGGCAGCCGATGCGGAATATTCGTCGATTAGCACAACCACTTTGCCTTTGGTGAACATTCCTCCGCCTCTCGCTTTGTATTCCTGCGAAGGCACGGCGCGTCCTTTGGTATATACCACCATGTCGCCGGCTTGCAGAAATTCGTTGGCTATTTGTACGGCCGATTCCATGAAGCCTCCGCCGTTTCCGCGCAGGTCGATTACCAGCCTTTCCATGCCCTTGGAGGCAAGATCCTTCATTGCGGTGCGAATTTCCTCGGGAGTTTTCTGTCCAAATGAGCCGAAGCGTATGTAGCCTGTCTTGTTGTCAATCATATATGCGGCGTCGAGGGTATGGAGCGGTATCTTGTCGCGCACGATGTCGAACTTGATTTCCTCTTTCACGCCCGGACGGATAATGCCGAGGTGAACCGTGGTGCCTTTCTTGCCGCGCAAACGTTTCATGATGTCGTTAGTCTGCATCTTGACGCCTGCAATTATCGTGTCGTTCACTCTCACGATGCGGTCGCCCGCAAGGATTCCCGCCTTCTGCGACGGACCTTTGTCGGTGGGCTGTACCACGACGAGCGTATCCTCTATCATATTAAACTGCACGCCTATCCCTTCGAAGTCGCCGCGCAGCGGTTCGTTCAGAGCCTTTGTCTGAGTGGCGTCGGTGTATGTGGAATGAGGATCAAGTTGCGAAAGCATTCCGGTGATTGCACCTTCGGTGAGTTTCTGCATGTTCACAGAATCAACATATAGGTGAGAGATAGCATACTGTGCGATTCCAAGCTTACGGATTGCGTTGTTTTCCTGTTCTTTTGTCTGTGCCGAGAGAGCGAGCGCGCAAAATGCGGCGAAAAGGCACGAATATAATCGTTTGGTCATAGTCAAGTTTTTTACATCTGCAAATATACTAATTATTGGATTTTGAGAAGAAAAAACAACATGCGCATCTCGTAAAAATTCCAAGGCATCTAATTTAAATTCCGACGCATCTAATTTAAATTACATCAGACCTCGTAAAAACCATATTCTGAGGCATTGTTTCAAGGCTTCTCAAACGCCTTGCAATTACAGAGGAATTTTTAATCTTTAATGTTCAAAATGCCTTTGTGAGTAAAAAAAATGTAATTTTGTAGGCATAAAAAAACGAACACACCTATTCGCATGGACGACACGAAGGATTTTAGCGGAAAGAAACTTACGATAATAATTCCTGCATACAACGAGGCAGAAAACATCACCAAGGTAATAGCAAAAGTGTGTGATGTGGAATTGCCCTACGGCATAAACAAAGAAGTGATAGTGGTTGACGACGGCTCGAAAGACCATACGGCAGCCAACGTCAAGGAATATCTGTCGTCAGAAAAGGGCTTGCCGGTAACTTTGCTGCAGCACGAAACCAACCACGGCAAAGGGCGCGCCATTCGCACCGCACTCCAACAAGCCACCGGCGACTATGTGATAATTCAGGACGGCGACCTGGAACTCAATCCCAACGACATAGCGAAACTTATGAAGGCTATGATCGACGGCAACTACGATGCTGTTTACGGCTCACGCTTCCTCGACAAACAAAACAAGAGCCTATACCGAAGTTTCTACCTCGGCGGACGGTTGGTGTCGCACATCACAAACTTGCTTTACGGTCAGAATATCACCGACGAGCCCACATGCTACAAACTTGTGCGCGCCGAAGTGCTCAAACGCTTCACCCTGCGCTGCGAAGGTTTCGAGTTCTGCCCCGAAGTTACCGCCAAAATCTCAAAACTCGGCATCAAAATCCACGAAGAACCCATACACTATTCACCGCGAACCATGGAGCAAGGAAAAAAACTGCGATGGACCGACGGAATTGAAGCCGTGTGGACTTTAATCAAATACAGATTTACAAACTAACCTATGGCAAACAAAAAAGAAACACCAAAATCCACACGCTACGGCTTTTCGTGGTGGGTGAAAAACCTTCTGATTGCAGCAGCGCTCTATATGCTCTGCCCGCAAATCATCAAAATGAATACGGGATACCAGTGGCTCATCGACGGATACGCCAAAAGCAACCTGAAAGCCATTAAGGAAATACGCGGATTCAACTTCGACCAAAAACTCGAGGCTAAACTTGGATACGACTACGCTTTCATCGAAATGATACGCAAGTCCACACCCGAGAACTCCGTTGTGTTTTATCCCTCACGCGAGGACTTTACCGACACAAGCGTCAACACCGGTGTGAGCTTCAACGGAAACCTTTGCGACAAGCTTAGCGCAGTGCGCTTTCTCTATCCCCGACGAATTGTGATAAAGAAAGAATTGGGCAAAACCTCCTGGAGCAAAAAGATATCCCATGTGGCAATAATCAACGGGCACGGACGCGAACTTCTGCCCTATGCCACGCCGCCCTCAACCCTTCTCACCGTGTTGCCGACCGACTCTGTGGAGGCAATGAAACTTATGATTAAAAAGTAAAGCCATGTACGCATTAGGAATACTGCTTCTGTTTTTTGTGGGATACCTCACAGTTTTCAACATATCCACTCTCACCACCCGCCTGGAGCGTATCGGTTTGGCGTTTCCCGTGGGCGTGGGCGTGATGACCGTCGTAATGGCGCTGATTGACCTTTGCCGCATTCCGCTTACGGCAAGCGCGCTGCTCACAGCCGATGTCGTGGTGGCGGGGTTGCTTGTTGTGGGGTTGCTGCCTAGGAAACAGAAAGTCATCGAGGCACTTCGTCGCCCCATTGACTTGAATTCTTTCAATTTCATTTGGTTGCTTTTGCTTGCCTTCGCAGTGTGGGTGGAATATGCCAATTTCCAGAAATGCATGTTCTTTCCTACTTACGACCGCGACTCACTTGCGGCGTTTGACACGCTTGGATTTGTGGCCGCCAAGGAACATACTTACGGCGGCATGAGCATTTTCACCGGCGACTATATGCCGGGAATCCACGGGCCGGGCAGCCCGATTGCCTACCTTCCGTTGGTGCAGCTGGCATATGCCTACGTCTACACTCTCGGTGCGGAAAGTTCAAAGATTATCCCGGGATTGATTTATTTGTCGTTCCTTGTGGCGTTCTACGCTGTGCTTGCGCGCGTAACGAGCCGCACCGCAGCAATGGCGGCAACGCTTTTCGTGGTGCTCACTCCCGAGATGACATCGTTTTCCTCGCTTTCGGGCACAAATGTAATGAACGCCGTTTACGCATCGTTAGGCATTATATATATATTATGCTGGATGCAGGGCAAGGAAAAGCCTTGGCTTGCGATTGGCAGCCTGTTGCTGGCGCTCAATGTCTGGTGTCGTGCCGAAGGCGTGGTATTTATTTTGGTAGCAGGTGTACTTGTGCTTTACAAAGCAATAAGGAAGCGCGAGTGGAAACCGCTTATCCCCGTTGCGCTTGCCTTTCTGCCCGTAATTATATGGCAAATATATTCCCGTTCATACAATATGACAGTGGAATCGTTTGTTATAACCCACCCATACTTTGACGGAGTGAAAGCGGGAAAGGTTTTCAACGGCGCTTGGGCGCTTCTCTCCAACACGCAATACTATGGCTGGACTTTCATAGCGCTTCTGCTCGCGATAATACTGGACGCATGGTTCATGGTAAAGCACCGCAGTTGCGACATAGCCAAGCTATTTGCCATTGCAGCGGGAATATTCCTTTATTTCCTCGTGCTCTATCAAGTGGACTACCGTTGGGACAGCATCGACAACGTGCTCAATTGGTCGGCCAAGCGTTTCGTGTTCTGCTTCGTGCCCATGGCGTGGTATTTCGTGGCTACTTGTGAACCCGTCAACAAGGCCATGACAAAAATCGACGAGTGGATGGCGAAATAAAAGCCTTTGCAACAGCGGTTTACCGGCTTTTTTCGAACCATTAAACCGACATCGAAAATATAGTGCCAGATTTCGAAAAAACTCCGGGCCACCAAATTTAAATTCCGACGCATCTAATTTAAATTAGATG
>CAVKYH010000030.1:0-24780 GCA_963660485.1 bacterium | reverse complement strand
CTAATTTAAATTCCGACGCATCTAATTTAAATTTGGTGGCCCGGAGTTTTTACGAAATGCCGAAGTTGTTTTCTGAGTGTAGAATTTCTTGAAAAACAGAGCGGTAGCAGTTAGAAAATTTCGGATTGTGGTTTCGTCTCAGTCTGCAAAGGTTGGGCGGGGATATCGAAATAAAAATCCGAACATTCGAGTTGTATATATCCTTTGGTTTCTACGTCGAATGTGAAATGTATCACGTGTCTCCCTTTTTGCTTGTGGTGGGAAAATTCTATGATACGCAATCCGGCAATCGTGTTGTAGGGATCGCTCGATGAAATCTCGGCTTGATGGTTTGAGGGATCAAGACAAACAATGTTTACCTGCGAAATTTCGCTTTCGGTGCAATGCACTTCGTAAACAACCTTTGTGCCTCGATCGTGAAAACTCATTCCCAACATGAGTCCTCCAAACAAATTGAAATTGTCGGACTCCTCGGCGTTATACCTTTTCTTATAGCTGATATTCATGTTCACACGTTTTAGGTTCACGGCAAATATAAGGAAAATATATTATAACGCTTATTCCCGGAGATTTTGAAGCCGTAAATGTGAACTTTTTGCTGCGATATTGGCAAACGTGTTTTCCGTATACGGCTAAAGGCGGAATCTGGGGGCGAAATACTGAAATATCATGCGAAACGCAGCGAGGAAACAGCATTGCGGAACATCGAAACTGGATATGGCGATAGCAAAAAACGGGGAGAAAAACCGTATTTAGGAAAGTTTGTAAATGATTATTACGCGAACGGTCTATAAATCCGTATCTTTGCAAACGGATATTTAAGGCAAGAAAATGATGAGAAGATTGACTTATACATTTGCCATGCTCATGTTGGTAACATCGGCTTGCGCACAAAAGGAATACCGCACCATACGCGACAACTTGAAGAACAAGAAAGAGGATGCCGTGGGAAATGTGGAGAACTGCCTTAAAAACGACAAACTTAAGGAGGACCCGGAATTGCTGCACTATGGAGTGGAAGCGTGGTTGCTTGTGAACAGCAACTTGAACCGCACTGCCTATCTGAAAAACAAATACGATACCGCAAGACTCTTCAACAGCATTTATTCAATATATAGCTACGCTGTGAGATGCGACACCATGGAGGCGTTTGTGGCTAAGAAAAAAAACAAGAAGAAAGTAAGCTACAAATATCGCAGTTCTCATGGCAGTTTGTTGCGCGAACAGTATGTGAACTTATACAACGGCGGGCAATATATGTTGCTCAAAAAAGATTTTGCAACAGCCTACAACTTTTTCTCAATGTATTACGACATACGCACCAACCCGTTGTTTGGAAAAAGCAAGGTATCCAAAAGCGACAGTTTGGGCATGATTCGCGCGGCATATTGGGCTACGGTTTGCGCATATCAGTTGAACGACAACGCAAAATTCTTTAAATACAATTCTGTAGCACTTTTAGATACTACATATAGGCAGAAAGAACTCGAACTGACCGCCCGAATCTACAAGGCAAGCAAGGACACGGCGGCAATGGTGAATATCTTGGAAACAGGAACGGCAGAGTTTCCGCAACTGGACTATTTCTTCACAAACTTGATTGACTACTACAACAACAAAGGCAAGTTTGACGAAGCAATGGCGCTCGCCGACAACATTCTGAAGCACGACCCGCGTTCGGTGATGGCGCAATACGGCAGGAGTCTCGTTCTTCTGAAAATGAAAAACTATGACGATTGCATAGCATTGGCCACAAGCATAATTCAAAGCGATTCCACCTATTCGGGAGCTTATTATAATGTGGGTGCAGCGTATCTTGCAAAGGCTACACAGCTACACGACAAGGTGAAGTCGAATATGAGTCTCGCGGAAATACGTAACATTAAGCGCGAAGAGGACAAACTTTTGCGCACGGCCCTGCCTTATCTCGAACATTACAGGGTGCTTAATCCTAATGCGATAGAGTGGTGGGGCAGACCCTTGTATAATATATATTTGGCGCTGAATATGGGAGATAAGTTTGAAGAAGTGGAAAAACTTATCGCCAATGCAGAAAAGGCAAAGGAAGAAGCGGCAAATAAAAAGTGATGACAATCCTGCGTTAAGCCGACAGAAATTTCAAAACCTTTGTCATCTCCTCGTTAATAAGCGGTACGGAAATCTTGACGTAGGTTTCCTTGGTGGGGCAAAGGTCTATCAGAAAAATTCTGCGGATAACTATATGGTTTGTCTTTTCCAAGATAGCGCGGTAGAGGTTTAGCTGCAGCGTGTAATGCCAGAACGGCGTGTCGTCAACGTTCTCCATTCCGTTTTTCCCCTTTACGCCAAACGCATTCTTTGTTATTGGATTACCGTTGGCGTCTGTAATTCCTTTGGCACGCTTCCAATCGTAAATTTCGTAGCCGTCTTCGCAAATTCCGACAAATGTAACGCGTCCGGCAATCCTTAGTCCTCTGTCGGCAACAAGATAGTTGGTGCGGTAAATCCGTAGATTTTCGTCTGCAACGAATTTCAAGAAAAGAGATTCCTCTTTTTCAATACTTATATCCTTGTCTACTGTCAAATGCTCGCTTTTGAATTTGAACCGGAAACGACCTTTCATAGGCAATCCGATGAAGTAGTGGGCTATTTCATCGTGCAGGAAAACTCCTGTCTGACGTGCCATTTCGCCTTTCAAATTCCATTCCTCTATAATCAAATCCTGTGGTTTCCCTGTTTGTTTTGATTTTTCCTCCGCCCAATGGTTTTGCTCGAATGTCTCAAAAAACAGCGACACAGCTACGCTTACGGGCAGCAATCTTTTGCCTCGTAAAATATATTTGTTCTCTTTGGGCAAAAATTTAATCTCCGCAGTGAAAAATATATCGTCAGTAATCTTGCGTCTGTTGGGTTTGCGAAAAAAAGTAAGGCAGAAGATTACGATGATAAACGTTCCAAAACCGAACAGAAGCAGTAGCTGTGGAATGGTAAACATGGCGTTCAAAAAAAGATGCCCTGCCAAAGCTATATGGCAGAGCATCGTTGTTCGTATTGCTGTTTTGATGTTTTAGCAAAGTCTGCGTGAGCCATCACCGATAACTACATCGATAACAATAGGCTCAATGCCGAATTTTTCTTTGTATGCCTGTTTTGCAGTGCCAACAAAGTTTTCATAGAGTTCGTTGCTTACGAGATTGATAGTGCAACCGCCGAAACCGCCGCCCATTATACGCGAACCGGTAACGCCGCAACTCTTTGCAACATCGTTGAGGAAATCAAGCTCGGGGCATGATACTTCGTATTCCTTTGAGAGTCCGTGATGAGTCTCGAACATTTTGCGTCCAACTTCCTCGTAATCGTCTTCTTCAAGGGCTACGCATACTTCCATTACACGATATTTCTCTCCGATTACGTATCTTGCGCGCAATGCATCCTCTTCGCTTACTTCGTTCTTCACTGCATCGAGCATATCAAAGTTGGCATCGCGTAAAGAATTAACGCCTTGGAAACGTTTTTTCAAAACTTCAGCAACGTTTTCGCAACTCTTGCGACGCTGATTGTAGGCAGAACTTGCAAGCTCGTGCTTTACCTGTGAGTTTAGAAGCACAAGACGATAGTCTTTCGGGTGCCAAGGGAAATATTTGTACTGTAAAGAGCGGCAGTCAAGGCGCATCAAGTTTTCGGATTTACCGAATACAGATGCAAACTGGTCCATTATACCGCAATTTGTTCCGATATAGTTGTGTTCTGTAGCCTGACCAACTTTTGCTAGAGTGAATTTGTCTATCTTATTACCGCCGAAAAGATCGTTGAGTGCGAAAGCGAATGTACTTTCAAGCGCAGCAGACGAAGACATACCAGCACCGAGAGGAACATCTCCGGCGAAAGCTGTATTGAATCCCTCTACAGGAACACCAAGTTTCATCATTTCGCGACAAACGCCATATACAAAACGGAAATGAGTTGCTGAAGGTCCTTGCTCATCGTCGAGACTAAATTCTACATAGTCTTTCAAGTCGATAGAGTAAGCGCAAACTTTGCGTGATTTGTTGGGTTTGATTTCTGCGATAATTCCCTGCTCTACAGCTCCGGGGAATACAAAACCGTCATTATAGTCGGTGTGTTCGCCGATAAGGTTGATTCGTCCCGGCGAAGCGTAAACGTTTCCTGTGCTACCGTCAAAGTGTTTGATGAAACGGCTGCGAACGTCATCTATTTTCAATTTCATAATAATTATATTTTTAGGTTTGCCATTACAGGGCCATGCTTTTGGCACAGCCCTGCAACGACTTGGGTTATTACTCTACTTCTTTTAAATTTGCTGAAGCTTCTTCGTTGTTGCCTGCGGTTTTCTTCACGCGGCTGCCTACCAAAGCATAGAACAAGATGTATGCTGCGCAAATGAGCGGGATAATGTAGCTTACGAGGTAGCTTCCGGTTTGTTCTGCAACCACAGCCTGCAATGCAACCATTATTGCGCAACCGAATACCATTGTCATGAAGATACCCGAAGCGGCTGCCGTGTATTTGCCAAGGCCTTCAACTGCCATGTTGAAGATTCCGCCCCACATTACAGAGGTGCAGAGACCTACGCAAATGAATGCTGCTACGCCAACGGGCACGTTTACCCAAATTACAGAGAGTTTTGCCCAGTCTACACCGGGAACTTGTACTGTGAGTGTGCTTGGTGCCAACATTCCGAATGCCAACAAAGCGATTGCTGCGATTGCTACTGTGGTAACCATGGCGCGGCTGGAAACTTTGCCGCCGATAGAACCGCCGATGGTACGACCGATGAACATTGCGAACCAATAAACGGCTGCTATCAAGGAAGCTACGCCTGCCGAGATGCCTACATCACTGATAAGATATTTGATCATGTAGGTAGGGGTACCTACTTCTACGCTCATGTAAAGGAATATTGCCAATGCGCCCAAAGCGAAGTGGCGGTGGCTGAGCGCTCCTTTTATAAGTTCTGCCTTTACAGGTTCCTGCTTGGGCTCTTCTATTTTTGTGAGAAGCAATACAATGAATGCCACAACGAATATTGCCAATGCGATATACATTGCGGGAGCTGCGTCAACGATTGCAGTTTCTTTTGTTACTTCACCAATCAACGCTCCGAGTATGATGTAAACTGCTACAGCTGCTGCACTGTTGAACGCGCCACCGATTTGGATAAGTTGGTTACCGGTGTTGCCGCCGCCGCCCAAGACATTGAGCAAGGGGTTTACTACGGTGTTGAGCATACACATGCAGAAACCTGCGATGAATGCGCCGAGCAGATAAATCCACATGCTTTCGAGTGTTCCCGAAAGGAGTTCCAATGCCATACCGATGATTCCGACGATAAGCGCAAGGAGTGCTGTTTTTTTGTAGCCGAACTTCACGATAAGCATACCGGAAGGAATACCCATTACGAGGTATGCTATAAAGTTAGCATAGTTACCGATTTGGGATTGGAACTCAGAAGCTCCGAATTGGTTCTGTACGATGACTGCCATAGGTGAGCAAAGGTTTGTCACGAAAGCAATCATTGCGAAGAGTGCGACCATCATTATAATCGCAGCCCATTGTTTTGTTTTTTGTGCCATTTTTATTTTTAGATTATTGTATTATTAAAATTGTATTGCTTGTTTGTTTCTTAGTCTTCCGCTCCGAATTTATAGATTGTCTTTTGTGTATAGATTTCTCCGGGACGCAAAACCACGGGCGGGAAGTATGCGTGGTTGGGGCTGTCGGGGAAATGTTGCGCTTCAAAGCATAGGGCGCTGCGGCGTGGGAATGTTGCGCCGTTTTGTCCTTTGTATCCGTCTGCCCAGTTGTCCGAGTAGAATTGTATGCCCGGCTCGGTGGTGTATACCTCCATTGTGCGTCCGCTTTCGGGCTCTTTGATTTTTGCGGCAAAGGTAAGTTCGCCCGGTTCATGCTTGTTGAGTATGAAGCAATGGTCGTAGCCTGCGCCGTTTTTGATTTGCACGTCATCATCGTTGATGCGCTCGCCCACAGCGTGGGGTTCGCGGAAATCAAACGGTGTGCCTTCTACTTTGCGCACCTCGCCGGTGGGAATCGACGTGTCGTCGATAGGCAGATAGTAGTCGGCGTTTATCTGGCAAATCACATTTTCTGCCGAAGGTGTGGGGTTGGCAATGCCTGCAAGCGAGAAAAATCCATGGTGTGTCATGTTTACGATGGTTTTCTTGTTGCAAGTGCCTTTGTAGTCGATTATCAACTCGTTGTTGTCGGTAAACGTGAACATCACGGTCATTTTGAGTTCGCCAGGGAAGCCTTCCTCGTAATACGGCGACACGTAGCGCAGCACAATGGCGCGCTCGTCAACTCGCTCCACGTCCCAAACTTTTGAATGGAATCCCGTGGGGCCTCCGTGAAGGTGGTTGGGGCCGTTGTTTATAGCCAGATAGTAGTCCTTGCCGTTGAGCACGAATTTTCCTCTTGCAATGCGGTTGGCATAGCGTCCCACAAGGGTGCTGAGGAATGGCTCGGGGCTTTGGATTACATCGTCGATATTGTCGTGCCCTTGAATCACGTTTGCCAGATGTCCGTTTTTGTCGGGCACCATAATGGCTACCACTGCGCCGCCGTAGTTGGTAAGCGAAACTTCGTTACCATCGCTGTTGCGCAATGTGTATAAGTTAATCTCCTTTCCGTTTAATGTTTTACGGAAATTCTCGGGGTTAAGTCCACTTTTGTTCAGTTGTCCTTCTACCATGATTCTAATTTTTTTAAGGTTAGTAATATGGCTAATTTTTTAATGTCAGTATTGCAAAGTAAACTATTATTTTTGATTTGGCAAAGAGATTGAGGAAAAAAGCGCAGATTATTTTCGGGCGTGTATCCATCGGCTTTGCAACGTTGTTTGTAGTGTGTTTTCTTGCAGCAGACATGCAAAAAAACGATATCGGATATCGTGAAAACGATGTCAGACCTAATTTAAACTAGATGCCTTGGAATTTAAATTATGTCTGACATCGGAAAAGCTACAAAAAACGTAGCTGAAACGGGCTAAAACAGTGGGTGTTTCGGAAACCCTAATCAAGGGTGAAAAAACCGTTCACTTTACGCCGGTCGAGCACATGAAACGGAATTTTCTTTGGCAGCAAGGCACAAGAAATGGCAGTGCTCACGAGTTCGGGCGTATTGTTGTTCTCGCTCAAATGGCAGAGAAAAACTTGTTTCAAGTCGGGGAATTTGTTTTTGCCCAAAAATTCTGCGGTTTCCGTGTTTGACAAATGTCCTGTGGGGCAGGATATACGGTTGCGCAGATTCATCGGATAAGGTCCGGTTTCGAGCATGTGGGAATCGTAGTTGGATTCTATCACAAGGTAGTCGGCTTCGAGTGCGCGGCGTTTCACTTCATCGGTGAGCCGTCCGCAATCGGTTACCAATACAAATCGTTTTTCGCCGTAGCATACTGTGTAGCCCGAACAATCGGCACTGTCGTGAGGAACATCGAAGGCTTCGAGCGTGAAACCGCCAACGGCCACCGGTTTATACTTCTCGATGATATTTACGCGCGTCTTGTCCAGTTTTACGTGTATCCTGTAGTTGGTGCGAACCCTGTGGTGCACAATGTCTGTGGCATAAACCGGAACTTTCAGGTACATCGACATCGAGGAAACGGCTGAAATGTGGTCGGTATGGTCGTGGGTGAGAAATATGGCAGCTATCTTTTCCATGTTCACCCCATATTCCACAAAATATTTCTTCATCTTTCGATAGCCAACGCCTGCATCGATCAAAATACTCGATTCTGACGACTCCAATAAGTAACAGTTTCCACTGCTTCCGCTACCGAATGATAGAAATCTTAGCATCTGGCGTTATAAAATCACGCGAAGTTACGAAAAAATCGGCTACTGTTGCTAAATTTGCCGCACCTTAATAGGAATTACAACCATATATAAAATGAAACATACCGCCAAAATCATAACATTGGCAATGGCGTTGCTCCCGGCCCTGTTTTCATGCTCGCATAATGACAAGGAGGAGGAAAACGTTGCGAGATGTGCCCATAAGTTTGCCTACAATTTCTTCAATTTCCGCTATGTCGATGCTATGGAATACGTTAATGCCGATTCGAGACGCGTGCTGGAATTTTGTGCGTCAAACATGAGCCGCAGAATAATCGACAGCCTGAAAAACATTACCGACACTCCGTCGGTTTCGGTGGAAAACGTGGAAATCACAAACGACAGCGAGGCTGAATGCCGCATTAAAGTGGGCAACGAAGTAAACTTCGATACGATAGGAAGCTTCCCAATACAGACGAGAGGCGAAATCACCTATCGTTTCAGACTTGTGAAAGAGGGGAAAGACTGGAAAATCAAAATGGCAAGCCCACCGCGAAATGAAAAGTGAAGTCGCGGGAGAAAACTGGGTGGAGAATGGGAAAATGCTCGCGCGTGGTTGAATAATAAGGATTGACCGCTTTCATACCACCGTCGAAGCGAAGCACAAAATAGTCGAGATTGAGCCTCAAACCTATGCCGTAGGCCGCAGCAAGTTGCTTGAAGAAATTATTGAACTGGAACTTGCCGCCGGGTTGGTCGGGGTAGTTGCGCGTAGTCCAAATGTTGCCGCAATCAGCAAAGACCGCACCGTGAAGTTTCCAGAACAAAAAAGTACGGTATTCCAGATTGACGTCCAACTTTATGTTGCCGGTTTGATTTATAAAGTCGATTTTCCCGTCGCTGCTCTTGTATTTTCCCGGGCCAAGTTCACGTACACTCCAACCTCTCACCGAATTTGCACCGCCTGCGAAATAACGTTTTTCATACGGCACAATCGATGCGTTTCCATAGGGCAAAGCCAATCCAAAACCGGCATGAAAAGCAACGGCATTGCGCTCGTCGATTACAAAATTCTTCACGAAATCCAAATCCACCTTGGCATATTGCGCAAAAGCGATGTTGAAAAGCTTGTAGTGCCCGTCGGTGTTTTTCTCGCTGTGGAAAATGCGCGAAAGAAGGTAAAGAAAATTTCCCGCTGACTCGATACCAAAACGCACACGGTAGGAATTGTTTGTATAATCCATAAGACGCGTGGAACGGTTGCCTTGGGAATTATACATCAGGTTGTAGGCCGTGCGCATTATGAACAAATCTTCATAGGAATATCGCAGCACAGAATTTCGCGAGGTGTTGTTCTCAAGATAATCATGACGGAAAGTATCGGAAATCCACGGCATGAAAACATAGTTGAGACTCACCAAATCCAAACGGTGCTGCAACTTGTTTTGCCAGGAATTCCACAAATAACGAATGCCTGCCGTCAACGTTCGCCGGTGAAACTCTGGACGGTCTTGCGTGTTGTACATCACGGAAAGCTCGGAGTTCAGAATTGAACTCATGCGGCGGCGACGCGAAAGCGGACGAATCAGAAGGGGCATCTTAAGGTTTGCTTCAACGCTGAACTCTATGTAATTTTCTTTGTTGTTGTAGCCTTTAAGACCGTTCAAAGCCTCAAAAGCTCCGCGCAACTTCATATCAAAACTCTCTGCTCCGTGAAAAACATTGCGGTTCTCAAACGAAAGTGCGCCGGCAACGCCCAAATCTCCCGCCATATTGGTTCCCTCTACCTCGAAACCTATTGCATTTATGTCGCGGGTGTTCAGAAATATGTTTGCATCAAGCGTTCCCCGCCCATTGGCCAATTGTAAAGAATCCGTATCGCTCTCACTCAGCCTTACAGACGCAAAATCGGTTAGCGAAAGCGCACCAAGTTTCTGATAGGTGTTTTGTACTTTGGATTGGTTGTACAAATCTCCGCTGCGGAAATAAACATTGCGCAGCATAGTTTTGTTACGAAGCATTTTATGTCCGTAAGCAAAGACAACGCCATTGTCTCCGTCGCTAACAGTGTCGCAGGAAACGTTACCGTAACCAATAGAATCTTCGTCGGTGTTGTAATAGAAATTCACGCGTCCCACATGATAACGGGCGTATGCTTTAACTGAGTCGCGCGCGCCGTTTTCGTAGGAAACAGTAACGCTCAAAGCGACATTGCGAGAGTTTGCCGACGTATCAGCTGTGAAACTGACGAAATCACGATTCACATTGTAGTAACCATTGTCTTGCAAAAGCCTTACAACTCTGTTACGTTCTTCGCTCAATACGTTTACATCGCACGGCATTCCTTTATAAAGCAGCGAGGAGGCGGAATCGTTTTTTATAATCTTGCGAAACGAGTCGTTTTCAACGTTCCATGTGATTTTGTCAATAGAATAAAGTACTCCCGGTTGCAGGGTATATTTTACGGTTGTCTTATGTTTTTTACGGTAGGTGGCATATTTTGCTCCCGCATTAAGATATCCTGCACTCATCATGGCATTCCGTAGTGTGTTCAAGGAATTTTGCGACATTATAGAGTCGTATTTTACAGGAGCTTCGCCGAGTTTGCGTAAAACATGATGGCGCGAGGTGTCTTTGCCTGCCATGCAGTAAATACCAAGCGGCACTTTGACAAGACCGAACCATTTTGCGTTGGGGTGTTGTCTTATATAGCGGTCGTAGTTCTTGGCATTGAAATTTTTGTCAGCCGATGTTATTTTTACGGAAGTGAGTATGGTTTCTCCTTCGCCCATGAATTTTTCGGAAGAACAGCATGTGAGCAGAACCATACCGAACAGTATGGTTACAAAGACATATAATATATTGCGTATGTTGTGCAAAGTGGGAAGGATAAGCCGCTTATTTTGTTTCTTCCGCTTGGGCGGCTTCCTGTTGTTCCATTAATTGGAAATTCTTCTTGCGCAGACGGAAACTGTTTGTGAGATATTTGTCCCGCACAATCTGATTTGCCGCCAGTTCTTCGGGATTTCCTTGAAAAAGAATTCTTCCTTCAAACAACAAGTAGGCTCTGTCGGTGATAGAAAGTGTTTCCTCTACGTTGTGGTCGGTGATAAGAATGCCGATGTTGCGATATTTCAGTTTCCATACTATTTTTTGAATGTCTTCCACGGCAATGGGATCGACTCCTGCGAAAGGTTCGTCGAGCATTATGAATTTCGGATCGATTGCCAGGCACCGGGCTATTTCCGTTCGCCTACGTTCTCCACCCGAAAGGCGGTCTCCGAGATTCTTGCGTACTTTTTGCAGGCTGAACTCATTGATTAGGCTTTCGAGTTTCTCTTTTTGGTAGGATTTGGGCTTGCCTGTCATTTCGAGCACAGAGGCTATATTGTCTTCCACAGTCATTTTGCGAAACACCGAAGCCTCTTGCGCAAGATATCCGATGCCGTTTTGTGCGCGCTTATACACCGGATAATTTGTGATGTCGGTTTCGTTAAGATATATATGGCCTCCGTTTGCTTTCACAAGCCCTGTGGTCATGTAAAAAGACGTGGTTTTTCCCGCGCCGTTAGGTCCGAGAAGTCCCACAATTTCTCCTTGTTTAACGTCAAACGATACATTGTTTACCACAGTGCGTTTGCCGTATACCTTAACAAGTCCTTCGGTGCGAAGCACCATTTTTCTGTCAGGATTTTCTTGTATGTTCTGCTCCATCAATGGTGGAATTAATTGAAATATGGCTTTTTTGACGAAACAAAATTACAAAATTCGCTCTATATGAGAAAAGAAAAAAGCCACAAGCCTTATCCGCCGCAAAAGATTTCATAACTTTGCAAACATCATTAACAACCAAAACGGCATTTGATGCTTATACAAAAAAGTCTGACCACTTTCGGAAAATATCTCAACCTTATGGGTCGTGTATTCTCCCGCCCCGAAAGAATGCGTATGTTTTTCAGACAATATCTAAGGGAAATGCAGCAACTCGGCATTAACTCCACGGTGATTGTGTTGCTCATTTCGTTTTTCATAGGGGCGGTGATTTGCATACAAATCAAGTTGAACGTACAAAGTGCTTGGATGCCGCATTGGACTTCCGGCTATGTAACGCGCGAAATCATGCTCCTGGAATTTTCTTCGAGCATCATGTGTCTGATTTTGTCGGGAAAGGTGGGCTCTAACATTGCTTCCGAACTTGGCACGATGCGAGTTACGCAGCAGATTGACGCTCTTGAAATCATGGGAGTGAATTCCGCGTCCTATCTTATACTTCCAAAAATTTTGGGGCTTGTTACGATGATTCCTGTGCTTGTGATTTTTTCCACGGTGTCGGGAATTATCGGTGCTTATGCCACAGCTTATATTGGCCATATCATAACTCCGAGCGACCTTACCGCCGGAATGCAGCACGAGTTCTCGGAATGGTTTTTATGGATGGGCGTGATAAAATCCTTGTTCTTCGCATTTATCATCTCGAGTGTGTCGTCGTATTACGGATATACCGTGGAGGGCGGTTCTATAAACGTGGGCAAGGCGAGCACAGACGCTGTGGTGTCGAGTTCGATGCTTATATTGTTTTCCGACATGTTTCTCACCCAACTACTTTCCTAAGAAATGATTGAACTTAAAGACATTCACAAAACTTTTGACGACCGTGAGATTTTGAAAGGCATTTCCACGGTTTTTGAAAAAGGCAAGACCAATCTTATAATCGGTCAAAGCGGTTCGGGAAAGACTGTGCTGATAAAATGTATCGTTGGACTTTTCGAGCCTACGAGTGGAGAAGTGCTTTATGACCACCGTAACTTTTTCAGCATGAGCAAAAAGGAGCGCACGTTGCTCCGACGCGAAATGGGAATGATTTTCCAAAACGCGGCATTGTTCGACTCGATGAATGTGTTGGACAACATTCGTTTTCCGCTCGACATGTTTTCCACCATGTCGTATCGCGACCGCCAGCGCAAGGCTTACGACTGCCTTGAAAGGGTGAACCTGAAAGGGGCAGAGGAGAAACTCCCGGGAGAAATAAGCGGAGGAATGCAGAAACGCGTTGCCATTGCAAGGGCTATAGCTATGAATCCAAAATATCTGTTTTGCGATGAGCCCAACTCGGGACTTGACCCGAAAACGTCGCTCGTAATCGACGACTTGATACACAGTATTACGCAAGACTGTGGTATGACTACGATTATAAACACCCACGACATGAATTCCGTGATGGGAATTGGGGAAAATATCGTTTTCCTTTACAACGGGCACAAAGAGTGGCAGGGCAACAAGGACGAAGTGATGACTTCGAACAATGAACAGCTGAACAACTTTATATTTGCGTCCGATTTGTTCCGCAAAGTGAAACAGGTGGAACTTGAAGAAGATAAGGGACATACAGCACAATAAAAACTATATCGGTTATCGCAAAAACGATGTCTGACCTAATTTAAATTCCAAGGCATCTAATTTAAATTATATCAGACCTCGTAAAAACGCTTTCTGCTTATAGTTTTTCTGCATAATAATTCTGCTTAGAACATACACGTAAAAATAGCAATATTTCACCATGTCTGCACTTTCTTTTTTGTATCTAATATTGCCGCTTCCCTTTATTTTTGTTCTGCACTACCTTGAAGAAGGCGTAACATATCGCCGGTGGCTAACGAAAAACAAGGACAGAATAATTACACGCTTTCCCAAATCTTCGGGAATAGTCAAACGCCTGGAAAGGTTGGATACGTTTGCGTTTTTGTTTGCCGCATTCGAGGAATCGATAGTTTTCCTTATGATTTTGGCGCTGTTTGTCAGTGGAATGCAGTATTCCGATAACGCCTTGTTCTCAATAGTTTTAGCCTTTGGCATACATTTGCTGATTAATGTGGTGAAAGCGGTAGTCTTTCGCGGATATGTGCCCGGATTTTCTACGGCAGTTTCGTTTCTTGTTCCGTTGTGGTTTATCCTGTACTTCTTCTGCAGTTCGCATTATCTGTGGGAAATCATACTTTTAACCATTGGCGGCGTCGTGTTTCTTGAAGCGAATAGGATTTTTGCCCTTTGGCTTGGCAGGAAAGTGAGTCTTGTTATTCGCAAGTTGCACAAAACGATAACAAAAAAGTCCGCAGCGTGAACCGCTTGCGGACTTGTATTTCTTAAATCTTCAGCCTCTTTTTATTTGAGCCGCCATTTCCCGTTGAACTTCACCACCGGAACGGCAATCTCCTCTTTTGTGCTGTCGCCATACGTGATGTCGACCCTTACAACCGAATACGTGTCTTTTTCGTTGGTATTTTCTGCAATCGCTTTCACGTTTGCTATGCCGTTTCTCTCTTTCTTTTCATTTTCGGCAGCCTGTTTGAGCACATTTATAAGGCTCTTGTGATATCTTTCCGGTATGCTGTCGTAACTCTGCACGCACAAAAGATACTGTTCATACTCTCCTTTTATAAGATGATTGTATGCCGTTTCAACGATTTCCGATGGTGTGGCTTTTTCCACAAAGCCGTCTTTTTTTTCAGACGAGCACGAAATCGCCAGAACCGTCAAAGCCGAAACAACAAGAAAGCGAAGTTTCATCTTATTTGTGGCGAATGAAAATATTAATGGGCGTGCCGCTGAAATTCCAGTTCTCGCGAATGCGGTTTTCAAGGAAACGACGGTAATGTTCCTTTACATATTGCGGCAAATTGGCAAAGAATGCAAACGACGGCACACGCGTGTTGGGAAGTTGCGTGCAATATTTTATCTTGATGTATTTGCCCTTGATTGCAGGCGGGGGAGTTTCCTCGATAAGCGGCAGCATAATGTCGTTTAGCTTCGGAGTGGAAACTTTGGTGGTGCGGCGTGTATATACGTCCTTTGCCGTTTCGAGCACCTTGAATATGCGCTGTTTGGTAAGCGCCGAAGCAAAAATTATAGGGAAGTCTACAAACGGTGCCATGCGGGCGCGAATTGCGTCGATGTAGTCGAATTGCGCCTGCTGCGACTTGTCTTCAACCAAGTCCCACTTGTTCACCACAACAACCAATCCCGTTGCGTTTCTCTGGATTACCTGGAAAATATTCATGTCCTGCGTTCCGATTCCCTGCGTTGCATCAATCATAAGAATCGACACGTCGGCTGATTCAATGGCACGAATCGAACGGAGAACGCTGTAATATTCCAAATCCTCGTTTACCTTGTTTTTTTTGCGGATTCCGGCTGTGTCGACAATGTAGAAATCGAAGCCGAACTTTGTGTATCGCGTGGATATAGCGTCTCTTGTGGTTCCGGCAATGTCGGTAACAATATTTCTGTCCTCGCCGATAAATGCGTTAATCAAGCTGCTTTTGCCTACATTCGGACGGCCCACAACGGCAAAGTGCGGAATTCCTTCGTCTTCGTCAGCGCCGCTTTCTTTGGGCAGTTTTGAAATTATCAAGTCAAGCAATTCGCCCGTTCCGCTGCCTGTGGCGGAACTTATTGCAATGGGATCGCCCAAACCTAAACGGTAGAATTCAGAACTTGAAAAGACATCGGCACTGTTGTCGGCCTTGTTAGCCACAAGAATCACCGGAAGTTTTGCACGGCGCAGTATGTTGGCCACCTCGTCATCGAGATCGGTGATACCATTCTTGACATCAACCAAGAAAAGCACGACATCGGCCTCTTGGGTAGCCACCATAACTTGTTTGCGAATCTCTTCCTCAAAAATATCTTCGCTATTCACAACCCAACCTCCCGTATCAACAACCGAGAAAGTCCTGCCGTTCCAAAGAACTTTGCCGTATTGTCTGTCGCGGGTGGTGCCGGCTTCATCGCTCACGATAGCGCGACGCGTCTCTGTGAGACGATTAAAAAGAGTTGACTTGCCCACATTCGGACGCCCAACGATAGCTATTAAATTTCCCATTGTTGTTCGGATTAGTTTGTTGTTATGTTGTTTTGGATTGGTTATTTAGGCTCGTAGCCGAAACTTTCGAGAGATTTAGATGAGTTTCTCCAATTCGCATCTACCTTGACATACAGATTAAGATAGACTTTTTTGTCAAAGAACTTCTGAATATCTCTGCGAGCTTCCTCGCCTACTCGTTTCAAGGCCACACCGCCGTGCCCGATAATGATACCCTTTTGACTATCACGCTCCACGTAAATCGTAGCACGGATACGCAGTAAATTTTCTGATTCCTTGAATTCTGTTACGAGCACTTCTGCAGAATAAGGAATCTCCTTGTCGTAATATAGCAGTATCTTTTCGCGAATTATCTCGGAAACGATGAATTTTGAAGGCTTGTCGGTGAGCTGGTCTTTGTCGAAATAATTCGGAGATTCGGGAAGCAATTCCACGATACGCCTCATTATATTGTCGACATTAAACTTTACTTTCGCAGAAAGCGGTACGATTTCCGCTTGCGGGATTTGTGTGTGCCAGTATTCAACGAGTTTTGTAACGTCTTGCTCGTTGCTCAAGTCAATCTTGTTTATCAGAACAAGGATAGGAATTCTCAAGTTTTTTACTTTGGCAATAAAATCCTCGTTCTTGGATTGCTTTTCAACGGTGTCGGTTACATAAAGAAGAATGTCTGCGTCCTCGAGTGAAGAAACCGAGAACGCAAGCATATCTTCCTGTAATTTATAGTTGGGCTTAAGCACGCCCGGCGTATCAGAGAATACAATTTGATATTCATCGGTTGATACTATGCCGAGAATCCTATGCCTCGTGGTTTGAGCCTTAAACGTGGCAATGGAAATCCTCTCGCCGACAAATAAGTTCATCAGCGTTGATTTTCCGACGTTCGGATTTCCGACAATGCTTACAAAGCCCGCCTTGTGCATCTGTGTTATTTCGAAAGTTTATAGTCGTAAGCCCATTTGAGATAGGAAGCACCCCAAACAAATCCGGCGCCAAACGCACAGAAGATGAGGTTATCTCCCCTCTTGAGCTGACTTTCATAATCCCAAAGCGCAAGCGGAAGAGTAGCTCCCGAAGTGTTTCCGTAACGTTGGATATCCATCATCACTTTCTCCATGGGAACTTCAAGACGTTTGGCAACAGCTTCGATAATTCTCACATTGGCCTGATGAGGTACAACCCAAGTGATATTTTCTTTGGAAAGGTTGTTGCGTTCTGCGATTACAGTGCAAGCGTCGCTCATGTTTGTAACGGCGAACTTGAATACTGTGCGACCTTCCTGGTGAAGATAATGAAGATGATGGTCTATTGTGAAATGCGTGGGAGGACATACGGAACCGCCACCTTTCTGAACGAGGAAAGGAAGTCCTTTTCCGTCGGTACGCAAATAGGAATCAATCAAACCAAAGTCCTCTTCGGTCGGTTCGAGTAGCACAGCGCCCGCGCCATCTCCGAAGATAGGGCAAGTGGAGCGGTCGGTGTAGTCAACAATTGAGGAAAGTTTGTCAGCACCGCAGACAATAACTTTCTTGTAACGTCCGCTGCGGATAAGATTTGCACCAAGATCCAAACCGAAAAGGAAACCGCAGCATGCTGCTTCCATATCGAACGTAAAAGCGTTGGTCATGCCGAGACGGCCAAGTACGATAGAACCTGTAGAAGGGAGATGGTAGTCGGGAGTTGAGGTCGCCATTACAAGGCAATCTATTTCTTTTGGATCAGTGCCTGTGCGTTCCAAAAGTTGTTTCACGGCTTTGCGTGCCATATAGCTTGTGCCAAGACCTTCCTCGTTAAGAATACGACGTTCCTTAACGCCGATACGCGTCATAATCCATTCGTCGTTGGTATCAACCATTCTCGAAAGTTCGTCATTGGTAAGAACGTATTCGGGAACGTATCCGCCCACGCCGGTAATGACTGCATTTATATTATTAGCCATTTTTGCTTATTTTATTACATACAACAACTTGAAGACCATGCGAAAGTCGCGCAGCCCCCAAGTCTTTATACTTTTTGTAGTGCGAGCAAATTTACGCTTCTGCGCTCTTTTCGATAGCCACCTTGCCACGATAGTGTCCGCAATCGGGGCAAACGGTGTGATATACATGCAACGAGCCACAGTTAGGGCAAACTGCGAGTGTAGGAGCTACTGCCTTATCATGGGTTCTGCGCTTAAGTGTGCGGGTCTTGGATTGTCTTCTTTTAGGATGTGCCATTTTATTCCAATTATTTATTTTGTTATTATATTATTATATTTCATCAGTTTGCTCTTTGATTTCCGAGGAATGATCTTCGAGCCACTTCGTAATTGCAGGGTTGCATTCTCCTTCCGGGTGTACATGTACAGACGGAACATTGAGAGCTAAAGTTTCGAATATGCGGTGTGATAAATCCAAAGTGCCGTCGGCGCGTGCCGTGAGCAAATCTTCGTCATCGCATTCCTGCATTTCATTGCAACAAATGACCTTTACACAGTCGTCAAGATTGGTTTCGTAGTCCATATCTTCGAGACAGCGTGTGCAAGGCACGTGCAAAACTCCCTCTACTTTGTAATTGGCTATATAGTCGTATTTCGCGTCTTGCGATTTCTTTACTTCGATAGAAACTTCTACGTCTCCGCCGGTAATGTCTTCGTTGTTGAAATCCTGGAAAAAGGCATTGTCAAGACGAAAACTGTTTTTCCCGCCTTTCAATGCTAATTCTTTGATATTTATAACACAACGCGCCATATTCGTATACGCATACTACTAAAAGCGACCGCAAATTTATGACTTTTTGCCCGAATAGCGAAGAGTATTACTGGAAAATCGTCAAAATATTGTATTTCATCTGCGTGTTTGCACTTTTCGCAGTGTTTAAGAGAGGTGTTATAAATAATATTTTTACTTTTGCCTGCAAAACAAAACTTTATATGAGCGCGATAATAATGTGGTGTCTCGCACACCTGAACTATTGGACAATTATTTTGTTTATGGCTGTGGAAAGTTCGTTTATTCCTTTTCCTTCCGAAGTGGTTGTTCCTCCTGCTGCATGGCTTGCCGCCAATGGCGAAAACGGTTTGAATCTTGTTGGAGTGGTTATAGCAGCCACGATAGGCGCTGATATTGGCGCGATCGTCAACTATGTGCTTGCCAAGATACTAGGCCGTCCTATTGTTTATGCTTTTGCGCGTTCCAAGTTCGGTCATCTTTGCTTGATAAATGAGGAAAAGGTGAAACATGCCGAAGCTTTTTTTGAACACCATGGCGCATCGTCCACATTCTTCGGGCGTCTTGTTCCGGCTGTAAGGCAATTGATTTCCATTCCTGCCGGTCTTGCCAAGATGCACTTCGGCAAATTCTTGCTCTTCACCACTCTCGGAGCAGGGGCATGGAACATTGTGCTTGCCGCAATAGGTTATTCGTTGTCGAAAGTGCCCGGAATGAAAACCACTGAGGACATCGCCAACCTTTCCTCAAAATACAGCCACGCGATAGGCTATGGCATTCTTGCGATAGTGGCTGTGGTTTTGATTGTGATGATTGTGAAAAGAGTAATTGCCAAACAAAAAGAACAGAAATAAGCTATGGATCATCTTCCAAACGACCCTGCAATTTTGGTATCGAGTGTAAACATGTTGCTAAGGGACAACGAATACGACACCTTCGAGGAATTGTGTAATTGTTTCAACCGAAATCCCGAAGAGGTGAAAGATTTTCTTGGCAAAAACGGATACGTTTACAGCGAGGAACAGAAACAGATACGCCCCATAGGGTTTGACGAGGCGTAGACCTATGATCTCGAAATACGCAATAGAAACCGCTTACAGTTTCTTTCATCAAAAACAGCGTGTGTACGTGCATTCCGGTATACCGTCGCAGAGAGATGATATTGAATACGCCATTGCATCGTATGTGGAGAAGATGAGCGCGGAGCTTTACCGCGAAATTTCATGCGGGAAGCCAGATTTCCTTATGAGCCACGACAGTTTTGCAATGGATATTGACAATGCTGTTGAAAGGCTTGAAAAAATGATGTAGTCAAGCGGCGTCGGCGGAATGTTGAACGGTTTGGCAAAAAACACAAGGGAATCGAATTTTGAGTTGCTGCGTATTGTGGCAATGATATTTATTGTTGTCCATCATTTCCTTATCGCCACGGGAAAGGTGGACTATTTTCATGCCGGGAGATACGGCGGCGAATTTGCCAACTCGTTTCTCGTGTGCGGGGTGAACTGTTTTATTCTGATTTCGGGATATTTCGGAATTAAACTTAGGGCTTCGGGATTTTTCAAGTTTGTTTTCACGATACTTTTCGTTGCTTTGGTTGAAACGGTACTTGCTTCCGTTTCGGGCATAAGCCATTACTTCAATCTTCGCTACGCCATTCATCGCATAATTCCCGTTTTCAGCGACAGCAACTGGTTCGTCCCTTCGTATATAGGGCTTATGCTTGTATCGCCGGTGCTCAACAAAGCCACGTCTAACGCTTCGCAAAAGGAACTCACGGCATGGACGGCTATTATAGCGGCTCTCAATTTCTACGCCTACGCATTCAGTATAACTCCCGTGAATTCTACGGGCTATAATCTCTTTCATTTTATAAGTTTGTATGTGTTCGGGCAGTTTTTCCGCCGTGTACCGTTGCGCTGCAATGGTCTCGCGGCGTTGGCAATATATATTGCGTCAAGCGTAGCTGCATATATCGTTTCCCTGCTTGTTGCTCCCGGGTTTACGGCATACTCCTACAACAGTCCTCAAATCCTTGTTGCATCGTGTGGTCTGTTTCTGTTTTTCTCTAAAATTCGTATCCGCAGCCGCGTGGTTAATCTCATAGCCTCGGGAATGTTTTGCGTTTTTCTGTTCCACTATTCCATTATATATAACTTGAAAGACGGATATACAGCCCTTGAAGTGGTGTACGTGTTTCTCGTTGCATTTTTAGGTGGAACGCTTATCGGTTTGGCGGCAAACCGGCTTTGGCGTGCGGTGTGGAATATCCTGCCTGGGCAAAGGCGATGATTCCGTC
This sequence comes from bacterium, assembly GCA_963660485.1. GTDB lineage: Bacteria > Bacteroidota > Bacteroidia > Bacteroidales > Bacteroidaceae > UBA6398. The sequence continues at coordinate 4,104 of CAVKYH010000030.1, read as the reverse complement.
TTGTTGCACTTGTATTTCTGAGGAAATCCCATGCTTTTTGACGCTTGCAAGATGCGCTTAAAACTACATCAGTTATCGTAAAAACAATGTCAGACATAATTTAAATAATGTCTGACATCGTTTGAATTATGTCTGACATCGTTTTCCCCGTTTCCGCATGTCGTGTAAACGGTATATTGACAACGTTTTCCCAAGTTCCCAAATTCTTTGAAACAGCGCTGCAAATGCGGATTTTGCAGCCCCGGTCAGTTTTATTGTACAAATTGCCGAAAAATGTATGCCCAAAGGTTGTGCGAAAATAAATTATCGCTAAATTTGTAACATCTACAATACAGATAACAATTAATATACAAATTAACCATGGACGAAATAACAAAACCCTATGTTATAGGCCTCGATTTGGGAGGTACTAACTCAGTATTCGGCATCGTTGATGCCCGTGGCAACATAGTTGCAACCACCGCAATCAAAACCCAGGCTTACCCCGACTTTGACGACTACGTGAAAGCGTCGACCGAAGCCCTTATGCCGATTATCGACACAGTGGGCGGAATAGAGAAGATCAAAGCTCTCGGTATAGGTGCGCCCAACGGCAACTACTATAACGGAACAATAGAATATGCTGCCAACTTGAAATGGCAGGGCGTTGTGCCCATAGCAAAGAAGTTTGAAGAAGCTCTCGGCGTTCCCGTTATCGTTACCAACGATGCCAACGCAGCAGCAGTGGGCGAATTTACTTACGGTGTGGCTCGCGGAATGAAGAACTTCGTGATGATTACTCTCGGAACAGGTGTGGGTAGCGGCATATACATCAACGGACAACTCGTGTTGGGTTGCGACGGATTGGCAGGCGAACTCGGACACCTCACAGTGATTCCTAACGGAAGAACTTGCGGTTGCGGACGTCGCGGTTGCCTTGAAACCTATTGCTCGGCAACAGGTGTGGCACGCACAGCGCGCGAATATCTCGACACAAGAGAAACCCCTTCGACATTGCGCAATATTCCCGCCGAAGATATCACTTCTTTTGAAGTTTACAAGGCAGCAGTGGCAGGCGATGAACTGGCAAAGGAAATTTTTGAAGTAACAGGAAGCATGCTCGGCGAAGCTTGCGCCAATTTTGCTCTGTTCTGCTCTCCCGAAGCATTCATCTTTATGGGCGGACTTACAAAGGCCGGCGATTTGTTGATGAAGCCATTGCAAAAAGCATACGACGAACATGTGCTGAGCGTGTATAAGGGAAAAGCAAAACTTCTTCTCTCGGGTTTGAAAGACAGCGAAACTGCCGTTCTCGGGGCAAGTGCTTTGGGCTGGGACAATCCTCAGCAAACCGTTCCTGTGGAAACAGAATTGTAATTTTTAATATTGGTATGAGCAGGTGCGGCAGAAAATGTTTTTTGCTGCACCTGTTTTTCCTTATATCCCTTTAAGTTCAAAAAATAACCGACAAAAATTCTACTATAATGAAAAAGATAACGGTATTCATCGGCATGCTCTGCCTTTTGCTCGCATCATGCAGCCAAAAAGAAGAACAATGGACACAACTTTTCAATGGTCAGAATCTCGACAACTGGGATAAATTTATCGGCCCGGCATTCGAGGGACACGAAGACCTTGCCAAAACAGCCACTCCCGACAATGTTTTCTCCGTGGTGGACATGGACGGACAAAAGGTCATACGCATTTCGGGCGAAGTGTTCGGCTCGCTTGCCACAAAAGACACATTCCAGAATTTCCACGCGAGACTGGTGATGAAGTGGGGCACCAAAATCACAAAAGAACTCAACTGCGGATTCCTTTATTACGGCCACGGACCTTTTGGAGCAGGCTTCGGCACTTGGAAATCGTGTGTGGAATGCCAATTGCAGCACGGAAATATGGGCGGGCTCTATATGATTGGCGAAGATATCAACCTTAATGCAGAAGTTGAGAAACAAGGCGAAAACTATGCCTATAAGAATGGCGGCGAAAACCTTGAATTCGGAAAATCCGTGGACCGTCGTATGATTGTTCACGGCTCTGATGCAGAAAACGAGGTAGGGCAGTGGAACACTATCGAGATATATTGCGTAGGACAACAGACCGTGCACGTAGTAAATGGGGTTGTAACTCTCCGCACAAGCAATATCACGACAACAGCAGCCGACAAGAAAAATCCGCTTACGGGTGGCTGCCTGCAATTGCAGTCTGAAGGTTCGGAATTGTTTGTCAAATCGGTGGAGATACAGCCTATCGACAAAATTCCCGCTGATTTGCTGAAATAATTCTCCCCTGCAAGAAGGGTAAAATACCATAAAATTGTGAGGCGTACCATATTGATTTGGTGCGCCTCGCTTGTTTTTGTCATCACAACTATTTCGTATATTTGCAGATGCAACATCAATCTAATTCTACGCTATGTTTTTCGCTCTGCTCATACCTTTTCTCGGCACGATGCTTGGTTCTGCATTTGTTTTTCTGATGAAAGACAAAATGTCAACGGGCGTGCAAAAATCATTGTTGGGTTTTGCTTCCGGAGTAATGGTTGCCGCATCAGTTTGGTCGCTTCTCATTCCGAGCATGGAGCTTGGCGGCGAAAGCAAACTGCGTATTGTTCCGGCAGTAGTGGGTTTCTTGTGCGGCATGGGCTTTCTATTGCTTATCGATACGCTTACGCCCCACCTTCATATAGGTTCCGACAAGCCCGAAGGCGTCAAATCACATCTTTCAAAGTCTGCCATGCTTGCGCTCGCCGTTACAATCCACAATTTCCCCGAAGGAATGGCTGTGGGAGTGGTTGTGGCAGGCGCGATGCAGCACGGAGAATGGATTTCAACCACTGGAGTTCTTGCCATGTCGCTTGGAATTGCGATACAAAACATTCCCGAGGGCGCAATAATCTCTATGCCGATGAAAGCAGCGGGCGGAAGTAAAATCAAGTCGTTTGTCATGGGAACGTTAAGCGGCATTGTGGAACCGTTGGGCGCATTGTTGATAATTTTCCTCGCATCTGCGGTGAAACCGGTGCTGCCTTATCTGCTCGCTTTCTCAGCCGGTGCAATGCTCTACGTAGTTGTTGAAGAACTAATACCAGAAGCGTCTGAAGGCAAGCACTCCAATCTTTCCACCGTAGGTTTTGCCATAGGTTTTGCCCTTATGATGACGCTCGATGTGCTTCTCGGTTGAAAAAACAAGGCATTAGGATTGCCGTAAGACTGAAATCATGTAAATTTGCATAGAGACAAACGGTGCAAAGCGATGCATCAAAAAAATTGTTGATAATATAAATTAGCGTTTGCTATTTATTCGGTTAGCTCTGAAACCATGGAAATTTTGTTCCGCAAGTTCCCCGTCAACTTATAAGCCGTTACACAAATCCCGGCGACCTTGTTGTGGATTTGTTCATGGGTTGCGGCACTACTCTTTTTGAATGCGAACGTCTCAACCGCGCCGTTATCGGGTTTGATATAAACGAAGAAATGATAGCCTACGTTAACGACCAGATGCAAGGCGTTGAAAGTGTAAACTATTGCGTTAGCAATTGTGATGTAACCGACGGAGAAAACTTCGATATAGCCATGAAACAAAACCTGGCGCATCTGCAAAGAAACAGCGTGGATTTCGTTATCGCTCATCCGCCCTATATGGATATCGTGAAGTTTACCGACAATCCTTGCGACCTTTCTATGCTGGCAGACATTGGCTTGTTTAAAGAGAAATTCGTATCTGCAATGCGCAATGTCCTTAAATGTTAGCCGGGCTAAGTTTGAATTCATATTTCTGTCATACAACAACGAGGGCTTGTTGGCGTTTGATGAAATTAAAAGCATATTTGAAAAATATGGCAGGTATTCTCTTGTAGCCAAAGACTATAAACGTTTCAAATCTGATGCGGATTGTCGGCGTAAGCACAAGGCTTCTGCAACCATAGAGTATATACACGTTTTGCGGAAATAATTTCGTTCCAATTTCGGCTGCTCGGAAAAAGAATCGTTTGCGTTGTTTTTCAGATGATTAGCGTTGTTGGTAAAATGGGGCTTGATGTGGCAAAAACTCCAAGGCATCTAATTTAAATTCCGACGCATCTAATTTAAATTTGGTGGCCCGGAGTTTTTACGAGATGCC
>CAVKYH010000029.1:0-24836 GCA_963660485.1 bacterium | reverse complement strand
TCCGGGCCATGTAATTTAAATTAGATGCGTCGGAATTTAAATTTGGTGGCCCGGAATTTTTGCGAGATGCCGTGTTGTGAAAACGGGGAGGTTTGCGGCTTGTGGATTATGCCTTATGTTGCATTGTTGCAGGCTTTTTGGGCGTTTTGTGGGGTGTGGCTTGGGCTGCGGGTGGGCAAATGGGCTTTTGTGTGATGGTTATTCGCGAAATTTGGTGGGAAAACCGTAATTTTGTATCTTGAAACAAAGGTTCGGCGTTTGCGAACCGGAAAAACTTTTTCAAGATGACTACAAAACCGTCAATACCCAAAGGCACGCGCGACTTCCTGCCGCAGGAAATGGCAAAGCGCAATTATATTTTCAATACTATCCGTGATGTTTACGAGCTTTATGGTTTTCGCCAGATAGAGACTCCTGCGCTCGAAAACCTTTCCACTCTTATGGGAAAGTATGGCGAGGAGGGCGACAAACTGCTTTTCAAGATTCTCAACAGCGGAAATTTCACCAGCGGGCTTTCGGCCGAGGATTTCAAGGCGGAGAGCGTGGGCCGGCTCGCGGCGCAGATTTGCGAAAAGGGTTTGCGTTATGACCTTACCGTGCCTTTTGCGCGTTTTGTGGTGCAGCATCGCGAGGAAATCAAGATGCCGTTCCGACGTTATCAGATACAGCCCGTTTGGAGAGCCGACCGCCCGCAAAAGGGACGCTACCGCGAGTTCTACCAGTGTGATGCTGACGTGGTGGGAAGCGACTCGCTGCTCAACGAAGTGGAACTCGTGGAAATTATCGACGAGGTGTTCAGCCGTTTCGGCATTCGTGTGGACATTAATATCAACAACCGCAAGATTCTTGCAGCCATTGCCGAAAAGATTGGGGCTGCCGACAAAATCACATCGGTAACGGTGGCTATCGACAAGCTTGAAAAGATAGGTCTCGAGGGAGTGGAGAAAGAACTTGCCGCAGAAGGGATTTCAGCCGAGGCTATAAAGAGTCTCGAACCCATAATTGCTCTCTCCGGAAGCAACGAAGATAAAATCAAAGTGATGCGCGAGCAGTTTGCCGACAGCGAAACGGGCAAAAAAGGTCTCGACGAAGTGGAATATGTATTGGACGCCTTGAAAAATTCCGGGCTTAGAAACAGCGTAACATTCAACCTCTCGCTTGCGCGCGGGCTTAACTATTACACGGGCTGCATTTTCGAGGTAAAGGCATTGGATTTCGCAATCGGCTCAATCACCGGCGGTGGAAGATATGACAATCTTACGGGAATTTTCGGCATGCCTGGTTTGAGCGGCGTGGGCATATCGTTTGGCGCCGACCGCATATACGACGTATTGAACGGCTTGGACCTTTACCCCAAAAAGGCAAAAACCGGCACGCAACTGTTTTTCGTGAATTTCGGCGGCGAGGCGGAGACACGCCAGTGCCTTGCGCTCGCAGGAAAAGCGCGCCGCGCGGGAATAAGAACGGAGATATATCCCGACAGCTCAAAGATGAAAAAGCAGATGTCGTATGCTGCGGAAAACAATATCCCTTTCGTTGCGCTGATAGGCGAGGACGAAGCAACCAACGGCACTGTTACGCTGAAGAACATGGAGATGCACGAGCAGAAAACCGTTACCCCCGACGAGATGATTGAGATAATCAAGAATACATTGGGATAAGGAAATCCGCGCCCTGCTTTCGGAAACGCTGCGGGGCTTGCGGGAAAAACGAAATACCGACAAAGGCGGCCCACAGGCCGCCTTTGTCGATTTACATATGTACTTCTCGGATTTTTACCTTATCTTGCGAGAATGTAGCCTTGTCTCGTGGGAATGTAGCCTTATCTCGCGAATTTGTAGTTTGACGTTATTTGTATATCAGCGTAGTAAGATTGTCGGGCAACAGTATTCTTTTTGCTGCCTGCATGATTTCTTCTGCCGTGAGTGCGTCGATAGCGCGGCATTGTGCCTCGATGTCGCGATGACGGTTGTATTTGGCGAACGAGCGTCCCATGCCGGCGGCGTAGGAATTGAAACTGTTGCGCGAGATATGCAGCTGGCCTTTGATTTGTCGCTTGGCGGCGGCAAGGCGTGCCGCAGAAATTGGCGTGGAAGTGAACTTGTCGATTTCTTTAAGGACAAGTTTTCGGCAGCGTGCGATGTTTTTGGGGTCGCAGCCGAAATAAACGCCCCAAACTCCCGTGTCGCTGTAAGCAGCCATGTAGCTTTCCACCGTATATACCAGCGCGCTGTGTTCGCGCAGTATGATGTTGAGACGGGAGTTCATTCCCGAGCCGCCGAGCAGGTTGTTGAGCAGAAAGAATGCCGTGCGCTGCGTGTCGATGCCGCTGAATCCGCGCGTGCCTACGATTACGTGTGCCTGATGTGTGTGTTTGTCGTGAACTATCTCCTGTGGAGTATATTCGGGAAGCGGTTGCGGTAGTTTCGTTATGGGCGAGGAGTCGAGACCGGCTGTGGCTTTTTCGAGAAGTTTTACTATCCTGTCGAATTTTGCATCGGCATAAACGTAAAATGTAGCGTTTGCCGTACGGTAGAATCGCGATGTAAATGCTTCGGCGTCGCTTGTTGTGTAGGTTCTGAGGCGTTCTGCATTGCCGAGAATGTTGCGCCCGAGCGGGTGCCCCTTGAAGAGTAGTTCCTCGAACTCGTCGAAAATCAGTTCGGCAGGGTTGTCGTTGTAACTCTCTATCTCGTCGGAAATCACTTCTACCTCCTTGTCTATCTCGCGTTGCGGATAAAGGCTGTGGAATACCATGTCGCTCAACACGTCGATGGCTCTCGGGAGTTCTTCGGCGGGAATGGCGGTGTAGTAAACCGTTTCCTCCTTGCCGGTATAGGCGTTGAGGTCGCCGCCCACGCTTTCTATCGCATTGTTTATGTGCCAGGAATTGCGGCGTGCCGTTCCCTTGAAAGTCATATGCTCTATGAAATGTGCCATACCCTCTTCTGAGGGTTCTTCGTTGCGTGTGCCGGCATATACCACGTAGCCGCAATATGCCACGCCCGTCGACGAAGGCTCAAAAATCACTTTCAACCCGTTGGCGAGGGTTGCTGTCTGATACTTTTCCATACGGCTGCAAAATTACGCAGAATTTCGCTAATTGCAGTGCCGTGCAGCAGGGGTTGCAAGCCTTGCCGTAAAATGCCTGTTTGAGGGCGAAAAAACTACACGGCATCTCGTAAAAACTCCGGGCCACCAAATTTAAATTCCGACGCATCTAATTTAAATTCCGACGCATCTCGTAAAAACCGTTTCCCGAAGCCTTTTTACGCTACTGCATTTGCCCCACTACATATAGCATCAAGGCGTAGCGTGCAGCCTTTCCGATAATCATGAAAAAGAGTGTGGCTGTGAAGTTTACGCGCAAAAGTCCGAGCGCAACCGTTATGGCAGAACCGAGAATGGGAATCCACGCGAATATAGCCATTATGGAACCGTATTTCTGCACGAACTTTTTCGACTTCTCAAGCTTGTCGTGTTTGAGGTGGGCATGCTTTTCGAGCCATTCTATTTTGCCGAGCCGTCCAAGCCCGTAGTTCAGACTGCTGCCGAGTACGTTTCCCGCCGTGCCCCATAGCAGGAGGCTAATCTTTGATACTCCGGCAATCTGGAGCGCTGTCATCACCACTTCGGAGCTGAACGGAATGATGCTGCCCGCGAGAAGCGCGGATATAAACATTCCGAAACCGCCGAACTGCACAAGAAATTCGGTTATATCTGCCATATGCCAAATGTTAAGCCGCTGAAATTGTAGAATGCAAGGAATGCAACCAAAAGATATACCACGTAGAAATAAATGTCGGCCGCTATGCCGCGCGCAAAAGCCAGCTGATGGGCAATTATGATGCAGCTGTTTGCAAGCAAAAGGCGGAACGTCATGCCGAAATGCTGCGGCTGTGCCACGAGAAGCGCGGCTGTCGCAAATTCTTCAAGCATTATCACGTAGAAAAACATTCGAGTGCGTATCTTGTCGTTGAACTTCGTGCGGAAAAAGTGGATTGCCGCAATTCCGGCAATTGTAAGCACAAATGCAGCCGACACCACTTGATGCTCATTCAATATTGTATAGTCGGGTAGGGGGAAGGTGGTGAGCTCCTCCCAGAACGTGTCGATATTTGTGGGTGCGCCGATGTAGAGAACGTACACCTCGCGCAGCACAATGGGGAGCGAAATGCCGATAAGGGCTGCAAAAAACGCGCGTGCCGTCATGCAGCGCAACTGAACCGTCATCGCAAAAAGCAGAAACGGAGCAAGCAAAACTATCTTGGGAAATACCAGCGCGCCGATGCCTATGAAAAGGAATGCATGAAAAACATAGCCCTGCGAATTGAAGTTCTGGTACGACTGAAATAGCATGTAGTAGGCCAGCATAAGGCACATCGGCGGCATACATTCCCACGAAGCCTGCTGCATGAACGTCATCGCTCCCATGAAAAAGAGAAACGTTGACGATACCATGCGTGAGCGCATGCGCAGAAGCGAGTTGCGGTTGTTGAGCTCAAGAAGCATATAGGCGGTGAGCGTTGTGGCGCCGAGTCCGCCCCACCACAGGGCGCTGTCGGCGGCTTTGGTGCTGCCGGCAAGCCACATGGCAAGAGCGAAAACAAATGCCGTCGGCAGCGTAAAGCTACCGGTTACGATATTGTAGCGCAGTCCGCGTTCAACCACCTATATAGTTTTTACGGGTTAGGATTCTGTAATTACAAGTCCTGACCAATGTCGGTGCGGAAGTATTTTCCTTCGTAGGAAATCACTTTTGCCACCTCCATTGAGCGTGCCAGTGCTTCGGCCTTGTCTTTTCCGTAGGACGAAACGGCTATCACTCTGCCGCCCGAGGTAACAACTTTTTCGCCGTTGCTCGCGGTGCCGGAATGAAACAGTATGCTGTCGCCCTTTTTGTCGAGATTGGAAATAGGGAATCCCTTCTTGTATTCTCCGGGATAGCCTCCCGAAACGAGCATCACGCATACCGCCGAGCGGTCGTCGAATTCTATCGTGCGCTTGTCGAGGTTTCCCTGTGCCACACCCTCGAAAAGGTCCACAATGTCGCTTTTCAGGCGGAGCATCACGGTTTCGGTTTCGGGGTCGCCCATTCTGCAGTTGTATTCAATCACCATCGGTTCGCCGTCAACATTTATCAGTCCGAAGAAGATGAATCCCTTGTAGTCTATCTGGTCTTCGGCGAGTCCTTCAACCGTGGGGCGGATAATTCTGTCCTCCACTTTTTTCATCCATTCCTTGGTGGCGAACGGCACAGGCGATACAGAGCCCATTCCGCCGGTGTTCAAACCGGTGTCGTGCTCGCCTATGCGTTTGTAGTCTTTGGCTTCGGGAAGAATCTTGTAGTTCTTGCCGTCGGTGAGTACGAACACCGAGCACTCTATGCCGCTCAGGAATTCCTCTATCACCACTCTTGCCGACGCGTCGCCGAACATACCGCCGAGCATATCCTTGAATTCGCGTTTTGCATCGTCGATGTTGTCGAGAATAAGCACTCCCTTTCCGCCTGCAAGCCCATCAGCTTTCAACACATAGGGTGGACGCAGGGTTTCGAGCAGTTTCAGTCCCTCGTCCACGGTTGTGGCGTCGAATGTGCGGTATTCTGCCGTGGGAATGCCGTGGCGGCGCATGAAATGCTTGGCGAAGTCTTTGCTGCCCTCGAGCTGTGCGCCGGTTTTCGACGGACCTATCACTGCCACCTTGTGGAGCTGTTCGTCGGCCGAGCGGAAATAGTCTACTATTCCCTTCACGAGCGGAGCCTCGGGGCCCACTACAACCATCTCGATGCCGTTTGATTTCACAAAGTCGCCCACTTCCTCAAAATTATTGATGTCGAGGCGCACGTTTTCGCCCGAATCGCTTGTGCCGGCATTGCCGGGAGCGATAAAAAGTTTGTCAACTTTGGGGCTTTGGGCTATTTTCCATGCAAGCGCATGCTCGCGCCCGCCGTTTCCAAGCAAAAGTATTTTCATTGTCTCAAGTGTATGTTTTCTGTTGGGATATTATATCTGTATGCAAAAGTAATAAAATTAGCTGTGTAACGCCATATTTCTTTGCGCGTTGTGAGCCGTTTTTACGATATGCGCATATCGCAAAAACAATGTCTGATATTATTTAAATTATGTCTGACCTTGTTTGAATAATGTCTGACATCGTTTTTGGGGCATAAAAACAAGGGTTTACGGCAAGGCAATCAAAAAAAGTTTTGAAAAATACGCGAAAATGTAAAACGCTTGCGATTTGCTCGTAATGCCGCATTATGTTTCCTTTTTGATAGTTTATTTGTATTTGTATTGACAAAAGTAAAGCGTTTTCGGGGGGGTAAATGTTTTATTGCAACGTAGAGATTAAAAAAATCGCAAAAAATGCGCGGGAATGTATTGTTTGTGTGAAATAATGTTTGTATGTTTGCAAGGAAATGCCGAAATTCAAAGGCAATCCGCAAAGCGGTGAACTGTGAACGGGAGTGCGGGGCAGAAGCCGTTCTTCCAAGGCATAAATCTATACAAGGAAATATTTTTATCAACCTAATTATTAACTCTAAAAGCATTAAAGTATGAGAAAGTTTAAGACTTATCTTTTGGCTCTGATGGCTACATTGCTCGCAGTGCCAAGTGCTTTCGCGCAGCAGATGATCGGTAGGGTGCTCGCCCCCGAGGAACTCGAAGACGGCGTGGAAGTGGTCTTTGAAGCTCGCTCTGGTACGACGTCAAAGGGACGTTATCTTTTCCCGTTCACTAATCAGAGCGGAAAGACCAACACGTGCGAGAGCTTGGCTTCTGTTCTTGACGTAACCGACAGGTACGTTTTTGTTCTCGTGAAGTCGGGAGTTCCCAACCCGGTAACAGGAATGGATCAGTATTACATCAAGAGCAAAGAAACCGGCAAGTATCTTACCTTTGAGTGGGATGCCAATGCCAACACCCAAGAAGAAAAAGACGTTAACCCAGACCGTTGGGTTAGCAAATACACTGCTAACCGTAGCGGTGTGCTTGCCGACGACACCACAAACGCAAAGCGTTTCTGCCTCGTGTCGAACAGCGACGAGCAGTGGAAAGAGCAGTATGGTTCAAACTCCTACGGCTCGAGCCAGAGCGACTGGGGACCTGACACCTACACCATCGTAAACATCTTCGATGCTACAGGTTGCACTAATAGGAACACCGACGGTTGTGGTTACGGCCGCATGTTCCTTGCAAACGAGTTCGAAGTTTCGAAATTCAACATCACATGGTTCGGACAGTATCAGGATACAAACGTGTGGGATATACGCCGCGTGATTGACGTAAACGAAGATGCCCGCACCGCTCTCGAAGATTTCCTCGACAACTTCCAGTCGGACATCGACACAGAGTATAAGGCTGGTACCGATCCTGGTTATGTAACCCAAGAGGTATATGACGAATTCTATACCAAGTTCAGCGACGCTCTCGTAGCAGTAGGCGACGATTCAAAGACCGACGACGAACTTAAACAACTCTTCGACGAACTTTTGGCAGCTAAGAATAAAGCTGACGACGAATCAAACCTCGTTCAGATTGAAGACGGCGGTTATTATTACATTACCCCGGGCGCTGAAGTGTTTACCGCTGTAGACAACGACAAATTCGGTTGGTGTGCTCCCTATGAGGGCAAATATGCAGGCTGGAAGGCTTTGAAGGATAACGACAACCAATTCATTTGGCAGATTACCCTTATGCCCGACACCTCTTCTTCGAACGTTACGGGCCGTAAGTATTATGCTATGCGCAATGTAGGTTCTAACGTTTACCTCAACCGTGCCGAAAGCCACGACGATTCGCAGAAAGTTCTCTACTCTACAACTCCCGAACGTATGTTCGCTGCCAACCTCGACCATGCAGGTCAGTTCAACATCGGTAGCAAATACGACTACTACGACGAGTATCCTCCACGTCCTTACCACATGGAAAATCACCAGGACGGCGCAGGTACCCAAGGCCATCTCGTACTCTGGGACGGCGGTAAGAACACCTGTTCAGCTTGGTATATCAAGAAAGTTCCGCAGGAAGTAATCGACGGAATCGCAGACCGCGCTCAGGTTGACAGCCTCCGCATGGCTGTGGTAGAATATAGCGGCCTCACCAACGGCGCTGTGGTTTCCGACAAGATAGGATTCCCCCACAGCCAGGAGATTATCGACAACGTTGACAGCGCGCTCGCAAGAGCAAACGCTTTGATTAATGCCGAAGAAACTCCCGCTAACGACGTTCTCATCGCAGCGCGCAAAGAACTCGTGGCTGCAGGAACCGCTTTCAATACCGAAGTAAACAAAGTTCCCGATGGTTACTATCGTTTCAGCGGTGCTTATTCTCCATACGTAAACAATCAGTGCGAAATCTTTATCGGTGTTTACAATGACACTACCCTCGGCTGGAAGACTCCACGCAATAATAAGAATCTCGAATTTGTTTGGAAAGTTACCAACCTTGCCAATGGAAACTACACTATTCAGAACCTTCTCAACGGCAAGTATATTAACAAGGCAGCTACAGCTTCCAACGGCTCGATTGTAAGCATTTCCGATCAGCCCGAAACCGACCAGTGCTTCAAGACAATCGCAGCAAACGGCCAATGGGGTATATTCAATGTAGAAGATTCTACATGGGGTTACGATCCTAACGGACATGGTAGCGGTCAGAACGACGAAGGTCGCGTGCATATTTGGAGTCCGCGCGAACTCAGCGGCGGTACTGCTTGGTATATTGAGAAAGTAAGCGAAGAAGAAGTACAGGATCTTTTGAACAACAAAGAACAGTACACTCTCAATGTAGAACTTAACAAGAAGTTCCGTGAGGCTCGCCGCGCTTTCAACGCTAAGGCTACTTATACTACAGGCGATGCAATAATTACTTCTGTTGATCAAATCTATGCAAACAACTGGTCGACCAACGAAGGAATGAATCTTGAATATATGCTTGACGGCAACCCCGATACTTATTGGAATTCTACTTGGGAAAGCGGCGCTCAGCAAGATCCTGAAAATCCGCACTACCTCCGCTTCTACAGCGAGAACGGTTTCCCCGACAGCATTCAGGTGAAGTATCTCATGCGCCAGAATGGTTCATGGCATCGCGTTCCTGCCCGTATGCGTATCCAGGTTTCCGATGATGCTGAGAACTGGACTTCTCTTGCCAACGAATATAATCTTGACGATTTAGGTGGATATTCGAAACTTTGCAACTTGCTTACCGACTATCAGACTTATGTTGTAAATGGTATCGGCGGCCACAAGTATGTACGTTTCATTACGCTTTCGTCAATCAACAATGGCGGCTCAACGTATTACTCCGACGGTCATGCTGTATTCGGCTACGCTGAAATCAATCTCTATCCTATCACAGGTATAGCTGATGACTCTTTCACTGCTCAGAATACCCACAAGGTAGCTTCTGACGCGCTCGAAAGTGTAATCGCCAAGGCTAACAAGGAACTTGCTGCCGGCGCTGGCACACAGGCTACATACGATCAACTCGTTGCTGCCCTCGATGCATTCAACGCTCTCGAAAGCAATGACTCCTTGCTCGTTATGGCTCGCTACAATGTAGAGAACCTTTCGTCTGACGAAGAAGTTATCGGTAACTTCCCCGAAGAAGCTCTCGATACTTACAAGACTACTGCAAGCGCTTTGATCGAAAAACTCGACAATGCTTCTGAAATCAGCGTTGACGAAGTAACTGCTGCATACAAAGGCTTGAGAGATGCTTACAATACTCTCTACGCTACGATGTACAAGCCTACGAAAGACGTGTGGTACGTGCTTACTACTGCTTCTGAGCAATACTCTGGCTATGCTGCACACGCAGGCGGTATGCATACTCATGCTTATGGTCTGAACTATAGCTACGTTCTTGCTCTTAAGAATTATGGCGAGACCTACAATGAGGCTTGGTTCAACTGGACTCTGAACGAGGAAGAGGACGGAACATTCACTCCGCAGAACGTTGGTACGGGCGGTTACTTCGGTCCTTACACCGGCAGCGGAAATACTAAATACGACTATTGTCCTATTCTTTGGTATAAGCCCAGATCGTTCACCATCGTTCCGTTTGGTAACGGCCAGGTAGGTTTCATGACTCCTGAAGGCTACTATGTGCAGAACAATGCAAGCTGGTATAACGCAGGTCTTGCTTATACCAAGCCTGATCTCTCGGCTCCTGCTTTGGTTAACTCCGACTACGCTTGGACTATCGAAGCTACCGAAGACAATCACCCGGATATGGTTGTAGAATATGGCGAATATTGCAACGGCCGTGCTATTGCAATCACTGTGCCTTACGCTTACAACAATCCTGCAACCTATGGTTCTGACGATGCTACTCCTTACGAACTCGTAGGTAAGGAAGAGAGCGAAGACTACATTGTTACCGCTTACAAGTTGAGGAAGATCGAAGACGAAGTAATCACTGCCGGCAGACCTGTGGTTTACATCATGCCGGGCGACTACAACGAAGAAGCTTCGGAGAGCCTTGCATTCACTCCGGTTTACAACACTGCTGTAAGTGCAGCGCGCGACACTGTGAACGGTCTCGTTTCTGTTCCGGCTACATGGAACACCACTGAAGAACACTTCGGTTACTTCCTTGCTGACTCTGTAGTTGACGAACCTTTGGCTACTACAATCGGCGGCCAGAGAGCTGTGATTATCCCGGGTCTTGTTAAAGAGATTCCTGATGCTGAAGTTGACGCTATCATCTACGTTCAAGGTGCTGGTATGCTCAACAACATCGACAAGAACAAGGTTGTCGGCATCAAGCTCTTCGTTAACGTTTACACCACCGACGGCGTTCTCGTTCGCAAGCACGTTGACGCTTCCAAGGCTACCGCAGGCCTCAAGAAGGGTGTTTATGTAATCGGCAACAAGAAGGTGCTCGTAAAATAAACCTATGGTAATCCTTTAATAAGGATATAAACCATACAACTATCAACCGCCGCAGTTCGCAACAGAACTGCGGCGGTTCTTTTTATGTCCCAAAGTGAGTTTTTGGGGGTTGAAAACAGAGTTATGCCATGCGGAAAAATTGCCCCGACAAGTCCCATTTGTAAATACCTGATAAACAATAGTAAAAACAACAACGCTTATTGCAAAAACTCCGGGCCACCAAATTTAAATTCCGACGCATCTAATTTAAATTCCGACGCATCTCGTAAAAATTAGATGCCTTGTAATTTTTCCATGGTCGGATGCCCCCAAATCCACATGCCGCAAAGCACGGAAAATGCGGCATGCCTGGCGTTGCGCATCGCAATCTTGAGGCTGTAAAATCAATGCCTTTGCTCCAAATCGGGGATAGTAGGGAATAAATGGTTATCTTTGCACACAAATGAAACGACGCCCGCCCCACGGCGGACGCTAACACAGAAAAGCTATGCTAAAGATACGCAATCTTCACGCCCGTGTGGCAGACAAGGAAATACTCAAGGGCGTTGACCTCACTATAAACGACGGCGAAGTGCATGCCCTGATGGGCCCCAACGGCTGCGGCAAATCCACGCTCAGCAATGTGCTTGCCGGAAACCCCGCCTATGAAGTAACCGAAGGCTCGGTGGAATTCAACGGCAAGGACATACTCGCCCTTGCTCCCGATGCCCGCAGCCACGAAGGCATATTCCTGTCGTTTCAGCAGCCGGTGGAAATTCCCGGAGTGAGTATGGTGAATTTCATGAGAGCTGCCATAAATGCCAAACGCAAGTATATGGGGCTCGAACCCATGAATGCAGCCGATTTTCTCAAACTAATGCGCGAAAAGCGCAAGATTGTGGAGCTCGACAGCAAACTTGCCAACCGCAGTGTGAACGAAGGTTTCAGCGGCGGCGAACGCAAACGCAACGAAATATTCCAAATGGCTATGCTTGAGCCTAAACTGGCTATACTCGACGAGACCGATTCCGGACTCGATGTGGACGCATTGAGAATTGTGGCAGAGGGATTCAACAAACTGCGCACTCCCGAAACGAGCGCAATAGTTATAACCCACTACCAACACATGCTCGACTATCTGAAACCCGACATTGTGCACGTGATGATAAACGGAAAAATCGTGAGAACAGGCAATTCCGCCCTCGGCGACGAGATAGAAGAACGCGGATTCGACTGGATAAAAGCAGAACTCGCACAATGAACCACAGCTCGCTTCAATATTCCGAAATCTACCGCTCCAGCCGCAACGACATCTGCCAACATTCGTGCGATGTGCTCAACTCGCGGCGCGACAAGGCTTTCGACGCATACAATGCCAAAGGACTGCCGTCGCAAAAGGTGGAGCAATACAAATATACCGACGTGTGCGAGGCTTTTGCTCCCGACTACGGGCTAAACATTCGCCGTGTGGAATTTCCGGTGAACCCCTATGAAGTTTTCCGCTGCAATGTGCCCAATATGTCAACGTCGCTGTATTTCGTGGAAAACGATTCGTTTTGCGAGAAACACGTTCCGCGCGCCCCGCTGCCCAACGGCGTTTTCATAGGCTCGCTTGCCAATTTTGCGAAAACCCATGGCCCAGTGGCTGAAACCTACTACGGCGCGGCGGCAAACGTGAAAAAAGACGCCATAACGGCTCTCAACACAATGTTTGCCCAGGACTGCCTCGTGGTATACGTGCCCCGCGGCGTGGAAGTGGAGCGCACGGTGCAGGTAATCAATATCCTCCGTTCCGATGTGGACATGATGGCAAACCGCCGCGTGCTTGTGATAGCCGAAGAGGGAGCACGCATCTCCCTGCTCTTTTGCGATCACGACGCCGACGACAGGAATTTCCTTACAACCGAAGTGGTGGAAGTCTTTGCCGGCAGGAATTCGCAAGTGCAACTGTATACACTCGAACAAACTCTGCTGAAAAACAAACGGTTCTCGAACTGCTACGTAAGACAGCAGG
Organism: bacterium; assembly: GCA_963660485.1. Classification (GTDB taxonomy): domain Bacteria; phylum Bacteroidota; class Bacteroidia; order Bacteroidales; family Bacteroidaceae; genus UBA6398. Next base: position 11,940 of record CAVKYH010000029.1, on the reverse strand, counting down.
CGGGAAGCAAAGTTTTGGTAAACAACATGACGCTTCACGGCGGACTCACGCGCAACAAACTTGAGGTGTCGCTCGAAGGAACAGGTGCGGAAATCGACGCCTACGGTTTTGCTCTCGCCGATGGCGCACAGCATGTCGACACCAACGCATTGATTGACCATAAAGTGGGGGAGTGTCGCAGCAATGTGCTCTACAAATACGTAGTAGACGGCGAATCGGTGGGCGCATTTGCCGGCAAGGTGCTCGTGCGTGAGGGTGCCGAAAAAACGGAGTCGCAGGAAACCAACGCCAATCTCTGTGTCAGTTCTACGGCACGCATGTTTTCGCAGCCGATGCTTGAAATCTATGCCGACGATGTGAAATGCAATCACGGCTCCACCGTAGGGCAACTCGACGATGCGGCGATGTTCTACATGCAGCAGCGCGGAGTGTCTGAAAAAGAAGCGCGCCTGTTGCTCGAATATGCCTTTGTTGACGAAGTGCTGGCGCATATATCCCTCCCGCCGTTGAAGGACAGAATAGCAAGACTCGTGGAAAAACGCTTTCGCGGGGAAATCACAGCCTGCACAAACTGTAACGCCTGCTGAAAAAAGCATATGGAAATAAAAACAACAAATCCCGTCTTTTCAGGCGGGATTTAATTTGTAGGGACGATCGGGCTCGAACCGATGACCTCTGCAATGTGACTGCAGCGCTCTAAACCAACTGGGCTACGCCCCTATTTGTGATGCAAAGTTATGGAATTAATCCGAATCGCCCCAATGCAGAAACAATTTTTTTAGCAAACCCTCCACAAAACAAGCATTCTTTTTATCCTTATATATTATAATTTTTCGTCTTTGCACGTTTCAATTATTACCCCAACAGATAGTGACGGTTTTTTTCGTTATAAAAAAGATTTTCGGATGTGTTTCTGTAAAATCCAAGCAGATCCTTAAATGAAAACGAACTGTCATAGATGTGATTTTTGCTGATAACATTCTGCTTTTGCCCAATAATTTAGGCCGATATATTGCGTAAAATAAAAAAATGCAGTAACTTCGCGCCACGAAACCGAACGAAAGGTCTGGTAGCTCAGCTGGATAGAGCAACAGCCTTCTAAGCTGTGGGTCAAGGGTTCGAATCCCTTCCAGATCACCCAAGAAAAAACAATGCAGAAAGGACTTTACGAAAGTAGGGTCCTCTTTTTATATTGCAGGCAAAGAGAGAAACGATATTGCGGCACGGGAAAGCAGAAAAGCAACGAGAATATTTCAATATGTCGCTTTTCGCTTGCAAAAAACAAACTATTTGCGCCGATTTGAGCATATTTCTATCACAAACAACAATCATTAGAAAGAAAATTTATATCTTTGCGAATAAACAAAACCGCGCATACACAATGAAATGCAAGAAATATATTAACAAACAAAACAGTCTTTGATCCATGAAAACTAAACAGAAGAGAATAGACAACAGTGATCGCAAAATACTTAGCATAATTGGTCGCGACGCCCGCGTACCTTTGAAAGATGTGGCAAAGGTGTGTCAAATGTCTCGCGCTGCAGTGCATCAGCGCGTGCTTAAAATGATAGAAAACGGCGTTATTACGGGTTCGAGATACGATGTAAATCCGCAGTCAGTGGGATATCTTACGTGTACGTTCGTCGGAATTTGTCTCGACAAGGGTTCGCGTTACCAGAGTGTGGTAGATCAGATTTCCAAAATACCCGAAGTGGTGGAATGTCATTTCACAACGGGGTCCTACACTATGCTTATAAAACTTTACGCACGCGACAATACGCATCTTATGGAGCTTCTGAATCATCAGATACAGAAAATCGTGGGCGTAACGTCAACCGAAACTCTGATTTCGTTGGAGCAAAGCATTGACAAACCGCTTGCCATTGAATCAGACTAATATTTCAAACCAATCAAATCCCGCACGCAAGTGTCTTTGAACTTTGAAGGCCTGCTGATAGGCATCTCTACATTTATTATAATCGGAATTTTTCACCCGATAGTCATTAAAACAGAATACTATTTCGGTACGCGCCCGTGGTGGATTTATTTGGTTGCCGGCATAGCTGCTCTCGTTGGAGCTATATTTGTTGAAAATATCATGATAAGCTCTATCCTTGGAGTTTTTTCCTTTTCTGCTTTTTGGGCAATCAAGGAACTCTTCGAACAAGAGCAGCGCGTGGAGCGCGGGTGGTTTCCGCGTAACCCTAAGCGGCGATATAAATTCGATGAAAAGAAGTAAATGGAAACTGTAAGCCTTTGTGATACCCCCGCATTTGATATAGACGGCGCATATAGCCGTATCAATTCCGCGTTTCCCAATATAAAGGAGCGCCCTGTTGTGGGAATCACGGCTAATAGCGACGACGATACAGAGAAACTTGCCAAAGCGTATTATAAAAGCGTGGAAAAGGCAGGGGGAGTGCCGCTCGTTATACCTCCGACCGATGATGTGCAGACTATTCTCAATACTCTTGCGCGAATAGACGCTCTCATTCTTTCGGGCGGGGCTGATATAAATCCGTTGTTTGTCGGCGAAGAACCGCAGCAAGGTCTTGGTGGAATCAATGCCGAACGTGATAAATTTGAATTGCTCATAACGCGTCTTGCATACGACAGACAAATTCCCCTCCTCGGCATATGCCGGGGAATTCAAACGCTTGCGCTTGCGCTTAAAGGCAATATATTTCAGGATATATACTCGCAAAAAGAATCCAACACGCTTTTGCGGCATTCACAAACCGCAGCACGCAATACTCCCACGCATTCGGTGGAAATTTTGCCGGACACTTTGCTTCACAAAATCTATAACGCCGAAAAAATATATGTGAATTCGTTTCATCATCAGGCGGTTTCTTTGCCTGGAGAGCATTTGAAGATTTCGGCAAAGGCTCCCGACGGAATAATCGAGGCGGTTGAAAGCACGGAATTCAAGCCTGTGCTCGGCGTTCAATGGCATCCGGAATGTTTTGCGGGAGACGAAGAAAACAAGGTAGACAAGATTTTCTGCTGGATAGTAGATGAAGCAGACGTTTACCGCAAGGCGCGTAAATTCCATGCCTCACATCTCACACTCGATACGCATTGCGATACTCCGATGTTCTTTTCCCAGGGCATCGATATACGGCGGCGCGACCCCAAGATACTCGTTGATCTCCACAAAATGGAAGAAGGCGGGCTTGATGCCTCGATAATGGCGGCGTATATACCGCAGGGCGCGCGCGACAACGAAGGCCTTGCCGCTGCAACGCGCATGGCCGACGATTTATTAGCCAAGATAGACAAAATGGTGGGCGAAGCCAACGGCGTAGAACTGGCGCGGACTCCGGTAGACTTGATGCGGCTTAAACGGCAAGGCAGACACGCAATAATGAAAGCTATCGAAAACGGATATGCTTTGGCCAAAGATATTTCAAATGTGGAACGTTATGCTCGCGAAGGCGTTGTGTATATCACCTTGTGCCATAACGGGGACAACGATATCTGTGATTCGGCTGCCAAAACGCGTAATGAGCACGGCGGTGTCAGTAAGTATGGCGAACAGGTGATACACGAAATGAACCGTTGCGGCATTATGGTTGATTTGTCTCACGGCGGCGAAAAAAGTTTCTACGACGCTATGGAAATCAGCAGCCTTCCCATTGTTTGCAGCCATGCTTCGGCGCGTGCGTTGTGCGATCACCCGCGAAATCTTACCGATGAACAACTGCGGGCGTTGCGCAAAAACGGCGGCGTGGCGCAGGTAACTTTTTACGAAGGCTTTCTGAGGCGCGACGGAAAGGCTACCGTGCTCGACGCAATGGCTCATCTTGAACATATAATAGAGGTTGCGGGAATAGAACACGCCGGCATCGGTTCCGACTTTGACGGCGACGGCGGAGTGCCGGGCATTGCTTCGGCGGCAGAGATGATAAACATCACAAAACGCCTTCTGCGCAAACGCTATAGCGAAGATGATATGGCGCTGATATGGGGAGGAAATTTCCTGAGGGTAATGCAGCGGGTGCAGGACGCAGCAAAAATCTGAAAAATATGACAAAGAAAAAAGTAAAACCAATAATCATTACAATAATTGCGCTTGCCGTTGTAGCGGCAGGCGTTGCCATTGCTTTTACTACGGGTAGCGGCAAAGAGGAAAGCGACGTGGTTGCTGCCGACTCTGTAAACGTGCCGCAGTTTGACCAGGAAAATGCAATGAAGCATATTCTTGCGCAGTGCGCATTCGGCGCGCGCGTGCCCAATACCGAAGCCCACGAAAAATGTGCCGACTATATTGCTGCGGAGTTTGAGAAACTTGGATATACCGTGGTTCGCCAAACTGTTATCTTGCCTCGCTACGACGGGGTGAAGATGAAAAATGTGAATTTGTTCGCAACTTCCGACACCACTTCGGCACCGCGCATTCTTTTCTCGGCACATTGGGATTCGCGTCCATGGGCTGACCAAGACCCCGACGAGAAGAATCACAACACTCCCGTAATGGCTGCAAACGACGGCGCAAGCGGAGTGGCGGTGATGCTCGAAATTGCGCGTGTAATCAAACAGCAGGCGCCGAATATCGCAGTTGATTTTGTTTGTTTCGATACAGAGGATTGTGGTGCTCCCGAATGGGACAAAACAGGTGATTCCGAAAAAGACGAAACATCGTGGTGTTTGGGTTCGCAATACTTTGCCGCAAATCTTCCGCGCCCCGAATATCGCCCGATATACGGCATAAATCTCGACATGGTGGGCGGAAAAGCTGCGAAATTCTATCAAGAGGGATTTTCAAAGCGTTTGGCTCCGGGGATAGTCAACAAAGTTTGGACGGCTGCCGTAGATGCCGGATATTCTTCGGTTTTCCCCGCGCAGGACGGCGGTTATGCTACGGACGACCACTTGCCTATGAATCAAATTGCGGGCATTCCCACGATTGATATCATACCTTGTTATACCGATTACGAGAACAGTTTCGGCCCTACTTGGCACACAGTGAACGATACGCCCGAGAATATCGACCGAAATACGCTCAAGGCTGTGGGGCAGACTATGTTGCAGGTAATATATAACGAAAAATAATATGCAGACTATAAATGAAATACAGGACGAGATAATTGAGGAGTTTGAGGACTTTGAAGATTGGCTCGACCGCTATCAACTTTTAATCGATATGGGCAATGAGCAGAAGCCGTTGCCCGAGGGGGAGAAAAACGACCAGAACTTGATTGAAGGATGTCAGAGCAGACTATGGTTGGTGTGCAACCAAAACGCCGACGGGACACTCGAATTTCAAGCCGAAAGCGATGCGCTTATCGTGAAAGGCATTGTAACGTTGCTGATACGCGTTCTCTCCGGCCATACGCCCGACGAAATATTGAATGCCGACCTTTATATGATTGATCGCATTGGTTTGCGCGACCATCTCTCGCCCACGCGAAGCAACGGTTTGCTCTCGATGTTGAAGCAGATGCGCATGTATGCCCTCGCGTTCAAGACAAAGAATGCTGCGGCAGGCAAGTAATAGGTTGAATAAAAGGCTTTTGCGAAACTTGATAGGGTGGGGCGAAATTTTTGCCGCATCTCGTAAAAACTCCGGGCCATGTAATTTAAATTAGATGCGTCGGAATTTAAATTAGGTCAGACCTCGTAAAAACGATATCAGACATTGTTTTTTGCGATATCGTATGTCGTAAAATCCATATAATATAAAGGTAAAAAATCAAGCCATACGAAAAGCATCGTATGGCTTGTTTTGTATGTTGCAAGGCATGTGGAAACACGGCTGCGGCGCGTGTTTCGGATTTGCTACTTTATGTCGTGGCGTTGAAGGGTGAAGAGGAATTGCAGACCGCCTCCTTCGCGGTTTCTCACAGAGATGTTCCCGTGGTGAAAGGTTACCGCGTTGCGCACGATTGACAAGCCGAGTCCCGAACCGCCGAGCTCGCGCGTTCTTCCCTCTTCGGCGCGGTAGAAACGCTCGAACAGGCGCGGCAAATGCTGCTCGGGGCAACCTTTGCCCGTATCATAGTAGTTGAAAAAGCGATAGTCGTCGTCGCTGTTGTAACATTCCACGTGTATCAACGTATCTTTTCCGGCGTAGCGCACACTGTTTTCCACCAAATTGCGGAATATGGAATAAACAAGCGAGTAGTTGCCGTAAACTTTCACGTCGCGGCCAATAAAATTCTCTACCTGCATTCCCGCCTCGCGTATCTTGGCGCCCAGTTCTTCTATCACATCGTCCACAACTTCGGCAACCGCCACATTTTCTTTGTGCATAGTTTCGGGAGCTTCGTCTACTTTCGTAATTATAGCCACATCGCGTATAAGTTCGCTTAGGCGGATTACCTGAGTATAGGTGCGCTCCAAAAAATAGCGCTTCTTTTCGTCCGACAGTCCGTTGCATTCCAAAATAGTCTCGATGTAGCCGCGAATACTGCTTACCGGCGTGCGCAATTCATGCGTTATATTGTTGCTCATTTGCTGCTTCAATATGCGGCTTTTCTCAGCGTGTGTTACATCATATACCGACATTTCAAAATCATCTGCGCTGTAAACCACCACTTGTACCGAATAGCTCGCACTGCCTGCCGCAATGTTGAAACGCATCACGGGTGCAGTTTCTTCGGGGTCGAGTTCGCGGCTGTTCAGCTCCACAAATTCGCGCGCGGGACGGAATGCCTCGTAATTCCAAATGGAGTTGATGTCGCCGGTGGGCGTTGGAAGAATGGAGTTGACGTATTGCACGAAGCGCGGATTGGCATAAATTTTCCCGGTCTTTGTGTTGAAAATCGCTATGCCGCCTTCGAGATACTGGAAATGCTTCAGCAGACGTTCTCGGTCGGTTTTTGCTTGCAGTCCCTTCTCGTCAATTTGTCGGTAAAGGCGCATTATTTCGCGTCCGATGTCTCCCAACTCCGAATGAGGGAATTCTATTTTTGCGTAGTTTATTCCGCCCTTTGCCGCCTCTCTTATAAATTGCCGCAAACGCGATACCGAGCGTCCGAAACTGTCGGAAATATAAATGAAAATCACTATCACGATGGGCAGAATAAGGAGCGTGAAAAGCAGAAACACGTTGGCGGGGCGCAGAAGCGTTCTCACTCCTTCGTCATAGGGTCTTGCCACGCGCACAACGTATTTGCCGTAGGCTTTGGCAAAGTAAAAATAATCGGTATTGAATGTCTCGGAATGTCGAACGTCATACGCGCCTTCGGCAACCTTTATGGCGCGGATTATCTCGGGACGGTTTGAATGGTTGCCGTCTATGTGGGCGTTTTCGCTGTTAGATTCGTAAACCACATTGCCTTTGCGGTCGATGACGGTGAATCTTACTTCGCGCGGCAGGCACACAAGAAATTCGCGCATGTTATCGAGAGAAATCGTGTCGCCGGTCTGATGTATTTCGCGAGCCACCATGTCGGCGTAGTCGCACATATGATTGCGAAAATCCTTTACTCTCAGCCCGCGCTCATAGTGCATTTCAAACAATACCATGATTATGGCGAACACGGCAAAGATTCCCGTGAACGAAAGAAGCAGTTTGTATCTGTAGCCAAGCGGTTTCATTTTTCTATAAAGCAATATCCGTATCCTTGCCGGTTTACGATTTGCGCGCCTGCCTCGCCGAGTTTCGAACGTATGCGGGTGATGTGTACGTCAACCGTACGTTCGAGAACAAGAGAGTCGTCCTGCCACACTTTGTGAAGGATTTCGTCGCGCGAATACACTCTGCCGGGCGAGGATACAAGCATCTTGAGTATGCCGTATTCCTTGGGCGTGAGAATTATGTCGGCGCCGTTGGAACGCACCAGTTTCCGGTCGGGAATAATCTCGATGTTGCCTATATTTATATGGTTTGTTTCGCTGTTGCCCGGCATGTTGCGGCGGCGCACTACCGCGCCTACGCGCGCAATCACTTCGTGAATCGAAAAAGGCTTGGAAATATAGTCGTCGCCCCCGGCGGAAAAGCCCGTGAGAAGGTCGTTTTCCGTATCTTTTGCCGTGAGAAAGATGATAGGCACTTGATTGTTGAGCTCTTGCCGTAGCTTGCGCGCCAGGGCATAGCCCGACATTCCTCCAAGCATCACATCGAGAAGAATGAGCGAGACGGAAGCATCGAGTTGTAGGAGCGCGTCTTCGGCTGACGGGGCGGTGATTACTTCATATCCTGCCACTTCGAGATTCACCTGGAGTATTTCGCGAATATCCGGCTCATCGTCGACAATGAGCAGCTTGCCTTTGTAGTTTTCTTGAACTTTCATGTTGCAAACATACACATTTATGTTCAAAATCACGAAGTTGGGCTGTTAAGAAACAATTAAGTTGACAATTCTGCCCGTTTGTTTTTGCATTGAAAAAGTTTATGTAAAACCGATGTCGCATCTTGTGAAAATTCCGGGCCATGTAATTTAAATTAGATGGCCCGGAATTTAAATTTGGTGGCCCGGAGTTTTTGCGAGATGCGTTGTTGTTTTTGCGGCTGTTTGTCAGGTGTTTACAAAAGGGTGTTTTGGGGGCGGTTTTTCCGCATGGCATTATTGTTTTTACTGCCCCGGGAAATGCGTTTGGGGATAAAAAAGAACCGCCGCGGTTCGCTGTGGAACTGCGGCGGTTGATTGTGTTATGGAAATGGTTGGCTTATTTTACGAGCACCTTTTCTTTTCCGATGATGTATACGCCTTTCTTGAGGCCGTTGGTTGCGTTTTCAGCCTTGACGTTCTTCTTTACGAGCACGCCGTCGGTGGTGTAGACGTCAACCTTGCCGTTGTTTCCGCTTGTGGGAACTACGTTGATGTTGTTCACGAATTCGCCGTTGAGGTAGAGCACTGCGTCGGTCGACATGTCTTCATAGGTGTTTACTCCGCCTACGTTTACATATCCGCGCTGACCGCAGAGTTTTGCTGCCTGGTTGGTGTTGGAAATCACGCTGTCGCCTTTGAGCAATCCTACGTTGAGAGGAACGGTGGTGTAGGAGAATGTTCCTACAAGTCCGTTGGCTTCTTTCACGTCATAGGAGAATTCTTCGGCAAGCGGGAGGAATATTCTCACTCCTTCGTCAGCGTCGGCATAGATTGTGGGATCGCCAACGATTACAACTATCGGTTCGCCTGCTTCAAAGGTAGTCTTTTGTGTGAGCAAGAGTTGGCTTGCATCGTCTGACAGACCTTTCACTGCGTAGGTCGTTACGTAGTTTTCTTTGTTGAGATCTGCAATGGTTTCGTCGTTGTATGCATACGGCAATGTGAGTATCATTGCGTTGTTGTTGCGTACTGTGAGTTCGCCGTAGAAGATGTCGTTGGAATCGATGGGCTCGAGATTCCATGAAGAAGGTGAGTCGGCATCGCTTTCCCATGAGAGCACCCACTTGCGTCCGTCGGCGTGGAGCGGAGTGCTCCATGTGTTGCTTGCGTCTTGGCAAATGATGTGGAACTGACCGCTCTTGAGCAGATTGAATTTGTAGGGAACGGGCGTCTTCGACATGCCGGCAGCACCGTTGTGGTTGCTAGTTACGCCAAGGTAGTGTCCGGTTGCACGGTTTTGCAGAGCGTAAACGTCTTCAGCGTCGTTGCCTTCAATCTTGACGAGTCTCCACATTGAATACGGGTCGGCGGGCACACTGTCAGAGAGTGTCTGGCTTATATGGTCGTATCCGCTCCAAGTTACATAGTCTTTCTCGGTGTAGGATTCGTCTCTTGTAAGATTGGTGTGGGGTGCCATGATTACGTTGTCGTTGCACCAGCGGCTCCAGATGTCTCCTGTTCCGCCTTCCTCGGTATATCCTGCGCGCGATTTGTCGGTGTTGGAAATATAATACCAAACTCCGGTTTCCGGTTTCTTCTGCTGAGTTTTGTAGAGAGCGAATGCCGCGGTGAGTTTTGCGAGACGCTGGTCGAGATCAGCCTGTTGCGGTTGATCGTGGTCGTACTCTTCAGCTTCGCCGATGGCATCGAGAATTGTTTCGAGCTGTTCTGAAGTTACATCGCCCCAGTTGTCTTCGTCGCTGTACTTGTTGACGTATTCCTTAACCTCAGCAAGTTTTTCGTCCAACGGATCAGTGTCCGGAGTGAGGGCCACGACTTTGTTTGTAAGTTCGATGATTCTTGCCACAGCTTCTTCGGTAGCGTTGTTGTTAGCCACGCTTTCCTTGCCCTTTGCGATTTCTTCGTTGAGTTGGTCAACAAGTTCTTTCAATCCTTCGATGTAGTTGTAAGGAGAATTGTCCTCGTTGAGAACAACATCGTACATCTGGAACGCTCCGATGGTATACATCATAGCGGCCTGCGGGTCAATGGTGCTGTTTACTATGAAACGAATGAAACGGTAAGGCTGGTCAAGTCCCGTGATGCGGTAGTAGATATATCTTCCCGTGGAGTTGATGTTTGCATCTGCGGGCTTGATATACGAAATGAGGTCGTTGTAGTTTCCTACATAGGTCCATTCCGATTCAGTAATGTCGTCCTTTCCTGCAATGTTGGCATCGTTAGTAGCATAAACGTCGATGTCGCTCCAGCATTCCTTCCAGCCCCAATCATTGTTGCGGAGACCGAAATAGAATTCGAAGTTCTGAACAGGATTGTTGCGGAGGTCAACCTGCAGAGGCTGTCTGCCGTTAGGATAAGCCGAAGCGTCCCACGAGCTCTGGAAGCAGGTATTCAGATTGTAGCTGCCGTCGGAATTCTTGTCGATGAGATTTGCATAGCTTGTATATGTGTCGTTGACTTGCGAGCCCCAAATCTGACCGTCGCGCGGATTGGTTTCGTTTACTTCGGTTAGAAGTCCGTTGTCATGGTCTACGTCGTAAGTGTAAACCCCTTTGCATGCAGGCTCTGCCTTTTGCAGTGCAACCGTCATGGCTTCTGTTGTGCGCGTTTGTTTGGACGCTTCGAGCAAACTGTCGATAAGAGTTTGATCGGTGAGCTTCTTGAGATACCATTTGTTTATTGCATTGCTTCCGTCGTTGACTTCAATCGAACCGCTGAGCTCTGTCTTGTAAGTTCTGATGGAGTACGGTTTGTTGTCAACGGTATTCGAAATGTACCAAAGGCCGTTCGCGCCGCTGTAGGTAAACTTTTGCGGAGTGGTCTGGGTGCCTATTGTTGCAACACCGCTTGCATCGCTCTTGTCGATGTAGCGTGCGTAAAGCATGTTCTCAATAGAATATTCTCCGTTGCCGAGAGAAGTTACTTTGAACACATATTTTGGATCTTTCTTGTTGATGGCTCTCCACTTCAAGTAGGTATCTTGTGTGAGTTGTATGGCAAGATATCCCGGTTCTGAAGCCTGGAAGCTCTCGCTGTAGCTCTGGAAATAATAGTAGCCGTCCTCGATTTCGCGCATTGAGTGATCCTGCTGCTGGAACTTCTCGGTTTCTTCCTGAAGTTTGGCAATCATTTGATTTACCTCGTCGTCGGTTGCAGAAGCTTCGTCGTACATTGTGCGTGCTTCCTCGATAGCAGCATTCAAGGCGGTAACGTCGCCCTGGTTATCGCCTGGGTCAGGACCTACCTTGGAATCTTTCACAACGCCTGCGGCATCGGTGATAGCTTCGTTGAGTTCTGTGAAATAAGGTGCGTCAACTTTTTCTATTTTCCAGAGTCCGTCGGTGGGGTGGTAGTCGTTGTTTGAAGAAATTACGTTGCTACCGTCAGCATTCCAGAAGTTGTTGTTGTCGCTCGAGTAGAGTTTGAAAACATTGCTGTACTCTTGTTTGAAAGTCTGGTAATTAGTGCTTGTACCGGCCATTCTCGGGAGACCCCATACGTATCCTGTTGACATGGAAATCACGTATGTGGAATCTTGTGTGCCGCAGTTTTTGAGCACGAGGTTGCCGTCGGCATTCTTTATCACGTGCCAAATGGTGCTTTGGTCGAGAGTGGGATCAACTGCGTCGTAGCCCAGATACCATTCGCCGCTCTTGAAATAAGGCTTGAGATAGCTGCCCGAATATTCTATGTTTTC
>CAVKYH010000028.1:0-25344 GCA_963660485.1 bacterium | reverse complement strand
AAAACGCACCAAACAACCCTAAAACCAATACGTTAAACATACAAAAATATTTTTCAGAAAAATCCACGGCAACACCGCAAAATACGACAACAAACCAATTTCCCAAACCAAACAACGCAAAAACACTCTACGCTACCAACACCAAAAATCCACCTCCCTATCCCACAAAAACAATGTCCGACTTCGTTTTCACTACTTCCCATATACTACCTACGAAGCTAAACAAATGCTAAAGCACAAAGATGCTAATTACCGCAAGAGGCGTTATTAGAAAAAACATAACTAACTTTGCGCCCACAACACGGCGCGGCTTATAAAAGGAATGCCTTTGCCTGAGTGCCGCAACCGTTATAAACCTAAAAAGAACTTATATATTTTATGCTACATCTATCTGAATTGCTATTTCTCGGCGGTTTTGTGGTTTTCATAGCCGCCATTCTTGTGCTCGACATGCTTGTAATCGACAGGAAAGCCCATGTGGTATCGCTCAAAGAGGCCGGCACATGGACGGCGGTGTGGATTACTCTCGCGCTTGCCTTTTCCGTTTTTCTGTGGTTTCATGGAGACATGGTGCACGGCATACATAATTTTGCCGATTTGCAGGCGGTGGCGGCCAAATATGCCAAGCATCTCACTTTGAACCCCGATGATTTTGAAGGAAGTTTGCAGAAATACCGACATTATATGACCATATCATATATATCGGGCTATCTGATTGAAAAAACTCTGTCGGTGGACAATCTTTTTGTGATGATGATGATTTTTACATCGTTCGGAGTTGGAAAGAACGAGTATCAGCACGTTTTGAACTGGGGAATACTCGGCGCGATAGTGCTTCGTTTCATTTTCATATTCATCGGCGCGGCTATCATCAACCGTTTCGACTGGATTTTGTTGATTTTCGGAGCTTTTCTCATATATAGCGGCGTAAAGATGTACCTCGACCGCAACAAGGAAGAGAGTATCGACGTGGCGAAACACCCTATGGTTCGTTTTCTGTCGAAACATTTTAATGTGTATCCCGCTTTTGTGGGCGACAAATTCTTTGTGCGCGCGCAAAAGACCGACAAAGGTTTCCTGCTGTCCGACACTGGCGGAAAGATAAAGAAAGGTGTGCTTTGCATAACCCCTTTGTTTGTAACGGTATTGGTGATAGAATTCAGCGACCTTATTTTCGCATTCGACAGTATCCCCGCAGTTTTTTCGGTATCGCTTGACCCTTACGTGGTGTTCTTTTCCAACATTTTCGCAATACTCGGTTTGCGCGCGATGTTCTTCCTGCTCGCCGCGATAGCCGACAAGTTCCGCTATTTGAAGGTTGGCGTGTGTGTGTTGTTGCTTTTCATCGGTGTGAAACTGCTTGTGCACAATTTCATACACATCGACGCCGTGCTTTCGCTTGTAATAATTCTTGCAGTGCTTGTTGTGAGTATCGTGGCGTCGCTTGTAGTGCCGGACAAAAAGGCATAAAATCATACGACACCCCAAATGGGGGAAACGAAAGACGGTGTGCGATGAAATTCATCGCACACCGTCTTTTATATAAGGCATAGCGTTTACGCCGCGCCGCTTTATTTTGTCTTGAATATGGCGTAGTTTCCGGGCGTGAGCGTTACGGTTTGTTTTCCTACGCCTAACTTCTCGGTTTTGCCGCATGGGAAAACGCGCACAACGTCATCGCCAAGATAGAAGTCCACGTTTTGCGGAAAATCGATGCTTCGGTTTACAAACATCACGTATTTGTTTTTTCCGTTCACGAGTTGCGAAACCAATATTCCCTCACCGTCGCTTTGTATGCTTTGGAATTTTTCGGGCATTGTGCCGAGTGGTTTTGTTCCCTGCGGTATATTTTCTCCCGTGTGGCTCACATCGGTTGCCTTAGCTCCGAGGAAAACTTTTGTAAGTCCGTGAATCTCGCGATTTATGCGCTTCACCTTATAATATACGCCCGTTTTGTTTCCCCTTTCATCAATTGGAGCGTTGTGGAAGTTCCATATATCGGTGCCGGGGTTCCAATATGTAAAATATTGTATGCACTGCGCGCCGTAGGCCAAGGCGCTGAAAGCTTCCACTCTCAGATGCGTGTCGTTTGGAATGGGGTATGGATTGTGGGCGGTGGAGAGACAGAATGCCCAGAACGGGTAATCGCTTTTCAAAGAAACCTTTCTCACCATTTCAAGATTGTCGTAGAATTGCGGACGTACCACAATTCTGTAATTGTCGTCCACAATGGGATAAAAGTCATAGGAAATTTGCGTGATGTTCACCTTGTCCACAAATTTCTGCACGTAGTCTTCGTAGGATTCTGCCTTCAAATCGGCAGCGCTCACGATACTCGGCAAAAGGTTGAGGTACATCAGGTGTTTTTTGTCGGCTGCATAAACTTTGTCGCGGAATTTGCGCAAATCGTCAAAGCCGTCGGTCGTAGGTTCGTCGCGCAAAAACCAGCCGGCAATCGATTTGTCGCCTTTGTAGCGGTTTACAGTTTCGGTGGTGTTGTTTTCAAGTTCGGCGCAGGTTACCATAATTTTCACCCCTGTGCCACGGCAGGCTTTCAAACCCTTTTCCAGAGATTCGGTATTGGAGAAATGTGAAAACGAGATATTGAAACCGGCATCGCGAAGTTCCTTGTAGCGTTCAGGCGTAAGGTTTTCATCGCCCAGCACAGAGAACCAGGCAAGAATCGGAAACTCTTTGCCCGTGGGGTTATGGTATTTCAGCTTTTCTTGTGCAAACGAAGGCAAAGCTATGAGGGCTGCAAGAATTGGAAGAACTATTTTTCTGATTGTCATATCAAGTGTTTTTGGTTACGGATAGGCAAATGTAATAAAACTTTCGGCAACCAACCCTCTAAAAAGCCTTGAAACCAACACAAAAATCCCTTTTCAGCAAAAGCCGTGCCGATTGCGCATTTTCGGCGCGGCACATCAAAATAATTCCAAGGCATCTAATTTAAACTACATGGCCCGGAATTTAAATTAGATGCGTCGGAATTTTCACGAGATGCCTTGTTGTTTTTTAGGCATCATTTCGCGCCGAAACAATGCGGCAAACCTCCTTTGCCATGCGGCTTGCAGTTTTTGCTTCAAGCATGGTTGGCGGTTACACGTTAAATATTTAATTTTGCATATATGATTTTCGACCGCAACACATTCCGCAAATACGAACGGCTCACGCTCAAGCGTGAAATCGATGCGCTTTTCACTCCCGGCAGCAAGAGCTTTGCAGCCTATCCGTTGCGTGCCGTTTGTCGCATGGGCGATTACGGAAGAGCCGAAGTCAAGGTGCTTGTGAGCGTAAGCAAGCGCCATTTCCACGATGCGGCAGACCGCAACCGCGCCAAGCGGCAAATACGCGAGGCCTACCGGTTGAACAAAAATATTCTCGCAAGTGTGGTGAAAGAAAGAAACGATGCCGCGCCCGAAAACCGTCATTCTCTCAACGTGGCCTTCATCTGGCTGTCGGACAAGCCGCAGGATTCGGAACTTGTGGCAAAGAAACTGAAAAATCTGCTCCACCGCATTGCCGAAAGCCTGCCCGAAAGTTTTGCCGAAGCACAGGAATATTGCGAAGAAGACTGACCGTTCAAAGCACAACGCCTATGAAAGCTTTGAAAACGATACGCGCCTTGCTTGTAGCCCTGCTCGTGCTGCCAATAAGGTTCTACCAGAATTTCATATCCCCTTTCACTCCCGCCTCGTGCCGTTTCACTCCCACCTGCTCCCAATATGCTGTGGAAGCTTTGCGTAAGCATGGCCCGCTCAAAGGGCTTTGGCTCGCAGTGAGACGCATATTGCGCTGCCACCCTTGGGGCGGAAGCGGATATGACCCCGTGCCCTGAAAACCATAACCCATATGCTCGTTGACATTCACACACATTCGCCAAACGACAAGGCCGGCATTTCGCTCGTTGACGCAAGTTTGCAGAACATCGCGGCATTGCGTCCCCATGGCGTGCTCTACAGCATGGGCATTCACCCTTGCAATATTCCCGAAAACTGGAAAGAAAACGCCGAAATCGTTCGCGAGGCATTGCGCAAGCACCAAATTGCAGCCGTAGGCGAATGTGGTTTCGACCGCACCTCGCCTTATCCTATCGAAATGCAGAAAGAGGTGTTCGACACCCTTTCACAAATTTCCGCCGAGGCTAACAGTCCTATTATTATACATTGCGTGCGCGCCGCCGACATACTTCTGCAATATTCCAACCGCATGCCCGCACCCGGAATGTGGATCTTGCACGGATTCCGGGGCAAACCGGCAGCAATGCATCAGTTGTTGAACGCAGGATTTTCGATATCGTTCGGACAACACTTCAATGCAGAAAGCCTGAAAGCCTGCCCCGCAGAAAGAATATTCGTTGAAACCGACACGGCAAGCCACGACGTATTGACGGAAATCTATCGGCGCTGCCGCGAGATGCGTGGTGAAAAAATAGAAACGGACATAGAGCGGAATTTCGTGCGACTGTTTCACAACGAGATGCCGAGTGATGCAAAAAACACACCACCATGTGGCAACAACGTTTGACAACAAGCACTCCAACCGGCTTTTTGACAGAAATACATCTGAAATACGACAAAACACATCGCATCATTGAAAAATTATAAGTAATATTGCATTTAGAAAAAGACGCAGAAGAAAAACGCGCACGAATATGATTAAACAAAGCTGGATAGAAAAAGGATTTGCCGACGAGCCAATTCCCGCAGGCATTGACCTCGCGCAGGAGATTCGCCGTATGTGCAAAGAGAAAAACGCCGTGGTTTTGGCACACTACTATACCATTGGCGCAATACAGGACGTTGCCGATTTTGTAGGCGACAGTTTGGCGCTTGCACAGAAGGCCGCAAAAACCGACGCAAAGATAATCGTGATGTGTGGCGTGAACTTTATGGCGGAAACCAATAAGATTTTGTGTCCCGACAAACTTGTTTTGCTCCCCGACCTTAATTCGCATTGCTCACTCGCAGAGAGTTGCCCCGCCGATAAGTTTGAAGCGTTTGTCAAGGCGCACCCCGATCATAAAGTATTGTCGTACGTAAACACAACAGCGGCTGTAAAAGCTTTGACCGATGTTGTAGTTACATCGGGAAACGCCAAGGAAATCGTGGAAAGCTTTCCAAAAGATGCCAAACTGATTTTCGGGCCCGACTATAACCTCGGAAATTACATCAACTCCATTACCGGGCGCAATATGTTGCTTTGGAACGGCGCGTGCGACGTACATGAACGTTTTTCGGTGGAGAAAATCGTGGCTTTGAAGGCACAATATCCAAACGCCGAAGTATTGGCGCACCCCGAATGTAAGGGAGCCGTCTTGAAGGTAGCCGACTTCGTGGGCTCAACTGCCGCTTTGCTGAAACATGCAAAGGGTAGCGAAGTAACGACATTCCTTGTGGCAACCGAGAGCGGCATACTTCATGAGATGCAGAAGTCGTGTCCGGAAAAAACATTCGTTCCCGTTCCGCCCGACGACAGCACTTGTGCATGCAACGAGTGCGGATATATGCGCTTGAACACTTTGGAGAAACTTTATAATTGTCTAAAATATGAATGGCCTGCTGTAGACGTGAGTCTTGAGGTTGCTAAAAAGGCTGTGAAGCCTATAATACGCATGCTCGACATCAGCGAGAAGAATCGCCTTGGGGTCAAAAATTGATTCCATTGTAAACGGAATTTTTTATTCTGCTTTATTTGTAATCTTTATAATTTTCTTTGAGCTACGGGCAAGGCGGTCTTAGTTTTTTTTCATATTTAAATATTTTGAAAGTGCCCTCCGGAGAAATCCGGAGGGTTTGTTTTTTGTTTACAGCCCATACAATCCCCCTAAGAAACATTGTTTTTACGCCTTTGCAAGATGCTGTTTTTCTGACATATACAAACCGCAAAATTCCAAGGCATCTAATTTTTACGAGATGCGTCGGAATTTAAATTTGGTGGCCCGGTGTTTTTGCGACATCGGACATCGTAAAAACACGGAAGCCTTGTTGTTTTTGCAACAAGGCTTCCGTGTGCAACTATGTGCGTTTTTGGGGCGGGAATATCAGATATGGCGCAAAGCGAGTGCCGCATTTTCCGCAGCTTCCATTATCTCGCGTTCGCCGGGTCCTTTGTCGTTTATTCCGCATAGGTGAAGAATGCCGTGGATTACTACCCTGTCGAATTCATCTTCGTATGACGGGGCAAACTGCTCGGCATTGGTACGCACGGTGTCGAGACTTATTATGATATCGCCGTTCACGGTATTTTCCTCGTCGTTGTCGAACGTGATGACATCGGTGAAATAATCATGCCCGAGAAACCTGCGGTTGTATTCGAGTATAGTTGGGTCGTCGCAAAACATATAGTTTACGTTTCCTATCACACGTCCGTGGCTCGCAGCCACACGCTCAATCCAATCATAATAGTCGAAGCGCACAAGCGACGGCATATCGACGGCTGTAGAATTGAATGTAATCATCTTTCAAT
This sequence comes from bacterium, assembly GCA_963660485.1. Lineage (GTDB taxonomy): Bacteria > Bacteroidota > Bacteroidia > Bacteroidales > Bacteroidaceae > UBA6398. Next base: position 18,873 of record CAVKYH010000028.1, on the reverse strand, counting down.
GCTTATGGATTATTCAAAAAGCGACGGTTCGTGGCCTCCGCGCGTTGCCATTCGCCCAAGATGGCGGTATGCAAGGTCGGTAACCTCTCTGCCGCGCGGTGTGCGCACTATGAAACCTTCTTTGATAAGAAACGGCTCGTATACTTCCTCCACCGTTCCTGCGTCCTCGCCTATCGCCGTGGCTATAGTGGATATTCCCACGGGCCCGCCCTTGAATTTGTCGATTATAGTGGTCAAAATTTTATTGTCAATCTCATCAAGGCCGTAACGGTCTATGTTGAGAGCTTCGAGAGCCACTTTAGCTATTTCAAGATTTATCTTGCCCGTTCCCTTAACCTCGGCAAAATCCCTCACACGCCTCAGCAAAGCGTTGGCAATACGCGGAGTGCCGCGACTGCGCGATGCAATTTCGCCGGCAGCGTCGATATCGATTTCCACATTCAGTATATGGGCCGAACGAACCACAATGGAAGACAAAACCGAGGCATCGTAGTATTCCAGATGTAGGTTGATGCCGAAACGCGCACGCAAAGGAGCCGTAAGAAGTCCGCTGCGCGTTGTCGCCCCTACGAGAGTGAACGGATTGAGATTGATCTGCACGCTCCGGGCCGAGGGACCTTTGTCAATCATAATGTCGATGCGGAAATCTTCCATGGCGGAATACAGATATTCCTCGACCACGGGCGCAAGACGGTGTATCTCGTCGATAAACAATACGTCGTTGGGTTCAAGAGAAGTGAGAAGTCCTGCAAGATCTCCCGGTTTGTCGAGCACGGGGCCTGATGTAAGTTTAAAGCCGACGCCCAATTCGTTTGCGATAATATTTGAAAGCGTGGTTTTACCGAGTCCCGGAGGCCCGTGGAGCAGAGTATGGTCGAGCGGTTCGCCTCTTCGTCGCGCCGCTTCCACGAACACGCGCAGATTGTCGACCACCTTGTTTTGCCCCGAAAAGTCGTTGAACCGCAGAGGGCGCAAGGTGTTTTCGTAATCCCGTTCGGCGGGACTACCGGTCTGCTCGGTGCGTATGTCGAAAGTATCGTTGTCCATCTGTTGTATGTTTGTTTTTTTGCGGTATAGCTATTCGTCGAATTCAAAAGGTATCTGCGGCTCGTCTTCGGGCAGAAGGGTAAAGCTGCGTCGGTGATAGGGAGTAATGCCGTGCTTGCGTATCGCATTGCGTTGCTCGGCGGTGGGATATCCTTTGTTTTTGTCCCAAAGATATTGGGGATATTCCTTGGCAAGACGCTCCATATAGTCGTCGCGATAGGTTTTGGCAAGAATCGAAGCCGCCGCAATCGAAAGATATTTGCCGTCGCCTTTTATTATAGTGGTATGCGGAACGTTTCCGTAGGGTTTGAATCGGTTTCCGTCGACTATCACGGCTTGTGGGCGCACTTTCAGTTTGTCCAGGGCGCGGTGCATTGCAAGAATCGAGGCATTCAGTATGTTTATCTCGTCGATTTCTTGCGGCGACACCTCACCTACTGCCCACGCCAGTGCGTTTTGTTCAATCTCCTCGCGCAAGGCGTTGCGTTTCTTTGCCGTGAGTTTTTTGGAATCCTTGATTTCGGCGTTCTCATATCCCTCCGGAAAAATCACGGCTGCCGCAAACACACTGCCGGCAAGGCAACCGCGCCCTGCTTCATCGCAGCCTGCCTCGAATTCCACGTTATGATATTTTGCCAAAAGCATTGCAAAGAAGTTTATGTATGTCAGATTCTCACCGCCGTGCCGCTACACGAAACCATCAGCATACTTCCGTTTGCCCCAATGGTTTCGTAGTCGATATCGATGCCCACCACAGCGTTCGCCCCCAATTGTTCTGCATGCTCCGCCATTTCTGAGAGGGCCGTGTCCTTGGCTTCGCGCAAAACGCGCTCGTAGCTGCGCGAACGTCCGCCCACGAAGTCGCGAACGCCTGCCAGAAAATCGCGCAGAAAGTTGGCGCCGATTATCGTTTCACCCGTTACCACGCCATAATATGTGGTTATCGTTTTGCCCTCAATTGTTGGAGTTGTAGTTAGAAGCATATATCGTTTTTCTAATGTGGCTTGTAATTTAAATAATGTCTGATATTGTTTAAACAATGTCAGACATTGTTTTTTCAATAAGCGCTATCGTATATCCGCCTGTATATAAAAACTAAAACATCTTCATCACCCGTTCTATTCCATCGGCAAGAGCGTCCACTTCTTCAAGGGTGTTGTAGAGCGCAAACGATGCCCGCGCCACACTCTGCACTCCCATGCTTTCCACAAGGGGTTGCGCGCAGTGATGACCCGTTCTTATCGCAATTCCAAGGCGGTCGAGCAGCGTGCCGAGGTCGAGCGGGTGAATATTTCCGACCATAAACGAGAGCACAGCCGATTTGTTGGCCGCTTTGCCGAATATGCGCATGCCGGGAATGGCTTCCATTCGTTTGGTGGCATACTCGAGCAATTCGTGCTCATGCGCCGCGATATTGTCAAGCCCGAGGTTTTCCACATAGTCCAAAGCCGTGGCGAGCGAATGGCTTCCCACGTAGTCGGGCGTGCCTGCCTCGAATTTCAATGGCGCATCTTCGAATTCCGTATGCCCGAAATGTACGTTCTTTATCATCTCGCCGCCACCCTGATATGGGGGAAGTTTTTCAAGCCATTCGGCTTTGCCGTAAAGAGCGCCTATGCCGGTAGGGCCATATACCTTGTGTCCGCTAAAAGCATAGAAGTCGCAACCGATATCCTGCACATCAACTTTGATATGAGGCACGCTCTGCGCCCCGTCTATCAGTACGGGCACACCATGAGCATGGGCAATGGCCGTGAGTTGCTTCACGGGATTGACAGTGCCGAGAACATTTGAAACATGAGTAACTGAAACCAGTTTGGTGTGCTCGTTGAAGAGATTCTGATAGTCTTCAATGCAAAGTTCTCCCGCTTCGTTTATGGGAATAACCTTGAGTTTTATACCCTTTCGCATCTCGAGCAACTGCCACGGCACAATGTTGGAATGATGTTCCATTGCCGACACCACAACTTCGTCGCCCTCTTTAAGAAAAGCCTCGCCAAACGAAGAAGCCACGAGGTTGAGGCCTTCGGTTGCGCCTCTTGTAAAAATAATTTCCGACGGCGATGCCGCGTTGAGGAACTTCGCAATCTTTCCCCGCGCTGCCTCGTGAAGTTCGGTGGCTTGCTGCGAAAGGAAATGCACTCCGCGATGCACGTTGGCGTTTTCGGAATAATACTCATCAACTATCGCATCAACCACAACGCGCGGTTTTTGCGTGGTAGCGCTGTTGTCGAGATACACAAGCGGTTTGCCGTAAACCGTGCGCGACAAAATCGGAAAATCTTCCCTTATCTTCTGTATGTCATACATTCTAAAAATCCTTCCTTTTATCTTGCGAGCCACGACTCGGGGTTTAGTTTCGACGTTTCGCGCCGCAATTGGAAATGCAGCGTGCAATTGCCCGAACCATCTCGGGCTACCGAACCGATGATTTGCTTTGTCTTTACTTTTTGTCCCTTACTCACGGACACCGACGACAGATTACAGTAAACCGAAATATAGCTGCCGTGCCGCACAAGTACGTTGGAATATCCGCCAAGCGAGAACACAGCCGAAACTTCTCCGTCGAAAATCGCACGGGCTTGGGCTCCCGCCTTACCGGTAATGTTTATGCCTTTATTGTCAAGTTGCACGCCCGAAAGACCGTCGACATTGTGCACACCGTAGTGCTGCGTAATCATATAACTTCCCGAAATGGGCATCGGCAACCGGCCTTTGTTTGCAGCAAAATCGTTTGAAAGCGCACGGTCGGCCTCTTCCATTTTAAATACCTTCATATCCTCCACACTCCGTTTGGGAGTAACTTCCGCCGTAGCCTTGGTTTTGTCTTTAGCCTTGGCAGTAGATTTCCCGGTCTTGGTATCGCCGCTTTTCTTTTCCGCGAGTTGCTGGCGGCGTGCCTCTTCGCGCGCCTGTTGTTCGGCAATTTTTTTCTGCCGTTCTATCTCGCGGCGCCTTGCTTCCTCTCTGCGTTTTTTCTCAGCAAGTATCTGTTGCTGAATCAAGGCATCTATTTTGGTATTTAGCGAGGAATAGCGTTTTTTGTCCGCTTTTATCTGCGTCTGCACCTGACGTTGTTTTTTCTGCAAGCCGTCCACGATTTTCTTACGTTCGGCATGTTGCCCCTCAAGTTTGGTCTGCTCATTACGACCTTCGGTAAGAAGAACATTTTTCTCGTCGCGAGTTTTCACAACCTCGGCATGTTTTGCGTCTACCTGCACTTGCTTGCGTTTTACAAGCTCGCCCTGCACGCGCTGATAGCGGGCATATTCTCTGACATACCGCATGCGCCGCAACATCTGCGAGAAATTGTCGGCAGAAAATATGAACATCAGTTTGTTTTGCGTGTTTCTGTTTCGGTAGAGATACATCATGGCACGACGGTAACGCTTTTTGCGCGTTTCTAGTTCCGACTTCAGCGTATCCAATTGCGTTTTCAGTTCTCCTATCTTGCTGTCAAGAGCGCTGACATCTGCTGAAATCGCGTCAATATACTTTTTCTGCGTACTGATTTGCCCGTCCAGCACATTGAGATTGCTTAGCTGCGAACGCACGTCCTTTTTCAGCGATTTGAGCATGCCTTCGTTTTGCGTGATCTTCTTTTGCAGCGTGGTGCGTTGCGATTTCAGATTCCGCAGTTCCTTTTCGGTTTGTGCTCCGATGCTGCAAAATGCGAATGTTATTGCAGCCAGGAAAAATATTATGCGTAGGCGTTGCGTCATTGTATCGAGGAAAGTTTTTTCATTATCTCTTCTATCGGGCGCTGCTTGTACGACGTCGGAACTTTGGTGCGTGTTTCCCATTTAGAATTGTCGGAAATACGGCTCAAACCTATTGTCATGTTCATGTCGTGCTTTCCTCCGTTTGCTACAAGGCTTATCTGCGTGGGGAACTGCTTTCCTCCGAAACTTGTAAAGTTTGAATATTTGCACACAAGGCTTTCCTTGGCGGTGAGGTCCTTTGGATTTACGGTTACACGGTCAAGAAGCGCGCTTGAAGTCTTTGTCAGGAATTCGTAGTCGAGTTTTGGCGAAGATGTAAGGCTCAGCAGTGTGTGGTCGCCGCTTGACGCGATGTTGAACTTGCTTAATTCAGTTTTTACATCGCGTGTGCCGGGCACGAATATCTCATTCCAGAACATCGACTGCAGCACATAGAAATCAAGGCTTGCGCTTTTCAGAAAACTTGCATCGGAATAAGTGGCCTGTACATACTGTTTGTTGAAACGATCTACGAGCAAAACGTAATCGGGAGTGAATTCCAGCCGCGCAACTTCTATTCCGAGAAACGACATTGAGATTTGTATCACATCATCGCGCTTCATTTTCAGAGAGCCGCCGAGAGTGAAATTTTTCGAGCCGTTTTGCAGTTCCACGCTTGCCTTTGCCGTGAGATATTGCGAGGACTGGAAATTTTCGGTAACTTTCTTCGCATAAACAGCAGCCGATGATTCTTTGGCGGTTCCTGTTGTGGATTTGGCTGCATGCTTCGACGAACTGCACGCCGCCAACATTGCCACCGCCATAATTACGGCCGTTAATCCGATAAACTGTTTTACAAGCCTTTTCATTGCTGTTATATTATTATTGTGCTATATATTTTTTCTGCCTTATCTTTTTGTCGAGAATCTTCGAGTCGGTGCCCAGACTTTTTGCCTTGCGCCACATTTCCAAAGCGTTTTCGGTTTTGCCAAGCATGGAATATATGTCGCCGGCATGCTCGTAAATCGAAGCGTTCGGCTTTGTAGGCGTTATATTCTTCATAGCTTCTTCGATAAAGGTCGCAGCTTCCCCGTATTTCCCCTGTTCAAAAAGCACCCATGCGTACGTATCGAGATATGTGGCGCTTTTGGGTTGGGCCTTTATGGTCTTCAAACTCATCGCTGCCGCCTTGTCGAGGTTACATTTCTTGAGAGCAAGAAAATAGGCATAGTTGTTGAGCGAATTTATATTGTCTTCCTTATAAAGGAGCGAGGAATCGTAGGCATTGAAACAGAGCGAATCTTTTCCAAGTTCGTGATAGATATCGCCAAGCAGGGAATAATAATCCGAAGCAAGGTCGGGGTTCACATTTTGCGGCATGTTTTCGCAACCGGCTTCCATCATTTCCAAAGCTTTCTGCTTATGTTCGAGACTGAAGTGCGCCAAACCGCCATAGAAATAGTACAAAAGATTTGTAGGATCGTATTCTATGCCGCCTTCACAGATTTCCGTTACTTCGTCTTCAAGCGATTTACTTACGCAATACTGCAAAAGTTTCAGCCTCACCTGCGAATAATCGGGTTTAAGCGCCAAAAGTTTTCTCCATACGGGTGCCGTTTCATCGGCGGGCTTTTTCAGCATCACGAGATAGGCTTGATAGATATCGAGAAGCGTGGCATCGGGGGCTTCGCTTGCGAATATCGTTTTGCAGGCGGGCAAAGCAGCCGTGCTGTCCACTGTGCCGCGTGCGCCGCTCATTATCATGGAGTTCAGAGCCTTTATACGGGTTCTTACGCTCATTTTCTCGTTTGTGGCAATTGATGTAGCTTTTTCAAGATAGGCGGGAATGTCGTTTTGCACGAGTTTGCGGTTCATTATCGCCACATTTGCCATTTCGTTAAGCGGATCTTCGGCAAGCACGGCCTGATATTCTTCCATTTCCTTGTCGTATTCTTTCATATCGCCATAGGCTCCGCCGCGAATCACCCGGTAAGTGGCGTTAGTGGGGTCGTTCTTAATAAGCGTGTTTACCAGCAAAAGCGTAGAATCGTTCATTCCGGCCAGAGAATAAGCCTCTATTTTTCTCAGAGAGAGTTCATCGCTCTTTCCTTCCTGCACTTCGAGGCGCGAAAGTGTGCGAATGAGCGATTTATAGTCCTTTTGGTTGCTGTATATCTCGGCAAGGTTGAAAAGAAGGTCGTCGTGGTCGGGAAAGCGGCGCGACATGATTTCATAGCGTGCCACAGCGCTGTCGTTCTGTCCCTGCGAGTCGTAATATTCCGCCAGTTGTTGCTGAAAATAATAGTTGTCGGGCTCCAGGTCTACCGCTTTGCGGATAAGTCGTTCCGTTTCGTTTGTAGAGTCTTCGACATTAAGCGAATTTCTCATGAGCGCCATTGCCGAGAGTGCTTCGGGCGCGTTGGGATTAATGTCGAGGGCATGACGCAAAAGCTCGTAGGCTGCATCATAGTTGCCTTTTTCTTTCTGCACCACGTATTCCAGGAAGAATTCGTTGAATCTCCGCTGTTTTTCATAGTCTGCAATTTCGGTTTGGCGGCTTGCGCTCTTTTTCTTCGCGCTTTTGGTCTGTGCCGAAACGGGCATGGCCATAACTGCCGCCAACATTATTGTCAGAAGAATGGTAATATGATAGAATCTGCTGTGGTGCCGCATCACCTATATTTGTTTAATAAGAGAATCAATGCTTTCCGGTGTGTCCGAAACCGCCTGCGCCGCGTTCGCTGTCGGCAAGAGTTTCGGCGGGTTCCCATTCCACTTGTTCAAACTTCGACACCACCATTTGTGCAATGCGGTCTCCGTCGTTTACAACAAATTCCTTGTCTGAAAGGTTCACCATAATCACTCCTATCTCGCCGCGATAATCAGCGTCGATAGTTCCAGGAGTATTGAGCAGACTTATTCCGTGTTTCAAAGCCAATCCCGAACGCGGGCGTATCTGTGCCTCGAAGCCTGCGGGCAGTTCGATGAACAATCCCGTGGGCACAAGTTTCCGCTCCAACGGTTTCAATGTTACGGGAGATTCCACATTGGCGCGAAGATCAAGCCCGGCGCTTTGCGGAGTTTCGTATTGCGGAAGTTCATGACGGGAACGGTTGATTACTTTTATCTTCATAATGTTATCTGCATAGTTTACTCGTAATCTGCAAAAGTAAAAAATTCCGTATTAACAGCCAACTTTTTGCTTTTAATTGCGGCTTGCGAGCCTCGCCCGAAACGCCGTAAAAACGGCACCAAATATCGTTTTTTACGAGATGCCTTGCAGTTAAAAACTCCAAGGCATCTAATTTAAATTCCGGGCCATCTAATTTAAATTTGGTGGCCCGGAGTTTTTCAGCATGTCGCACCCCGTATTTACCGGCATGCCGGAACAAAAAAACTGCCGCCGTTCTCCAAGGAACAGCGGCAGTAGTATGACGAACTGCAAGCCTTTATTTCAGTTGCAGTTTCTTTTTCTCAACAAGCGCGTCAATCACAGCCACTGCGGTGATGTTCACAATGTCGCGCACAGAGCAGTCGGCATCTGTGAAATGTATAGGTTTGTTCAATCCCATCTGAATTGGGCCGATTACTTCGGTATCTGGATTAATCGCCTTTATCACATGATACGTACAATTTGCCGCATTGAGGCATTGGAACACGAGGGTGTTCACATCCTTGCCCTTGAGATAATTGAACGGATACTTCTTGTCGCGCAATTCTTTGTTCAAGGCATACGAAACCTGCATCTCGCCGTCAACGGCAAGGTCGGGATATTGCTCGTGGAGTATATCGACCGCCTCGTGCATGTGGCGCGGGCCCGATTCTTTGTCGCTGCCGAAATTGGAATAGGAAACCATTGCAATCACAGGCTGACGGTTGAAGAAATGAGCCGTGTGGGCGCTAAGCAAAGCCAAGTCAACAAGCGTATTTGTGTCGGGGTGGCGGTTGATAAGCGTATCTACAAGGAATAGAGTGCCTCGTTTTGAATTGATAAGGTGCATCGTGCCGAAATGGTTGAACTGCGGATTGATTCCAATCACTTCCTTAGCAATTTCCTCGACATCTGTCTGTTTGCTGGTGAGACTCGTGATAAGCGCGTCGGCATCTCCCGTTTCCACCATCATCATTCCGAAATAATTGCGGTTGTAAAGTTTGTCGTTCACCTCTTCCAAAGTGCAGCCGTTGCGTTGTTCGCGTTCGTAGAGCGTAGCTGCGTATTCTTCGCGGCGTTTGCTGTGTTTTTCGTCGCGGAGGTCAACGATTTCTATGCCTTCCAAACTGATATCTATCGACTTTGCCTTGTCTGAAATCTCCTTTACGTTTCCAAGAAGTATGGGCTGGCAAATTCCTTCTTTGAGAGCTTGCGAAGCGGCACGTATGATGCGGCTGTGAGTTCCGTTGGTAAACACCACGCGTTGGGGATCGCGGCGCGCAGTTTCGTAAAGAGTGCGCGTAAACTTGCTTTCCTGTCCCATGAGTTCCTTCAAGCGCAAACGATAAGCCTTCCAGTCGGTAATTGGCTTGCGTGCCACGCCGCTTTCCATGGCTGCCTTTGCAACGGCCATTGACACCTCGGTGATGAGACGCGGATCTACGGGTTTCGGAATGAAGTATTCGGGGCCGAAAGTGAAGTTGTTTACGGCGTATTCGCGGTTTACGATGTCGGGCACGGGACGTTTTGCCAAATCGGCCAGAGCATGTACGGCCGCAATCTTCATTTCTTCGTTTATTGCCGTAGCTGCGGTGTCGAGTGCACCGCGGAAAAGATACGGGAAGCACAAAACGTTGTTAATCTGATTGGGATAATCGCTTCGGCCTGTGGATATCAGGCAGTCGGGGCGGGCTTCCTTTGCATCTTCATAGGATATCTCGGGCACGGGGTTGGCGAGGGCGAAGATTATAGGCTTTTCCGCCATGGTTTTAATCATCTCTTTCGAGAGGATATTGCCTTTTGAAAGTCCGAGGAACACGTCGGCGCCGTTTATTGCCTCTTCGAGTGTATGTATGTCGGTGCGCGAGGTGGCGAACATTTGTTTTTGTTCGGTCAAGTTGGGACGGTCGGCGGTTATTACGCCGCGGCTGTCGAGCATTACTATGTTCTCGCGTTTCGCACCTAAGCTCACGTAGAGTTTTGTGCAGGAAATAGCTGCCGCACCTGCGCCGCTGACTACTATTTTCACGTCCTCGATTTTCTTGCCAGCCACTTCGAGGGCGTTCACAAGCCCTGCTGCCGAAATGATAGCCGTTCCGTGCTGGTCGTCGTGCATTACCGGAATATCGAGTTCCTCTTTGAGTCGGCGCTCTATCTCAAAACATTCGGGCGCCTTGATGTCTTCGAGGTTTATTCCGCCGAAAGTAGGCGCAATGGCTTTGACGGCTTCGATAAACTTGTCGGGATCTTTTTCGTCAACTTCGATATCGAATGCGTCTACTCCGCCATAGATTTTAAACAGCAGGCTCTTGCCTTCCATCACGGGCTTTCCCGACATCGCACCTATGTCGCCGAGGCCGAGGACTGCCGTTCCGTTTGAAATCACCGCCACAAGGTTACCTTTGTTGGTATATTTATATGCATCGTTGGGCGTTTTCTGAATTTCAAGGCACGGTTCTGCCACGCCCGGCGAGTACGCCAACGACAAATCATATTGTGTGCGATAGGGTTTGGTGGGGGTTACCTCTATCTTCCCCGGTTTGCCTTTGAAGTGATACTCCAAGGCAGCTTCTTTAGTAACCTTTATCATTTTAATCCTTTCTCTTTATATCTTAATTCCACTGTTCGATGTCTTACAAAATTACACAAATTCAGCGAAATGCCTCTTTCGTTTTTTGCATCAAATCCGGCGTTTAGCATACAAAAATCCATATTATCCCGTTTTTTCTTTCAAAAAAGCAGGATAACAAAAAATGTTGTCAACTTTACTTGCCTTTTTGCCCAACAAAAACGGGATATCACGCCCCGCAAACGGCATGCAAGAAAGGCGCTTTAAGGCATCGAAAAAACAACACGGTATTTCGCAAAAACGATGTCAGACATAATTTGAATAAGGTCAGACATTGTTTAAACAATATCAGACATCGGAAAAACGGTATGCCGTTGCCTTTTCAGCGCATCTCATAAGCCTTGTCAGCGAGCCTTTACGAGGTTGCCATTAGCGGCATTAATCCGGCCTTTTGCAGATATTGTTTGAACAAGGTGTAACAAAAACGTTTCCCATACGTATATCTTTACAAAAAGGCATTAATAGGGAGCTACTTTGCCGCAGAACTCATTTTTTATATATATTTGCACATTAGAATATTAATAATATATAATTTTCCTTGCAATGAAGAAATTGTTTTTTACCCTTGTTGCCGCGCTTATGATTGGCGGCGCAACAACCGCAAGCGCACAGATAAACTTCGGTGTAGTAGGCGGTTTAAACGTTTCAAAGCTTTCGTATGACCGCAGCACGCTTTTCGGTTCGGAAAACCGCGCAGGCTGGTTCATCGGTCCCAAGATGTGGGTGAAAGTTCCCCTTGTAGGTCTTGGCGTGAACGCAGCTGTGGAATACAACCAGCGTCGTCTTTACGGTGAAGTAAAGAACACCGACGGCAACATCTCGAAAGCCGACTACTACAAGTCGATAGAAATTCCTATCAACGTGCGCTACAGCATAGGACTCGCATCGCTCGCTTCGGTATATGCCGAGACAGGTCCGCAGTTCGGCTTCACGGTGGGAGACAAAACGCCCTCGGAAATCGTGAAATTCAAATCGTCCAACGTTACATGGAACGTAGGACTCGGAGTGCGCCTTGTGAACCATCTTGAAATTGGCGCAGCCTACAACATAGCCCTAAGCAATTTCGGCGATATCCATGTTCCCGTGATTTCCGACGCAGTAAAGAATGCCAAGAGCGACTTCAAATCAAACTCATGGCAGATTTCGGCAGCCTACATCTTCTAAAAGAAGCATAGGAACAAACACACACTATCCTCTCGTCATTGCAATGGCAAAGTCGAGAGGATATTTGCAAAAAACAACATACAAAAAGGATATGAAGAGGTTTCTAATCATGCTTTTCGCTGCCATCGCGGCGGTTTCCTCAAACGCCACGGAAACTCGGCGCTGGATACGTTCCAACGACATCTCGCCCGACGGCTCCAAAATAGCATTCGTTTATCACGGCGACATATTTGTTGTACCCGTAGGCGGCGGAACGGCACGACAAATTACCAGCAATTCCGCCTATGACACCGACCCAAAATGGTCGAAAGACGGCAAACTCATAGCATTCTCCTCAGACCGCCTCGGGGGATTCGATGTATACGTAACGTCATCAGAGGGTGGCACACCCAAACGCCTTACCACGAATTCCACACCCGAGAGAGTAGTCGCATTCCTTGCCGACGGACGAATTCTCTACCGCACATATTATATGCCTACCGTAGAAGACGGAACTTTCCCCGGACATTTTGCACACATATACTCGGTGGATACCGCCGCCTCGCGCCCCAAAAGATTCTCCGAACTATATATGGCGGAAATTTCAGTGAACAAAAACGGCGATGTGCTCTACCAGGACAAAAAAGGTATGGAAGACAACTTGCGAAAACACCACACATCGCCCGTTACACGCGACATCTGGCTCACGACACTCGACCCCGCAAAACGCACATACAAGAAACTTTCCGACTACGCCGGAGAATGTTTGAACCCATGCTGGGCTCCCGACGGCAAAAGCTACTATTATCTTGAAGAAAGCTCAGGCTCGCTCAACGTGTGGAAGAGAAATGTTGACGGCAGCGGCAAAAAACAAATAACATTCTTCAAGAAAAATCCCGTACGTTATCTCTCGGTTGCAGAAAACGGGCAAATGAGTTTCAGTTACAACGGCGACCTCTACACAATGCGCGAGGGAGAAGAACCTAAAATCGTCGACATAAAAATAATATCCGACAACACACACGACGACCACGTTACAACCACGATAACAAGCGGCGGAATAGGTAGCGTGTCTCTTAGCAAAGACGAAAAAACAATCGCATTCACCGCAAGAGGCGAGGTATACGTAACCACACCCGATTACGAAACCTGCAAACGCATTACCAACACTCCTTGCGCCGAATCAAACGTTTCGATATCCCCCGACGGCAAAACTTTGGTGTATGACAGCGAGCGCAACGGCGTTTGGGGAATTTACAAAACCACTATGCCGCGAAAAGAAGATGAGAGTTTCGTTTACGCAAAAGAGTTGAAAGAAGAACCAATCATTACCGGAAACGAAGCATACTACGAGCCGCAATTTTCACCCGACGGCAAAAAAATAGCATACTGGGCAAACCGCACCGAACTGCGCGTTTACGACATCGCAAGCAAGACTTCGCGCACCGTACTCCCCGCAAAAGAAAATTATTCCTACTCCGATTTTGATTTATATTTCGAATGGTCGCCAAACAGTAAGTATCTGTTAGCATCATATATGGCAAACGGGGGCTGGAACAACAAGGACGTTGCGCTGGTATATGCCGACGGTTCAAAAGTTGTCAATCTCACCGAAAGCGGCTACTCAGATCATAACGCGCACTGGGCACTTGGCGGAAAAGCCGTGGCTTTTGCGAGCGACCGCGACGGCTACCGTAACCACGGAAGCTGGGGCACGCAAAACGATGTGTACCTTATGTTTCTCGACCAAGAGGCATACGACCGTTTCAATATGAGCAAAGAAGAACGGGAACGCTACGACGCTGCCAAGAAAAAGCTTGAAGAAGACAAGAAAAAGAAGGACGACGAAAAGAAAGACGATGCCAAGGACGACAAGAAGGACAAGAAATCTAAGAAGTCGGACAAGAAAGATGCGGCAAAGGACAAAAAAGATGCAAAGTCGGCTGACAAAAAAGACGAAAAGGCTAAGAACGATACCGTTGAGGACTTCAAACTTCTTCTTGAGGGACGCGAAGACCGCATAGAGCGTCTCACGATGGCGTCGTCCTATCTTGGAGATTACGCTCTCAATCCCGAGGGCACCAAAATCTATTATATTGCGCAATACGCCCTAAGCTGCGACATTCATGTGCGCGATCTTGTAGAAGGAAGCGACCGTATTGCAGTTCCCGACTTTGGTTTCAATTCCTTCACCCTATCTGCCGACGGCAAGAACGTTTATGCAGGCGGCAGAAAGATACGCAAGGTTTCTCTCGACAACGGAAATCAGAAATTCATCGAAGTAAAGGCCGACTACGACTACAAGATTACGGAGGAGAACGCCTACATTTTCGAGCATGTGGTAAATCTTCTGAAACAGAAGTTCTATCGCACCGACATGAACGGAGTTGACTGGGACGGATACGCAAAGAATTATCGCGAGTTCGTTTCCGACATCGACAACAAGTATGATATGGCAGAAATGCTCAGCGAAATGCTTGGCGAGCTCAACGCTTCTCACACTGGAGCGAGCTATCGCGGCACACGCGCCCAACTTACAACTGCCAATCTCGGAGCATTTTTCGACGAGTCCTATGATGGCGCAGGTCTCAAGATAAAAGAAATTCTCAAGCAGGGACCTCTCGACTTCATCGGCAGCAAAATAAAAGAAGGAGATGTGATAACCAAAATCAACGGCAAGCCCATCGAAAAAGACAAAGACTATTTCCCGTTGCTTGCAGGACTTTCGGGCAAACACACATTGCTCACGCTCACAAATGCAAAGGGCAAGGGCGAATACGAACAGGACGTGAAACCCGTAGGCCCCGGCACAATCAACGAGTTGCTCTACAAACGCTGGCTCAAGAGGCGCGAAGAAATCGTGGAGAAGTATTCCGGCGGAAAAGTGGGCTATGTTCACGTTCGGGCAATGAATGCCCCAAGTTTCCGCAAGGTTTTCTCGCGAGTGATGGGCAAGTTGCGCACAAAGGAAGCCCTCGTCGTGGATATTCGAAACAATGGCGGCGGCTGGCTTCACAATGATCTCGGAATTTTGTTGAGCGGAAAACTTTTTGCAACCAACGAACCGCGCGGACAATTCATCGGAAACGACCCCTACATGCGTTGGGTGAAACCCTCGGTGGTAGTAATGAGCCAAAACGACTACTCAAACGCCCACGGATTCCCGTTCATGTACAAAACCCTCGGCATGGGCAAACTTGTAGGTGCGCCCATGGCAGGCACTATGACCGCCGTATGGTGGGAGACACAGGTTGACGGAGACTTGACAGTGGGTGTGCCGCAGGTGGGAGTAAAGGATTTGAAAGGCAACTACCTTGAAAACCAAACTCTCGAGCCCGACGTGGAAGTGATACCCACTCCCGAACAAACTCTCAACGATGACGATGTGCAGATAAAGCGCGCCGTCGACGCAGTGCTCGGCAAATAAGAATATTTGCGTAATATCGCCGAAAATCCCAAGGTTTCGGGCAACAACGCCCGCCTTGGGATTTTCTTTTCCCCGCAAGTCAGAAGTCCCATCCCGCAAGCCAAAACCCCAGCTGCGCAAGGCGCAAAAACTACACGGCATCTCGTAAAAACTCCGACGCATCTAATTTAAATTCCGACGCATCTAATTTAAATTTGGTGGCCCGGAGTTTTTAACAATGTCTGACCTCGTTTTTTCGGCATATAATATAAGGAATACGAAAAGGCAAATCCGCCCCGTTTCGCCCCATTTCCGAAAGCAGAAAAAGGAGAAAGAAACTACAAAAGCATTTTTTAACTTACACACACGCGTTGCCATGTGCAAAACCCGGGCAATGCCCTTTGCAGCCGCCGTTGCAGGATTTTTAATTTCTGTTTATTTCCCCTCGAAATCCAATCCCGAAAAAGCTATGTCGTTCATTTTGACCCACTTTTTCTTGGTCATCTGAATATAATTACATATCTTTGCAGGCGTATGAGGAAAACAGAAGACAAAAATCTTATAAAGAAACTGATAATACTGCCCGTATTATTGATTATGTTCGTCGTCTGCGCCCACGCACAGGAAACCGGAAAAGCCACTTACTATTCCCATCGCCTGCACGGCGCGAGAATGAGCGACGGCACCAAATATCACCGCGACAGCATGACCTGCGCACACAAAACATATCCCTTGGGAACTACACTCAAAGTGAAGAATCTCATAAACGATAAGGAAGTGTACGTAAAAGTTACCGACCGTGGACCTTTCGGACGCAGCAGAATCATCGACTTGTCGTATGCCGCAGCCAAGGAACTCGACATAATTCGTAGCGGAGTGGCCAGTGTGGAAGTAGAAAAGGTTGAACCGTGGATTCCTTTCTGCAATGAAGAATATTCAAGAGTTCCACAATTGAAACTCATTGACCCCAACACCGGCGAATACGTTACGCTCGCCGAAGCAAAGGCTGTAAAAGACGCGGAACTGGAACAGAAATCAAAGAGAATTGCCGTAGCAAAACTTCCAAAGGTCAAGAAGCCCGAACCACGCTACCGCATAATGCGCAACGTGCTCTCGGCAAAAAGCAAATAAGCCGCAGTTTTTGCAACAAGCAATCCAATACATACGAAAAAGGCGACAACCATTCGGTTATCGCCTTTTTTGTTTCCCTCAACCCGTGGCGCGGAAACCCCAAGCGGGCATGGCAGTACAATATTATATATATAGCATTTCTTCAGCCACGTTTGCGGCAACCGTAGCACGCAAGCGCCGCCCATATCAGGAGCAAAAGCATCGCCAACGCATTTCCGGCAGAACATACCAGCATTCCCAACGCCGCCGACGCATTCAATATGCGCAAGGCACGGCGCGGACTCACCTTTTCGTCGAGAAGATACGAATACAACTGCGCAAGTTTCACCAAAGGCCAGCTGCAAGAAACATAGTTAGCTATATTGTTTCCTATATTCCTGAAAGAAATGCCGCGCAAAGCACTCGCGCCGGAATTCGACAGGGTAAAAGTCATTTCTTTTCTCATTTCGTTTCGTTTTTATCGTTGTTTACGATGCAAAGGAACCGAAACGTGATGACAATCTGTGTCAACGGCGAAATTTAAGTGTTAAATCTTCGGATTTTTCTCTGAGAAAAGCGATAAACTTCTCCGACCCCGTTACTTCTACATCGCAAAAGAGACCAAACACAAAGCGCATCGCGCCGAGATAACTGCACACTCTGTCGCGGAAAACCGATGTGCCGTCGGCGGCAAGGCTCACAAATTTTCGTGCCTGCGGATATTCTTCACACAGCAACGCAGCGGCGCGGGGCGACAGACGCATCTCGATTTCATCTATAGGCACATCGGTGAAACCAAATGCGTCGGTGTAGATATTCTCGTGCTTAGGTTCTGAAATCCACTTCACATCGAGCAATTTTACCTCGCCTATCCGCGCAATTTTGAACGTTTTGTTTTCGCCTGTGCTTATTTCAAAACAGCGTATATCGTCATTCGAATTTATAAAGCGGTACGGTTCCACAATTCTGTCGCTTATGCTTTCGCCGCGAAGCGAGCGATAAGATTTCAAGACCACTGTGAGTCGCTGCTTTATGGCTTCGTAGAGCAACGAGGTGTTGTTGGCGAGCCTACTATCTGTGTCATGGTTTTCAAGAATACGGTAATTGTATATCCTGTCGAGCTTTCTCCTCAGGTTTTTAATCTGTGTGCTGTTGTCGCTGACCGATGAAAGAATTTGCGCAACGGTTGCCGCCTCGTCTTCGCTGAACATTATGCTTCCGGTAATCTTACGAAAGAACGGCGAGTTGCGGTCTATGCGATAAACATCTTTGTCGCGGGAAACAATAAAGCCCATCTGCTTGAACGCGGAAAGGTAACGGTAAACCGAGCGCGGGTTCAGGGCGAGTTTCTCAGCCACCTGCGGAATAGTCAGCCCGGTGTTGCCGGCAAGGAGTGCCATAAGTTTCAGTTGACGTTCGAGTTTGTTCAGCTCCATACGGTTGTAGTTTTGCGCAGAAGGCTTTTTCTGCTGACGCAATATGATGTTTTCTAACTATTATTGCTAATTTTACAATCAAAATTAATTATAATCTTCCGTATAGCAATCAAAAAACAAACGATAATGAAAACTACATTTCTTTCGCTGCTTATGTTTCTGCTGACAATAGGCGCAGCGGCACAGACCCACATTCCTGCTTCGCAGATTCACTGTCGTGATCCGTTTATAACGGTAGACAAGGAAAACGGGGAGTATTATCTTATTGTTTCAAAGCGAGGTCCGGAAAACGCGAGGCTGTTTGCCTACAAGAGCAAGGACCTTGAATACTGGGACGAGGCTGGCTATGTTTACCATATGCCCGCGGGTTACAAATGCCCCGATGACTGGTGGGCACCGGATACGTATTTCTACAACGGCAAATACTATTGTTTTGTAACGGTAGCCAACCACGCAAAAGGAATAATGCGCGGAACCACAGTTTTGCGCTCCGACAACGGTCCGCTCGGCCCTTACAAAAACATCATTCCCGACAAGCGCCTGTTTATAACGCCTCCCGGAATGCAATGCCTCGACGGTTCGCTATATGTTGACAAAGAAGGCGAGCCGTGGGTGGTTTTCAGTGTGGAATGGAACGGACCTAATGTGGTTGACAGCATAGGAGAAATCTGGTGTCAGCGGTTGAACAAAAATCTCGATGGCACAGTGGGCGATCCGCAACGCTTGTTCCGCACTATAGATGCGCCATGGGCAAGAGAAGCAAGCGGAAGAGCCATCGTAACCGATGCTCCGTTTATATGGAACGACGAGAAAAGCGGAAACCTGCTTATGCTATGGTCGAGCTTTGCCCCGAAATATGCCGTAGGTCAGGCAGTGTCGGCTTCGGGCAAGGTTACCGGGCCTTGGGTACACGACAAAAACATAATTTTCTCAACCAACGGCGGACACCAGATGGTTTTCCGCGATTTGAAAGGCAATCTCAAAATGTCGTTCCACTCTCCTAACGAAGCGGGAAGCGCTCTCACCATTCGCGATATCCAAATCAAGAACGGCAAGTTCCTGCCCGTGAAATAAACTGCGGTTTCTGCAGAGAAGCCAACGGCTTTTCGGGAGCCGTAATGCCGTTGCGAAAAACATTAAATCCTGTGTCGTAAAAACGGCATAGGATTTTGTTTTAACGATGTCGCATCTCGTGAAAACTCCGGGCCACCAAATTTAAATTAGATGCGTCGGAATTTAAATTCCGGGCC
>CAVKYH010000027.1:0-25929 GCA_963660485.1 bacterium | reverse complement strand
ACTGTGCCGCAGTCGAAATTTCATAATAGCTGCTGTCATTTTTTGTAGGAGCATCGTCGGCCCAAACCGGAGCGGCTACAAAAGAAAATAGCAACAACATCAGCAGAAACCCTTGCTTCCGCAAACGTTCCACTCTTACGTGATTGTTAATGCCCATAAATAATTTTGAATATCGCGTGAGTATATCTTTAGAAAATCTCATTGTAATTTTCCAATGTTTAGAAGAAAAATAATTAACTCTTTTCTGCTCAAGAAGTTGATTTTTATTTATCTAACTCGCTTTCTACAAAAGAAAAGAAAGCCTTTTATTTCGAATCGCAAAAGTAAAAAAAAAATAAAAGCCGACCAAATTCAAGTGATGTTTTTCGTCAAAAAAAACGATGTCTGATTTTGTTGGAAACGATGTCTGACATAATTCAAACGATGTCAGACATCGTTTTTGCGATATAGGAACACGCAAAAATGCCTCTTCTACAAAACTTTTCCAAGTATCATTTTTTAATGACAAAACACGGCATATCGCCTCGCCTCACAATGCAAGAAACGAGACCTACTGTTGGAAATATCCTAATTCTCAAGAAACATTTGTATCTTTGCGAAGATAAAAATCTCTAATATGCAAACATATATCATCATCGGCATCATTGTCATTGCAGTATTCATCATTTTGTACAGAAAAAAGAAAAAGGTAGAAAACAAAATGGGCAATAAACTGCAAGCTCTTGTTGAAGCCAATGATTGGCAGGGTGTCTGCCGCATTTTGCGCAAGCAACTTATTTTGTGGGGCTTTGTTCTTGCATTGCTCATTTTTCTCTTTGTCTTGCGCTTTGTTGAAGGAGGCCGACTCTCGGCTTCTGTCATTATTTGCATCATTGTAGCCTGGAGATTCATCAAGTTGGTCAAGCTTTACATGGTTTCATATCAAAACATGAAGCATTCCATTTCGCAAGACAGCGCGCCCCAACAAATTTTCATAGAGAAACTTCTTGCAGAATGCAAGATTACTCCCATTGCAAACGGCAAATCTGCGACAGAAATCAAGCAATTGTGGCTTGATGCCTATGAAAAAGGAAAACAAAACGGGAACACTTATCCCGTAGTGCTGGAAATGAACGACCTTCTCTACGAAAGTCTTGATATCAATGACGAGGGGGATATCACAAAAGAGATGGAATGGCGAGCTGCTGCGCTGAAATCCGCCCCCGACAACGGGCAGGAGATTCTTCGCAGGCGTTTTGAAGAAATCAAGGAGGATTATCGGCAAACCGGTGATTGGGAAACTGATGTCATTGGCGTTGATGAACACACCGAAGGCATGAATGATTTTGAAATCATTGGCAACGAACCACTCTATCTGGTGGAAGTTCCCGTAAAAGAGCCTTGGCAAGTGTTTGCCTATATACCTTTTGGCGGCTGGAACGAATGTCCGAACGCTGGAGAGCACATCGCGGTGGCCAAATATTGGTATGAGAAATACGGTGCTTCGGTGGCATACATTTCAAACGACTTGATAGAATATCATTTGCCCCAACCGGCAACAGGCGACACCATGTTGCTTGCCGAAGAGCATATGGGATATTGCTCCGACTGTGTTTTCCAAGGAATAAGCCTTACATCGCTTGCCTCACAACTGAAAAAATCTACGGTTTGGTATTTCTGGTGGGACTGATTCAAGACATTCCCTTACCCCCACTCTATTTCATACGCCTTTGCCCTGCTCTGTCTGCACGGCAAAGGCTTTTCGGTTGCGCCGCAACGCAAGCGACACCCACGCCAACAAGCAAACAGAAAACAGCATTTCCTACCCTCAAAAACGACATCGCATCTCGTAAAAACTCCAAGGCATCTAATTTAAATTCCGACGCATCTAATTTAAACGAGATGCGTCGGAATTTTTGCGGTTTAAGGACGTCTGAAAATCAAGTCTTTAGAAAAGGGGATTTTTTCGCCCTGAAAGTCGGGAAAAATCAGTTTTCAGTCCAATCGCTTCGGTCAAGATTTCGATAGCCTATGGCCTCGCCTATATGGTTTGCCTGCACAGATTCGCAGCCTTCGAGGTCGGCAATGGTGCGTGCCACTTTGAGTATGCGGTTGTAGGCGCGGGCGCTGAGCGAACGCTTTTCCATTGCAATGCGAAGCAGTTGCAGTCCCTGTTCGTCGGGGGAGGCAAAACGATGTATCATGTTTTCGGGCATCTGTGCGTTGCAATGCACTCCGTTTACGCCTTGAAAGCGCAGGTTTTGCCGTTCGCGCGCCGCAATGACGCGGCTACGGATTGCGGCAGAGGTTTCTCCTTTTGCGGCTTGCGACAATTCCTTGAACGGCACGGGCTGTATTTCCACCTGCACATCGATTCGGTCGAGCAACGGGCCGGATATTTTGTTCAAGTAGCGCTGTATCTGCCCCGGCGAGCACACGCAGGTGCGCGTGGGGTCGTTGTGGTAACCGCAGGGACAGGGATTCATCGACGCCACAAGCATAAAGGAACACGGAAGCGTAACGTTGTATTTCGCGCGGGTGATGTTGACAATGCGGTCTTCGAGGGGCTGGCGCAGAGTTTCGAGGGCGGAACGGCTGAATTCGGGAAGTTCGTCAAGGAAAAGCACCCCGTTGTGGGCCAGACTTATTTCGCCGGGCATGAAATTGGTGCCGCCGCCAATAAGTGCCACATCAGAAATGGTGTGGTGGGGATTGCGGAACGGGCGCACGGTAACAAGCGAAGTTTTTCCGTCCAGAATTCCCGCGACAGAATGTATCTGCGTTGTTTCAAGGCTTTCGGAAAGTGTGAGCGGCGGGAGAATTGTGGGCAGACGCTTTGCCATCATCGATTTGCCGCAGCCCGGACTGCCTACAAGCAAGATGTTGTGCCCGCCTGCCGCAGCTACTTCAAACGCTCTCTTGACATTTTCCTGACCACGTACCTCGGAGAAATCCTCGAGATAGGACGTCTGGTGGTCGTAAAACTCCTTGCGCGTGTCGACAATGGTTTGCGTGAGTTCGCCGCGCCCGTTGAAATGGTCCACGACCTGTGCAAGATTTTCTGCGCCGTATACCTTGAGTTTGTTGACGGCTGCCGCTTCGCGCACATTCTCAACCGGCACAATCAATCCCTCATATCCTTCGGCGCGCGCATGGATTGCTATGGGCAAAGCCCCACGCACGGGGCGCAGACTACCGTCAAGGCCGAGCTCTCCCACGAGCATGTATTTACCAAGACGCTCATTGTTTACCGCTCCCTCGGCTGCAAGAATTCCCAAAGCTATAGGCAGGTCGTAGCCGGAGCCTTCTTTTCGCAAATCGGCGGGAGCAAGGTTGACCACAATACTGTTTGTGGCAAAATGGAAACCGCTGTTGGCTATCGCTGTTTGGGTGCGCGTGTAACTCTCGCGCACCGCGCTGTCGGGAAGTCCCACGAGCGAATACCCCATACCCTTTGAAATATTCACTTCAACCTCTACCGTGCGGACGTCAAGCCCGTTTACGGCTGCCGAAAACAAGCGCACCAACATAACTACGGCTTAATGAATTTGCCAAGACGCGCCTTGAGTTCCGAAGCTTTGATGTCGCGCGCAAGAATCTTGCCGTCGGGCGAAATCAACACGTTGCCGGGCACATAGGATACGCCGAACAAGCGGACGAGGGGCGTTTTCCAAGCCAGTTGGTCGCATATATTGTATTCCGGAAGCGTGTCGCGCGAAAGAGTGTTGCGAAAGCTGCGGATATCATAGTCAAGACACACGTTGATAAGCCCCATCTGATTGTGGAAAGGCTTTATAAGTCTTTTCAAGCCGCGTATCTGTTGAAAACTGTCGTATTGCCACGAAGCCCAAAAGCTTACAAGTAAATATTTGCCCTTGAATGTTGCGAGCGAGATATCGGTGCCGTTGTACGCTTTTACCTTGAAATCGGGAGCATTTGCGCCCGGCATAGTGGCGAGCATGGGCATTGTTTTTCCGGCAAGGGAACTGAGCTGGGCGTTATGGGGTTGCAGTTTGAGCATACGGGCCAACAGTCGTTTCGTAAGCGGTCCGTCCACGTTTTTCACGGCAAGCAGATAAGATTCCAACACAGCTTGTGCGGCGAGAGTCTTGGCGTTTTTGTTCACAAAGTCGGCGGCGATGTTTTTTACTTGCTCGCCGTGTTTTCCGGAAACGTCTTCGTAGAATTGTGAAAGGAGTTCGTTTTCCTCCGTGCCCTTCACACGCGTTTTCGTAAGGTCGGCAGCATCGGTAGTAAAGTTTACTTTCTGCCCAGGTTCGGCAATGATTTTACGTTGTGAGAAATCGGGATACTGTATAGTGAGTATTTCCGGTTCATCAAGCTCGCGTTCGTAAGAAAATTTGCCGTCGCGTATATGAAGAGTGTCGTAGCGTTCTTCGGAATAGATGAAAATATCGGCTGAACGGATATTTTTGAATTTTCCGTTCAGCCGAAACTTGTTTTTAGGCACCCCGCAACTCCCCAAAACGAGAGTTGCGAGGGCTATTAGGATATAAGAGCGGCTTTGCATGATATGATGCGCGCCGCGCGATTATTTCGCGATGCTCTTAAAGGCGGAATCTGCAGCATATTTGGCAAACTCGAGATCTTTTGCGGCATAGGAGGAATAGGTTGCGTCTTTTGCCACAGCATCTTTGAGGTTGGAGATAACGTCTTGCTTGCTGCCAGTGCGCGCTGCGAGAACGGCTTTAAGGTAGCTTGTGGTGGCGTCGGCATTTGAGACACCGGCAAGAGTTTTTGCTGCGCTGTCGTAATCTTTGCTGAGAATTTGTGCAAGGGCTGCGCTGTTGGTCTTCACGCCGCGCAGATAGTTTGCAGCCTGAGCGTAGTTGCCCTGAGCGATATTGAGATTGCCGAGAGCTTCGCTGTAGTTGTCAGCACCTGTGCCTTTGGCGATGTAAGCCTGGGCTGTTTCAACATCACCTTCCACGAGGGCAATCATACCGGCATTGACGTTGGCTTCGGGATTGTTGGCTTTGGCGCCATTTGCTTTGGCGATGTAGTTTTTAGCTTCGACTGTGTTGCCATTTTGATAGGCAATGGCTGCAAGGTTGTTGTAAGCGCGATAATCTTTCGGGTAGAGTTCTGCAGTCTTCTTGTAGATGCCCTCTTTTTCTGCGTTGTTGTCGGTAAATGTAGCAAAATAGAGGAGTTCTTCTACGGAGAGTTGCGAAGGATCGCTCTTGTATTGTTCGGTAATCTCGTCGTCGCTGCGGCCGATAAGGTCGTAGTTGATGGTGAGACGCGAGCGGCGGAGTTGCGGGAGCACTTCGTCGGCGAGTTCACGGAATGCAGAAGAAATGTTCTTGATTTGCTGCTCACGCTGTTCGGGATCTTTATACATCGAGAGCACTCGGAGAATCACTTCCTTGTCCTGGATATTCGAAGCCGAGACAAGTTGCTGGAAACCGTCCCAGTCTTGCGCCGTGTAGCGGGTATCGACATTGGTGGAAACCTTTTCTTTCTTCAAGAGTTGGTTTACGTATCCCTTGCTCGACTTTTCGCGCTGCGCAGCGAGTTTGTCGTTGAGTTTCAAACCGCCGTCGGGCGAAGCGTATGCCGAAACTTCCACATTGTTGAGTTCCTTGCGTTCCTGGTCTGACTTGATGTCGCGAAGGGTCTTGATGAAGTCCTGCACCGAAGTCTTCTTGAGTTCCGAGTTGCGGATTTTGGCCTGCTGGATAAGGAAGTTGATGCTTGCCTCCTGCTTTTGTTTCAGCACATGAACGAAAGCGTCGGGAGCAATTGCGGGATTGGCCGAAGCAAGTGTGCGTTTCAAGAGTTCGCTTGTAGCCACAACGCCGTCGGCAACCTTCACGTCGGGAATCTTGACTGTTTTGTTGCCCACTTTGCCGTCGAACTTCAAGTAGAGTTCGCTCTGCTGCATTTCGGGAACATACTTGAACGAGTTTTTCATCGTATAGTTTCCGCCCATCTTGTACGAAATGGTCTGGTCGTTGCCTTCCACCTTTTCGCCCTGGAATCTCGCGCTCTGTCCCGGGGTCTGGTTGCCGGCATATTTCATTACGGGAGTTACGGTAACCACTGCCTTGCGTTTCAGATATTTCTGCGGGAATTTTCCGTTTATCGTAACGTCAACCTTTCCGCCATTGGTTTCCATGGGGTTGGGAGTTACGGTAAAATTGTCAGCAGACAGGGCGCCCATCTTGCTGCAAGAAGTAAGAGCCACGGCTCCAGCCAAGGCTAATACGATGTTTATTGTCTTTGACATTGCTTGTGTTTGGTTTTATTACAATATATTATATAGGCAAAGGTAAGAAATAATTGTCATTACTTCCACCACGCGCAACCATGATTTTTAATGTTTCATATCTTTTGCCATGTTTTTGGATTTATCCCCTTTGCCCGCACCCCTGCAAACGTATTCCGCAACATGCAAATACGGCATATTCTTACCCTCTCATTATGTGGATTTTACTCCAAGGCATCTAGTTTAAATTATGTCTGACATAGTTTAAATTATGTCTGACATCGTAAAAACGATATCAGACATCGTAAAAACGGCATGCCGAAGCCAATTTACAGCCACCCGTAACGGTTGCACTGCATGCGGCTTTTTTTCTCTAACAAACAGGCGTTTACGGATTAAACCGGCAAATTTTTACAAGTAATGCGCAAATAATACGCATTACGCTTTGTTTAATCATAATTTCGACGTATCTTTGCGTTATATTTACGCATTGCAAGAAAACGATATGAAAGACAAACAATTTTGCTACAAGTATCCCCACCCCAGCGTTACTACCGACTGTGTGATATTCGGTTTCGACGGCGCCAAACTCAAAGTACTGCTCATCGAACGCGGTTTGGAACCGTTCAAAGGCAAATGGGCTTTTCCCGGAGGCTTCCTGAAAATGGACGAGTCGGCCGAAGAGGGGGCTTTGCGCGAGTTGCAGGAGGAAACGGGACTGACCGGAGCATACATACGCCAGTTTCATACATTCTCCGCCCCCGACCGCGACCCGCGCGAACGGGTAATAACCATTGCCTACTACGCCTTGGTGCGTCTGCAAGAGGTGAAGGGCGGAGACGATGCCGCAAAAGCGCAATGGTTCTCGCTCGACGAAGTTCCGACATTAGCTTTTGATCACGACCAGATACTGCGCAAGGCAGAACGGGAACTGCGCAAGCAAATTCATTTCGAGCCGATAGGGTTTGAACTGCTGCCCGAAAAATTCACGATGAAGGCCTTGCAACAACTATATGAGGCAATACTGAACGTGAAGTTTGACCGGCGAAATTTCTACAACAAGATGCAGCACCTCGGCATCTTGAATCAATTGGACGAAACCATGAAACAACCCGCCAAGAAAGACGCCTATCTCTACACCTTCAATCAAGAAATGTATGAAGAAATGAAACAAAAAGGATTCAGACTGGAATTTTAACCCACACAATAAGAGTAAAAACATGGAACAAAGCAAAAAGATTTTGAAGAACCGCTTGTTGAGCGAAGCAATAGGCGACATCGCAGGAATGCCCTACGAATTCACAAACCGCACAAAGGACTACGACAAAGTAAACCTCCTTATCCCCGACAACGACTACACAGATGATACAGTCTGCACCTTTGCCTGTGCCGACGCAATGCTTCATCATAAAGACATGGCAGCCTCTTTGTGGGAACGGGGACGCGCAGATTTCAACAGAGGTTTCGGGGGAAATTTCGCACTATGGCTGATGGCAAATCAAGTAAAGCCGGCATACAATTCCTACGGCAACGGCAGCGCAATGCGGTGCTCGGCAGCCGGTTTCATAGCGAAAAGCGCGGAAGAATGTATAGAACTCGCAACACAAACAGCCCTGCCAACCCACAATCACCCCGAAGGAATTAAAGGAGCAGTGGGCACCGCACTCGCAATATTCTATGCCAAAGAAAACGAAAGCAAGGAGTTTATCCGGGAAAACGTGCTCGAAAAATACTATCCCGACTGGAGCAACAAGACATACGAAGATATAAAGCCAGGATATTATTTCAATGAAACTTGCCAGCAGACAGTCCCTGCCGCCTTGATTAGTTTTCTCGACAGTAAAGACTACGCGGATTGCCTGAAGCTTGCCATAGCCCTTGGAGGCGATGCCGATACACTTGCAGCCATTGCCGGACCTATGGCATACGCCCACTATAAATCGATGCCCGAAGAACTTGTAGAGAACGCCAAGAAAAAACTCCCTACATGGATGCTCGAAACAAACGAAGAGTTTGACAATTATTGCAACGGCAATTGAAAACCCTTGCAACGACGATTGAAAACGCCCGCAATGCCGCTATCTCTAAATTCAAAACGGTTTGCGGCACACAAAATTCCATAGCATCATAATTGCACAGGACATAGGGCTTGCAAAAACAAACTGCGCCCAACCTTTCACGCCAAGCGGAGAAAAAACAAGGGGTTGCACCATGTTGTAGTGGTGCAACCCCTTAATAAAACCGTATATCTAAAAAACTTAGATTGTCATCGGCGCGTCGATATTGTCTTCGCCGTATTCGTCAATCTGTCTGTTTTTTTTGTCATACATAGCTTGTTCGTAATCGTCGCGGTCTACAACTATTACTTTGTTGAACTGGCGCATACCAGTTCCCGCGGGAATCAAATGACCACAGATCACATTTTCCTTCATACCCTCGAGCGGATCGACTTTGCCGCGTATTGCAGCATCGTTGAGCACCTTGGTGGTTTCCTGGAAAGATGCAGCCGACATGAAACTCTTTGTCTGCAATGCGGCACGCGTGATACCCTGAAGAATCTGCACTGAAGTAGCAGCGATAGCGTCGCGGGCTTCAACAACACGAAGGTCCTTGCGTTTGAGCATTGAGTTCTCGTCGCGCAAACGGCGAACTGTGATAATCATACCCTTCTTCATGTTCTCGCTGTCGCCTGCATCTGTAACAACTTTCTTGCCCCAAATGCGGTCGTTCTCTTCCGAGAAATCTATCTTGTCCACAATTTCCTTTTCAAGGAACTGCGTATCTCCCGGATCGACTATCTGCACTTTGCGCATCATCTGACGCACGATTACCTCAAAGTGTTTGTCGTTGATCTTCACACCCTGCAAACGATAAACGTCCTGCACCTCGTTGACAATGTATTCCTGCACAGCGGTAGGACCTTTAATCGCAAGAATGTCGTCTGGCGTGATAGAACCTGCGGATAGCGGCGTTCCGGCACGTACAAAGTCGTTTTGCTGCACGAGTATCTGTTTTGACAACGGTACGAGATATTTCTTCGCTTCGCCGATTTTCGGAGTAACGATAATCTCACGATTTCCGCGCTTCACGCCACCCATTGTAATTTCGCCGTCGATTTCTGAAACCACAGCAGGATTTGACGGATTGCGAGCCTCGAAAAGTTCGGTAACACGCGGCAGACCACCGGTGATATCACCCGCCTTACTCGTGGCACGCGCAATCTTCACAAGCACATCGCCCGCCTTGACCGTCTGTCCGTCTTCAACAGCAAGACGGCCGTCAATAGGAAGGTTGTAAGAGCAACGCACCTCGCCATTCTCGTCAAGAATATGACATGTAGGTACACGGGATTTCTCCTTGGACTCGATAATAATCTTCTCGCTAAGACCAGTGGCCTCATCGATATCCACACGGTAGGTAATATTGTCGATTACGTCTTCAAACTTAACCTTACCGCCAAATTCGGTAACGATTACGGCATTGAAAGGATCCCATTTCGCAACAACAGTACCCTTTTCCACTACATCACCCTCGTTTACGAAAAGTTCTGCACCGTAGGGAACGTTTTGCGTGGAGATTGCGATTCCTGTATTTTCGTCTACAAAGTGAACCTCTGCCAAACGTCCTACAACGATTTTACCGGTAGAACCGTCATCGTGTGTGATATCAATTGTACGAAGTTCCTCGAATTCCAAACGGGATTTGTGTTTTGACACAATGGTAGCGTTTGCAGCTGCATTGGCAGCCACACCACCGGCGTGGAATGTACGGAGAGTAAGCTGTGTACCAGGCTCACCGATTGACTGAGCGGCTATCACGCCGACAGCCTCGCCGAGTTGAACCATGCGACCGGTTGCAAGATTACGGCCGTAGCACTTCTGGCAAACGCCATGCTTGCTTTCGCATGTGAGAACCGAGCGGATTTCAACGCTTTCAATCGGAGATTTTTCGATTTCTTCAGCAAGCGGTTCGGTGATTTCTTCACCGGCAGCAACAATGAGTTTGCCGGTAGAAGGATTGTATATATCGTGAACGGAAACGCGTCCGAGAATACGATCGTAGAGAGAAGAAATGACATCTTCACCATCTTTTAGAGATGTGCATACAAGTCCGCGAAGCGTGCCGCAGTCTTCTTCTGTGATAATCACATCATGGGACACATCTACGAGACGACGGGTAAGATAACCGGCATCGGCAGTCTTCAAAGCCGTATCAGCAAGACCCTTGCGGGCACCGTGGGTGGAGATGAAGTACTCAAGCACCGACATACCTTCCTTAAAGTTTGAAAGAATCGGGTTCTCAATAATCTGTGCACCCTCAGCACCTGCTTTCTGCGGCTTGGCCATAAGACCACGCATACCAGCAAGCTGTGCAATCTGGTCGGCAGAACCACGGGCTCCGGAATCAAGCATCATATACACAGCATTGAAACCGCCGTCAGCGCTCGACATCTGTTCCATAAGAGTTTTCTTGAGGTCGGTATTGACATGAGTCCATGCGTCGATAACCTGATTATAACGTTCATTATCGGTGATGAAACCCATCTGGTAGTTAGCCGTAATCTGATCAACTTCTTCGTTACCACGTGCTACGATTTCTTTCTTCTCCTCCGGGATAATAATATCACCAAGGTTGAACGAAAGACCTGCAAGATAAGCCATCTTATAACCAAGATTCTTGATTCCGTCGAGGAACTCGCAAGCCCGAGCCATACCAACCGTCTTAATAACAAGGGAGATGATATCGCGGAGAGATTTCTTGGATATAAGTTTATTGATAAAGCCACATTCCTCGGGAATGATTTCATTGACGATCACACGACCCACGGAAGTTTCCACGAGATGCTTTTCAGGAATTCCGTCCTCGTTTATATCATTTACAAGAACCTTTACCGGAGCGTGGACATCTACTCTCTTTTCGTTATAGGCAATGATTGCTTCTTCAGGGCCATAGAATGTAAGTCCTTCGCCTTTGCTTCCAGGACGGAGCTTGGTGATATAATACAAACCGAGCACCATATCCTGTGAAGGAACTGTAATAGGAGCTCCATTGGCAGGATTGAGGATATTATGACTCTGAAGCATGAGAACCTGAGCTTCGAGAACAGCCTCATTGCTCAAAGGCAAATGCACAGCCATCTGGTCGCCATCAAAGTCCGCATTGAACGGAGTACATGCCAACGGATGCAACTGAATAGCTTTGCCTTCGATAAGTTTCGGTTGGAACGCCTGAATACTCAAACGGTGAAGAGTCGGTGCACGGTTGAGCATCACAGGGTGTCCCTTCATTACATATTCAAGAATGTCCCAAATAACAGGGTCATGACGATCGATTATTTTCTTGGCACTCTTCACTGTTTTTACAATACCACGTTCAATAAGTTTACGGATTATGAACGGTTTGTAAAGTTCTGCAGCCATGAGTTTTGGCAAGCCACACTCACCCATCTTTAGTTCAGGACCTACTACGATAACGGAACGCGCGGAATAGTCCACACGTTTACCGAGAAGATTCTGACGGAAACGACCAGGCTTACCTTTGAGGGCATCTGAAAGAGATTTGAGCGGACGAGCAGATTCACTCTTTACTGCACTACTCTTGCGCGAATTGTCGAACAAACTGTCTACAGCCTCCTGTAACATACGTTTCTCATTACGCAGAATAACCTCTGGAGCTTTTATTTCGATGAGGCGTTTGAGACGATTGTTACGGATAAGTACACGACGATAAAGATCATTGAGATCGGAGGTTGCAAAACGTCCTCCGTCAAGGGGAACAAGCGGGCGAAGCTCGGGCGGAATCACAGGAATGATGTTCATTATCATCCACTCGGGCTTATTTCGTCCACGGCTTGAACGGAAAGCTTCTACTACTTGAAGACGTTTCAAAGCCTCTGTTTTACGCTGCTGAGATGTGTCGTTGTTGGCACGATCACGCAGTTCGTATGAAAGGGAATCAAGATCCAAATCCTTCAACAAATCATAGATAGCTTCGCCACCCATCTTTGCGATGAACTTATTGGGATCGGAATCGTCAAGATATTGGTTGTCTTTCGGCAACTTATCGGTAAGATTGATGTATTCTTCCTCTGTGAGAAGATCCATCTTGCTTACGCCTTCCTCATCGTCCTCGTCTTTCTTTTCAAGAACACCTGGTTGAATCACCACATATCGCTCGTAATATATTATCATATCGAGTTTCTTGGTGGGAATGCCAAGAAGATATCCTATTTTGTTGGGAAGTGAACGAAAATACCAAATATGAGCAACAGGAACGACTAATTGAATATGACCACAACGATCACGGCGTACTTTCTTTTCTGTAACCTCCACACCACAACGGTCGCATACAATACCTTTATAGCGTATGCCTTTATATTTCCCACAATGACATTCATAATCCTTGGTGGGACCAAAAATGCGTTCACAGAAAAGGCCGTCGCGCTCCGGTTTATAGGTACGATAATTTATGGTTTCTGGTTTCAACACCTCGCCAAACGAATTTTCCAAAATCTCTTCGGGTGAAGCAAGACCGATGGAAATCTTCGAAAACTGACTCTTTATCTTGTTTTCTTTTTTGAAAGCCATGTTTTATATGTATATAAATATTGAAAAAGAGTTTTCTGCAAATTATTCGAGCGATACACTCAGACCAAGACCTTGAAGTTCGTGGAGCAACACATTAAGCGACTCCGGTATGCCTGGAGTACCAATAGGATCTCCCTTAACAATGGATTCGTAAGCCTTTGCACGTCCAACGACATCATCACTCTTTATTGTAAGCATTTCCTGAAGCACATGGGAAGCACCAAAGGCTTCAAGAGCCCAAACTTCCATTTCTCCGAAACGCTGACCACCAAATTGAGCTTTACCGCCAAGCGGCTGCTGGGTAATTAGAGAATACGGACCTATAGAACGTGCGTGCATCTTATCCTCTACCATATGTCCGAGTTTAAGCATATAGGTAACACCTACGGTTGCTTTCTGATCGAAAGGCTCACCAGTTTCTCCATCATATAGCTGCATGGATCCATAACGCGGTAATCCGGCCTTGTCTGTCCATTCACAAAGATCTTCGAGTTTTGCACCATCAAAGATTGGCGTACTAAACTTAACACCCAAACGTTTGCCGGCAGCACCAAGTACAGCCTCAAAAATCTGTCCAAGGTTCATACGCGAAGGTACACCCAATGGGTTGAGTACTATATCAACAGGACGACCGTCTGCGAGGAACGGCATATCTTCTTGACGCACTATTTTGGAAACAATACCCTTGTTACCATGACGACCAGCCATCTTATCACCGACACCAATCTTACGTTTCTTGGCAATATATACCTTTGCCATCTGAATAATGCCAGAAGGAAGTTCGTCTCCAATTGTAATGGCGAACTTACTACGTTTGAGTTGGGCATCCATCATATTGAACTTCTTTAGGTAGTTCAGTATGAGTTTCTGAATCAATTCATTTTTAGCAGCATCGGCAGTCCATTTACTCAGTTGTATGGACGTGTAGTCGAGATTCTCGAAAATTTCTCTCCTAAACTTCTCTCCTTTTGAAATAACTTCCACACCTGTGTTGTCTTTCACACCCTGCGAAGTACGTCCTTTAGTGAGGGTTACAAGTTTCTCAACCAAAGTTTCCTTGAGTTCTGCTGTTTCTGTCTCGAATTTCTTGTCGAGTTTCTCAAGTTCCACCTTGTCAGCAGCCTTTGAAGCACGAGTCTTCATCGCTTTAGAGAACAAACGACGGTCAATTACCACGCCACTCAATGAAGGATTGGCTTTGAGAGATGCGTCTTTAACATCACCAGCCTTGTCTCCGAAAATTGCACGCAAAAGTTTCTCTTCGGGAGAAGGATCGCTCTCTCCCTTGGGAGTAATCTTACCAATCATGATATCACCAGGTTCAACGCGTGCACCAATACGGATAATTCCGTTATCGTCCAAATCTTTGGTTGCTTCCTCGCTTACATTGGGGATATCATTTGTAAGCTCTTCAAGACCACGCTTTGTCTCGCGTACCTCTAGCGAATATTCGTCTATATGTATAGAGGTCAGTACATCTTCACGCACACAGCGTTCACTGAGCACTATAGCATCCTCGTAATTGTATCCTTTCCACGGCATGTAAGCCACAAGAAGGTTGCGTCCCAATGCTAGTTCGCCTTTCTCTGTAGCATAACCCTCTGTAAGGATATCACCTTTCTTTACACGCTGGCCTTTTTCGCAAATCGGTCGAAGGTCAACCACCATGTTTTGGTTAGTACGGCGGAACTTAGGTATCTTATACGATTTGAGTGCTGATTCAAAACTTACAAATTCTTCGTCTTCGGTGCGATCGTAAAGAATATCAATGCGAGTTGCGTCAACATAATCCACAATACCATCGCCCTCTGCAGTAATCATTGTACGTGAATTTTCGCAAACCTGCTTCTCTATACCAGTACCTACAATAGGAGCCTCATTGTGAATTAAAGGAACTGCCTGGCGCATCATATTGGAGCCCATCAATGCACGGTGAGCATCATCATGCTCCAAGAAAGGAATAAGTGCTGCCGCGATAGAAGCAATCTGCTGCGGAGCAACATCCATAAGATCCACTTGTGAAGGCGGAACAACAGGATAGTCGGCATCGCGGCGGCATTTTACTTTGTCGCGAATAAATGTTCCGTCATCATTAAGAGGAGCATTTCCCTGACCGATAATTTTTTCCTCTTCCTCTTCTGCTGAAAGGTAAACAATATGGTCGTTGTTCAAGTCAACCACAGAATCTTTCACCACTCTATAAGGCGTCTCAATAAAGCCGAGATTGTCGATTTTTGCATAAACGCAAAGAGAAGAAATAAGACCAATATTAGGACCTTCAGGCGACTCAATAGGGCAAAGACGACCATAATGGGTATAGTGTACGTCGCGCACCTCAAATCCTGCACGCTCACGCGAAAGACCGCCAGGACCAAGGGCAGACAAACGACGCTTGTGAGTAACCTCGGCAAGTGGATTGGTCTGATCCATAAACTGCGACAACGGATTGGTTCCGAAGAACGAATTGATAACCGACGATATTGTCTTTGTGTTAATAAGGTCAGTGGGAGTAAACACTTCGTTGTCGCGTACATTCATACGTTCCCGTATTGTACGACTCATACGCGCAAGACCAATGGCAAATTGATTTGCCAACTGCTCACCTACCGTACGCACACGGCGATTGCTTAAATGGTCGATATCATCAACAGTAGCCTTAGAATTTATCAGTCTGATAAGGTATTTGATGATTTCGATTATATCTTCCTTCGTAAGGACACGAACACTCATATCGGTGTCCAAACCAAGCTTCTTATTAATTCGATAACGTCCTACTTCGTCAAGATCATAACGCTTATCAGAAAAGAAAAGTCCGTTAATAACTTCGCGGGCACTTGCATCATCTGCAGGATCTGCATTACGAAGTTGACGATATATATGAAGTACCGCTTCCTTCTCTGAATTACATGGGTCTTTCTTTAAAGTATTGAATATTATAGAATAATCAAGACCACCAGTATCCTCCTTGTGTACGAGAATTGTCTTCTCCCCACTATCTATAATAGCAGGAATATTTTCTTCGGTAATCATCTCCTCGCGTTCGAGAATAATCTCATTACGCTCGATAGACACCATCTCACCCGTACTTTCATCTACAAAATCCTCAAGCCAACTCTTGACAACTCTTCCCGCAACACGGCTACCTATATATTTCTTAAGGTTAGCCTTGTTAACCTTTACACTCTCGGCAAGGTTAAAAATATCAAGAACGTCTTTATCCGTCTCAAAGCCTATAGCACGTAATAACGTCGTTACTGGCAATTTTTTCTTACGGTCAATGTAAGCATACATCACATTGTTGATATCTGTAGCAAACTCTATCCAAGAACCTTTGAACGGGATTATACGGGCAGAATACAATTGTGTTCCGTTGGCATGAACACTTGAGCCAAAGAACACACCAGGCGAACGATGAAGTTGAGATACCACCACACGTTCAGCACCGTTGATAACGAATGTACCGTAATCGGTCATGTATGGAATGGGGCCCAAAAACACATTCTGCACTACAGTATCAAAATCCTCATGACCCGGATCCGTACAGTATAGTTTCAGTTTGGCTTTCAAAGGAACGCAATACGTAAGCCCGCGTTCAAGGCATTCTTCAATTGAATATCTCGGAGAATCAATTGAATAGTCAAGAAATTCGAGAACAAAATTATTACGCGTGTCGGCAATCGGGAAATTCTCTGCAAAAACCTTATAGAGTCCGTCATTCTTGCGTTGTTCAGGTGGAGTATCCAACTGTAGGAAATCCCTGAAAGATTTTATCTGAACGTCAAGAAAGTCAGGAAAAGGCATCGGCTCTTTCACCGAAGCGAAATTTATTCTCTGGTTTACTAATTTTGAAGACATTCGTTATATCTTGGTTATTTGAAATTTATATACGCAAAAAGTTAAGAACCCTCTACCAGAGGATTCTTAACTATATTGTAAGAGTTGTATCGATTACTTAATCTCAACTTCAGCTCCAGCAGCCTCAACAGCTTTCTTGAGAGCTTCAGCCTCTTCCTTAGCAACACCCTCTTTGAGTTTTGCGGGTGCGCTTGCAGCTGCGTCAACAAGATCCTTAGCTTCTTTCAAGCCAAGACCGCAAGCTTCCTTAACAGCCTTTACAACCTGAAGTTTAGCGCTACCTGCGCTCTTGAGGATAACATCAAATGCAGTCTTCTCCTCAGCTGCTTCTGCACCTGCTGCAGGACCAGCAGCCACAGCAACTGCTGCTGCTGCGGGCTCAATTCCATACTCGTCCTTGAGGACCTGAGCTAACTCGTTTACTTCTTTTACTGTCAAATTTACCAATTCTTCAGCAATAGCTTTAATATCTGCCATTTTTTCTATTTTTTATTGTTTTTATTCTGATTTGTTTGTTATTCTGGACGTTCGCCCAATGTTTTCAATACTCCATGGATAGTCTGTCCACCGCTCTGAAGTGCAGAGATAACGTTCTTAGCAGGCGATTGCAAGAGAGCAACAATTTCTGCGATAACTTCGTTCTTACTCTTCAATGCAGCCAAAGCACCAAGGTTTTCTGCACCTACATAGAAACTCTGTTCTGCATAAGCAGCTTTAAGACCAGGAATACCGTCTTTGCCTTTTTCTTTAATCAGTTTTGCAGGCACATTTGCTGTATTGCAAAGCATGAGAGCAGTAGTACCTTTCAAACTTCCATAAAGAGGAGAATAATCGATATCGCTAGCTTCAAATGCTTTGTGAAGCAACGTATTCTTAACTACGACCATTTTTATCTCACGCTTGAAGCACTCGCGACGAAGAGCAGTAGTATCCTCTGCGTTCATTGCGGTTACGTCAACCAAATAAAAATTGGCGTATTCCTTAAGAAGAGCACCGATATTCTCGATTACTATAGTTTTTTGTTCCTTCTTCATAATTCAATTAATTTTGGTCTTCGACACCGATTGATTTCGGATCTACACGAAGTCCACGGCTCATTGTGCTCGACAAGAAAATGCTCTTTATATAAGTACCCTTAGCCGCAGCAGGTTTAAGTTTGATTATTGTATTAAGGAACTCTTTCGCATTCTGAGCGATTTTTTCAGGCGTGAACGAAATTTTACCGATCGATGTATGAACTATACCTGATTTATCAACCTTAAAGTCGATTTTACCCTGTTTCACTTCACGTACAGCCTTAGCAACATCCATTGTTACAGTACCGCTCTTAGGGTTAGGCATAAGACCGCGAGGACCAAGAACACGGCCCAAAGGTCCTAATTTTCCCATAATAGAAGGCATTGTGATAATAACATCAACATCAGTCCAGCCGCCTTTGATCTTTTCGATATACTCGTCAAGACCTACATAGTCTGCACCTGCTGCTTTTGCAGCTTCCTCCAAATCAGAAGTACAAAGGCAAAGCACACGCACGGTTTTACCCGTTCCGTTAGGAAGCGAAACAACACCGCGAACCATTTGATTTGCTTTGCGAGGATCAACTCCCAAACGCACATCAATGTCAAGAGAAGCATCAAACTTGGTAGTTGTTATATCCTTTACAAGTTTCGACGCCTCACTGAGCGTATAAATCTTCCCTGCTTCAATCTTGTCGGCTACAGACTTTTGATTTTTTGTCAGTTTACTCATCTTAATTGAAGTTTTATATTATTTATTAGGGAAGTCCCCTTTTACGGTTATACCCATGCTACGAGCTGTACCGGCTACCATTTTCATAGCCGACTCTATAGTAAAGCAATTCAAGTCGTTCATTTTATCTTCAGCAATAGCACGAACTTGATCCCATGTTACTTCAGCTACTTTAACACGGTTAGGCTCTGCAGATCCGCTTTTTTTCTTGGTAACTTCAAGCAATTGTATTGCAGCAGGAGGAGTCTTTACTACAAACGAGAACGATTTGTCCGTAAAATAAGTAATGACTACAGGCAGCACTTTGCCTGCTTTTTCCTTAGTCCTGGCATTGAACTGCTTGCAGAAATCCATAATATTAATTCCCTTGGAACCCAAAGCAGGACCAACGGGAGGCGAAGGATTTGCAGCGCCGCCTTTAATCTGTAATTTGATTAATCCAGCAACTTCTTTTGCCATCTTGTTTTGTTTTTATAATAATTATTTCAAGAACCGCACGACACGTAACACTATCATGCTATTCTTTTTCCACTTGCATAAACCCCAATTCCAATGGTGTGTTGCGTCCGAACACCTTCACAGAAACCGTAAGTTTCTTCTTTTCATTGTTGATTTCCTCAACAACTCCACTGAAGTTACTAAACGGTCCTTCGGTAACCTTCACACTTTCACCCACAACAAATTGCGGCAAGATTTCCTGACTTTCGTTTTCCATTTCATCGATACTACCCAAAATGCGATTCACTTCACTTGAGCGAAGTGGCGCTGGGTTTTCCATACCGCCAAGGAAACCCAAAACATTAGGAGTATAACGCAAATCCTGCGCTACCTCACCTACTAGTTTTGCCTCTACCAACACATATCCCGGCATGGAATTACGTTCTTTTACCACGCGTTTCCCATTCGGGCTTGAATAAACCACCTTTTCTGTAGGAATAAGTACCTGCAATACGTTGCCATTGAAGTGTCCGTTTTTTATACCGAGATCGATATATTCTTTAACTTTCCCTTCTTTGCCACTTACTGCGCGTAGTACATACCACCTCATTTCTGCAGGTGTAGTAGTTTTATTTTCCATTGCAGACAGGATAGATTAATGCGGATAGACGTTTTCCATTATCAATTGGAAGCATTGGTCTATAGCAAAGACCACCAAAGCAATGATTATGGAAGCTGTCAAAACAACCACTGCATTGTGCGCCAATTCACGACTGGAAGGCCAAGTTGTCTTATACGCAAGCTCTTCATAAGAAGCCTTGCAATATGCAAATGCTTTCTTCAACATGTTTTTATTTTCTTTTCTGCACGGGAAGAGAGACTCGAACTCCCGACACCTGGTTTTGGAGACCAGTGCTCTACCAAACTGAGCTATTCCCGTAATAAAGACTTCCGATTAAACGGAAGTCTTATATTTTTACTAAACGATTAGTCGAATACCTGAGTAATCTGACCTGAACCTACAGTACGACCACCTTCGCGGATAGCGAAACGGAGACCTACGTTAAGAGCTACAGGATAGATGAGTTCTACAGAAATCTCAACGTTATCGCCCGGCATTACCATTTCAGTTCCTTCCGGAAGAGAGATTTCACCGGTGCAGTCCATTGTACGGAGATAGAACTGGGGACGATACTTGTTACCGAACGGAGTATGACGACCACCTTCTTCTTTCTTCAATACATAGATAGAAGCTTTGAACTTGGAGTGAGGAGTGATTGCGCCCGGGTGGGTAATAACCATACCTCTCTTGATTTCTGCCTTGTCGATACCACGGAGAAGAAGACCTACGTTATCACCTGCTTCACCTTCGTCAAGAATCTTACGGAACATCTCAACACCAGTTACAACAGACTTCTTGTCTTCACCGAGACCGAGGATCTGAACTTCATCGCCAACCTTAACCTTACCAGTTTCGATACGGCCAGTTGCAACAGTACCACGACCGGTGATAGAGAAGATATCCTCTACAGGCATAAGGAACGGTTTGTCAACCTCACGCTGGGGTTCCTGAATCCATTCGTCAACGTTGTCCATGAGTTCCATTACCTTGTCTTCCCACTTAGCAACACCATTGAGTGCACCAAGAGCAGAACCGCGAACGATAGGAGTATCCTCTTCGTAGTCGTATTGCGTAAGAAGTTCACGCATTTCCATTTCTACGAGTTCGAGCATCTCTTCGTCTTCAACAAGGTCGCACTTGTTAAGGAATACAACAAGACGGGGAACGTTTACCTGGCGAGCCAAAAGAATGTGCTCACGAGTTTGGGGCATAGGACCATCAGTTGCAGCAACAACGATAATAGCACCGTCCATCTGAGCAGCACCAGTTACCATGTTCTTCACATAGTCGGCGTGTCCCGGGCAGTCTACGTGTGCATAATGACGTTTTGTAGTTTCGTATTCAATGTGAGCGGTGTTAATGGTAATACCACGCTCTTTTTCTTCAGGAGCATTGTCAATCTGATCGAAAGACTTAACGTCTTCGCCGGTGCCCAAACGCTCATGGAGAACTTTGGAAATGGCAGCTGTAAGAGTTGTCTTTCCGTGGTCTACGTGACCAATAGTACCGATGTTAACATGCGGTTTGGTACGCACAAATTGTTCTTTAGCCATAGCTTTACTCTTTTATAATTGTTATTTCAGTGAATATTCTTCACATTGTTATTTCTAACGATAGAGCTGTTACCGAGACTTGAACTCGGGACCTCTTCCTTACCAAGGAAGTGCTCTACCACTGAGCTATAACAGCAAAATAGAGCGGAAAACGGGACTCAAACCCGCGACCCCCAGCTTGGAAGGCTAGTGCTCTATCGACTGAGCTATTTCCGCAATTCTATGTTTTCTTTTTAGTGGGCAAGGACGGATTCGAACCACCGAAGGCGAAAGCCAGCAGATTTACAGTCTGCCCCATTTGACCGCTCTGGAACTTGCCCATAAGATTTTGCTGCGTGCGAATTGTGTTTACAATGCTTTTGCAGCCGTCCCGAGTGTTGCTGTATCCCCGAAACGGCTGCAAAGTTACTTATTAAATTCAAATTGCAAAATTTTTGCGGCATTTTTTTTAGTGTCCGCGTTGTTTTTCTTTATACTTTGCCACTTGTCGCTGCAAAGCGTCGACGCAAAGGTCAACTCCTTCTTCAAATGTGTCGCAAGTTTTCTCTGCGAAAAGTTCGTCATTTGGCACTGAGATACGAATGCCCGTTGATTTGTTTTTCGCGGTTTCGGGTTTCACGACCTTCAGAGTTACTTCTGCCGTTCCGATCTGGTCGCACGATTTTGTCAGCTTGGTGAGTTTTTTCTCCACGAACTCATAGAGTTTTTCACCTACATCGAAACGAATTGATTTAATCTTCAGTTCCATATTCATATCCTTTTATGCCCTTGGGTGGGCGAGTTGATAATTTTTCTTCAGTTCTTCGAGCGACGTGTGGGTATATATTTCAGTTGTCGCAAGGCTCTCGTGTCCGAGCAGACGTTTCACGGCTTCAATATCCGCGCCGTGGTTGAGCATAGCAGTGGCGAAGGAATGGCGAAGCACATGGGGCGAGCGTTTTTTCATTGTGGTAACGAGCGAAAGTTCCCGGTTCACGATTTCGCGCACGGCGGCATTGGAGAGACGGCGTCCTTTTTCGTCGGCAAACAATGCCGTGCCGTTTTTCCCGCCGTATTTCCCGATAAAATCCCTTGCTGTCTCCAGCAGCCTCGGCACGACGGGAATGATGCGTTGCTTGTTTCTTTTTCCGGTAACCTTTATTTGTTTCGCGCCGAAGTCCACATCGTCTATATTTAATGAGGTGAGTTCCGAGAGGCGTATGCCCGTGTCGTAAAACATTTCTATTATAAAATGGTTTCGCTGCCCTTCAAACGTAGGTGCCACGGGTATGCCGTCCAACAGCATGTCGATTTCTTTTTCCTTCACGAAATATGGCAGGGCTTTTTCCTTCTTGGGGCCGAGAATACGTTGGGTGGGGTCGGAATCATATCTGCCCGTAACGACAAGGAATTTGAAATAGCTTCGCATGGAGCTCAGGCGGCGGTTTACCGATGCGGCGGAATTTCCGCTTTCCAGCATCGAAGCCAGCCAGCGCCTCAGGCAGCGTTCGTCTATCCGGGTCTCGTCCAAATCTGTGCCGGGGTCGAGGTTCATCTGTCCGCGCGCGTAGGTTTCAAACTTCGCAAGGTCGCGCGCGTAGCTGTCCACGGTGAGAGCCGAATAGTTGCGCTCGTATTTCAGATAATCACAAAATTCCTTTATATGCATAAATTCGTTACGTGATTGTTTCACGCAACGAATATAAACAAATTTTCCCGAAGACGCAAGCATCTCCGGGAAATTATTTTTCTCCTTATATTATATGTATAGGAAAGCGGGAGGATTTAATCCTCTTTCTCTGCGTTGAGCTTCTGCACGTAGATTGCGTGCTCCATGTTCAAACGGCGAACTACTGAAGGCTTGTTAAACTGCTGACGGCTGCGCAATTCCTTCACCACGCCTGTCTTTTCAAATTTGCGCTTGAATTTTTTCAAAGCTCTTTCGATGTTTTCGCCTTCTTTTACAGGTACTACGATCATGTTTGTTATTAATTTATTATTAGTTTATTATATTCTTTTTCCCGACAAATCCGTGGCATTTCTGCCCCTCTGTCGAATTTTACGGCTGCAAAATTAGTTATACTTTTGTGATATGCAAAAAATTAGTGCAACTTTTTTTGCTTTGCGGCCAAAAAACATACTTTCCGCCGCTACATTTCGCACACTCTGATTTTCAGACGATATGCTATTCCCCGGCGCAAAACTTGCGTGGCGTGAACGAAAAAAGCGGGGTCGGGATTTTCTTCCCGGCTCCGCCAATGTTGTTTCGGTGCGCCTTGTCAGGCTTTGCTGTTGCTTCCTGCGCTTCCCGCCAGGGCAGCGAGCAGGGCTTTCAGTACGCGCACTACGATTTCGATTACTTTCTTGGTTCGTTCGTTCATGGTTTAGTTTGTTTGATTGTTGTTTTCATGATATTCCCACGCCCCGTTCCTCCCGGCGCGGAGCGAAGCGTGGAGATTCTGCGGTCAGGCGTTGGGGTCTACGTCGCTGCCGTTGTCGGAGCTGTCGGTGTCGTCCTTGTTCACGAGCTTGATGTTCTGATTGGTTACTGCAAAGGCCGAACGCATTGCGGTGCTCCTCACAAAGCGCACCATCACGCGCGAAATGTTGCTCTTCTTGAAATCTTCTTTGTTGGCTACGCCCTTCGACTGCAGGGTGGCGCGAAAAGAACCGAGGTCGCCGAATCTCACGCTTTTGCCGTCTTGCAACTGAAGTATTATCTGCTCCTGCAAAGACGAGAGCACGGCTTTAATGTCATGCACGGTGAGGGTACACTCGCGGCTGATGTTTTCCGCCACTTGGCTGAGGGTTACATACGATGCCCTGTTGATCATGGCATAAAACTTCACGGTGCCGTCTTTGGGGCTCTTGCGCTTGATAACATTGTAGTAAATCATGGTTTTGTTTGTTTTGAATAGGTTAGTAGTTTTGTTTTTGCTTGTCGTGAGCGGCCTTGTGTGGCGTCAGGCGACTTGCGTATCAACGTTGACGATGCAAAGATACGTTGCCGCCCCACCTCGTTGAAGCTATACGAATGCAAAACGGCGACAAAACAGCAAGAATCTCCCGCGCAAACGCTCTGAAACACAACGGCAGTAATTTTTTTCGCAAAAATCCGCATCTGCAATTTTTCAAGTCCCACATCGTTTTTGCCACGCCTTATATATATAATGCGTATAGGCACGAAATGTTTCGTGCGGAAACACCTGCGAAAAACAGCGTAAAATATC
Source organism: bacterium (assembly GCA_963660485.1). Classification (GTDB taxonomy): domain Bacteria; phylum Bacteroidota; class Bacteroidia; order Bacteroidales; family Bacteroidaceae; genus UBA6398. Next base: position 1,705 of record CAVKYH010000027.1, on the reverse strand, counting down.
GTTTTTACGAGGTCAGACCTAATTTAAATTCCGACGCATCTAATTTAAATTTGGTGGCCCGGAGTTTTTACGAGATGCCGTCTGTTTTTTTCGCCCCGCAACAACGGTTTTCGCAGAGGCGCATCTGCATGCTTTTTCGCCGTGAAGCGATTGTTTTCACCGTTGCAAATGCTTCGGAAACAACATTCTTTTTAAGAAAAATCGAATATATTTATATTTTTAACATATTTTACCCCCCCCATTTTGCGGCGCACACGGATTTTTTGCCTATATTAGCCACGCAATATGCCGGAATATCATGAAAACACCATGAAAAAATGGAAAACCGGCGGAAAGGGAATTTTATATGTTTAACAAAATAATTTTATCATGAAGCAACTGAAATCTTGGACGGCGCGTATTTTATGCGCCATGGTTCTGCTCGTTCTCGGAAGTATCGGGCAAACGGTTGTTGCTCAGGACGACGGTCCGGCCGAAGGCTACTACTTCATCTCAAGTGCGGCCTACCCCACCGATGCACTCCTTTACAACGACACTGGAACCGACCAGGCTTTGCGTATTCACTATGCAAGCCACGTTACTCCCGACAAACTTACCTCTGCCGACAAACCCTTTATTTGGGAAATCAAGAAGTATGAAGACGGCTACACTGTTCGCAACTACTCGAGCAACATGTATATCGGCCGTGTAGATGGCATGGGCTACGGTGAAGGCGCAGGTTTTGTGGACACACCCACCGAAATTCAGCTCCCGCCTTCAAGCGTTGTCGACGGTTCTTATCTCATCGCCAACGTAAAGGCCAATCTCAACTTCGGACCACTCTTGGGCTACCAGGGCGTGTTCAACGGCGAGCAAATCACCGGTTATTGGGGCGATATGGCAAATCCCAGCACCACCCACTCGTGGTATTTCGACAAAATCGACCCTTCAAAACTCGACGACATTGAAGATGTAGTGGAAGTGGAAGGCTCGCTCGACGACGGCTACTATTTCATCAATTTCTCAAACTATAGCGATCCCTCCACCTGCATGGTTCCCGTTCAGGACGGAGAACTCTGGAGACTCGGCGCCTACACGCGCGACAACAGCAACTACGACGATTCCTACATTTGGCACGTAACCAAAAACGCCGACGGCGAAACCTATTCGCTCAAGAACTGCGGCGCACAGGATCTCACGTATGTGGAAAACGTAACCAAGGGCGACAAAACAAGTCCCTATGTGCTCATGACGGGCAACCACCCCGCTAAGTTCAAACTCCAGTTCCTTAGCAACGGCTGTGCTTATCTTTATTCCACCGACAATGACTACAACTACGCAATCAACATTGAAACGGGGAACATAGAGACACAAACGAACCACACCGCGGCTTCGATGGTGAAATTCCTTTCCGTTCCTGATGCCGACATTACCAATTCCCTCAAACTGCAAGAGGCTATCAGCAATGCAGCAGGTCAATTGTTCACCGTGGGAACAAATCCGGGACAGGTTTCGCAGGAAGACTACGACACCTGGGCTGAAGTTTACAACAGAGCAACCGCAGCAGCCGGCAGCGATGACGATAATTCTGCGCTCATAACTGAACTCAACAACGCTACCAATGCTCTCGTCGAGAAGATAATTCCCGTGAGCGAAGGCTATTATACTTTTGAAAACATAGAATATTCGGGCAGCTATCTCAAGCCTTATTTCAAGAGCGGCGAAT
>CAVKYH010000026.1:0-26296 GCA_963660485.1 bacterium | reverse complement strand
CGTAAAAACTCCGACGCATCTAATTTAAATTAGATGCGTCGGAATTTAAATTTGGTGGCCCGGAGTTTTTACGACAACCGATGTAGTTTTTCTAATGTAGGATTTGACGTGAACCGTAAGGGCATAAGGATGAAACAAAAGGCTGATTTTCAATAGGAAATCAGCCTTTGTTATGATAATTTGCGTGGTGGGTTATTTCACCAGGTTGAAGTATTGCAAAACTTGGTGCATAAGTTCTTTTCGAGAAGCCTCACATTTGATAGATTCAAACGGGAAACCCAATGTTACGGCGCGATATTTTCCGCTCCAGGCTACAGCCGCGCTTAGATTGTTTTCCGTGTATCTCATAATCGTACATCCTTCGTTGTCGGCGGGTTCTATTCCGTCGGGCGACTCCACCACGTAGCTCTCCGCATTGAGAGTGTTGTAGTAATTATAGTCGCCGGTGAACTGTTTAGCCGGCGAGTCCACGCTCTTTACGAGTCCGGTGCGCGCTGCGCGGTTGTTGCGCCATTTGTAATGCAGCACGTTTTGTGCGAAGTCGCGGTCTTCCTTTGCCGACGGCACCAACGGATTGCACCAAAGGTCGGTTGCAACATACGAGCCCGATGTAAAGATGTTTCCGCCCCCGTTTGTATATTCTGTAATGGCTTGCTGCAATTTTTGGGGGAATGTCTTGAATGCGATGGGGTAGTATCCGCCGTTTCCCATCTTGCTTTGCATCTGTTTGCCGAGTATCAAATCCACCGCTTTGTAAGATTGTAGCGACACGATGCTGTCTTCCACCGCTTCGCTGCTACACGAAACGAACGACATGCCTGCCGCGAGAGCCGCTTTGCCGTGAACCGACGGATAATTAAAGGTGTTGCCCGCAATAAGTTTGGTTTCGTAGTCGCCATAGCTGTCGCCGAATCCTCCCGAATCGTCATCGTGCCAAGGTTCGCCGCGATAGAAATTCTTCATATCGCCAATGTAGCTGAAATCTTGGATATAGGGCACACCATGGTCAACATCGTTGAGGAAACCTGCGAGGGCTGTGTCGGCAGGTGCGGGAGCTACGAAATCGGCAGGCGCACTGACGCGCGTGAATCCGTTGACAATCAGCATAACATTGTCGTTATTGAAATCAGCTTTGACCTCGTTTTTAGCATCTTTCTTCTTTTTTGTCTTAGATGCAGTAGGCGTAGTAGCAAGAGTGCTTCTTGTGCGTGCGGCAGAGAGTATTTCCGACGGGAAACTCTCTCCTCCGCGATTTACAGCCGTTACCTTGAAACTGCAAACCGTATCGCAGGGAATTATTGTGCGCCATGAAGTGGCGTCGACCTGAGTTCCGTTGTCGAAATCCCCGTCTCCGATTTTCTTGTAAACGATATATTTCTCAGGAGTTGCGGTTGGCTCGAGACTGTCATTGGTTGCGCGCCAGGAAAGTTCCACTTCGTTTGAACCCGGTGCCGTGAATTCCAGCGCAAAATGCGAAACGGGCAACGGCTGAACCACATAGGGCGTGCCGTATTGCGAGGAAATGAATTGAAGCATGCCTTTGTAGACCGCACGGCTGACAGTGAAACGAAAACGCGGGTCGAGACCGTAACGCATATCGGCGAAATTCTGATGAGAAAGCAACTCGAGCAACATTGCAGGCACTCGCGGCCCCCAAGCTTCGTAGTAGGGTTTGTTCCATTTGCCACGGCGCGTCCAGTCAGGGAGATAAAGTCTGCGGACATCGTTTACGATATTGCTTTGAATGAGATCGCACAAATCATGAGAGAGAAAACGCGAAGAACCGTTATAGAATTTTCCGTCGTATTCCTTTGTTGAGTAGATTCCGAGCGTACCTACGATTTTGTCGCTCTTATATGTTCCGGCGTCGGTATGGAAAGCGAACGAAAGATCTACGGGAATGTTCAAACCTTTTCCCTCGGGATATACCGAAGACCCGCCGGCGATGTAGTTTACCCAAATGCCGCGGTTAACATAATCGTCGCGGTAGTCGTCTTTGCCGTTGCTGGGAGAATATACTGAGTCGGGAACGCCCGCCCATTGCATATAGTAGCGCGCGCCTTCGGTAAAGCGCGGATAGGTGCTCGTTACGTAGGAATAATCTTGGCTGGCGGTGTCTTCGGGTGCGTTGTGGCGTGCAATGTTCCCCATTCCGCCGCCAAAGCGTACGGCATCGGCAGTAACAATTCTGCCCTTTTTGCTTGAATAGTTGCTTAGAACCACACGGTTTGAGTCGTTGCAGCCCGCGCCAAAGTCAAAAGTGCCGAGATATACCCAAGTGCCGCTGCCCATAGCCTGATTGATTTTAAACTGTGTGGCAACGCCGCGATGAAATACGGTGTAGGAGGCATCTTCTGTGCTGTTGGCAACGGTATGATAGGACACGTACACCGCATATTCGCCGGATTTCTTGAACTGTGGCTTCCAGATTATGCTGCTTGTGTCGTTGCGGCTCACGGTAGGCGTTTCGCGGTAAGTGCCTTCGGTGAAAGGATTTTCGAAGTCTTTGTATATCGGGCGTAGATGCGCGAAGCCTTTTTCTGTTCCCGTTGTCCAGGATTCTTTCCCGTTTGTTTCGGAATATGCAGAGCCTTTGTCTATTCCGTTGTCGTTGTCAACGATGATTTCTTCGGTTTGCGTGTCGCGTTCGCGCGGAATCAGCACGTTTGCCCCTGCTTTTTCGAGCATGGGAACGAGAAACGGCATTACGTAGCTGCGGGTGTAGAGATCTTCTACGGTCATGAACATTCGCGCTCTCTGCCATTCCCATCTTGTTAGCTTTTGTTCGTAATATCGTCCGTGGCTTGGCCAAACCACAATGTGTTTTCCTTCGAGTCCTCTGTCGGGGTTTATCGGCGATGATGCGTTTGTTACCAACGGTGTCTGGTCGGGACGGGTAAATTTCAGCGTCTTGGTTTTCTTTGAACGCTTTGCCGCCGGAATATATTCGCTTATTTCGTGCTCATCGGCTATTATCGCCAATTTTCTCTTGGCATAGTTTTCCGGAAGCAGCGCGCGCGTCTTTGCATATATCTCCTCCACGTTTTCCTCATTGAAAGAAAGGTAGGCACAATTGGTGGAAGCATAGAAGTAAAGCGTATTGGCACTGTCTTTTACATCTTCCACAGATATACGTCCGATGGCGTATTTACGAGAACCGATATTATTTAAAAGAGAACTGACATCGTTTAAATAATGTCTGACATCGTTTTGCGCGTTTACGCATATCGGAAAAAATAGGGTGGATAATAATAGTAGTTTGAATGATTTTGAGATTTTCATATACTATGTTTTTTATTGCTATCTATATATAAGGTATGGCTTGCGGCGTTTCTTGAAATCTTTGACGTCCTGTTTCCAGGATTTTTCGATTTCCTTTGCCCGGTAGCCGCTTGTTATCATTTTTCTTATCCGGTCGGTTCCTGCCAAGAGGTCAAAGAAGTTTGTGAAAAAGCGCTCGCCGATGTTCAAGTTATCGTATGCGTCTATCACATAACCGAGATTGATGCCTTGTTTGCAGATGTCGTCGATATCCAGAGCGGTCAAATCTTTTCCGTAACAGAGTTTGCCTTTAAGCGGAGGGTTTTTGGCTCCGTTTCTGCTTTGCGGAACAAAGGCAAAGGCGCATTGCGTCATATCGGGGTGCCCGTAAATTTGGAACGGCTTTGATGTGCCGCGTCCCAAACTCATCACAGTTCCTTCGAAAAAGCATGTGGAGGGGTAGAGGTAGATTGCCCGCATGTTTGGAAGGTTTGGAGAGGGCGGAACTGTTATTTGTGCGCGGGATTTGCGGCTATAGTTTTTGCACGGAATCACTTTGAGTTTGCATTTCATGCCGTTGTCGAGCCAATTTTCTCCGTTGATCATTTGCGCAAGTTCGCCAAGCGTCATACCATATACTATAGGAATGGGAAGCCAACCCACGCCGGAACGAAATTTCATGTCGAGAATAGGACCGTCTACATAGAAACCGTTAGGATTAGGGCGGTCGAGCACAATAACTTCCTTGCCGGATTTTGCACATCGGTTCATGAGTTTCCACATCGTAACGTAGTAGGTGTAGAAACGCAGCCCGACGTCTTGAATGTCTACCAAAAGAACATCAAAACCGAGGGCGGAATTCTCGTTGTCCTTATTACCGTAGAGAGAACAGATAGGAATCCCCGTTTTTTCGTCAACAGAACTTCCAACTTTCTCTCCGGCGTCGGCATTCCCCCTAAATCCGTGTTCGGGAGAGAATATCGTAACAACGTTTACGCGGTTCTCGATTAAAAGGTCAACTACGTGCTTGTCTTTGGCAATTCCCGTGTGGTTGGAATACAATGCCACGCGTTTTCCTTCAATCAAAGGAAGATAAAGCTCTGTGCGTTCGTCGCCGGTAACTATTCGTTTGCCTACGGTAATGCCGGCAAACAAAACAACAATGGCGCAAAGCAAAAACCTTTTCATTCCCCGATATATTTGTTGGCGAATTCTTTAATCTTCTGTGTGTATTCCTTGGGAGCCACCTTATAAGATTGGGCGTGCGTCGCACCCGGAACAATCCAAAGTTCTTTCGGTTCAGGTTTCGCCTTATATAATTGTTCTGCCATCTTGACCGGAACATAAGTGTCCTGGTCGCCATGAATAAAGAGCATAGGCAAATCGCTACGCTTTACCTGTTCTTCCGAAGAGGCTTTCTTGAAATTCAGATTATATAGCTTTTCCGCTTTTTTCTGTGCTGCTTTCAACAACGACAGACTCGAAATGTGATAATCCTTTGCAAGAACGTAGCGGAACTGTTCCCATACGGAAGTGTAGCCGCAGTCTTCAACAAAACACTTTACGTTTTTCGACAAAGTATCGCCCGAGACCATCATTGTGGTAGCTGCTCCCATCGAAACGCCGTGCACTATAATCTGTGTGGTGTCAGAGAACAATTCCGACGCAAAGTTTATCCACAGTTCCACGTCCTTGCGCTCGTTCCACCCCATGGTGTAATGATCTCCGTCGCTAAGTCCTGAAAGACGAAGGTCAGGCATGATAACATTATAACCAAGGTCGCAATTATACATATAGCCGAGGTGCGCAACTCCCACGGAAGACGATGTGTGTCCGTGCACTATTATGGCAGTTCTGTCGGAATTTTGTGGGGATTTTATATACAAAGCGTGTAAATTGGCATAGTCGGGCGCGGTAATGAATGTGTCGCGCAGAGCTCCAACTTTGCGCAAACTGTCTCGCCAAGCGCCCACGTAAGGATATTCTTGGATTTCGTTTTTCCAGGCTTCGGCGGTGTCGCGCGAGGTATTGGTGGGCTGCAAAGCCACTTTGAGCATTTTTGTCGCGAGCATCGACGGCACACAACTTACAAGCATCGGACTGAAACTGATAAGCATTGCCAATGCAGGAACTATGCGCTTTATTATTTCGTTATGCCGTGTCTTTTTCATCGTATTTCAAATATTTTGTTCTCGTCTGCGAGATAAGTTTCGCTGAATACTTCTTTGGCTTGTTCAAGCAGGATGTTTTCATCGTTGTATCTCGACGAGAAATGACCTATTACGAGTTTTTTTACCTCAGAGTCTTTTGCAATTGTAGCCGCTTGGGCTGCGGTGGAATGGAAAGTCTCTTTAGCTCTTTGCTCGTTGTCTTTCCCGAAAGTAGCTTCGTGATACAACAAATCCACGCCTTTTATGATTTCTTTCAGTTGGGGAATGAAGATTGTGTCGGAACAATAGGCGTATTTGCGTGCCTTGTCGGCGGGAGTGGTAAGCCATTCACACGGAATGCGTTCTCCTTCTTCCGTAATCCACGGGTTGCCTTGTTTTATTCCGTTAATTGCGTAAACAGGAATGCGGTAGTAGTCAATCATGTCGCGCTTGATGTGCGGAAGTTTTTGCTTTTCGCAAATCATATAACCGCAGCAGGGAATTCTGTGTACGAGTGGAATTGAAAACACTTCCACTGTGCGGTCTTCGTAAATCTTTTGGTGGAGTTTGGTATCTACGGCGTGAAAGATTACCTTGTAGTTCATTTCCTTGCAATATTCGTTGCACAACAGATTTAGTGTCTCGCCGAGTCCCTGTGGCGCGTAGATGTTCAAGTCCGAACTTCTCCCGAGCAGATTATATGTGGATATCAGTCCAATAAGTCCGAAGCAATGGTCGCCGTGAAGGTGGGAAATGAAAATGTTGTCGAGCCTTGAGAAGTTTACATGGCTTTTGCACATTTGTATCTGCGCTCCTTCGCCGCAGTCTATCATATATAGTTTTTCGTGCACGTTTATGATTTGCGCGCTTGGGAAATGTCGTGCGGTTGGCTTGGCACTGCCACAGCCCAATATATGTACATTGAATCGTTCCACGTTGCAAATTTACCCCAAAACATTGAAAAAACGTTAGCGTTTGGCTTTTGAATTACAGAAACTTCAGTGTATAGTACAAAATTGTTACTTTTGCGACCCTTTAATTGATATGGAAGTAATATTTGTAGAAATATGAACGAAAAGAAGTCTTATGGATTTTGGTTGCCTCTTGTCGGCATTACGTGTGCAACCTTTATATTCAATACGTCGGAGTTTATTCCGATTGGTTTGTTGAGCAGCATTTCTTCTGATTTTGGGATAAGCGAGGCCAAGTCGGGTATGCTTATTTCTGTGTACGCCTGGATGGTAATGTTGCTCTCTTTGCCTTTGATGTTGCTGGTTTCTCGTATCAATTTGCGCAAGTTGTTTTTGGGCGTGATGCTGGTGTTTGTTGTTTTCCAAGTGATGTCGTTTTTCTCGTCGTGCTACGAGATGCTCATGATGTCCCGCATAGGCGTGGCTTGTTCGCATGCCATATTTTGGTCGATAGTTTCGCCGATTGCTGTGCGCATTGTCCCCGAGAAATACCGGTCTTTGGCGTTGAGCATGGTGGTTACCGGCACATCGGTGGCAATTATCTTCGGGTTGCCGTTGGGCAGAATCATCGGCTTGTGGATTGGTTGGAGGGCTACGTTCCTTAGTATCGGAATTTTTGCCTTTGTTTCTCTGGTTTATATATGGTTTACGCTTCCCGATGTGCCGAGTCGTGGCGGTTTCAAGGTGAAGATGTTGCCCGGGTTGCTGAAAGACAAGGTGCTGATGCCGTTGTTTTTCATCACATTCCTTTTTGCCACGGCTTATTATACGGGATACAGCTATATAGAGCCGTTTTTGAATCAGGTGTCGGGCATGAGCAACGACCAAATCACCGCTACGCTTATGATTTTCGGCGTGGCAGGCTTGCTGGGCAGCTTCGCGTTTTCACGGTTCTATACTGCGCATCGCCATTGTTTCTCCGATTTCTGTCTGGGTGCGCTTGCCGTTACGTTGTTGTTGCTTCTGCCGGCTTCGCCATGCAAGGTCGCGGTTGTTGTATTGTGTGTGGTTCTCGGCATGGCGGTTACGGCTTACAATGTAGCCATGCAATCTGAATTGATTGACCATGCCCGCCCCGAGGCTACCTCTGTGGCTATGTCGATATACTCCGGAATCTTCAATCTTGGCATTGGCGGCGGCGCATTGTTGGGCGGCGTGGTTTGCAGCAATGTTTCAGTGGCTTATATAGGGATTGCCGGTGGTATTTTGGCTGTTGTTACGCTACTTTTCTGGGCGCTGAAAATGAGGAGGTTGATTTAGCCCTTTCCGATGTCAGACATGATTTAAATAATATCAGACATAGTTTGAATAATGTCTGACATCGTTTTTGCGATATCCTATGTTGTTTTTTGCTATATAAAACCTCGGTTTTTACCATAGCATGGAAATTTAGTATTTTTAATATCGCAATAAAGAAAAAAATAGGTAACGAAACGAATTTATTACTATTTTTGCTGCAAAGAAGTGGAACATTTAAGACAATTTGGTTATGAAAAAGTCTGTATTCCTTATCAGTGCCCTCCTTTTCTTATCTGTGGGAGTTTACGCACAAGATGACGACATGTATTTCACTCCGTCGAAAACGTCAAAGGCAAATAAAACTGACAAACAGCCTCTTAAAATTCAGGACGGTTCGTATGACGAAGACGACAATGCCGTTTATGATGCCGATTACAGCAACGGCAAAAAATATTCCGATGCCGAAATCGATGCATACAACCGCCGTGGCTACAATGTGAGTAAAGACACATTGTTTATAGGCGACGGCGACAAAGATGCCAATGACTATGCCGACAGGTATGCCGATGAATACAATAGCAACGACTATTATTATTCGGGCAGGCTTGCACGTTTCCATGAGCCGGCAGTAAATATTTATTTCGGCTATGGCGTTCCCTATTGGGGCTGGAGCTACGGATATTACGACTGGGCATGGGGCTATGATCCCTATTGGAGTTGGAACTACGGCTGGGGCTGGAACTGGTATCCCCGCTATTACGGCTGGTATGGCGGCTGGGGTTGGTCTTATCCCTGGCATCATCATTACGGCTGGAACGATTGGGGCTGGCATCACCCCTCGGGCGGCGGACGTCCTTGGAGGAACAACTCCTGGAATGGCGGCAGATATATCGCAGGTCAGACCGACTATCACCGTGTAGGCTCGGCAGGCGGAACAATATGGGGCGGTGGCAGAAACTATCGCAGTGCAATCGAGCGCAATGGCACCACCACAAGTTATTCGTCAAACAGCCGCGGATTAGGAACCAACCGCACTTACAACACAGGGCGTATAAACGGAAATGTGTCCACACGTTCTTTTGGTTCTACACGTTCCTATAATTCCAACAACACTTCCACTCGTTCCGTAGGCGGCAATGTGAGCACATCAAGTAGTTCTTCGCGTTCGTTCGGAAGCGGAAGCAGCAGCCCGTCTGTGAGCACGCGCTCATTTGGAGGCGGCGGTGGCGGACGTTCCTTCGGCGGCGGCGGAGGAGGCGGGCGTTCGTTTGGCGGAGGTCGCCGCTGATTCGCATAGATCGCATTTACAGAAAAACCGAAAGGTACATAGATTCAAAAGAAAGGTACATAGGTTACCCAATAAACAAATACACGAATAATGAAACTGAAATTAGCTATCATAGCTGCGTGCGCGGCGTTAGTTTCTGCCAATGCGCAGGACATATATACAATGGAAAAAATGACGAGCGAGGACCTCAACGGAACTGCACGCTTTGTCGGAATGGGCGGAGCTATGAGTGCTTTGGGCGCTGACATATCTACGATGAGCACAAACCCTGCCGGTATCGGTTTGTACCGTCGCGCCGACATCGCAACCTCGCTTAGCGTGAACGCCCTCGCAAATGGTGAAAAATTCGACAGCCACGGAAAATCGCGCGTCTCGTATGATCAAATAGGTATCGTTTATCCGTTCAAGATGAGCACTGGTGCGATGCGCTATTTCAATGTGGGTTTCAACTATCACAAACGTAAGAATTTCCATTCCCTGTTAGGCGCAGACCAAGTGCTTAACGGCGCTTCGCAAACTTGGGAAATGGCTGATGCGTCTTCGTATTGGGGAGATGAAGAATATTGGACTCCTTTGTCTGTATCTGGTTATCAAACGTATTTGTACGACAAGAAAGGAGAGACGGATGAGTCAGGATATGAATTGTATAATGTGTACAATGGCGTAAACAATTCTTACCGCAAATGGACTACCGGCGGCATACAACAGTATGACTTCAATATTAGTACAAACATTTCAGACCGTTATTATTTTGGCATTACAATGGGCGTGTACAATGTTGATGTTGACAGCTACAGCGGATATATGGAAAACCTTGCAGATAAGGATGGCTTGCCGGTAGGCTCATATACATTGACAAACGCCCGCTCGCTTTCAGGAAACGGACTCGATATTAAATTCGGAACTATCATATATCCTATTGACGGTTCTTCTTTCAGGGTTGGTCTTTCGTTCTCGACTCCTGTTTGGTATTCTCTGACGGCAAATTGCACATCGCAGATAAATTCAAAGTTTTTGTGTTTTGACGAAAATATGAACGTGATAGAAGATAAATACGACAAGTATGATTATCGCACCGAGGTTGGGGATCATGACTATAATATCCATACCCCGTGGAAATTCAATATATCGGCAGCAGGAACAATAGGCGATTTCCTTGCCCTTGATGCCGAGTACGAATATTCTGATTACTCTGCCACAAAACTGACATACGACAATGTTGATGACGATTGGGGTTGGGGTAGCAATGAAACCAAAGACCGCGAACTCAACCGCCAGGCAAGCAAATATCTTAAAGGCGTGAGCACCGTGCGCTTGGGTGCAGAGGCAAAACTCGACTATGGATTGTCGTTGCGATTGGGCTACAATTACGTTTCGTCGCCCTTCAAGAACACCGCTTTTCAGAACCAGTTTGTCAACAGCGCGTCTCTTGATTACAGCACATCAACCAATTACGTGAATCTTGGCGATATCAATCGTTGCACAGTGGGTTTGGGATATAAGGCAAAGAATTTCTATGCCGATTTTGCCTATCAATATCAAAAGCAAAGCGGCGATTTCTATGCGTTCTCCACTCAACAGGGAGATGCTTCCAACAAAAACGAAGCTCCTGCCACAAATCTGAAACTCGACAAGAGTCAATTTTTGTTGACACTGGGTTATAAGTTCTGATTTTCAGTATAAAAACAAATAAACAAACCGCCTCGCACATGCCGTGTGAGGCGGTTTTGTTTTGGTGTCAATATTTCGTTTTTACGAGGTCAGACCTAATTTAAATTCCGACGCATCTAATTTAAATTAGATGCGTCGGAGTTTTTGCGAAAAGCCATGTCGTAAAAACCATGTGGTTTCCCAACAATTCAGGAGCGTAAATTCTTGCGTCTAATCAGCTCGTCGCGCAAAATGGAAGCCCTTTCGTAGTTCTCTTCTTTTATCGCCTTTTCCAAAGACTGCTTGATTTCTTTTTCCGACATGGAGGAAATCGACGTCTCTCGTATATGGCTAATGTCATATCCTGCAAGTTCGAAATATAGCACGTAGTTGATTATAATCTTAGCCTTCAACGCCACGGCAAGCAGCACTCCGTCGATAACATTTGTGGCAAAACACAGCTTAGCTTTCTTGCCGAAGGTATCAAACGTTACATCAGCATACAGGGAACGCTCGCCGTCTTGCTTAATCTCTATGAAAGCCACCTTGGAATTGAATGTATCTGCCACATCTTTCACCAAGTCTGTCCATAGATTGATTTCGGGCATGTTTTCGCGTTGCGGAAAAGCGTGCAATGCTATCCTTGCCGCGTCATGCTCGTCAGCAAAAATATGGAAATTGCCATAGATTTCATTTGACGCCAAAGTGATTTCGCAGCGACCCATTTTGCCGCAGCATCGTTTCACTTCCACCACGTGGAGCACAGTGTATTCGGAGTAGTTTGGCATGTGGTTATAGTTTTTGCCGCTGTTGTATTTTGCATGTCGGCGGTGTTTTGTTAGCAAAGATAGCAAAAACGGAGGTATTGCAAATATGCAGTCAAAAAAAACGCGGCTTGTTATGGTGATATACTTGTATTTTAGTAAATTTGCTTGTGTGATAGTGGCTGCGTATCTATGTGTTGCGCCGCTGTCGGTAAAGAGTAAAATCAAATATCAAAATATCAAAGATATGACAATCGATAAATGTAATTTCGCAGGCAAGAGAGTCATCGTGCGCGTTGACTTTAATGTGCCTTTGGATGAAAACGGCAATATCACCGATGATACCCGTATTCGTGGCGCTCTGCCCACTCTCAAGAAAGTTCACGCCGACGGCGGAAAACTTATCATAATGTCCCACATGGGACGTCCCAAGAAAAATCCCGACCTCAAGTTCTCCTTGAAGCAGATTCTTCCGCGTGTGAGCGAACTTCTCGGCGCTAAGGTGGATTTCTGTGAGGATTGCCAGAAAGGTAAGGCACAGGTTGACGCTATGAAGGACGGTGATGTGCTTTTGCTCGAAAACCTTCGCTTCTATGAGGAGGAAACCGGCAAACCCCGTGGTGAATTTGCAAGCGATGAAGAAAAGGCTGCCGCAAAGAAAGCCCTTAAACCGCTTCAGAAAACATTTACCGAAACACTTGCTTCGTATGCCGACTATTATATCAACGACGCATTCGGTACTGCTCACCGCAAGCACGCATCTACTGCTATCATCGCCGATTATTTCGACACCGATCACAAGATGTTCGGCTATTTGATGGAGAAGGAAATCAACGCTATCGACAAGGTGCTTAACAATATACAGCGCCCGTTCGTTGCAATTATGGGCGGCTCGAAAGTTTCAACCAAGATAGAAATTATCGAAAACCTCCTTACAAAAGTTGATACGCTTATCCTTTGCGGCGGTATGACTTATACTTTCATGAAAGCTCAAGGCGGTACAATCGGAACCTCTATCGTAGAAAACGATTACCTTGACCTTGCAAACAATCTCGTGAAAGAGGCTGCTGAGAAAGGCGTGAAACTCCTCCTTGCTGAAGACTCTGTGCTCGGCGACCAATTCTCCAACGATTCAAATGTGGCAATGTCTCCGTCGAATGCGATTCCCGATGGCTGGGAAGGCTTGGATATAGGTCCTAAGACCCGCGAAAAATTTGCAAACGCAATCAAGGAAGCAAAGACAATCCTTTGGAATGGTCCTGCAGGCGTATTTGAATTCGAGAAATTCGAGGCTGGCTCGCGTGCAATAGCTGACGCAATCGTAGAAGCTACTGCCAACGGTGCTTACTCCCTTATCGGCGGCGGCGACTCTGTTGCCTGCATCAACAAGTTCGGTATGGCCGACAAAGTTTCCTATGTTTCAACCGGCGGCGGCGCTTTGCTTGAAGCTATCGAGGGAAAAGTGTTGCCCGGTATCGCAGCTATCAACGGCGAGAAGTAATAAAATTCTACCAACATACAAAAAGCAACCGAGCCTGGCTCAATGCAGGGCAAAGTTGCTTTTTTATTTTTTTGCAAGATATGACTTCGAAATTCTTGAAATTGGCGGTAGTGGTGCTTTGTGGAGTGTTGCTCGTATCGTGCGGGAAAAAAGCAAAACAAACTCCGGTCAAGAACCTCGCCAACGACAGTGTGGATTTGACGATAGGGCTTATGCCCGTTACGGATTGCCTGCCTTTTTATGTGGCGGGATATACCCGGCTTTTTCAAAAAAATGGTGTAAGAATAAAAGTCATAACCTACAATTCTTCGCTTAAATGCGGAACGGCATTAAGCACCGGCAAAATAGACGGAGCGTATCTCACACTCCCGGAAATGCTATACCTTAATGAACAAGGGGTTGGCCTTAAAGCTTTGATGGCAAGCAGCGGCACAATGACTGTGGTAACAAGCCGCACAAAACGTATAAAAAAACTCAGCAGCATGAGCGAACGTACGATAGCCGTAAGCCGAAACAATACATCGGATTTTCTGGTTGACGAAATAGCTGCAATCACAAAGATAAAGCCTTTCGAATTGCTGCGCCCCCAGATAAATGACATTTCCGTGAGATACAAAATGCTTTTGAACAATCAGATTGATGCCGCAGTGCTACCTGAACCTTATTCGGAAATGGCTATTGAAAACGGAAACGTGAGTGTTTTTTCCACAACCCAAGCAAAAGTGAAATTCGGCAGTATATGTTTCCGCGATGTGGCTATAAAGAAAAAATCTCCAAGCATAAAAAAACTTTTTGAATCTTACACACAGGCTTCAGAACAGATAAACAAAAATCGACATAAGGCAGACAGCGTGCTTTACCGCATATATAAAATGCCTGCAACATATATTGATTCGGTGAAAATTCCTGTATTTACGACTCCCGAGAAAGTAAATGAAGAAGATTTGAAGCGTGCGGCAGAGTGGGGGCTGAAAAGAAAATTCTTAACGAGACAACCGGCAACCGACGACGTTTTGTCGAATAAATTCATAGGCAAATGAACGAACAACAAAGTTTTTGGCAGCTATATAATAAGGCTGTAAAAAAACTCGATGCCAAACAATTGGGCGAGGCTATAAGGATAATTCAAAAGTTGATAGACGTTACGAAACATTGGCAGCTTCTTGATGATTTGCAAAACGTCAACTCTGCGTACTCATTGCTTTTGGAATATATGATTAAGGGTGTAGATGATCCCGAAAGGCAGAGTCTGTACACGAAATTCATTAGTAATTGCTATGATATTGTAGAAAAAGCAGCGTGTCTGGAACGTAATCGGGAACAAAACCCTCCGATGACGCGCGATATGAGTGCGATTCTTAAAGATCTCGAAGATTTGGGGCTGAAGAATATAACCGGTTCGCTCAACGACGCCGACTTGCTGAAACACAGCGCACTTTATTCCGAATTGTTCCAATGTGCCGAAAATTCAACGCAATGGACTTCAGAACAGCAGCAACAAGCAGAAGAAGTTATGAATTCTGCTCTCGTTTCTGACAATGACAAAATCGTAATGATTGCAGGGCTTATGCTTAGCAGCCTATATAGTTTTGATTGGGCCAAGATTCGTTTTCTTATAACCAAATACAGCGAGACCGAAAATCTAAGGCTGCGGATTCAGTTGCTGGTGGCTTTCGTTTTGCCTTTGCAAAAGTTCAAATCTCGTTTGTTCGCTTACCAAAATTTACAAGATGTATTCTCTTTGTTAGGCAATAAGACTTGTTTTGCAGAGGATATGGCGGTGTTGCAGATTTATATGCTTGAGTGCCTTTCCACACAAGATGTAAACAAGAAACTACATGACGAAATAATCCCTGCGATGTTGAAAGGCAGAAAATTCAATCCGTTTGATTTTGGTGCGGGGAAGATTGAAGACATAAACGAGCTTAATCCGGAATGGAAGACTTTGGACAAAACGATGGGCGAACTTGCACAACTCGAAGCGCAGGGAGCAGATGTTTATTATACCACTTTTTCTTCGCTGAAACGCTTTGATTTTTTCAATGTAAAGGCAAACTGGTTTTATCCATACGACAATAATCACCCCATGGTGCCTTCGCAGATAAAGACAACGCAGGAAAATGGAATAATGCAGGCTTTGCTGGACGGAGACAACCTTTGCGATAGCGACAAATATTCCTTTTGCATGCTTACAAGTCAGATGAACGAACAACAACTGCAGCTTCTCGCTTCGCAGATACCAGGGCACGAAAATCTGAAAACCATAAAGGAACAGTCGCGTGAGGCTGTTTGCAGAAATGTATTGCGAAATCTTTATCGCTTTTTCTATCTTTATAACGACGCAAGGCCTTCCAATCCGTTCGAGGACAATATTTCTTTCATCGACAACCCTTGGCTTTCCCCCGTTATGAGAAATCCGAAAACCATTTCGCGGGTAGGGGCATTTGCGATAGAGAAAAAGGCATACGATGTGGCTATAAAATATCTTGAGTCGTACGAAGAAAACACCGTAGATGCAAGCGCGGAGATTTTTCAGAAGTTGGGATTTTGCTACCAAAAGAAAAAAATGTATTCAAATGCCATATCTGCTTACGAGAAAGCCAATGCGCTTGACGGTAATTCCGTTTGGACTTTGCGGCATTTGGCACAGACCAACCTATACATGGGAAATTACAAAGACGCTTTGGGATATTATAGACTCCTCGAGATAAAGGACGGAAATGATGCTTCCATAGCGTTCCGATGTGGCGAATGTCTTGTTAAATTAGGGCAATATTCCGAGGCTATGAAGGATTTCTTCAAGGCAGAATACCTTGACCCTTCAAACATGTCGGTTGTGCGGGCTATTGCATGGTATTCTGTTTTGACCGATGACGTTAAGCAGGCGCGCAAATACTATCAAAAAGTGATAGATGTCCAACCTCAAACGGAAGATTTCGTATGTGCGGGGCATGTGGCTTGGATTGATGGCGACAAAAACGAGGCTATTTCGCTTTATTTGCGTGCAGCAAAGAAAATGAGTGCCGAGGAGTTTTCGCGTAGTTTCTTTGCTGATGCCAATGTGTTGAAGATGCATGGAGTTACAAGCGATGAAGCGCAGTTTATCGTGGACTTTGTGGTGTTGAAAAAGGACTAAAATCGAAAATTCTACAATAAAGTTTCAAAATGCAAGGGAAACGTTCCCATAACGAACCTCTCTGCCGGCTTTTGTGGGCGGAAAAACGTATCTTTGCATAAACAATAATAAAATGAGCAGGAAAAATAAGCCGTTACCATTATATACAAACGTAGAAATAACAGCAATCGCAGCCGAAGGGCGTGCCATTGCAAGAGTTGAAGACCTTGTCGTATTTGTTCCCTTTGTTGTGCCCGGAGATATAGTAGACATTCAGGTTACACGCAAGAAAAATAAATATTGCGAGGGCGTTGCCGTTGCTTTTCACAAGAGGAGTGATGTGAGAGATGAGCCTTTCTGTAAATATTTCGGCGTTTGTGGCGGTTGCCGTTGGCAGAATTTGAAATACGAAGAGCAACTGAAATGGAAACAACAAACCGTGTGTGATGCGCTTCGCCGGATAGGCAAGGTGGAACTGCCGGAATTTTCGCCGATTATAGGGAGCGACAATACCCGGGAGTTCAGAAATAAATTGGAATTCGGCTTTTCAAACAAACGGTGGCTTACCAAGGAAGAAATTGCGCAGGACGTAGTTTACGAAAATATGAATGCCGTGGGTTTTCATGTGCCGGGAGCTTTCGACAAGATTATTGATATTGAGTATTGCGGGCTTATGGATAATTGGCAAAACGAAGTGCGCAACGAAATAAGGCGATATGCGTTTGAGCATAACCTTTCGTTTTTCAACATTCGCCAACACGAGGGATTGCTGAGGAATTTAATGTTGCGCAAGACCACGACCGGCGAAACCATGATACTGCAGCAATTTCATTATACCGAGGCTTCGGAGGAAAAGCAGGCCATGGATTTGCTCGAACATTTGGCTGAGAAATTCCCCTATACCACTTCGTTGCTCTACGTGAACAATTTGAAGCTAAACGATACCATTGGCGATTTGGATATCCTGACATACAAGGGACGTGATTTCATCTACGAAAAAATGCGCGACTTGAAATTCAAGATAGGTCCCAAGAGTTTTTTCCAGACAAACACTTTGCAGGCTATAAAACTGTATGACACGGCCGTGAAGTTCGCGGCGTTGACTGGAAACGAGACCGTTTACGATTTGTATACGGGCACGGGAACTATTGCAAACTATGTGGCTTCTACGGCAAAGAATGTGGTGGGCATTGAGTACGTTCCCGAGGCGATAGAAGACGCCAAGGTAAATGCAGAGTTGAACGATATAAAAAACACTGAGTTTTTTGCCGGCGACATGCGCGATGTGCTTACTCCCGAATTTGTTGCGGCAAAGGGTACGCCCGATGTGATTATCACCGATCCGCCCCGCGCCGGAATGCACAAGGACGTTATCGACACGATAATAGGTGCAAGTCCCAAGCGCATAGTATATGTGAGTTGCAATCCCGCTACCCAAGCGCGCGACTTGCAGTTGCTCGACGAATATTATAAGGTTACGGCTGTGCAGCCTGTGGATATGTTCCCGCAAACACAGCACGTGGAAAACGTGTGTCTGCTTGAAAGAAGATAATGATGCTTGCTGAAAACCGCAGAAACGTTGTTGAGGAAAGGTTGACTGTTCTTGCGTCTCGGGAATGCCTTGACGAGTTGGGCAGTTACCTTCTTTCGATGACAAATTCGGGTTTTCGTTCTGCAAGCACGTTGCTCGCTGAAAAGGTGTTGCCGAAATTTCGGGGCGAGAACTTTTGGCGCGTTTTTTCATATCTTTCCCTGTTGAACCCCAAGGCTTTTCTCGGCACATGCCTCAAGGCTGCGGCTTCGGCATACGTTGCCGGAGATGTGGCATTCGGAGGCGAATGTTTGGAAAACTATTCGGCGCATTTGGTGGAGCACGAAATGAAAATAGACCGCGACAAGTTTTTGCGCGTATCGCTTCCGTTGCTGAAAGAAGAGGAGGAATTTTTGCGTATATGGAAAATGTTTGCTGTAGATTCTCCGCAAAAACGCATAGAATACCTTGTTTGCTGCAATTCCGTAGTTTCGTATCACCAGATATTCAGGGAATGTAAGCACATTCAGGACAATCACGAATTTCTTGGCAAACTTTGTAGCGCGCTTATCAAGAAAGGGGATACTCTTTCCTTTAATCTTGCCAGCATCATACGTTCGTATTTTGATTTGAAAGGAGTCCGCGCGCTTTTTTCGCTCTACATAGAGCCCTACGAACTGAATTATCTTGACAAGTCGTTCGAGAATTTCAAAAATGTGATAACAAGTCTTTGAAATACAGTTGATTTCATTCTTTTAATACGACAGAATTTTCACCCCAAATATTCCGCGAAAAACGATATCTGACATTGTTTTTTACGAGGTCGGACATAGTAAAATACGAGGTCAGACCTAATTTAAATTCCGGGCCATCTAATTTAAATTAGATGGCCCGGAGTTTTTACGACATGCGGTGTAGTTTTTTTGAGGTGCTTTCCCGGTTTCAAAACAAGCGGAATAGTGGGTAAAAACAATGTGGGCTGAACCTAAAAGATTCAGCCCACAAATTTATATTGCCGTGGCAGGAATGGCAAATCAATATGCCCTTGCCACCAGAGCGCGCATCTTGGCGGGTTTGCCGCTTACCATGTCGTTTCCAAGGTTTTCCTGGCTGTATCCGAAAGGTATGCAGCGTATGGTTGCCTGTGTCTCTTCCTTGATACGGGCTTCGGTTTCTTCGGTTCCGTCCCACGGGCAAAGGAAGAAGCCGCCGTCTTTGATACGCTCCTTGAATTCGTCGTAGTTGTCGCAGGTATAAATATGGTCGTCGCGATATTTCTTGGCTTTATCAAAGATATTCTTTTGTATGTCTTTCAAAAGTTGCTCCACATGCTCCTCTATACCGTCGAAAGGCATAGTGGTTTTCTCGAGAGTGTCGCGGCGCATCACCTCTACTGTTCCGTTTTCGAAATCGCGGCTGCCCATTACGAGTCTCACGGGAACGCCGCGCAATTCATAGTCGGCAAATTTGAAACCGGGGCGTTTGTTGTCGCTGTTGTCGTATTTCACGCTTATTCCGCGCTTTTCCAAACGCTCTTTGAGCGGGTTGAGAATGTTGTCAAACTTCTCTTGCTCGCCGTTCTTGAATATAGGAACTATCACCACCTGTATGGGCGCAAGTTCGGGCGGGAGCACAAGGCCGTTGTCGTCGGAGTGGGTCATGATGAGCGCACCCATAAGGCGCGTTGACACTCCCCATGATGTTGCCCAGGCATATTGTGGCTTGTTGTCCTTGTCGAGGAACTGCACATTGAAAGCCTTGCCGAAATTCTGCCCGAGGAAATGCGAAGTTCCGCTCTGCAAAGCTTTCCCGTCCTGCATCATCGCTTCAATGGTATAGGTATCGAGTGCGCCGGCAAAGCGTTCCGTTTCGCTCTTCACGCCCTGCACCACCGGCACAGCCATTTTGTTTTCCACGAAATCGGCATATACTTTGAGCATCAACTTGGCACGTTCTTCCGCTTCCTCACGTGTGGCGTGTGCGGTATGACCTTCTTGCCACAAGAATTCACTCGTGCGCAAGAACAAGCGGGTGCGCATTTCCCAACGCATCACATTGCACCACTGATTTACGAGCAAGGGAAGATCGCGATAGGAGTGAATCCAGTTGCGGAACGTGTTCCATATAATTGTCTCAGACGTAGGGCGGATAATAAGCTCTTCTTCGAGTTTTGCGGCAGGATCAACCACCACTCCGTTGTGTTCTTCGTTTGTCTTGAGGCGGTAGTGGGTTACCACAGCGCATTCTTTTGCGAATCCCTCCACATGCTCTGCTTCTTTCGAAAGGAAAGATTTGGGTATCAATAGGGGGAAATATGCGTTTTGTACACCTGTTTTCTTGAATTCGTCATCGAGCGAACGCTGTATCTTTTCCCAAATGGCGTAGCCATAAGGTTTTATTACCATGCAGCCTCTAACATCACTCTGCTCGGCGAGGTCGGCTTTTACTACGAGTTCGTTATACCACGCAGAGTAGTTTTCGCTGCGTTTTGTCAGTCCTGATAATTCTT
Organism: bacterium; assembly: GCA_963660485.1. GTDB lineage: Bacteria > Bacteroidota > Bacteroidia > Bacteroidales > Bacteroidaceae > UBA6398. Next base: position 6,317 of record CAVKYH010000026.1, on the reverse strand, counting down.
TTGCCATTATTCTGTTTGTATTTTGTGCAAAAGTAGCGAAATTTCGCCGATTATCTGCTGAAAGTCTTTTGTTTTCTCGTATTTGCAAACAGATTGCGATGCCCGGAAATGGCCTCGACTCCCCTCGAAGCCTAAGAATTTATTTACAATAAAGAACGAATGTGATAAAAATAGCTAAAAAACGCCTGTAAAAGCGGTGGCAAGCGTGCGGAATGTCATTATGATTATTATATTTGCGATAAGTTTCAAGCGAAAAGGGTAGCAATACCACAAAGAATATGAGAATAATTAATTTGTTCTGTGTGTTTTCGTTGGCGTTTTCGATGACATCGTGTCTCGAACAATACTCTATAGTGGGCAATACATCGTTGCCCATGCTTGACGGCAAGACCTTATACCTTAAAAACCGCACGCTGCAAGGAGTGAAGAACATAGATTCTTGTGAAGTGATACACGGACAATTTGCCTTTGACGGAAAAATAGATTCCACGTTTATGGCGGAGTTGTATCTTGACAATGTGAGCGTGATGCCGGTTGTGATTGAAAACGGAAAGATAAGCGTGGACATAAACCTGCTTGACCAAAAAGTGTCGGGCAGTTCTTTGAACGATAAGCTGTACAGATTTATTGATGCGAAGGCTCGGCTTGACAACGAGTTGGGAAATACTTCGCTCGAAGAAGCACGGCTGATGATGCGAGGAGTGATGCCTTTTGAAGCAGAACGGTTGTGCCGGGAACGGGCAGACAGGCTATCGCAATCGTGCGACAGCTTGATCGTCGATTTTATCCAGGCAAATTATAATAATGTGTTGGGACCGGAAGTCTTCAGCCGTATATGCAGCCAATATCGCTACCCGATAATAACGCAGCAGATAAAGAAGATAATTGATGGCGCCCCGAAGAAATTCTTGAATAATCCGTACGTAAAGGAATATATGGCTATCGCACGTAAGAACATGGCGATAATAAACGGTAAGGACTGTGTGGAACAACATGACTTGCCGAGAATTCAAGACGCACGGATATTGCATGTCAAAAAATGAAAGGAAATAAATGTGTCGCCCTATTTAATGGCGCATTGGGAATAATTTTAGTTTTTTCTGTATTGGTCGCGTGTAGCGGGGAAGATCGTAGCGGAGAGATACCGCGTGTGCCCGTTGTGAACACAGTAAGCGCCAACGTGGCGGGAGACAGTTGCGTGATGACGGGATTTGTAAGCGAAAGCCATAACTCTTCGATGAAAGAATGCGGCTTTATGTATGGCAATACGGATAGCGCCAGCGCTGCAATAAAACTAAAAGCAGACACGATGAGAACTTTTAGTGCCGTAGCCGATAGCCTTGGAAAAGGCAATTATTATTGTGTGGCCTATGCGCGGAATGGTATGGGAACTTCGTACGGCGATACAATAAATTTCGCGGTTGGAAATTAACATTAGTTGTTTATTGACTAAAAAATAACTATCGCAAGTTCAAAAAGTTCGGGATATTTTGCAATCGTTTCTGCAGAATATTATAATTTTGCCACAAATATATAACTTAAATATGAAAGTTGCTAATCTGATAAAAACCATGGCCGCCGTCGTTGTGCTATTATGCGTATCGGTGGGTTGTAGCGATTCTGTGGACGAGTCGAATCTTTATGTTTTCAAGGGAGAAATGGTTTCTACGTTTTTGACGAATAACAGCGACCGCTTTTCTGATTATATCGGTCTCGCAAAACGTACGAAGCTTAGTAAGAAAACGAAATCAACCGTGATGGAATTGTTGGCTACGCGCGGCAATTATACGTGCTTCGTGCCTACCAACGATGCTGTTCAGGCTTATGTGGACAGTATTATGGATCAGAAGAATTTCCCCGTAGCGGAAGTTTCTGACTCTATCGCGGAAATGATTGTGAAGAACAGTATTATTGATACCGACCAAAGCGATGCTTATGAAGAGGCTGACTTTAACGAGGGCGCTCTTCCTTATCAGAATCTCAACGACCGTTATGTTACTATCAGCTACGATACTATTAACGGCAAGGCTGTAACGGTTATCAATTCGGAGTCGCGCATCGTGGAGCCGGACAATGAATGTGAGAATGGTTACGTTCATGTAATGGATAAGGTGGTTGCGATGTCGAACGATGAAATATCGCAGCTTATCAGTCAGGCCGACAATTGCAAGATATTCGCACGCTTGCTTCAAGAGACCGGTTGGGCTAAGAAACTCAACAAATACCGCGATGAAGAATACGAGGAGAATCACCCCGAATACGGTAACGCTATCGGTTCTACCGGCGGAAATGTTGCGCAATACAAATGCCCCGACCACAGATACTTCGGATATACAGTCTTGGTTGAGCCCGACAGTGTTTACGAGAAGGAGTGGGGAATCAATATCAAAGTTTCCAAATTCGGCCAGATTGAAAACTGGGACGAGGTGAAGGAGAAGATTGTCGAGAAGTGCAACGGCGTGGATATTTACCGTCAGACTGCGAATGCTGCGGGCAATCCCGAAGATTGGGCCGACGAAGACAATGTCGTGAACCAGTTTGTGGCATATCATCTTTACGAAGACAGAATTCCTTTCGACCTTTTGGTTATCCATATGAACGAATGGGGCTATTCGTTCAAGAATACCAACAAGCTTGCAGCCAATGTAACGCGCAACTATGAGAGCATGGGCAAGCAGCACCGTTTGTTCCGCATTACCGAAGGCGAGAGCACCGACGGCAAGCGCTTGAACCGTTGGTCTACCTACGACGATGATACTTACGACGAGGTTACGGTGCACGACAAAGGCGCGCTCATCGTTTCGGGCAATGGCGACAATTCCAACAATGCGTTGAATGGTTTCTACTATCCAATTGATCAGATTATGGTGTACGATTCCCACGTGCGCGATTATGTGTTGAACGACCGTTTGCGTTTCGACATCACCGACTATATGCTTGAGAGTGGTGCCAATGGCTTCGGCAATCCTCACCGTTCGCTCGACTTCCAGAATATGCCTAACGGATATCTCAGCAAGGTAGTTAAGATTACCGACGAGTCGTGGCAGATTGACTTCAACGAGGTTAACCCTAACGGTTGGGTTGACATTAACTGCAACGAGATACTTATCCTCGGCCAGTATGACGTTACATTCCAGTTGCCGCCCGTTCCGGTTGACGGTACTTATGAATTCCGTTGGGGACTTTCAAACGCATCGTGGCGCGGTATGACCCAGATCTATTTTGGCGAAGACAAGGACAATCTTCCCGCAATCGGAGTGCCTTTGGATATGCGTGCAGCTTACACTTCGCCTAACATCGGTTGGGTGAAAGACAATCCCGACGACCCGCAGTCGGCAAAGGACAACGACAAGGCTATGCGCAACCACGGCTATATGAAAGGACCGAAGCTTTACGGTTTGCTCAATGCGAGCGGTGTGTCCACTTCGTTCCGCGATGGTAACGGCTCGAGCATGTTGTCAATGCGCTACATTGTTTACCGTGGCCCGATGAAAGCCGACAAAATTTACTATGTGCGTTTCAAGAACGTGTTGACCAACCCTTACGGCCAGTTGTTCTGCGACTACTTCGAACTTGTTCCGCGCTCAATCTACAATGGTGAGAAGGCAGAGAACATTTGGTAAGAGATTTTGAAATTTAACTTGGATATAAAACTCCGGTGCAGTAATGTGCCGGAGTTTTTGTTTGATATAAGACCAAAAAACTCCGCATGTAAAAAAGATTGCTCCGAGGATCTTGCCGTATGCTCCCAGAATCTTGCGGTTTGCTCTCACGAAACTGCGGTTTGGTCTCATGAAACTGTAAAAAGGTCTGATGTAATTGCAATTGTGTCCGATGTTCTCGGGCGGAAAAGGCAGAAATGCCTACCTTTGCCTATGTAAAGATTATCCCGATGAGTTTATTCCGTTTTTCGCGTATAGTTATATTTGCGTTTTTTGCGCTTGCTGTGGTTTTTTCCTGCTCCAACGGCAAAAAAGGCAGGGTCAAAAAAGGTCAAAAGTCCGATTCTTCTTCCGTGGCGATAGATGGAAGGTTGCAGAAGCGCCTTGCAGAATTTGCGGCAAAGCCAAGGTGTGCTGGGCAGTTCGCTTTTTATGTTTACGACCTCACAGCCGACCGTCCCGTGTATGGTTGCAACGAAAACCAAGCCATGTCTTCGGCGTCATGTATGAAGTTGCTTTCGGGTGTGGCCGGTTTGCATTTGCTCGGGAACGGATATCGCTATTCCACCTCCCTTCTGATTCGCGGCAAAGTGGCTCCCGGCGGAATGCTGATGGGCGACGCGGCGTTCAAGGCGGGGCTTGACCCGCAGCTCGACAGCCCCGATCTTGCGGCTTTTGCCAAGGCGCTGAAAGGAAAAGGGGTGAAGAAAATAGCTGGCCGGCTTATCGTCGACCTCGTGATAAAGGCTCCTGTGGAGAGCGAGCCACATTGGTACCCGTGGGACTTGTCGTTCTCGCGCTACGGACTGCTCTACAAGGGTGCGCCGCGCGTGGTGAAATCGTTGAAAGCCGCTATGCGGGGGCAGGGAATAAGCATCGCCGACAGTCAAGTGGTGATGATGCGCACGCCCGCCAATATGCGCTGCATCTATACCCGATACAGTTCGATTGGCGACGTGGTGAAGAGAATGTGGAAGAACAGTTCCAACACCCAGGCCACGGCAATGCTTTACACAATAGGCAATCGCGTAGACCCGCGCAAGTTGCCCGTGGAGGCGGGAGTGGAGTATCTACGCAAATTCCTGCGTGAAGACCTCGGACAAAAGGACTCCGCGCTCGTGATTCACGACGGCTGCGGACTTTGCACGCACAACCATCTCTCGCCAAAGGCTCTCGTGGCAATATTGAAGTACGGCAACAAGGACAAAAGCCTTTACCCTGTGCTCCGAAACAACCTCTCGATTGCGGGAGTGGACGGAACTCTGGCGCGCGAGATGACAAACGCAAGGACACGCGGCAAGATTCGCGCCAAGACCGGCACGCTGTCCCACCCCTACGGCATCAGTTCGCTTGCCGGCTATTGCGAGGCAGCCAACGGCCATCTTCTCGCGTTCGCCATAATGGATTGTGAAATGTCGGTGCTCGATGCGCGCGTGCTTCAGCGGCGTCTGGGCGAGGCTATGGTAAAGTGAAACCGCAAAACCCTACATTGATTTATGCTTAAACGTTCGTATATCATTCTTCTCCTGTCGCTGTTTGCGGCAAACGCGTGGGCGCAGGATATTCCCAAAGGAAACTTCGCCGCAATGCGAGGCACTGTGCCCGACAACTACAACTTCTGGATCTATACGCCCGGCGATTACGAGGAAGACAACCATAGCGTGCCGCTCGTCATATTCCTTCACGGCGCAAGCCTTTGCGGGCGCGACCTCAACCGCGTGAGGCGCTACGGCGTGCTCGATGCAATAGAGAAAGGCAAGATAATTCCCGCCGTGGTGCTCGCGCCGCAAAACTCGGGCGGAGCCTGGAAGCCTGAAAAGATAAATGAACTGCTCGAATGGACCAAAGCAAACTATCGCATCGACTCCACGCGCGTCTATGTAGTGGGAATGAGCCTCGGAGGATACGGCACGCTCGATTTCTGCGCCACATATCCCGAAAAGATAGCCGCAGCTATGGCGCTTTGTGGCGGTTGCTCGCTTAGCGATATGTCGGGACTTGGCAAATTGCCGCTGTGGATAATGCACGGTACGGCAGACCGCGCCGTAGGTATCGCGCAGTCGAAACGAGTGGTGGAATATTTGCAGGAGAATGGCGCGGACAAACTGCTGCGCTTCGACTGGCTCGCCAACGGCTCCCACGGAATACTCGCTCGGCTGTTCTATCTGCAAAAAACATACGACTGGCTTTTCGCACATTCCACCAAAGACAACCCGCGCACCGTTGACAGAAACTTCGATATCGACAATACAGATATCAAGGAAACCTACAACGAACTCAAATGGTTCAAGGGAATGTTTGACGACGATTGACCCTTTGTCAACCCTTTTTTGAGTTTTCTTACAAAGGCTTGATTAGCATGCTTATAGGTATGCTGTAAAAGTATGTCCAAATCCCGTTTTTCCGAGGTCAGACATAATTTAAACTAGATGCGTCGGAATTTAAATTATGTCTGACCTCGTTTTAAACGACAAGCCATGTCGTAAAAACCATATCCGCAAACCGTTTTTAGCCCATCTTTTTGGAGAAATACAATATGAATATGTCGCTCTGCAAAGGCTATTTGTAATCTTAATTTAACCTGAATTATTCACAGAAACAAAAAGAAGAAGCGTTTTTCTTTGCCGTCTCGGCAAAAAGAGTACCTTTATAGTG
>CAVKYH010000025.1:0-29596 GCA_963660485.1 bacterium | reverse complement strand
GTTGCGTTTTCAAGGAAGAGCGTCTTTGTCTCGGGCTCGTATTTCACTGTTCCGCTTACGCCTGGTATTACACTTAGGTCGTTGCAGTTTTTGTCGGTTACATTTACGTTGGCAAGCCTGATGCCGTAGTTTACCACCTTTTCTATCACTACAGTGTCGGTAACGGTTTCTCCGTTGAGCGCCACAGCATGCAGCGTTTCGTCAAACGCAGCTCCGGCGGGCTGTGTGATAAAGCTGCCTTTAAATGCTATCGACGCGATGTCGCAGACAGAGCCTTCGCTGCCTACTGCCTTTACGGTGGCGTCGTGTATTGTGAGAGTTTCGCGGCTTCCGTCATTTCCGGCAATACCCCAATATCCTTTGTTGACATTCACTGTGCAACTGTCGATTACAAGCGAATTTTCAAAGTAAATGCCTACACCTGCAGACTCAATGTTGAGAGTTCCGCCGCCGTTGATAGTCGTAGGTTTAGAGCCCAAAATTATTGCATCCGGCCCTGCGGTAATGCTGTTCTCGCCGGTAACGTTGATTGTGAGGCCTTCTATTGAATCGTTGCAGACGCCATTGTTTTCTCCTTTAGCTGCAATTGTTGCGTTTTCAAGGAAGAGCGTCTTTGTCTCGGGCTCGTATTTCACTGTTCCGCTTACGCCTGGTATTACACTTAGGTCGTTGCAGTTTTCGCTTGTAACTTGTTGGTCGTTAATCCTGATGCCGTAGTTTACAACCTTTTCTATCACCACCTTGTCGGTTACGGTTGTTCCGTCGAGCGCAATGGAATGCAGGGTTTCGTCAAACGCAGCGTCGGCAGGCACGGTAATCTTGCAGCCGTCGAGCGTGAGCGAAAGGATGTCGCAGATAGAGCCAGTTGTTCCCTCAGCCGTTATGTTGGCATTGCGTATGGTGAGAGTTTCAGATGCTCCATCTGCTCCTGCAATACCCCATCTTCCTTGGGCGTTCACTGTGATGCTGTCGATTACAAGCGAATTTTTAAAGTAAATGCCTGTACCTGCAGACTCAATATTGAGCGTTCCGCCGCCATTGATAGTTGTGTGGTTTTGGCCCAAATTTATAGCGCCGCCGTCTGTTGCTGTGATGTTGTTTTCGCCGGTTACGTTGATTGTGAGGCTGTCTAAGAAGCTGTCCTCAATGCAGTTTCTTTCAACTGTGATTGTTGCGTTTTCAAGGAAGAGTGTCTTTGTTTCGGGCTCGTATTTCACTGTTCCGCTCACGCCTTCAATCACGCTTAGGTCGTTGCAGTTTTCGCTTGTAACTTGTTGGTAGTTAATCCTGAGGCCGTAGTAAGTTTGCGCTTTGGCTTGCGTTACGTTCACGAGCATAAGAACGAGAAGTAATAAGGCTCTTACCCCCCCCCCTAATGGGTTTCTTTAATTTATTTTTCATAATTGATAGGTTTTGTTTCCCTTTTGGTGATTTTTGCCTCCGGGAAAATGTTAGTAAAATGTTTGATAATATATTCTTTTTTGGTTGTTTTCGGTTTAAGTCCGCATGGCGTTGGATTTGCCTCGTGTTCTGTTGCAAATATAGCTATAACAATTGATTGCGGAGTAGGATATTTCTTACATTTTCGCTCTTGGGGAGTGTTTTTAAGGGGGGGGTAATTGTTAAAAGATACAAAATAATGGAAATTGCGCGGTATTTCGTTTTTACGAGATGCGTTGTAGTGAAAAACTCCAAGGCCCGGAATTTAAATTCCGGGCCATCTAATTTAAATTTCATGGCCCGGAGTTTTTTCGCCCTGCGCAGCATGTTTTTTGCCATGCATAGCATGGTTTTTGACTCGCGGGAAAGGGTGTTTGACATGCGGAAAAATGCTTCAAACAAGCAAAAAAAGATTTCCGTTTCGGCTCGCGGAGACATATAAATAAGGCGTGCAAAAAGAGGCGTGGGATATCGTTTTTCTGATGTCAGACATTATTCAAACGATGTCAGACATCGCTTTTGCGAAATGCGGACTTGTAAAAAGCAGCCCGTATCTTCCTGAATTTTCGTGGGAGGAAACCGCTGTTTTTGTGGGAGAAAAATGAATTGTAGTGGGGGCTTTTTAAAAAACATAAGACCTTCCGCGCGAAAGGTCCTATGTTTGGGGGTGAATATATGTATCTCGTTTTGGCTACATCTATTTAACCAATGCTTTTTTACCGTTCACTACATAAATTCCGGGCATAAGGCCGCTGATTTCGCTCACTCCCGGCGGAGCATCAAAGGTGCGTAGCAAAACGCCGCCCATGTTGTAAACGCGGAGCTTTATCCCGTTGTCGGAAGTAACGATTATCCGCCCGTCGGCACCGCTTATGGTGAAACGGTCGACTATTACATTTGAAATGCCATTGGCTTCCTCGTCATATCCATACTGCTCATCGAGAGTGGCAACGCGTTTGTGAATCCAGCCATTGAGATAGTTCATCTCGGTGTTGAAGTTCAGCGAAATTCCGTCGCTGTTGTTCCATTTGTTAACCTCTCGTGTGTCGGCTCCGCTCGCTTGAAAGAGTTCGCAATAGTCGGTGAAACGTTTGTAGAGCGAGTCGGGATTGAAAAAGTTTGGTCTCAGTTCGGCGTAGCGTGCAGCAAGTCCGCTTTTCCAGCCCTTGTAGTCGTAGAGCGACAGCAGACGGAAGAAATTGCTCTCGCCATGCTCGTTGTTCCATAGGAAGGTAACGAAATCTTGTGTGGCATCGGCGGTGATTGTCTCGCTTCCGTCCCATCTCATTCCCCATGTGCCGTCAAGGTCCCACGGTGTGATGCTAAGCATCTTGTATTCCGTTTGGTCGAAATTGTAGAAAAACATGTTTTTGCCGTGGTTGTCGGTGGCTAGCATGAGTTCTATGAAAAGATAGTAGTCGCGGAATACGGGCAGGTCGAAGTATTCTTCTACGTTCATCTCGAAATTTGTACGGCTTCCCTTTGCCACAACGTTCAAAGCGTCGCGCAGTGGCGCCCATTCTATGGACGAGGCGTCGCTGAGGTCGGGATATTTCGCCTCCCAGCCGTCCCAGGTTTCGCTTGCGCTGCTGGAATACGAAACAGAAGTCTTGGGATATGTTTTTTGGTCGGGATAGTGTCCCATCATTACCGAATAGCTCCACTCGCTCGACTTGTAAAGCGTGCCGCGCACGGTGTCGGGCACATTTTCTTCGTCGTGGGTGATAATCTTGCGCAGCTGCAATTGTTTGCGGTCCACCTTTTCGGTCATGCAATACACTCCCGCATATTTTCCGTTGAGCAAGAGTTCCACAAAACGCCCTCTCGTTCCGTTCACAGTCTTTGGTTTCTTTGCAGCCTGGTATGGTTTTGTTGAGAAGTCAAGCCACAAATCAGTGGAGACGCGGTTTCTCATTCTTGCATGGTCTATCGCCATTGCGTCGAGTATCCAATTATTGTCGGAACGCAGTCCGAAAAACGAGCGGTCCAGACTTTCGCCTTGCGCGTCGTAGAGTTTTATGGCGTAGGCCTTTTTTTGTTTGCCCGATGCCGTAGCTCCGCGATAACGAAACTTGGCATTGACCACAGTGTCTCCCTCGGCAAAGTCAGCATCTGAGACACGAATCGAACCGTCGGCGTAGGTAGTGGTGTTGAAGCCGCTTCCCGTGATTTCCACTACCGGAAGAAAAGTGAAGTTCACCTTTATCGATGCCACGAGAGAGTCGTCTTTTCCCACGGCAATGCTTGCGCTTTTTCCGCCTGCCACATTTCCGAAGTTAAACGACTTGCCGAGTTCCACGCTCTGCCCGTCGATTGTCAACGTATATCCGTCCTGCAAGATTTTAGCGTCGACAACAGCCACATAGTCGCCCTCGATATACGCCGTCTTTACCGGCAGGAGAAATTCGTTTGAGCTGCCTTCGAGCACAGGCTGCTTGCCGTTTATGAATAGTGAGTCGACGTAGATTTTGAACTTGTCGACGTTGTCTAGAGATGCGTCGTCATACACCTCATTCCCGTTCTCGTCGGAAAAAGTAAAGATTTCGTTTGAAGCAGGGTCGCCCGAAGACGAATAAGTTCCCACCATGTGGTCGTCTCCGTTGCGCACATTCAATCTTTGGTCGGAACTCGAAGCAAGCGCAATCTGAAATCCTCCGGAACACAACGTTATCCGCCACGACGAGTTGCTTGCGTCGGGGCTGTCGGTAAGGTCCACGTAGCGTTTTGCATCGGTGCGCTCGCCGTCGTATGTGATGTATTTCCCGGTAGATGCGTTGCAAATGGTATACACTCCGTCGCCCACGGCATTGAATACCCAATAGCCGTCGGCCGAAACGTCATCGGTTACGGAATAGAATATCGGAGTTTCCTTGTCATGGCTCGCGCCCACCATCACACTGCCCGCGCCAAATGCCGAACAGGACATGCGGTAGCTTTTGCCCGAGATGAAAGCGGGATTTGCCCATACCAAACTTGTAGCCAGGCTCATTATGACGGCTGCAATAGCTTTTGTTACAACATTGTCCATGGTGCTTTATTTTATGTTTGTTATTGCTTTTCTGATGTCAGACATTATTCAAACGATGTCAGACATTATTCAAATAATATCAGACATTGTTTTAAACAAATGCCTTGTCGTTTTTATAGCTTCCAATCATTTTATTCCTATATAGTTCTGAGTTTGCAGCGAAAGCCTCCAACGTGTGTCTTTAAGGCACATGTTTACGGTGGCGTGCGTGATTTCGCCGTCGTTCTTCACATCTCCGCACGAACAAGGTTGCAGGAAATAATGCTTTGCCTTGATGTCGAAATATTTTTCAAGGGGCTGTCCCTCGTAGATTACCTTCAATTCGTCGCATTCCTTGAGCTTGGGCGAAAAAGATTTGGGCGACATCGTAATCCAGTCTATCCCATCGGGAAGAAGATTGGTGCCGTTGGTCTCAATCTGTACATAGCAGCCCTCTCCGTGCAACATGTCGAGAAGTTCCTTGTCGGTTTGCAGCGAAGGCTCGCCTCCCGTCAGCACGATATGCTTTGCCGGATATTGCGCAAGCGTCATAGCGATGTCGTCGAGCGTCATTTCAAGACTTTCGCGGAAGTCGGTATCGCAGAAATCGCACTTCAGGTTACACTCGGCAAAGCGTATGAAAACGGCAGGTACACCTGTGAAAAATCCCTCGCCTTGCAGGGTGTAGAATATATCGTTTACTTTGTAAAATTTGCTCATCTCTTAGTTTTAGAATTCTATGTCTTTTGCATCGTCTTTGATATAGCACGCCACGTTGCCCTCGGTTTCCTGAAACGTAACCTTGTAGCATTTGTCGATATGCTGGCAGATATAACGTGCAAGGTTTTCGGCCGTAGGATTAAAGTCAACCACTTCATTGGCTACGCGATGATCAAACATATCATTGACAATATTCTTGATTTTCTTGAAATCAACCACCATTCCGCTGTCGTTGAGCGTGTCAGAACAGCAATAAACCGTAATCACGGCGTTGTGGCCATGCAGACGTGTGCATTTGCTCTCGTAGGGAAGGCTCAACTGATGAGCCATAGCCACTTCCATACGTTTCTTTACGTAATACATATATTTTGTCTCGTTTTACCTAATTATTACATAATGAGCAAAGTTATGAAAATTCCCTAAAGTTACTATTGTAAACATTCACTTTTTTAATGCAAAGCAGTAGATGCGAGTGGTTTGCCTTGTAAAAACTGCGGTTTCTGAAAATAAAACAGTAATTTTGTGTTTCAATTTGATTGACAAAGAATAAAAAGCAGGTAATAATGGTATTATCAATGACAGGGTTTGGCAAAGCCGACGCCGCTTACGGGAACAAGAAAATACATGTGGTAGTAAAATCGCTCAATTCCAAAGCTCTTGACGTCAGCTCCCGCATATCGTCTGTATACCGTGAGCACGAATTAGAAATAAGGTCGCTTATTTCCGAAAAACTCACGCGTGGAAAAATCGACTTCAGCCTTACTATCGAAAATACATCAGCCACATCGTCGGCACCAATCAATGCCGAAGCCGTGAAAAGCTACATACAACAGATAAAAGAGGTTTCCGCACAAAATGGAATTGACACTCCAAAAGACTGGTGGGTTGTGCTTTCGCGCCTGAGCGACACTACGTCAACCCAAGAGCAGGAAAGCGTGAGCGAAGAGGAATGGAACGTGGTGAAAAACGCCGTGGTTGAAGCGCTCGACCAGCTCGTGCAATTCCGCAAGCAGGAAGGCGAAGCGCTTGCAAAGAAGTTTGAAGAGAAAATAGACAACATCGCAAAACTGCTTGTTGAAGTGGAACCGTTTGAGACATGCCGTGTGGGCAAGATACGCGAGCGTATAGTTTCAGAGCTTTCACAGTTGAAAGGCGTGGAGATTGATCAAGGGCGTCTCGAACAAGAGATGATTTACTACATAGAAAAACTTGACGTGAACGAAGAAAAGCAACGCCTTGCCAATCATCTGAAATATTTCAAGGAGACTATGGACGGCGCATGTGGGCAAGGAAAAAAACTTGGTTTCATTGCGCAGGAAATGGGACGCGAGATAAACACCCTGGGAAGCAAGAGCAATTTGGCTGAGATGCAGAATGTGGTGGTGAAGATGAAAGATGAACTTGAACAAATCAAAGAACAGGTGCTCAATGCGCTTTGATTTTCCTGCATGACGAAGCACTGAAAAAAATATAACCCTACAAAAACAGGCGAAAACAATGACCGGCAAACTTCTGATATTTTCCGCACCGAGCGGAAGCGGCAAATCCACAATCATCAAGCATTTGTTTGATGCAAAACTGCCTTTGGCTTTTTCGATAAGCGCTACCTCGCGCCCGCCAAGGGGAACGGAGCAGAACGGAGTGGAGTATTTTTTCCTCACTCCCGACGAATTTCGCAAGAAGATTGAAGAGGGCGATTTTCTTGAGTATATGGAAGTTTATCCCGGGCGTTTCTACGGCACATTGAAGTCGCAAGTGGAAAAGCAGCTTGCTGCTGGCGAGAACATAGTGCTTGACGTAGATGTTTGCGGCGGTTGCAACATCAAGAAAATGTATGGCGCGCAAGCGTTGAGCCTTTTCATTCAGCCGCCATCGGTTGAAGAATTGCGCCGACGCCTTGAAAAACGCGGCACCGACGCTCCCGATGTAATTGCCGACCGTATAGAGAGGGCTGAATACGAGCTTGGTTTTGCAAGGAAATACGACAAGGTGATTATTAACGACGACCTTGAAAAAGCAGAACAAGAAGCGTTTAAAATTGTAAGCGACTTTATCGGAGCATAACCCATGGTTAAAAAGCGCACAGGCATATTCGGCGGTTCGTTCAACCCTGTGCACAACGGGCATATGGCTATTGCGCGCGGCATGCTGCGGCGCGGAGTAGTCGATGAGGTTTGGCTGATGGTCTCTCCCCAAAATCCTTTGAAAAATCCGGCATCTTTGTTGCCCGAAGCCACGCGGCTGGAATTGGCACAACTGGCTTGCGAAAACGAAGAAGGCGTATATGCCTGCGATTTTGAATTTTCGTTGCCCCGTCCCTCGTTCACGTGGCAAACTTTGTGCGCATTGCGCGAGGCTTACCCCGACAGGGATTTTTCGCTCCTGATAGGAGCCGACAACTGGGAGATTTTTTCGCAATGGTACAGGAACAAAGAAATCATGGAACACTTCAAAATAGCCGTATATCCGCGCAGCGGTTCAAATTTACGCCCCGACTTTTTGCCCCCCAACGTTACTTACACCGACATGCCGCTCCTTGAAGTTTCGTCCACGGAGATACGCCGCCGCATATCCCAAGGCGAGGAATTTTCTACGCTTGTTCCGCGAAAAGTATACGAGAAAATAGTGCGCGAAAGGCTTTACGCCAACCCCTCTAACAACCCTTGAAAAACAAGCAGGCATCTTGTGAAAAACTCCGGGCCACCAAATTTAAATTAGATGCGTCGGAATTTAAATTCCGACGCATCTCGTAAAACACGAGATGCCTTGGAGTTTTTTCGGCATGCGCAAGGCAATTTTTTGTGTAGGGAACAGGGGCTTGGAATACTGAAAATATAGGACGTTTTAGGCTTGTGGTGTGTGGAAAAACAGAAATGGCATCGGACAAATGCCGATGCCATTTTCTCTTGTCAGCCTTTGCAAGAAAAGCAAGGCTTGTTATTCTTCCGTTTTGTCTTGTATTACGCTTACTTCCTGGGTGATTCCGCTTGAAGTGGTGATGGTGATTTTTCCCTGACGCTTGGCAGAAGTGGAATTTGCCGTTACGTTTATAGGAATTGTAACTTCGTAGCTCGTAGCCTTTGTGGGGCGGTTTACGGTAATTGATTTTACGTATTTGCTCTCGCTGTCTTGTAGGTTTATCCACTCGTCTGATGTGGATATTTCGGCAGACGGAGAGTAGAGTTTCATCTTCAAATTGTCGCTTCCGCCCTTTGCAGCAATCGTGAAGTAGAAATAGGCTTGAAGTTCACGGAAGTGCTCGGTGTCGTAGAGCGAGGTAACCGTGCCGTCTTTGCGGCGGATTTCCATTCCTGGGTTGGTGATGTTGAGCCAAGGCACCTGAACCAAAGTCTTGCGCAATGTTTTGCCGTTGCTTTTGATTACGAAATAGGATTTGCGCATTCCGCCCGTGGTGTTTACCAGAATGTTGAAACCATAGCGGCTGTATGCAATCTTTCCGCTCGGAACGGTTGTGGAAAACTCTTTGGGCGAGAACCAGTCTTTGCTGTAGTCTTCGTCTTCCACGGTTGCAGTCCAGGAATCAGTGCTTTGTACGGTGAGCGTGTCAGTTTGCTGGTCGGCATAAACCACTCCTTCGGGCGTGGGAACGCTGATGTAATGGTTGCTGTTGTTACTCCCGTTGTCGCAAGCCGACATTGTAAATGCCGCAAGCGCACAAATTGTAAGATTTTTCAGTTTCATTGTTGTGATAGTTTTATTTGATACAAAAATAGGAATTTATTTCGTTTTGTGAAGCGCGTCGTATTCCGTTTGGTACAACCCGCGAATTTCGTTGTTGGTCAGCACTCGCGGGAAATAGTGAACCTGCGTGGATTTGCCAATGAATTTCATCGACACGGGGCACGACTGTGTGCCTTCCAAAGCAGGGTGGGGGGAATATGACGAAGGTGTGCCGGTGGAAACGAGCACGCCGTTGATATACAATGCGGGGGTGCGGTTCTGACAAGTGAGAGTGATGAAAAAATCGGCCTTCTCGGAATGTTTGTATTCAAGAATGAGCGAGTTTTCCAAGTATCTCTCGTAAACTCTGACGTAGTCCTTTCCCACCGTGATGCCCCATTGCGACTGGTTGATGCCGTTTTGGCTGCGCCCTTGCATGGGGAAAAGTACGAATCCATGACCTGGGGCCGGCGATGCAAAGGGGGCTACCCATAACGACAGGGAAAATCCGTTTGTCAACACCTCGTTGGGGTCGTATTTCTCGTTTGTCAATTTCGCTTCATAGCTGTAGTTCACCGGCAGAGCCACCTGCTTTTCTGAATTCTTGCGTTTGCTTTTTTCTTTCTTCGGGGAAACCTCAACTTGCTTGGATTGCGTGCGCTCGATGTCCCATATCATTCCGTCGTAACTCTTTGCGTTGGGAGAAATCCAGCCACTTCCGTTCACCAGATTGCGTTCGAGCGGCGCGATGTTGTAGTTTTGTGCGTTGCAGAACGTAAGGCACCAAAACCAAAAGAGCAGAAGGGCAAATTTGCGCATTAATACCAGTCAATGTTTGTGGAATAGCCGCTGCGTTTGTCCCATTTCAGAGCATCGGCAAGGGTTGAAGTCTTTGCGCGGAACGAGAAATTGTAGCTTGTGTAGGGACGAAGCACAATGGAACACGACATCATGAAGCAGTGAAGGTCGCGAGAAAGCGACGCAGTGGTCATAGAAAGTTTATGATAGTTGAAATCGTAGCCGGAACTGAAGTTTACATTCCAACCATCGGATATCTTTACGTTTCCGGAGAAGTTGAGCGACTGCGTGTAGCGGTAAGGATAGCGCATAGTCTTTGGATTTATCTTTGCGCTTCGATTCTCAGCCATTGTAACGCCGTAGCTCACGGAGAAAGACCATGGAATACTGAAACGCTTGTATCCGTCTTCGTCTACCCGGGACTTGCCGTTCGTTTTCTTTGCCGAATTCTTGCTCGCCTTCAATGTCGGGTCAATATTGCTGTCGTTCATTCCGTCGTCATCAATATTGTCCTCCTGATATTCGTCATCTTGTGTCTCCTCTATGGCTTGGTTTATGTCTTCGTCCTTGTTTCCTTCTTCTTTGTGGCCGAATAGTTTTTTGAATGTTTGGTTGTTGAAGGTATAAGATAAGTTCTGCGACATACCTTGAAAGCGTCCGAAACGTCCGTAACTCCATTCCGTGCGGTTTCCTTCAACCACTCTTCCAGTTTCATCGTATTGGTAAGCGTAAGTGGCGAATACCGCAGCCATGCTGAACGTATAGTTTTTCCACAATTTCAGACGAATGTTGGTGTTCAAGTTACTCCATTGCTTTGTTTTCGCAGCAGTGTTGTAGGACAACGAAGCCGAAAGCTCGTCGATCAGACTTATTTTTTTCTCGCCCGTAGAATCTTTCGAACTTTTTACTTTCATTTCGAGATTATTCGAAAGTCTCATGCTTACGTTGCCCGACTTTCCGCGCGAAGGAACGCCAAACATTCCGTTGGAGTAAGGAGAATAGGTAACGGTGCTTACATTTCCGTTGGCGTCGGTGCGCACATAGGAATCATAATAACCGTATCTTGACGAGCCGAAATCAGGTGCGTAACTGAACGAAACCGATGGCTTCAAAACGTGGCGGATTGCGATTATTCCATCGCCAAACAGTTTTCGCCACGGCTTGTAGAAGCCATAAAGAGTAGTGTTGGCGGAAACGGCAGCATTCCAATTGTAAACATTATAGAATCCGTACGTTGTATCGTTTAGCTCCGTCTGATTTTGTACGTCCCATGTGCGCATTATTTTATTTGTGTACATACGGTCGGTGAATTGCAGGCTTGGCGTTACGTTTATGTACTTGAATACTTGAAAGCTCGCCGATATGGGAATGCTGTGGTTCATGCCGTTTCTCCAATCTTTTACGAGATTGGAATGCATGAGTTTGTCTTCTTTTGTCGAGATTCTGTTGCTCAATTGGCCGGTGTAGCTCATAGATATTTTTTCATACCAACGTTCTTTGCCGCTCATCTTTTTGCGACGGAACGGATAGAGTCTCGATAGCGATATGTTAAGGTCGGGCAAAGTTAGGTCTATTGTAGAATCCCGCATGTTCTGGTTAAGATTCGCGGTAGTCGAGAGTGTCAAACCTATGCGGTCGAACGTGTGGGAGAAAGACACGCTACTGGTTCTGGTAGACTGTGTCAGCAATTCGGGATTGTAGAGCGAGTAAAGGTTGTTTCTTTCGTAACTTTCTGTAGCAAAGTTCACGCTCGCCGAAAAGTTTGAATTTGGCAATGATTTCGAATCTTGTCGGTGCGACCACTGTATTTTAAAACTTGTGGTCTTTGAATAGTCGGGCATGTTCTTTTCTCCGTCCACTGTGTTCTGATAGCTTAGGAATATATTGCCTGCGTATCGGTAGCGTCGGTTATATGTTGATTCTATTGTCGTCCCCCATGAGCCTTTGGTGTATATCTCGCCCAAAAGGCGCATGTCCCAATAGTCGTTGAATGCGAAATAATATCCGCCGTTTCTCAGATAAAATCCGCGCCTGCTGTCATCGCCGTAAGTGGGCATGAGAAAACCGCTCGAATATTTCTTCTTGAACGGAAAAAATCCGTAGGGTACGGCAAGGGGAAGCGGCACGTCGGCAACGACAAGGTATGCCGGTCCGAATACAACCTCTTTGCCGGGTTTTACTTTTGCTCTTGAAAGGGCAAGATAGAAATCCGGGTGTTTGGCATCGCACGTGGTGTATTTTGCGTGCTCCAGATATAGAGTTCCGTCTTTTGCACGTTTCGAGCTTTCGCTTTGCATGAACCCGTCGCCCTGTTCTGTTTTTACGTTGTTGATGAATCCTTTTTTTGTTTTGAAGTTAAAACTCATCACATCGCTGTTGTATTTTTCGTCGCCTTGCGTATAGACGGGCTGTCCGCTCCAAACGCCGGTTGAATCTTTCTCTCCGTAGGCATGAACGAGCGAACTGTCCATATTCATCTCGATGCGTTGCGCCTTGAGTTCCATGTTTTCGTATTTCACATCGCCGTTGCCGTAAAGATATGCCTTGCGCGAATCGGCATCGTAGGTTATGGAGTCGCTTGCCGAGTAAACAACGGGCGCATCAAGGGCGTCTTTTTTCTTGGTGGAGTCGTTGGCGGTTGTGTCGTTGGCAAGAGAGTCGGCAGGTGCGGAGTGCGAAAAGTCTATCACGGTGTCGCGCTTTGCCTGTCGGTTTGCGGTATCGGTGTTTGCCTTGCCGGTGTCCTGAGGTAAGACGGAATCTTTGGCGTTGGTGCTTTGAGTTTCCGCTTTCTGAGGAATCATGTGGGGGGCAACCGATGCCGATACACCGCAATAGGCGGCAACCATTATGATTGTCGCGAGAAATGACAGTATCTTAGTTTTACGGTTCAATTTGCTAATTTGAAAGGTGTGCCGAAACCGATTTGCAAAAATACGAAATTATCCCTTTTTGCCCTAATACAAAGGTGTTTTTTGCCTAATTTAAGAATGTGGGTTTGTGTGGCTTGTTCATTCAAAAATTTTGAGCCATTTTTCAAATCTTGCCGCACCTCCTTCGCCGAATTTGCGCAATGAAGCCAACGCTCTTTCGGGAGTTTTCTCTTCGGTGGGCCGTGTTTTTGAATAGAATTTGTCGGCGTAGCAAATCAGTTGCTCTTCAATCGTTTCGGGCAGGAAATCGTGATGAGGCAAAGGCAGGTTTTGTTCTTCGATGTCCTTAATGGTTAGTCCTGCTCCCGTGTGCCGCTCGCATACTCTTGCGTGTAGGGGAAATCCTTCCTTTCTCATCAGTTCTGCCCCTAATATTCCGTGGCACAGATAGGGCTCTTTGCCGTGGCAATGAATTGCCGGCGCATCTGTAAGGTATATGCCTATATCGTGAAGCATTCCCGCTTCGCCCACAAACGTTGTATTGATGTTAAGTTCGGGGTGGCGGGCAGCTATAGCCAAAGCTTTTTCGGTTACAAGGCGGCTGTGCAAGACCAGCAACTCACGGAGTGGCGGGTTGTCGCCGTAATATTTGTCTATTATATCGTATGGGTTCATTCTACTTCCTTTTTGCCGCGAAGTTATGCAATATACTGTAAATCGGTATGTGCTTTGGGTTGAAATTTGTATTTTTGCGCAAATTCTACACCTAATTATATGAAGCATACCGCTATTTATATGTTTGTTGTTGCTGCCGTGGTTTCCTTGATAGGCTGTGGCGGAAAAACCGACCCGCAGCAACTGAAAAGCGACAGCACAGAAGTTTCGTTTTCCGAGGGTGATAGCGTGGTGTTTGGCTATGCCGGCTCGGAATGCACCGATTCTGTTCTCGACTTAATCCAGCCGCCGGGCGATCCGCAGCATTTCAGCACGGTGAAAGCCCGCAGAAACGGAAATATAATAGGCAACTTTCTTACGGGCGACCGTGTGGCAGTGGTGTTGTCGGCTGACAAGAAAAAGGTGTTGCGCGCCGTTGACATTTCGTCGCTTATAGGCCGATGGGTTACGGGCGATTCGATTGACGATCCGGCTGCTCATGGTTTCAATCTCAGCGAAGACGGGTATGCATCTACCATTTCGAGAAAAATGGACAAGTTGCAGTATAAAAGTTGGGACATACGCAGCGCACGGCTTGTACTCACAAAATGCGACGGCATGCTTGCCAACCCGGTGATGTACTATGATACGCTCGACATAATCTCTCTTGAAAGCGACACACTTGTTTTGCGCTTGAAAGGAACGAAAGAAAAAGTGCGCTATATCAAGACTGTTGCAAAGAAGTAGGGAAACGCGCGCTAAGGTTTTCGCGGAAATTTAAGGGGAAACGATATGTGGAAATTGCCACGTGTCGTTTTTCTTTTTACGGCGGTTAAAATTTCCTGCATAAGGTGTTTCGTAACTTATTGATACTCTTGTGTGTAGAAAATGACAATTGTGGCGAAAACTCCGACGCATCTAATTTGAATTAGATGCGTCGGAATTTAAATTTGGTGGCCCGGAGTTTTTACGACAAGCCATGTAGTTTTTTCAGAACGTGAAACGGGGTTCCTGATAAAGGTTAAAAAGCAAATTCCAAGCGTTGTCCTATTTGCTGCAATGCGGGGCAGAAAAAATGAACTGGGATATATCTCACGACATATCCCAGTCCGTTTCAGTAGATTATAATTTATGAAAGAAAAATCATGCTTTCAGGGCTTCGGCAACCGATTTGCCGAGCGCGAAACACTTCTCGGCAGTTTCGGCATCAAATCCCTGCTTCATTTCCACAGGCTCTGAAACCGGAGAATAACCCATTCGTTCGGCAAACTCGGATATGCTTTTTACAGCCTTGCTTGCCCAGGTGAACGAACCGAACATGCCAAACACGCGATGCTTTACTTCGCGCAATTCCACGGCTTCCATTACTGTGGCAACGGCAGGATTTACCTGGTTGTTGTATGTGGTTGCGCCGATAACGAGCCCCTTGTATGTGAAGATGCTTTCGAGAATTACCGACAGCGGAGTTCGTGATGCGTCAAACACGTTGATGTTTTTCAATCCGGCTTTTGCCGCGCCCTCTGCTACGCTTTCGGCCATACGGCGAGTGTTGCCGTACATCGAACCATAGACAATGGTGAGACCTTCGGCGGCTTCGTAACGGCTCATGCGGTCGTATTCAGCCACAACCCGCGCTATGTTTTCCGTCCAAACGGGACCGTGGGTGGGGCATACCATCTTGAGATTGAGAGATGCGAGTTTCTTGAGCGCCTGTTGCACCGGAGTGCCGTATTTCCCCACGATGGCGGAATAATATCTGCGCATTTCCGGAAAATAAGGCTCAACATTCATCTCGCTATCGAGAACAGCGCCGTTGAGTGAGCCAAAGCAACCGAATGCATCGCCCGGAAAAAGAGTGGCAGTGGTTGTTTCATAGGTTACCATGGTTTCAGGCCAATGCACCATGGGCGCAAGGCGAAACACAAGCTCATGTTTTCCAAGCGAAAGCGTTGTGCCGTCGGCAACAACAATATCGTTCTCGCGCGAAACGCCGTAGAAACCCTCTATCATCGCCATGGTTTTCTTGTTGCCCACGATTTTTGCGTCGGGATAGAACTTGCGGAAAAGCTGCAAGGCTCCCGAGTGGTCGGGCTCCATATGGTTTACGATGATATAGTCTATCGGTTTGTTGCCGATGGCTTGCTGTATGTTGTAGATGTACTCGTCGAAGAAATCAGGTCCGATGCAGTCGATTACCGCTACCTTCTCGTCGTTGATGAGATAGGAATTGTAGCTCACGCCTTTGGGAAGTTCCCACATTCCTTCGAAAAGATGCGTTACGCGGTCGTTCGCGCCGATATAATATAAGTTGTCGTTGAGTTTTTGCATGGAATGTTTTTTAATGCTTGAATTTGTAATCGTAGCCTCCGTTGCAAAAACGTTCGATTACTTCGGGAAAGAAAGCGTATTCGAGTTTGTGCACGCGCGCCGCGAGAGTTTCGGGCGTGTCGTCGCGTTCCACCTGGCATTTTGCCTGAAAGAGCGTAACTCCCTTGTCGAGGTGTGCATCGCATACGTGTATCGTGATTCCCGTTTCGGTTTCCCCGCATTTCAATACGTCTTCATGAACGTGCAGTCCGTGCATGCCTTTTCCGCCATGTAGGGGGAGGAGCGACGGGTGAATGTTGATAACGCTGTTTTCGTAGACATTGAGCAAATAGTCGGGGATAAGGAGCAGAAAGCCCGAGAGAATTATTGCATCAACTCCGTATTTCTTGAGAACGGGGAGCACATTCTGTTCGTCGGCAAACATGCTTTTGGGTATGTATGCCGTAGGAATTCCGTATTTCTCGGCACGCTGGCGCACTCCGGCCTCTTTGCGGTTGTATACCACCAAAGCAACTTTTACCGTGGTGCTGTCAGCAAAATATTTTATCAGGTTTTCTGCGTTTGTTCCTTCGCCTGATGCGAAAATCGCGATAGTTTTCATCAATTTTAGTCTTTTCTCTTTAATCCATCTACAAATATACTAATTTATCTTTGCCGTGCCGCAGATTTGAGGCTTAATGTTGTAGGACGGAAACGGCTTTTTGAAGCATCGGTATGCCGAGTTTTTTGCAATTCCGAGGTTAGCGGCAGGGACAAATGATATCTGTTTTCGGGGGTGAAAAATGCCGTTTTTCCGATGTCAGACTTTATTTAAATAATGTCTGACATCGTTTGAATAATGTCTGACATTGTTTTTACAATATGCCTTGTTGTTTTTGGGGCATCGCATACGGCATTTCGAGCGGTGTAAATGCCCGCGAAAATAGAGCAGAAGAAATAAAAAATATCGGGGCTCCCATTAAGGAAGTCCCGATATGATATGCGGATGTTTCAATTCAATTATTAAAATAAGGTGCTTCCGACTGGCGTGAAGGCGTTTCGGCATCCATGTAAGGCCAACCGTCTTTCCATTTCACCTGGTCGAGAAAAACACAACGCCCCTGGTCGGCTTCGGCTCTGATGTAGCCGTGATAAATTATCCAAGTCTGGTTTTTGTCGTCCTCTACAAATTCGGCGTTATGCCCCGGACCGGCAACGAAGTCGTTTCCGGAAAGCAATGTCTCGGCTTGATTGTTGAGCATAGTGCCTCCGGCTTTGTTTACATACGGCCCCATAAGATTTGTGGAGCGTCCGTAAACCACGTGATACGTACTGCTTGCACCATCGCAGCACGAGCCGGCAGAGCCGAACAGATAATAATAACCGTCTTTCTTGTAAATATACGACGCTTCCATGAGGCCGCCTGCAAGTTGTTGCTTGGTAGCGCCCGGCATTACGCGCAGACCGTCGTCGGTAAGCTGTATGGCATAAATTCCGCGGAACGAACCCCAAACAAGATAGTTCTTGCCGCCGTCTTCGATGTAGAACTGGTCGATAGAGTTCTGTACGCCGATTTCATCACTTATAAAAACAGCGCCGCGGTCAACGAACGGACCCTCGGGACGCTCCGAAGTGGCAACACCAACGCCGCTCTTCCATTCAATGCCCCATACGCCGATAGCATAATAGAGTACATATTGCCCGTTGATGTAGTTGATGTCGGGTGCCCACATCATTGCGTTTACAGTGTTGCCCGCATCGTTTTTGTAAGCTACATACGGATTTACGGTGCGCGGGCGGGTTGCTTCGGTAAAGGCTGTGCCAACAAATGTCCAGTCAAGCAAATTTCTTGAGCGGTAGATAGGCATGTTTCTCGTGTCTTCCGTTCCGTAGAGATAAAAATATCCGTCCGGCGCCTTGATTATCGTGGGATCGGGAATTGACTTCTTTATAATAGGGTTGGCGAAAGCTAAGCGTTTTGCGCTATCATCTGCAGACGATGACAATATGGCGGCAAACGCAATCAGCACGGTGAAAAATATCTTCTTCATTTAAATGTTCTTGGTAGGTTAAAGGATAGATTTTATTTTTTGGTTTTGAAATATGGTGCCGCGGCTTTTGGGGCAACTACGCCGCCGTCAACATAAGGCCAGCCGTTTTTCCATTTCACTTGCGAGAGGAACACCTGGCGTCCTTCATGGGCGTTTTCTCTGAGGTAGCCGTGATAAACAACCCAGGTCTGTTTCTTGTCGTCTTCCATGAATTCGGCATTATGTCCCGGACCGGCAACAAATTCATCGCCCTTGATAAGAGTATCGTACTTGCCGTCGAGAATACGTTCGCCGCTTTTTGTGAGATAAGGCCCGAACAAACTCTTGGAACGGCCATACATCAAATGATATGTGCTCTTCGCGCCCTCGCAACACGAGCCAACCGAACCGAAATAGTAATAGTAGCCATTATGTTTGTAAATGTAAGAACCTTCGGCCTGTCTGCCGCAAATCTGTTGCTTTTGCGCGCCCGGCATAATGCTTAGTCCGTCTTCGGTAAGCTGTATGATATAAATTCCGCGGAACGAACCCCAAACAAGATAGTTCTTCCCTTTGTCGCGAATGAAGAACTGGTCGATAGAGTTCTGTACACCGATTTTTCTGGAGTCTATCAGTTGTCCGTGGTCGGTAAACGGACCTTCGGGAGACTTTGCTGTGGCTACGCCAACGCCGCTGTCCCATTCTTTGCCCCAACATCCTATGGTATAATAAAGCACATATTGCCCGTTTATATAGTTGATGTCGGGCGCCCAAAGCATACCGTTCGGATTTGTGGGCCTTACGGTTTTCGGACGTGTCTCGTTGGTGAACGCAGTGCCTATGAAGTTCCAGTCAACAAGGTTTTGGGAACGATAGATAGGCAGGTTTTTTGTATCTTCCGTGCCGTAGAGATAAAAGTATCCGTCTTCGGCTTTGATTATCGAGGGATCGGGCACAGAACGTTTGATGATGGGATTTGTATATTCGGTATTCCCATCGCCATTGCCTGCGTGAGCCGCGCCAAAAGCAAGCACAAATGCAAAAGCACTCGTTATGATTTTGTTCATGGCCGATTTATCTAACGATTACCTTCTTTCCGTTGTGAATATAGAGCCCGCCTTTTTCAGGTTCCAACACTCTAACGCCGTCAATGGTGTAGTAAATGTCGTTGTCTCTGCTTTTTCTTCTTACATCAGCGATTCCCACTGTCGCTCTGTCGTATTGGAGTTTTTTTCTTGCGTCTTTCCAACCTTCTTTCTTGTAGTAGTACACAAGTTTAGCCGTTGGAACATAAAGCGTGTCGCAGCGAGCGAAAATTTTGCCGCTTACTGCCGGAGCGTTATCCCAGCCAGCATACAATCTATAGATTGTGTCGCCGCGGAAAACCCCATTGCCGAATGTTTTGATGTTTTCCGAAAGATAGATATACTTTATCGTGCCGCAATCAGCAAATGCGAAATCTCCGACGTTTGTGATGTTGGTAAGTTTAAGCGTGTCGAAACATTTTGTTCCTTGAAACGCTGAATCGGCAATGCTTGTAATCGTTGTGGGAAGCGTGAAGTCGGTGAGACTGGTGCATCCTGCGAAAGCCTTGAAGGGTATTTCCGTGATTTGGTTTGAGATGCGTGCGCTGGTAAGGCTCTTGCAGTAAGCGAAAGCCTGTTCGCCAAGAAACTTGACGGAGTCGCTCATGCTGATTTGCTTTAAGGAATGTGCGTCCTTGAATGCGTGGTCGCCGATAGAGTCTACTGCGTCGGGGATATTTATTGCCGTCATTTTTTGGCAGGCTGAAAACGCATCGTGTCCTATATATTCTACGGTTGAGGGCAGAGATACTGCGCCCAATCCCGTACAACTCATGAAACTGCAGGCATCTATTTTTACTATGGAGTCTCCAAATGCAAACGATGTGAGTTTGGGGCAAT
The DNA here is from genome assembly GCA_963660485.1 of bacterium. Lineage (GTDB taxonomy): Bacteria > Bacteroidota > Bacteroidia > Bacteroidales > Bacteroidaceae > UBA6398. Next base: position 10,161 of record CAVKYH010000025.1, on the reverse strand, counting down.
CATAGAACGACGCGATTCCTATTCTTTTTATGTTGTTGTTTATAGAGTCGGGCAGAGTAACTTTCACAAGTGCCGTGCAGTGGTCGAATATACCGTCGGGAATTTCTGTGATTGGGCATTTTATTGCGGCAACAGTAATGCTTGTGCATCTCATAAAGGTGTTCTTTCCGATATACTCCACGTTTTCGGGAATGGAAGCGGATCTAAGTCCTGTGCAACCTGCGAAAGCCCATGCGCCGAGCTTTTTGAGCGTGGCGGGAAGGGTTATCGAACCGATTGTAGCGCAGCCTTCGAATGCGGCATCGCCTATTTCTTCGAGTTGGGGCACTTGAAAGAGCACAGTGTTTATTTTGCTGCAACCTTGAAAGGCTCCGGCTCCGATTTTTACGATTGTTGTAGGCACGGTAACCGATGTAATTCCGGTGCAGTACGAGAATGCGAAGTCGCCTATGGCTGTTACGTAGTACGTGTCGCCGTTGTAGCTAACCGAACTCGGTATCGTGAGCCTGCCGGTTGCGTATTCCGTGGTGTCTTCTGTGGTCGCAATTTCTGCGGTCTTTGTTTCGTCGTCAAGGTAGTAGTATAACTTGTCGACTTTTACCTTGTCGTTGGCTGCTGAAGCCGACAGCGCCAACATTGCCATTGCTCCGGTGAGCATTATGCTTGCTGCGCGCTTTACGGTGTGGAGTGAAAGTTTTTTCATGTTCTTATTCTTTGGGGTTATTTCTGTTCTAGTATTGATTGTATCAAAGTTCGGCAATCGCTTTCTTGATATTGTCGTGGGTTTGCTGGCTTGCGGGCACGAGTGGCAGGCGCAAAATGTCGTTTATCTTGCCTTCAATTGAGAGCATAGCCTTTATGCCCGAAGGGTTGCCGTCTACCGACATAAGTTTGTAGAGTGTATTGAGTTTTCGGTGGATTTCCAGCGCTTTGCTGTCGTTTCCGTCGAGTTGCGCATGCACCATTGTCGAGAATGCCTTGGTTAGCGAATTTCCTATAACCGATATCACGCCCACTGCTCCCAGACCTAAGAGTTCGTAGGTTATGGCATCGTCGCCGCTCAATACGTCGAAATCGTTGGGCTTAGCCTGCATGATGTCTTCGATTTGCGTGATGTTTCCTGACGCTTCCTTTATGGCTACGATGTTGTCGAATTCGCGCGCAAGCCGGAGCGTTGTCTCGGCTGTGATGTTCACTCCCGTGCGTCCGGGAATGTTGTAGAGAATTATCGGGAGGCTCGATGCCTGGGCAAGGGCTGCAAAGTGGCGGTATATACCCTCTTGCGTGGGTTTGTTGTATGACGGTGCAGCTGAGAGAATGCCGCTGAAGCCTTCGAGGTTTGAGGTTTTCACGGTTTCTACAAGGCGCGTAGTGCAGTTGTCGCTTATGCCGAGCAGCAAAGGTATTCGCCCGTTCACCTTCTTTGTTACTGTCGATTTTATTTGCTCAGCTTCTTCGGGCGATATGCATGGCACTTCGCTTGTGCTGCCCAAAACGCAGAGAAAGTCTGCGCCGTTGCTCACTTGTTGTTCCACAAGTTTTTCGAGCGCAGGGAAGTCGATAGTTCCGTCAGTATTGAAAGGTGTTACCAATGCGATTCCCAAACCGCGAAAAGGATTTTTTGTCATCTTTGATCTTAGTATAAAATAGTCATTCTCTGCAAAAATAGCAATAATAGCCCAAATGGGGGCGCGAAAATTGCAGTGTTTGCGCTTTTTATGGCATTAAAATGTGAAAATGTATGGATTGAACTTCTCTTTGTAGGATTTTTGTCTGTTGCCCTGCGTTTCTCGTGTGCTTTTTCCGTATTTCACGTTGTGCAGAAGCCAAATATTACATACATTTGCCTATATTGAAACAAATGTAAGAATTGAAAATATGAACGAATTGTTTATGCGCCGCGCCATAGCCCTTTCGGAGCAGAGCGTAAAGGACGGCGGCGGCCCGTTTGGGGCTGTGATAGTGAAAGACGGCGAGATAGTGGCAGAGGCATCAAACAGTGTAACTACCGATACCGACCCCACGGCACATGCAGAGGTGAACGCGATAAGAAAAGCTGCGAAAAGGCTTGGCTCTTTCAATCTTGAGGGCTGCGAAATATACACCTCGTGCGAACCGTGTCCGATGTGTCTTGGCGCGATATACTGGGCGCATCTTTCAAAGATATATTATTGCAACACTCGCGAGGATGCTGCAAAAATCGGCTTTGACGACGATTTTATTTACCGCGAGTTCAACGTTCCCTTGTCGGCACGCAAGATTGCCATTGAGCGTGTGCTTGCAGGCGAGGGTGATTATGTGTTTAAACAATGGGGAGAGTCGGAAGATGTGAATCGATATTGAATGTTTGAAAAAGGATAGAAAAGCCTAAGAAACAGATGTTTCAGTAAATATTGCCGATGTAGCGGAAACTATATTCGGGCAAGCTAAAAACAGCAAGCCACCTCGTGTTTTACGAGATGCGTTGTAGTGAAAAACTCCAAGGCCCGGAATTTAAATTCCGGGCCATCTAATTTAAATTTCATGGCCCGGAGTTTTTTCGCCCTGCGCAGCATGTTTTTTGCCATGCATAGCATGGTTTTTGGCTTGCGGAATAGAGGGCTTCGGCGCGGCCAATTAGGTACAATGAAAAAGGACAAGTCCGCCGGTTGCGGGCTTGTCCCTTTTATTAATATGGTATGCTTCCTGTTTACAACAGAAAGCGTTTTCGCGATGTTACTTCTTGACTTTCTTTCCGTCCTTGATGTAGATACCCTTGGGCAGGGCGTCGAAATCTGTGCCGAGGTAAACTCCGTCGATGCTGTAGATGCCCTTCTTGTGTGCCGGAACAGATGTGGCTTTCACCTTCTCGATGCCCACAGGTGTCCACGTGCCGTGGGGATAATAGTTGGCGGTGCTGCCAAGGGCGGCGAATTTTTCGCAGATAGCTATGGCCTCTTCCTGGGATACGTTTTCGAGCATAATGCAGGGCGCGGCATTTACAATATCATTGCTTTCTTTCAGACCAAGTCCCGTGAGGTCTTTCACCAACTTGACTGTTTGGGCTCTTGTTGCGGCGCATTTTACAAATACTATGTCATAGGTTTTTCCAATCACAATCTTGTCGGTAACTTCCGCTCCGTTGAGCACCACAGCTTTCATCGATTCGTCGAAAGTTGCGCCGCTGGGCTGAATGATAGAGCAACCGAAAAGCTCGAATGCGTTGATGGAGACAATAGAGCCGTAGGAACTTCCCTCAACCGTTACTTCGGAGTTGGAAATTGAGATAGAGTTTGTACCTCCTTGCCCATAAATGCCGGTAGGTCCTTTGATGTTCACCGTGCAATCGATGATATATAGCGGAGAATTCTCAAGCCTTACACAATAACCGTCGAAGCCATTGGTTTCTATGTTGAAAATTCCATCGCCGGTAATGCCAATAACCTTACTGGCTACGATAGAATAAGCGGCTCTGAGATTGTTTTCCCCCGTTACGTGTATAATCAAAGGAATGTCGCTAATGATTCCCCAAGACTCCCCCTCGAAATTTATTGTGGCGTTGTCAAGATAAAGAGTGTTGGTGTTGGGGTCGTATTCCACGGTTCCGCTTACGCCGGGAATGGAGCTGAGGTCTTTGCGGTTGTAGTTGGTAACTTTTGTATTGCCTATCCAAATTCCGTAGCTCTTTTCTGTTTCTTTTATCACCACTTTTCCGTTTACCGATTTGCCGTTGACGGCCACCGATTCTGTGTTTCCGTTAAAAGCAGCTCCGTCGGGCTCTACAATTTCGCAGCCTATGAGGGTGAGAGATGCGGCATAGAATGATGCACCCGCCCCCTCGGTGGTTATATTTGCGTTGCGTATAGTAACATTCCCCGTTGCGCCAATACCCGATCTCTCGGCTTTCGCATTTATGTTGCAACTGTCGATAACAATAGCGGCATCTTTGTTTTCGGAAGAGATACAGCTAAATCCGTCGGCCGTTGCGTTGAGCGTTCCGCCGCCCCGAATAGTTGTAGACTTGTATAGTTTCAAAGCTTGCAAGCCTGTGGTAATGGTGTTCTCCCCTTTCAGTTCGATTATAAGGCCCTCGTTGCCGGTGTTCTCAATACCAATGTTGGAGTAGTCGATTGCAGCGTTGTCGAGGGTGAGAATATTTTTTTCGCGGTCGTATTCTATAGTTCCGTTCACGCCATGCAGTTTGCTGAGGTTTTTATAGTTTAGAGTTGTAATAGTTTTCCCGGCAATATTAAAGCCGTAGGAAGCTATTTTCTCTATCACAATTTTTTCGGTTACAGTATCGCCGTTGACTGCAAAGCATCTCATCGTATTGTCGAACGCAGCTCCTTCGGGCGAGGTTATTATAGAACTTGTGTTGAAGAAGGAAACGATGTCGCAGATAGACCCTTTTTTGCCCTCTGCCGTTAGTGTTGCGTATTCCTGCATGGCTAATATTTCGTTTCCGCCGTTCCCGGTGATACCATAATTATTGCCGTATACATTCAAGGTGCTTCCGTAGAGCGCAAGCGTGGAGTTGCTTGTGAGCTGTATGCCAGAATTACGTGAGGATCTTACTTCGAGTGTTCCGCTTCCCTTGAAATTAGTATTACAATGCAATAGCATTGCATCGCTGCTATATGCTATGATTTTGTTTGTCCCCTCAAGCACAATGTTGAGGGATTGTTTACTGTTATTGACGAATCCGTTGCCCAATTCGGCTGTGATAGTTGCGTTTTTGAGGGTTAATTTGTCGCCGTTGTAGGTTATGGTTCCGCTCACACCTTTGATATTGCTGAGATTTTGATAGTTCTCGCTTGTAACTTGGGTTCCTGCGATATTGAAGCCGTAGTAAGTTTGCGCCTTAGCTTGCGTTGCGCCTACGAGCATAAGAACGAGAAGTAATAAAGCTCTTACCCCCCCCTATTAATGGGTTTCTTTAGTTTATTTTTCATAAAAGATAGGTTTTATTCCCCTTTGAGTAAATTTTTCCTCCGGGAGAATGGTTATTAAAATGTTTATTGTTGTATACAGGTTGTTTGCTTTTGATTTAAGTCCGCATGGCGTAGCATTAGCCTCGTGTTCTGTTGCAAATATAGATATAACAATTGATTGCGAAGTAGGATATTTCTTACAAAAAATAGGATATTTCTTACATTTTCGCTCTTGGGGAGTGTTTTTAGGGGGGGGTAATTGTTAAAAGATACAAAATAATGGAAATTGCGCGGTATTTCGTTTTTACGAGATGCGTTGTAGTGAAAAACTCCAAGGCCCGGAATTTAAATTCCGACGCATCTAATTTAAATTTCATGGCCCGGAGTTTTTACGAGATGCCGACAAATTTTTTCGCCCTGCGCGGCATGGTTTTTCAAGCCCGTTTGCCGTCTTGCGAAAAGGATACAAAAAATCCGCGTTGCACGAAGCAGCGCGGATTTTCTATGTTATGGTTGTGATGAATTACTTCACCAAAACTTTCTTTGTTACACCATTTTCACGAACGATGTTGATACCCTTCTGGAGTGCGGGAAGAACTACACCGTCGGTAGAGTAGATGCGTTTTGCACCGCCTTTAACCTCAGCTTTGGCGTCTTTGATTCCTACAACGTTGTTGGTGTATTCACCGTTAACCTCGTAAACCTTAGCATGTGTGGGAACGAATGTCGGGTGAGTGTCTGTGCCGAGTGTCTGATAGAACACGTCGCCACCGCTCACGGAACCGTTCAACAAATAGCAGAGTTCGCCGCTAAGAACTTGCTCGGGGCTAACTTCTGTAACCTGAGCCTCGTCGGGATTCATACCGCTCTGTTTGATTTCGTAGCAGTTGTCTACAACCGAAGCAGAACCATTCCAATATCTGAACAGAGACCAGTTCAACCAGATACCCGAAATCTTTCCGCTGTTGTAGCAGTTGATGAAACGGGCATTCGAGTTAGCCCAGCCTGTGAGGCCTGCGCTTTGGTCTTTACCTGTGATAGTACCTGTGTTGTAGCAGTTGGTCATCCAAAGTTTTGTGCTTGCACCGTTGCAACCGATAATACCGGCAGCGTTGTTGCCTTGCGACAAAGCCTGGCCCTCATTTCCTACATTCTCGAAGCGCACAAGGCCCGAAGTACCTACGGTGTTACCTACCACACCGCCTACATAGTAGTTACCGGAAATGTAGTTGGTGCTGTCCATTACAAGATTCTTGATAAGAGTACTGCCACCAACTCGGCTAAACAAACCGCGGTTGCTTACAGTGGGCTCGTCGATCACAAGATTTGAGATTCTGTGATACTGACCGTCGAAGGTGCCGTAATAAGGAATGTCGGCAGTACCGATTCCGGGGAAGCCTACGATATCCTTAAAGTCCAAATCGTTTGCAAGAGTGATGTTGAGAGGACGTGAAAGCGCGCCGGCATTCATGTTTTCGGCAAGGGCAACAAGTTGTTCGGGAGTGGAAATGAGGAATGAGTTACATGTTGAGCACTGACCTTCGTCGTCGTAATTGTGCGCAATCTGTGTGAGATCACCTTCTTCGTTAGCGAAAACAGTATTGTCGGTAGCTGTAGCATCACAGTTGATTTCGCCAGTAGCATAAACTCTTGCGCCGTCTCCGAAGGGGAGAGGATATTCGTCAGTGCCGAGAGTTTGAACCCAAGTGGAATCACCGCTCACTTTGCCGTTGAGCAAATAAGCAAGACCGCCGTTCTTAATCTGGTCAACCGTAACCATTGTAGCCAAAGTAGCATCTACGTCAAGGTCAACGGCCTCGGAATAGTAGCAGTCGAGGAGTGAGGGATTGTTGCGGCCGAATGTAGCGCTGTTTGTGCTGACATTGAATGTGCCGGCTACGTAGCAGTTTTGCAGAAGTACGTCGCCGCCGCTATTTGAATAGGAAATGATACCGCCGTTGCCCGTTCCTTCGGGAGCATCTATGCTTCCGATAAACGCACAGTTCTTGATAACTGTAGTACCATAGCAACCGCCGGAAATACCACCGATGGAAGCATCACCCGAAACGGAACTCTTGAAATCTACTGCGCTTACAACATTCTCAACCGTTGAAGCCGAATTAAAAGAAGCCGTAAGAGCACCAGCAAGATAACCGCTTTCGATAGAACCTTTGATCATAAGATTCTTTATAGTAGCACCGCCGATAGCATAGAAGAGACCGGTGTGACCAAGTTGTGAAGTGCCGGCATCATTTAGCGGGCGCTTGTATTCAATAGTAATGGTGTGGCCCTGACCGTCAAAGTTGCCGCCATAAAGATAGTAGGTGCCGTTGCAACGACCGATCATAAGATCCTCGGCTAAGGTGTAGGCGCTGAAATCTATGTCGTTCAAAAGTTTTGCACTGACAGTTCTGTCTCCATGGGCTTTGTAAGCAAACCAACGAAGTTGCTCGGGAGTACTGATTTCGTACACGCTGTCAACAGGAGTCATGTAAGTGCTGTCGGTAATGTGGCAGAAAGAACAAACTCCTTCTTCGTATTCGTGAGGAAGTATTGTTACATTATTTGTATTGGAGTAGCTTGTATCGTCGCCGGGAGTGCCGTCGCAGTTAAGAGTTCCCACAGCGTAGATAACGGCATGGTTTCCTTTGATGGGCGTTGGATATTCGTCGGGATCAACTTCTGCTACGTCGACATTCTGCCACCACCAAACGGAATCAGACTGAGAATTGTTGAGCAAGTAGCAAAGTTCGCCTGTACCGATTTTCTCGAGGTCGGTTTGAACTGCGTTGACATTTGTAGAAGCTTCCGTGTCGAGCGAACCTGCTTCTACATAATATGTATTGGTGATTGTAGCGCCGCCGCGGGAAATTATCACGCTGTTGTCGCCAAGGTTTGCTGTTCCGGCCATGAGCGTGTTTACGATATTGATGTTTGCGCCGCCGTTAGCGAAGCCAAGAATACCGCCGCTTCCTGTACATTTATCTCCGGTGATAGAGCCGTAGAATGCGCAGTTGCGAATATAGCCGGAGCCGTAAGCGAATGCACCGATACCGCCGTTGGTTCCGTCTCCTTCGAGTGTGCTTGTGATTTCAACGTAGCTTATACAGTTTTCCACGGCCAGATTGCCATAGGAGCTTGCAAAGATACCTCCCGCAAACGCTGCGCTGGTATTTATATAGCCGTCGGTAACAAGATTCTTGATGTTGGCGTCCTGAATGCTTGCGAAGAGTGCAGCGCGGTTTAGGGTGCGTGTATAGTTTACGGTTACTTTATGGCCTTGTCCGTCGAAAACGCCGCGGTAGTTGCCGCCGTAGTAACCTATCATGATGTCTTGTGCAGAGTAGTCGCTGAAATCGATATCTTCCAGCAATTTTGCGTTAGCCGTGAAGTCGCCTTTGTTCACTTTTATGGCGAACCAGCGAAGTTGTGCGGCGGTGCTTATTTCATAGAAGCCGTCGTTCAAAGGCACGAAGTCGGGGTCGAAATTGTTACAAACAGAGCAGATACCGTCTTCGTATGTGTGGGGAGTAACCACGGCCTTGTTTTCATTTGAGTAGCCGCTTTCTTCTGCAAGAGTACCGTCGCAGTTAAGAGTGCCTACGGGGTAAACTATGCCGTGGGTGGAATCGAGCGTAGGATAGGCGTCGATGTTGTCGCCTTCGATGTTCTGATACCAAGTTACGTCGGTGAAAGAATTGCCGTTGAGCGAGTAGGTCATTGCGCCCGATGCCATGATTTCGTCGGTAATCTGTGTGCCTTGCACACCGTAGACATCGTAGCAGTTATTGGCTGTTACATAGCTGGTAGCGCGCCACATTGTTTTTCCGGAGTCGTTCCCAGCGATTGTGCCGTAGTTAACAACGTTGGTATAGATTGAGCCGGAGCCGTTGTACGTTCCTTCGTATCCTGAAATGGTTGCGCTTTCACAGTAACCGCTTATGTCTCCTGCGTTGTAGCAGTTGGTTAGGATTAGCTGGCAACCTGCGCCGTAGCATACGCCGATGATTCCGGCTGCGTTGCGTGTGGTGGCGGTTACATTTGCTTCGTTGCCGCAATTTGTAATCTTTACAACGCCCGAACCTGTTGCGCCGCCGGCAATTGCTCCCACATAGCTGTCGCCGCTAAAGGAGCAAGATTTGTCGATAATGACGTTCTTGATGTCGGCACCGCCTGTGATACGGCCGAAAAGGCCTTGGAATTGTCCGGTAGTGGAAGTTTGCACAAGGTTGAGGATTTTGTGGAAATGTCCGTCGAATGTTCCTCTCCAAGGACCGGAACCTGTGCCGATAGGATCCCATTCCACTCCGCTGAGGTCGATGTCGGCGGTAAGCTCACCCGAGATGGTGTAGCTACCGTTCCTCACCATTTTGCTGAAAGCCACGAGATCTTCAGCGTTGGTGATTTGATACACGTCGTTTACCTGCTCCAATGCTCTTGCGGGCAGACCGCAGAAGCAACACAGTGCAACGATGAGTAAAGAAACTTGTAGTTTTTTCTTCATACTCTGATCTTTTATAAAGTTAGTAAATGATGATTTCTGTTGCAAATATATTAAAAAGTAGATATAAGTCATGTGTTTAATCGGTATTAAAGTTAAAACAAGCGGTGGTTGCGGCGCCTTTTTTTAAGATTTGAGTTGTCTTCATTGCAAAAAGAAATGTTTTGTGCGCTGCGGATTTCTTTTTGTAATGTTTTTGGGGTAAAAACTTGCGCGTCTGAAAACGGTTCGCCGTGGCGGGCGAAAAAGTGGGGCAAATGTCGTTTTTTGTGAACAAACGGGCTTGTGTTTTCGATGGTTTGGGGTGTGGAAATTCTTGCATAGGATATGTGTTTTGCGAGATGCGTTGTAGTGAAAAACTCCAAGGCCCGGAATTTAAATTCCGACGCATCTAATTTAAATTTGGTGGCCCGGAGTTTTTACAAGATGCCGACAAATTTTTTCGCCCTGCGCAGCATGTTTTTTGCCATGCATAGCATGGTTTTTGACTCGCGGGAAAAAACTTCCAGTTTGGCTCGCGAAATATCGTAAACAAGGTGTGCAAAAAAAGGCGCGGCATTTCAAGAGCATAAAAAAAGGACAAGTCCGCCGGTTGCGGGCTTGTCCCTTTTATTAATATGGTAGCTTTCAGTTTTAGACTGTCGGCATTTTCGCGAGATTACTTCTTGACTTTCTTTCCGTCCTTGATGTAGATACCCTTGGGCAGGGCGTCGAAATCTGTGCCGAGGTAAACTCCGTCGATGCTGTAGA
>CAVKYH010000024.1:0-35898 GCA_963660485.1 bacterium | reverse complement strand
ACCTTTAACCAATCGTCATTTTTGCGTAAACAATGCGTAAACAAACTATTTGAGTTATGGACATTCAATGGTATGCCACAAAATATCAAATAGAGATAACTCGTTGATTATCAACAAAAGTTTATAATAACGAAATATCACAGACTATCATTCTATCGGTCTCATAATCTGGAGGTCATAGGTTCAAGCCCTATCTGGTCCACACAGAAAATAAGCAGTTACGAATTTCGTAACTGCTTATTTAATGCTCATAAGTGGCCAGTTAGCGACCGATTTGAAGAAAAACTTTTGTAAAATTCCGAATAGGCATTTCAAGAGATAACTTGAGATTTTATGAAGTGTTATTAGCCAGTCTCTCTTAACAAACATTGATTTGATACTGCATTGAGGGGTATTATATCATCTTGCTGATGGTTAATTTCGAAATGTATTGGAAGATTATGGCCGTGATATAACTGACGAGAACGAGGACTACAAAGATTATAAGCGGATATTTGAATCCATAAATAAAGTAGCGACACAGGTAAGTATAAAAGAAAGCGTGAATAAGCCACATTTTACTTACTTGCTTGTCTATATATGATGTGACAAAATAAACAAATGAAATGACCGTATATAGGAAGCACGGCAAGAATACCCATAGAAAAGCCTTTACCCAGCCATTCGACAACCAAACACCTTCATTCCTTGATATCATTATACATAATTATAGAAATAGCGAGAGAGTATTTCTTAGTTTTCTTTTTAGTGGTCTTTAACGCATTGTTTAACTATAATGAATGAAGTGAAGCAGAATGTCAAACTATAAAAAGAGATCTGATTGTGCTTACAATAAGGGTGTCATATAAAGCGGAAGATAGATGATGCCATCTACTACCTTATAATCGGCGGCATGCAAAACAGTAGGAGAGGTTATATGCTCTCCAAACTTCTTCATACACTTTGTTAGGGAGGATAACGTGTAGTTCTTGCCGCTTTTTACCTCTATCGGACGGATATTATGACGGCTGGTTACTTTGTCTTTTTGGAGTAAGAAGTCTATTTCCATACGTTCTTCGGCTTTTTCTGAAGACTTACTATAGAAAAAGAGCTTATTATCGCTGGCAGTCAACATTTGGGCTACGATATTCTCGATGAGCATTCCTTCGTTCACTTCTAGTTTTCCAAAGAGTAGCTTCTGATAAATCTCCGACGAGACGATACCCTTTTCATCCAAAGAGTGGCTGATTAACAAACCTGTATCGTTCATATAGCACTTCAATGTAGTGCGGTCTTCGTTCATCTTCAGTCCTATGTTTGGCTGTGTTGAGTTGTAGCAAATGTTGACAACTCTTGCGTCCTTCAACCAAAAGAAGGCATCGTCCCAATCACGATATTTCGCACCTGGTTTCAAGGCAGACAGCCGGAATTTCTTTTCATGCTTAGAGAGCTGAGGAGGTATTTGATCGAAAATGGACACCACCTTGTCGGCTATCTCACCAGCGTAATTGAAGATGTCGTTACGGTAGATGGTTAGAACGTCGCGCTTGGCTGTATCTACGGCATCGAAATCTTTTGTCTCAACATACTTCTTAACGGCTTGTGGCATTCCTCCTACTATCATATAGAGACGGAAAGCATCCATGGCCTGACGATGAAAAGCCTGTCCCATAGTTTTCTGTTCTGTATACATTTTTCGTATCAAGTTCATTAGCATGTCGTTGCCGGTAGCCCAAAGAAACTCTTCAAAGTCCATCGGATACATCTGTATAGAGCGTTCCTCCGATGGGAGTACGATACCCTGTGTGTTTTTCTTAATGCTTACCAGCGATCCTGTCTCTATGTAGTCAAATCGACCATCTGCTACCAAAAATTTTATTGCTGCTCTCGCTCTGGGACACAACTGTATTTCGTCAAGAATGATAAGCGACTTGCGCTCATAAAGCCTCACCTTGTAGTGTTGGCTCAGATAGAGGAATAGCATATCAAGGTCTTCCAAATAGAGGTCGAACCAATCTTTTACCATCTGGGGAGCTTTATTGAAGTCGATTAGGATATATGACTCGTATTCATTCTTGCCAAATTCCTCTACGATGTAACTCTTACCAATGCGTCGTGCTCCCTCAATGAGTAGTGCCACTTCGCCGTTTCTTTTCTCCTTCCAGTCAAGGAGTTGTTGATATATTTTTCGCTTCATAGAGAAATTCTTTGCTCTTTTTGAGATTTTTAGTATGTTGTATTATACACCTTTTTGAGATTAGTCATAATGCAAGTATACACTTTTTTGAGGTTTCTCGCAAGATCTATATAGAGAAATTACTGGTAATATTGATAAAATTCGAAAGAGAATCTTCTATTGACACCCAACATGAAAAGTTATTTTGGCATTTAATTTCATCAACCTATCTGTTCTAATTTGATACTGAGTCGGGGTGTGTACGTTGTGATATTCTTAGAAACCATACAATATGACAGGGTATAGCTTTGCTTCTAGCTTTATGCGCGATATAAAGTCTGTTGTTTCTCTTCCCAAACTTTTTTTACTGAAACATAATGCATTGTAAAAGAAAATCATTACTTTTGTGTTGGATAGAGAAAACTTCTTAAAAGACACACGGAAAACGAAGTACTGGGTAGAAAACAAAGAGTCATATGAAATGCGCTTTCTTTACAATTTGTGTATTATTGTCTGTTATTTGCAATGCACAAACATTTATATCTTCTCCCAACAAATCCGTTTTGACGGAATATAATGATGGGAAACTTTGGGCGTATCAGAATAGGGATAATTTAGTCGTAGGACTAACTTGTTTTGAAGCGATTGATAATTACGGGAAATATTATCAATTGAGTATTTTTGTAAAGAACGTTGGCGATAATTCTGTTACTGTTTATCCAGATAGCATATACTCAAATTTGATTACCAAGCGGAATGATACATTACACCTTGAAGTATATACGATCGAAGAATACCAAAAAAAGGTAAGGCGTTTACAAATGTGGACAATGGCACTTGTGGGCTTCTCTGCAGGTCTCTCTGCAGGAAATGCAGGGTATACCACTTCTTATTCTTCTTTATATTCCCCTACAGGTTTGCCTTATACAACAATAACAAGACATTATGATGCCTATGCGGCACATCAAGCTAACGTTGCATCTACAAATCAAATTCTTACGTTGGGTCAAATGCTGGAGAACGACTGTGCTGTTCGTGAGCAGGGGTATCTAAAAACGACAACGGTTTACCCTGGCGAAGCTATCGTTGGTTATATGAACATTAAACGGAAGAGAGGAGAAATTTTGACTGTCAATATTCCTGTAAAAGGTTGTGTTTATTCTTTTGATTGGAATGTGAGCAAGAGAAAGTAAGTGTAGACGCTTTGCAAATCGTTTCAATTGCTTTTAGATTCCATTAGTTTACAAATGTTCGCAGCTCTTGAAACTCCATTCCTTGTTTGAACGATAAAAATTCGTTGGCTTTTTGCGGGTGTTGGGAATGGAAGAAAAGAAAAACGGAGGTAAAAGGGAGATAAACGCGTGTAGTTTCGTATATTTGCACGAAATTAGCGATTAGAATGGACAGACAATATATATCGCGGTGTCCGGCGTGTGGTTCGGAGCATGTGGCAAAGAAGTTTACGGCTGTTGACTTTACGGCTACGGGCGAAGAATTCGACGTGTTTGGCTGTGATGCCTGCGGAATGCGTTTCACACAAAATGCGCCTATAGAACAGGAGGCGGGGAAGTATTATCATTCTCCCGACTACATATCACATTCGGATACGCGCAAGGGAATTGTAAACAAGATTTATCATCGTGTGCGCAGTTTGATGTTGCATCGCAAGGCAAACCTGGTGATGGAAGCGCTGGGCAGTCGTGAGGGAAAACTTCTCGATATCGGTGCCGGCACAGGCTATTTTGCAAACGAAATGAAGAAGTGCGGCTTTTACGTGAACGCGGTGGAAATCGATGCCGGGGCAAGAAAATTCGCCGCAGAGCATTTTGGAATTACCGAAGAGGATATCACGGCGCTCGACAAATTCCCTGCCGAAAATTTTGATGCGATTACCATGTGGCACGTAATGGAGCATATATATAAATTGTCGGAGGAGTGGCAAAAATTGCACCGGCTGCTCAAAAATAATGGGCGTCTTGTGATTGCTGTGCCCAACTGCGGAAGCGCAGATGCGAAACACTATCGCGAGAAATGGGCTGCATATGATGTTCCGCGTCATCTCTGGCATTTCAATCCCCATACCATGCGACTGGTGGCGCAGCAGCACGGATTTAAATTGGTTGACATGCGTCCGATGCCCTTCGACGGATTCTATATCTCCATGCTTTCGGAAAAAAACAGAGGGTCGAGACATCCTTTTGTCAAAGGTCTTTACCAGGGGTTCAGAGCTTGGACAAAGGCTTCGTGCAACAAGAAAAAAAGCAGCTCTATAATATATGTCTTTGAAAAGTTGTCGTAATCCTCAAATATTATGAACAAAAAACACAGATCGCGCGGTGGTTGGAAACTGAACGCCGTTACATCGTGCATAAGCACAACGCTCGTGCTGGTGCTTATTGGTATCGTAGTATTCTTTGTGAGCGTGGCTGCGAATTTCAGTGTGCAGTTGCGCGAAAACTTTGTGGTAACGCTGATGCTCGATGACGAAACGCCTAATGGCGAGGCTTATGCCCTGCAAACACGGCTCAAGAATATGCCGTGCGCAGCTGGTGTGGCGTATGTTTCAAAGGAGAAAGCCCAAAAGGTGCAACAGGCCGCTCTTGGCTGTGAACCTGCGGAATTCAACGGGACAAATCCGATGCCTGCCTCGTTTGAATTGCGGCTCAAGGCTAATTATGCCAACAGCGACAGCCTTGCGGGAGTTATCCCGGCACTTAAAGCGGAGCATTACGTTATAGATGTGGATTATCCCGACAAACTTATGGACAGCATCAACCGCAATATCCGCAAAGTGAGCACTGTGTTGCTCGTAGTGGCGGTGCTGCTTATGTTTGTGTCGTTTGTTTTGATAAACAATACCATGCGCTTGAGCGTGTATTCGAGGCGTTTTGAAATTCGCACCATGCAGCTCGTCGGAGCACGCTCGTCGTTTATCCGCCGCCCGTTTATGGCAAGCGCATTTTGGGTGGGATTTATAGCTGCGGCATTGGCGTGCGCCATGCTTGCCGGTGGAATCGTGGCGCTGCTTGATTTCGATCCATCTCTTAGCGTCAACGTGGATTGGAGAGTGTGGGCAGTTACTCTCGGAAGCGTTATGGGTTGCGGCATAGTGCTTATCCTGCTTTGTGCATACGTGTCGGTGAACAAATATCTGCGTATGCGTGCCGACGAAATATACCGTTCTTAAAAACAGAAATAACAATATTAAAAATGGATAAAAGCAAACTTGCGTTTACACGCAAAAATTTCATTCTGCTCGCCATAGGTATGGCGATAGTAATCCTCGGGTTTATTCTAATGGCCGGTGGAGGGTCGGACGAAACCCATTTCGATCCCGCTATATTTGACGCACGCCGCATAAAGGTCGCACCTGCTATGTGCTTCGTGGGATTTGTGTGTATCGTTATGGCGATACTTTATCCCTCAAAAGACAAGAGCGAGGGGAATAACGGCAATGATACTGCAGACAAGGCATAACGCGAATGGATTTTATACAAACCATCATCATTGCAATCGTTGAAGGGCTGACGGAGTTCCTTCCCGTTTCCTCCACAGGGCATATGATTATAACGCAAAGCATTCTCGGAGTGGAGAGCACGCCTTTTGTCAAAGCGTTTACCGTGATCATTCAGTTTGGGGCTATTCTCTCTGTGATTTGTCTTTATTGGAAACGCTTTTTCTATCCCAACGCAGGAAATGCAGGCAAGAGCTATTGGAAAGCAATGTATGACTTTTATGCGAGGCTTGTGGTAGGCGTATTGCCGGCCGTTGTGCTCGGATTGGCATTCAATGACGCGATAGAGGCAAACCTCGGAAACGTGTCGCTCGTGGCTTGGATGTTGATTGTGGGCGGTGTGTTTATGCTCTTCTGCGACAAGATTTTCAACAAAGGCAGCGAAAAAACGAAACTTACCTATAAGCGTGCGCTTATCATAGGTTTCATTCAATGTATTTCCATGATTCCGGGTGTTTCGCGTTCGATGTCGACTATTGTCGGTGGCATGTCGCAAAAACTCACACGCAAAGCGGCGGCCGAATTCTCGTTTTTCCTCGCAGTTCCAACGATGTTCGGCGCAACATGTCTTGAGACCTACAAAATGATAAAGGGCGGAGAGGCTTCGATATTGATGCAGGGCGATAATTTGTTCACTCTAATTCTCGGTTCTGTTGTTGCATTTATTGTGGCGGTACTCGCAATTAAATTCTTCATCAACTACGTAACAAAATATGGCTTCGCAGCTTTCGGCTGGTACCGTATTGTGGTGGGCGGAGCGATATTAGTTCTTCTTGCCATGGGTTATAATTTGCAAATGGTAGACTGATGAATTTTTTTGATGGTGAGATTTTGGCTTTCGACAAGCCCTACAAGGCTACGTCGTTCAAGATTGTCTATTATGTAAGGAACACCCTAACGTCGAGAATGGACGGAAGAAAAATCAAAGTGGGACACGCGGGCACGCTCGACCCTTTGGCTACAGGGGTGTTGCTTTTGTGTACGGGCAAGGCTACTAAGAAAATCGAGGAACTACAGATGCTCGACAAAGAATATGAGGCTACGTTGCGTTTAGGAGCTACAACGGCGAGCTATGATATGGAGCACCCCGAAAATGCAACCTTTCCCATAGAACATATAACTCGCGAACTTGTGGAACAGACGCTCCGCAAATTCGAGGGAGACATACTTCAGGTGCCGCCCATCTATTCTGCCTGCAAAGTTGACGGGAAGCATGCCTATCATCTGGCCCGCAAGGGCAAGGAGGTGCAACTTAAGGCAAAACCTTTGCACATCTACGAAATAGAACTACTGGAATATTCCATGCCAGATATAAAGATACGCGTGCATTGCGGCAAGGGAACGTATATCCGTGCGCTTGCCCGCGATATTGGCGAGGCTCTTGGAAGCGGGGCATACCTTACAGCCTTGCGCCGAACGAGAATCGGACAGTACAGAGCCGACCAAAGCATGAATCCGGAGAATTTCGACGAATGGCTTAAGGGTATCGAAGTGGAGATTCCCGATGTAAGCGGCACAAAAACAGCAAATAAATAAAAACATACCAATATAATATGAAATTATCTCAATTCAAGTTCAAACTGCCTGACGAGAAAATAGCTCTTTATCCCGCTCACCACCGCGACGAGTCGCGTATGATTGTGCTTCACCGCACTACCGGGAAAATCGAGCACAAGATGTTCAAGGAGATAATCAATTATTTCGAAGAGCATGACGTTTTCGTGTTCAACGATACCAAGGTTTTTCCTGCACGGCTTTATGGTCTGAAAGAAAAGACGGGTGCAAAAATCGAGGTGTTCCTTTTGCGCGAACTCAATCCCGAGTTGCGCCTGTGGGACGTGCTTGTCGACCCGGCAAGAAAGATTAGAATCGGAAACAAACTCTTCTTCGGAGAGGACGGAAGCATTATGGCGGAAGTGATAGACAATACCACGAGCCGCGGTCGTACATTACGTTTTCTCTACGACGGTCCTCATGATGAATTCAAGCGTCAACTTTACGCTCTTGGCGAAGCTCCGCTGCCCAAATTCATCAAAAGAGACGTAGAAGCTGAGGATTTGGAAAGATTCCAGACTATATTCGCGAAAAACGAAGGCGCGGTAACGGCTCCTGCAAGCGGTTTGCATTTCTCGCGCGAGCTTATGAAGAGAATGGAAATCAAAGGAATCGACTTTGCATTCCTTACAATGCACTGCGGATTGGGTACATTCCGCTCTACCGACGTTGAAGACCTCACGAAACACAAGATGGATTCGGAGCAGATGTTTGTGGAGAAGGAATGCTGCGACATCGTAAACCGTGCAATCGACGGCGGACACAAGGTAGTGGCTGTGGGAACCACGGTGCAGCGTGCGCTCGAAACGGCAGTGGGCGCCGACAACCACCTCAAGCAATACGAGGGCTGGACAAACAAGTTTATTTTCCCGCCCTACGATTTCCATATCGCCAATGCCATGGTTGTGAATTTTGAATTGCCTTTGAGCACTCTCCTTATGCTTACCACTGCCTACGGTGGCTATGAAAATGTGATGAATGCCTATAAAGTGGCGCTCAAGGACGATTATAAATTCGGTCCATATGGTGATGCAATGCTCATAATCGACTAATGAATCATAGCATATACCTTGCATTCGGCTCAAATCTGGGTAGCAGGGAAGAAACAATACGACGGGCTTTCAAACTTCTCGAATCCGAGGGTTTGAAGCCCGTTTCTGTTGCTCCCTGCATGCTTACAAAGCCCGAAGGTTTCTGTTCGGAAAATCTTTTTCTCAATACGGCGGGCGAATTTTCCACCATGCTTTCGCCCGTTGAAGCACTCGAGGCAACGCAACGTGTGGAGAGGGAACTGGGACGAACGCAGAAATCGGAAAACGGAGTGTATCACGACCGCACGATTGACATTGACATACTTTTTTATGACAATCTTGTGGTTTCCACGCCGCAACTCGTGATTCCCCACCCGCATCTGTGTGAACGGAGGTTTGTTTTGCAGCCGCTTGCAGCCATTGCACCCGATTTGAAACACCCAGTCAACGGCAAGACAATAAGGGAAATTCTCGATGCATTGCAATGAAATTTTACAAGATGCTTTGTCGCAAAAACTCCGACGCATCTAATTTAAATTAGATGGCCCGGAATTTAAATTAGGTCAGACCTCGTAAAAGACTATATCCGATATCGTTACAACGCTCTCTAATGAAATTCGTATTATGCTCAATTTCAGCAATATGTTTCTCTCTAAGGCAAAAAAAATGGGATACCGCTGTATCCCAATCTTGTTAACCTTAAATCTAATACTATGAAAAACACGTTGCAAATATACGGAGTTTTAATTAAGATGCGGGTTGAAAAGAAAATATTATATGGGATTTTATGTTTTTTTTCGATTAGGTGCCCTGAATGCCATGTGTAATTAACAATTATATGTATTTTTGTACCAGAAATGACACTTAGTTTGAAAAACATCAAGCGGCTACTTGTTCGTATGCGGAGATTTCGCAACCGCAACGGCTATGGCATTCATTCACCTTTTGCCTATGATTTCGTCAAAGGCGTGGTGTATGAAAAAGGACGGTATTACGCTTATAAAGAACTGAAAAAACGTCGTCGCAAACGCTCTTCGGCACAGCGGGGGTTGACATCGAAAGGCGACAAACTGATGTTTCGCGCGGCAAACTACTGCCACCCGCGCACGGCTGTGCTTGTGGGCGCGAAGTCGGCGCTTACGGCCGAATATATAGCCGCAGGCAGTTGTAGTGCAGAGGTTTCCATTTATCCTTTGCCCGAACAGATGCCGTCGCGAGGGCTTGAATTCGTGTTTGCAGCAGGGGATACCGACATTCTCACCGTTTTTCATATCACGGCGCAGTGTGCAGGGGAAACCACATTCTTTGCCGCCGCCGGAATACACGACTCGCGCGAGAACGAAAGCCGTTGGAACGAGATATGTGCCGATTCGCGCGCGATAGTAACCTTTGACCTCTACGAAGTGGGCTTCGTGTTTTTCAATACGAACCTCAACAAGCAGAATTATATAGTGAGTTTCTGAAACATGCGGCACGAAACACAGCGGACATGCGCTATGGGAAAAACGCTGCCGCATGTTACGCTATATATTTGCCTCAATAAAAAGAAAATTTCCCGCGATTTTTCTTTGTTATTCGGAATAACATTGTAATTTTGCGCCGTTTTCTGAATATAAAGCATTTAAAACTATGTATTGGACACTGGAATTAGCCTCAAAACTCGAAGATGCACCTTGGCCCGCTACTAAAGACGAGTTGATTGACTATGCTACGCGCTCGGGCGCCCCTATGGAAGTTATCGAAAACCTTCAGGAGCTCGAAGACGAAGGCGAAGTGTATGAAAACATCGAAGACGTGTGGCCGGACTATCCTACTAAGGAAGATTTCTTCTTCAACGAGGAAGAATATTAAACGCGCCGCTCTGACGCATAATCCGTAAAAGAACATCGCCAAAGGGCGTGGGGAGAAATCCTCGCGCCCTTTTTCGTTCCCTATAGTGTGCTGTGGCTGCGGCAGGGCTTGCAATTGGGTTGATGCCGCATGTGGTTTAGTTAAAGCGGAATGTCGTTTTGTGGAAGTGAAACGTTTTCTTGTTAGAACGGAATATTTTCTTGTTAGAATGGAATATTGTCTTGTTTATATGGTATTTTGTTTTACAGGAAAGGCTTGTAATTGTAAAAACATGGACTTGTGTTCGTTTAATCCCTCTTATCGTGGACAAAATATCGGATAAAAGCGAATTTTTACGGCAAAAAGTTCGTTTTCTATAAGTTTGGTTGTCATTTTTGTAGGGTAAAATAAATTTTACTTGCGTTTATGATAGAAAAAAGTCTGTTTTTGTGAACAAAAGAACTATTTTTGTGCGACAAACGAACAAACAGAAATATTACTATGAAGATTAAGAAAAAATGGATTATCCTTATGGGAGTGATGGTAATCATTACCATTGCCGGGTTGTTCAGTTCAGAACCGAGTTTTGACTGTGATTTTTCAACGATAAGCGCTGCCGATGTGGCTTGGCTTATTACTGCCACGATTTTCGTGCTTATGATGACCCCTGGTCTCTCGTTTTTTTACGGCGGAATGGTAGGGGCGCGAAACGTGATATCCACAATGTTGCAAAGTTTCATCGCAATGGGAATAATTACCGTGTTGTGGGTGGCATTTGGTTTCAGCTTGTGTTTCGGAGATGATATCGGCGGGGTGATTGGAAACCCTACAACTTTTGCGATGTTCCAGAACGTGGGTGCGGCAGTATATACCACGCCAACGGGAAAGATTCTCGGCGGAGCTACGATTCCTCTTGCACTCTACGCGCTGTTTCAGATGAAATTTGCTATCATTACTCCTTCGCTCATAACGGGTTCTTTTGCTGAGCGCGTGCGCTTTTCGGCGTATCTGTTCTTCATGATATTCTTCTTCGTATTTATATATTGCCCCCTTGCCCACCTTACGTGGCACCCCGATGGCTTGTTCATGAAATGGGGCGTGATAGATTTCGCCGGAGGTATCGTGGTGCATGCATCTTCGGGCGTGGCAGCTTTGGCAGGTGCTATATTTCTTGGCAAACGCCGCACTTCGACAAAAGATGAAGAGCCTGCCAACATTCCGTTTGTGCTTCTCGGCGCGGCGTTGTTGTGGCTTGGCTGGTTTGGGTTCAATGCCGGAAGTTCGCTTCATGCCGACGGACAGGCGGTAAAGGCTTTCCTCAATACCACAACTGCTTCTGCCACGGCTATGATGACTTGGATTTTCTTCGATTGCCTTCGCGGGCGCAAACCGTCGGCTATGGGAGCTGCGGTAGGCTGCGTGGTGGGTCTCGTGGCTTGTACTCCGTCGGCAGGATATGTGAGCGTGGGGCAAACGATATTCATCTCGTTCGTAATTTCAATAATTTGCAACATTGCGGTATACTGGCGTTCTCACAGCAGGATTGACGATGCGCTTGATGTGTTCCCTACCCACGGAACGGGCGGTATTGTAGGTACGATAATGACCGGTATCTTCATTCACGAAGGCCTTATTGCCGGAACTACCGACGGTTTGGTGATATTCCTCTACCATATTCTTGCCGTTGTGATAGTGTTTGTCTACACATTCGGCATGAGCTACTTTGGCTATTGGCTTATCGACAAGTTCATACCTATGCGTGTGAGCATACAGAGCGAGCGTGTGGGTCTCGACCTCAGTCAGCACGACGAGCATTACGGACTTGCTCATTTTGGAGAACGTGAACTTGCCGAATACGAAGAGCATATAAAGAATAAGGAAAAGTAGAAATTTGCGAAATTTTTCATTCTATAATTTTCTGGGTTATTACTTGAGCAGTCCCATGCGGCTAATGCCGTGTGGGACTGCTCTTTGTTCCGCTTTTATGCATTGCACAAAAAGCCTTGTGGGATATTGCAAAAACGAGTCGGCATCTTGTAAAAACTCCGGGCCACCAAATTTAAATTCCGACGCATCTAATTCAAACGAGATGCGTCGGAGTTTTTGCGATGCAAAAAGCGCTTGAAATCATGCGGTGAACAGTGTCGGAAAAACGGCGCTGAAAAAGTAAATTTCAGGCAAAAGCAGTGGAGTAGAGTGCACATTGTCAATAAAAATTGTGCATTCCAATCATAATTGCTATATTTGCAATAGAATAACAATGGTGTAACCAAGAAAACGATAAAACATAGATATAAAAATGAAGAAATCTTTAGGCAAGACGTTTGTGGCAGGAATAGCCGCAGCGCTACTCATTTTCCCGGCGAAGCATTGCGCCGCACAGATAACCATAGTTCCGCAGCCGCAGGTGGTAAGGCTTCAGGCCGGCAAGGCATCGGTTTCGGCAAGTCCCAAGGTGTATCTCGACAAGAAAGCCAAAATAAGCAACGCTTACCTTTCGGCACAGTTCAAGGAAGCAGGCATTTCGCCCGTCATGGTATCTTCGGCATCTCAGGCCGACATTGCAATCTCCATGGGCAAGGCTTCCGGACACAAGGAGGGATATACGCTCGAAGTTAGCGACAAGAAGAAACCCGCTGTGGCTGCTGTGGCTGACGACCGTAGCGGTGCAATCTACGCAATAGAGAGCATCAGACAAATGTTGAAGAACGAAAACGGAAACTTTACGGCCAACGTTTGCAAAATAACCGACTGGCCCGAATTCGGGTGGCGTGCATATATGCTCGACGAAAGCCGCCATTTCCACGGTATGGCAATGGTGAAACGCCTTGTCAATGAAATGGTACGCTTGAAGATGAATACATTCCACTGGCATTTGGTGGACGATCCGGGCTGGCGTATCGAAATAAAAGGATATCCCAAACTTACGAGCGAAGGTTCGCTCAGCGATAACAGCCACTGGTTCCTCGGAGCCGACAAATGGAAGGAGGCTTATCCCAACCGCGACCGCGCTTATTACACACAGGACGAAATCAAGGAAGTGGTTAACTATTGCGCCGATAGAGGCATACGCGTGATTCCCGAAATCGAAGTCCCGGGCCATTGCTTCGCAGCTGCTCACGTTTATCCCGAACTTATGGCAAAAGGCGACAATGATACCGACCCCGCAATATACGATGTGGTTGCACCGGAATTCAAGAAGTTTATCGAAACTACGCTTAACCAAGTAGTAAAACTCTTCCCCTCGAAAATTGTACACATCGGCGGCGACGAGGCAAACTATTCGCGCTGGACCAAAAACGACAGAATCAAAAAGTTCATGCAGGAGCACGGTCTCAAAACCTATCCCGACATGCAACTCTACACTATCAACAGCCTGCAGAAGTTCCTCGACAAAAAAGGAGTTAAACTCATCGGCTGGAACGAGATTACCGGCGACAATGTTCACGAGGAAGCCAACCGTGGCGAGAACTCTGCTGTAACTCTTGAGCCGGGTACGCTCGTGCAGTTCTGGGACGGTTCCACCGAACTCGCAAAGAAAGCAATCAAGAAAGGTTTCAATGTGGTCAATTCCAATCGCGTGTTCACCTATCTCGATTATCCCTACGAGGCAATACCGCTTGAGCGTTCCTATAGCTTCAACCCGTATTTCGAAGACCTCACTCCGGAACAAAACTCCAAGATACTCGGTCTCGGTTGCCAAATGTGGGGCGAACGCACTCCTACAGACGCACGCATATATTTCCAGACATTCCCGCGTCTTGCGGCATACGCTGAATGTGGCTGGACAAAAGTGGAAAACAAAAACCTCGCAGATTTCACACGTCGCATCGCGCCCGTAGAAAAACTGTGGCAGAGCAAAGGATACTTCACAGGGCAGCCTTCATATTCGATGGGCACTCCCGAAGCTGCGAAATAAAACGGCAGCAATCCTTTGAAGAAACAAAAACAGTCGGTCGTATCGTTGATATGACCGACATTTTTTATATTTGCACACATACAATATATATAATATGCCTGCTGTGAAATACCATGCGGCATACAGTTAGAATCAATCCATATATGAAAAATAGAATTCCGGCTATACTCGCTCTTTTGTCGCTTGCCGTTTCCCCGCTTTCGGCACAGAATCAAAACGAAAACCTTTCTTGGGACATTTATCCCGATACTTGGGTAGGAACAGACGGCGCGGGGCGCATACAACCTACGCTAAACGAAGCGGGAAAATTGAAAACCGACAAAACAAGAGACGTGGGAATGTTTTACATCACCTGGCACACGCAAAACAATCACGTAGGCACGCCACCCTATAAAGGGGATATAACGAAAATACTCCGCAAAGATCCTTCCGCCCGTCTCGACGGAACAAAACAGATATGGCAGGAGTATGGCGGATATTACCATTGGGGAGAACCGGAACTGGGCTATTTTTTATCAGCCGACCCATATGTTATTCGCCATGACTTGTCTGCGCTTGCCGATGCGGGAGTTGACGTGCTAATTCTCGATGTAACCAATTCCGTAAGGTACTGGGAAGAATGGGAGCAGATGTTCAAAATAATGGCAGAGATGAAAAACGGCGGACAGAAAGTGCCAAAGTTTTGTTTTTGGGTGTTTAACGGCGTTCCCATATACTGTGCTCAGGAAATCTTTGAGCGTATTTATCGCCCCGGCCGCTATAAAGATTTGTGGTATTACCGCGACGGAAAACCATTGTTCCTATATAATGTAGATCCCACGTTTGACGCCGTGAGTGCGAAGCCTGCCAAATTCCAAAACTTTCTCTATGACGCCGATGCGGTAACCAATCCTGCCAATCCGCATTACGGCGACAGTGTTTACACCAAGCAGTTTATTTCGTACTATCCGCAATATATTCTCGACTTCTTCACTCTTCGCAGCATGTGGTGGGGATATTACAAATGGAATGGCAAACGTCTTGTGGGCACGGAGGACTATTGGACATTCGGTCTCGATCTTGGCGACAAGCAGGTGCAGGATCTTACTCCCCGCGAGCGTGCTTCGCGACACAATGGGGAAATAGAGGAAATCTCTGTTACTCCTGCGCAACACCCTGTCTCGCTTATCGGAAAATCATGGCGGCAACAGACGGGCGAACCCCAATTTGACCAATACGATTTGCCTGTTCCGGCATACGTCCCCGAGTTTGGCAAGAAAATGGAGCGCCCCACGGCATACGGTATCTATTTTCAAGATCGTTGGGACGAGGCTTTGAGTGTAGACCCTTCGTTTATTTATCTCAACGATTGGAACGAATGGACCGCAGGTAAGTTCATGCAGGACCCGGCAGTAACTTTCATGCGTCGTCCGGGTACAAATTATTTCTTCGTAGACCAATATAATGAGGAATTCAACCGTACTATCGGTCCTATGAAGGGTGGTTTTTCCGACAACTACTATATGCAGATGGCGGCAAACATACGAAAGTATAAAGGCGTGCGTCCCATTCCGGAAAACCACGGATATTTTACGTCCTGGGACAATGAAAAAACGGAATACCGCGATACAAAGGGCGATATTGTCCATAGAGATTGGGACGGATATTCGGGATTGCACTACAAAGATACGCTCGGGCGAAACGATATAGTGCTTACCAAAGTGGGGATAACAAAGAAAAACGTAATGTTTCGCGTATCTGCTGCGGACAATCTCACCAAACCGCAGCCCGAAGGTTGGATGTTGCTCTTCCTGGATACTGACAAAAACAGCCGAACCGGCTGGAACGGGTACGACTATATGGTTTCAGACGGAAAACTCCTGAAATGTGCCGGCGTCAATGCCGACAGCACGGCACAATGGAAAGAGATTGCGAAAATCGAAACCCGCGTAGACGGCAAGGATTATTATATAAGCATACCGAGAAAGTATATTGGAGCAAAGGGCAACAACATAACGTTCGATTTCAAATGGGCGGACAACCCCGCAGACTTGAAATCGCCCATCGGTCTTGCGCTCGGAGGCGACACCGCTCCCAACCGCAGGTTCAATTACCGCTATATATGGAGCAAAGAGTAGTTTTTGCAACCATAAAGACGAGATAAAAGCATTGCTGTCAGGCTTGATGGCAATGCTTTTTATTTTGCTGATATTCTTAGGCTTAAAAACGCCTTTCCGATGTCAGACCTTGTTTAAATTATGTCTGACATCGTTTAAATTATGTCAGACATCGTTTTTGCGATATCCGATATTGTTTTTTTCGCGATGCAGATGCCGGAATTTTTGTGGAGAAATATGGTGCTTCTGGGGGCTTTGTTTGTTTTCAGAAAGAATCCTGTCGATTTTATAGTTAAATAAACTTCAAAAGCAAGATAAATAGTTAAAAAACAATAAAACAAAGAGCGAAAAAAAACGGAGATTGTTGCTTTGGTTTTCTTTAATATGTTGAATATCATTTATTTGTAATGATTTGTAACGCTTGTGCTTTGTATGAAAAGGAGGTAATGCTTGTGTTTCTCTGTATGTTAACCTCCTGACTTTCTTTGTAAATAGCGGAAATATTTGTAACTTTGCAGCCCGAAAAGGTGTATTATGCGCCTTTGAGAATCATAGAATATAGAAAGAATATAATATATAAGTAATTAAAAAACAGTAAAATGCCTACAATTCAACAATTGGTAAGAAAAGGCAGAAAGGTTTTGGTGGATAAGAGTAAATCGCCTGCCCTTGATTCATGCCCTCAGAGGCGTGGCGTGTGTGTGCGTGTTTACACAACCACTCCTAAAAAACCTAATTCTGCAATGCGTAAGGTTGCGCGTGTACGTTTGACCAACTCTAAGGAGGTTAACTCCTATATACCCGGAGAAGGTCATAATCTTCAGGAACACAGTATTGTTTTGGTGCGTGGCGGTCGTGTTAAAGACCTTCCGGGTGTTCGTTACCACATCGTTCGCGGTACTCTTGATACTGCCGGTGTTGCTAACCGCACGCAGCGTCGCTCTAAATACGGTGCAAAGAGACCTAAGGTGTCTAAGTAAGTAAAATCATTTGGTTTGCGCGGAAGCAAAATAAGAAAAGGTTGAGTAAACGCTCCCGGAGGGGACGTTGAAGACAAATAGTATTAGCAGCCCCAAATCAATTATCGCTAAAACAAAATGAGAAAAGCAAAACCAAAGAAACGTGTGATCCTTCCGGATCCTGTTTATGGAGACCAGAAAGTTTCCAAGTTTGTTAATCATCTTATGTATGATGGCAAAAAGAATACTTCTTACAAGATATTCTATGCTGCCCTCGAAATCGTAAGTGAGAAAAATAAGGACGCAGAGAAATCTGCACTTGAAGTTTGGAAATCAGCTCTCGACAAGATTACTCCTCTGGTTGAGGTTAAGTCGCGTCGTATAGGTGGTGCAACTTTCCAGGTTCCTACAGAAATTCGTCCTGACCGTAAAGAATCGGTTTCGATGAAAAACATGATCAACTTTGCTCGTAAACGTAGCGGAAAGTCCATGGCGGAAAAACTCGCTGCTGAAATTATGGATGCTTACAACGAGCAGGGTGGTGCTTACAAACGTAAAGAAGACATGCACCGCATGGCTGAAGCTAACCGTGCGTTCGCACATTTCAGATTCTAAAAGAGAGGAATATAACAGATGGCTAAAGTAGATTTAAATCTTACGCGTAACATCGGTATCATGGCTCACATCGATGCCGGTAAAACAACTACTTCTGAACGTATCCTCTTTTATACGGGTAAAACCCACAAAATCGGTGAGGTGCACGAGGGTGCAGCTACGATGGACTGGATGGAAGAAGAGCAGGAGAGAGGTATTACTATTACTTCTGCTGCTACCACTACTTATTGGAATTGGAACGACAAGACTTTCAAAATTAACCTTATCGACACTCCGGGACACGTTGACTTTACCGCAGAGGTAGAACGTTCTTTGCGTGTGCTCGACGGTGCTGTGGCAACATACTGCGCAGTAGGTGGTGTACAGCCGCAGAGTGAAACTGTTTGGCGTCAGGCTGATAAGTATAACGTTCCCCGTATTGCTTTTGTAAACAAGATGGACCGCTCCGGTGCAGATTTCTTCGAGGTTGTAAGCCAGATGAAGAGTATTCTGCATGCAAATCCTTGTGTTGTAGCAATTCCTATCGGCGCAGAGGAGAATTTTAAGGGCGTTGTCGATCTTATTCAGATGAAGGCTATCATTTGGAACGATGAAACCCAAGGTGCTGAATTTGAAGTTGAAGAAATTCCTTCTGAACTTCAGGCAGAAGCACAGGAATGGCACGACAAGATGGTTGAGCAGGCAGCAGAGTGTGATGATGCTTTGATGGAGAAATTCTTCGAAGATCCTTCTACTATTTCTAAGGAAGAAATTATCGCAGCTATCCGTAAAGGAACTATCTCGCAGAAGCTTACTCCTATGACTTGCGGTTCTGCATTCAAGAACAAGGGCGTTCAAACGCTGCTTGACTATGTATGTATGTTCCTTCCGTCTCCTGTTGATACTCCGAATATCGTTGGTACCAATCCGAGTACGGGCGAAGAAGAAGATCGCCGTCCTGCTGAAGACGAGCATACATCTGCTCTCGCATTCAAGATTGCAACCGACCCGTATGTAGGTCGTCTTACATTCTTCCGGGTTTATTCCGGTAAGATTTCTGCAGGTTCTTATGTATATAATGTTCGTTCGGGCAAGAAAGAGCGTATCTCTCGTCTTTTCCAGATGAATTCAAATAAGCAGAACCCTGTTGATGTTATCGGTGCAGGTGATATCGGCGCAGGTGTAGGTTTCAAAGATATCCGCACTGGTGATACTCTTGCTGATGAAGATGCTCCTATCGTACTTGAATCTATGGATTTCCCCGATCCAGTTATCGGTATTGCTGTAGAGCCTAAGACTCAGAAGGATCTTGACAAACTTTCCAATGGTCTTGCAAAACTCGCAGAAGAAGATCCTACTTTCACAGTTCATACTGACGAACAGAGCGGTCAGACGATTATTTCGGGTATGGGCGAGCTTCACCTTGATATTATTATCGAACGTCTTCGTCGTGAATTTGGCGTAGAATGTAATCAGGGTAAGCCACAGGTTAACTACAAGGAAGCTATCACTAAGACTGTTAATCTCCGCGAGGTTTACAAGAAGCAGACTGGTGGTCGTGGTAAGTTCGCTGATATTATTGTTAATGTCGGCCCGCTTGATCCTGATTTCAAAGAAGGCAATCTTCAGTTTGTCAATAAAGTTACCGGCGGTAACATTCCTAAGGAATTCATTCCTTCCGTTCAGAAAGGTTTTGAATCTGCAATGAAGAATGGTGTGCTTGGTGGTTATCCTATGGTAGGTCTTAAGGTTGAACTTCTTGATGGTTCTTTCCACCCTGTAGACTCTGACCAGTTGTCATTTGAAGTAGCAGCTATTAGTGCATACAAAAACGCTTGTGCAAAAGCTAAGCCCGTACTCATGGAGCCTATTATGCGTCTTGAGGTTGTTTGCCCCGAAGAAAATATGGGTGATGTGATTGGTGACTTGAACAAGAGACGTGGTCAAGTAGAAGGTATGGATACCAACCGTAGCGGTGGACGTATCGTTAAGGCTTTGGTTCCGCTTGCAGAAACATTTGGTTATGTAACGGCTCTCCGTACCATTACTTCGGGTCGTGCAACTTCTTCAATGCAATATGATCATCACGCAGCAGTTTCTACTTCAATTGCAGAGAAAGTGCTTGAGGAAATTAAAGGACATACCGAACTGCTTAAGTAATAAAAAATCCGGAACGGTGGGGGTAATGAATGACTCTTACTCCCGTTCGAACGGTGTAATATAAAAAACAATGAGTCAAAAAATTAGAATCAAACTTAAATCCTACGATTATTCCTTGGTAGAAAAGTCTGCTGAGAAAATCGTGAAAACTGTAAAGGCTACAGGAGCAATTGTGAGTGGTCCGATTCCACTTCCTACTCATAAACGCATCATTACTGTAAACCGCAGTACTTTTGTTAACAAGAAAGCACGCGAACAGTTTGAACTTTCGAGTTACAAGCGCCTTATTGACATCTATAGCTCTACTTCGAAAACTGTAGACGCTTTGATGAAACTTGAATTGCCTTGTGGCGTTGAGGTTGAGATTAAGGTATAGTAAAAACAATATATAATAAATCACTCAAATAAATTACTGAAATGCCAGGATTATTAGGAAAGAAAATCGGAATGACATCCGTTTTCAGTGCTGAGGGCAAAAATGTGCCATGCACTGTTATCGAAGCTGGCCCTTGTGTGGTAACGCAAGTGAAGAGTGTGGAGAAGGACGGCTATGCTGCTGTTCAACTCGGTTTCCAAGAGGCTAAGGAAAAGAATACTACCAAGCCTATGGAAGGACACTTTAAGAAAGCGGGTACCACTCCCAAGCGCCACTTGGCCGAGTTCACTGATTTTGACAAGGAGTTGAATTTAGGCGACATTGTTACCGTTGACGTGTTCTCTACAGTGAGCTACGTTAATGTTACCGGCACGTCTAAAGGACATGGCTTTCAAGGTGTTGTTAAAAGACATGGTTTCGGCGGTGTAGGTCAAACTACTCATGGTCAAGATGACCGTTTGAGAAAACCGGGTTCTATTGGTGCGTGCTCTTATCCTGCAAAGGTGTTCAAAGGTATGCGCATGGGTGGCCATATGGGTAACGAGCGTGTAACTACACACAATTTGCAAATACTTAAAGTTATTCCTGAGAGCAACCTCTTGCTGATAAAAGGTTCTGTTCCCGGATGCAAAGGTTCAATCTTAATTCTCAAGAAATAATGGAACTAAGTGTATATAATATAAAAGGAGAAGATACGGGTCGTAAAGTAACACTTAATGACAGTATTTATGGTATCGAACCCAACGACCATGCTATTTATCTTGCTGTGAAGCAGTATATGGCAAATCGTCGTCAAGGTACTGCCAAATCGAAGGAAAGAAGCGAAATCAGCGGTTCTACCCGTAAACTTGGACGCCAAAAAGGTGGCGGCGGAGCTCGTCGTGGTGATATTAATTCACCGTTGTTGGTAGGTGGAGCGCGTGTGTTCGGTCCTAAACCTCGTGATTACGGCTTTAAGCTCAATAAGAAAGTGAAAGATCTTGCTCGTCGTTCTGCACTTAGCTATAAAGCTAAGGAAAATTCTATAATAGTTGTTGAGGATTTCACTTTTGACGCTCCCAAAACAAAAAGCTATATAGAATTGCTCAACAATCTTAAAGTTGCCGACAAGAGATCGCTTGTTGTTCTTCCTGATGTTGATAGAAATGTATATCTTTCGGGACGTAATCTTCAGGACACCAAGGTGACTATTGCTAAAACCTTAAACACATACATCGTGCTTGATGCAAGTGTGTTGCTCGTTACAGAGAAGAGCATTAAGGAAATTAATGACGCATTTAACAACAAGGAGGCTTAATCATGAGATTTATAATTCGTCCGTTGGTTACCGAGAAAATGAATCGTTTGACCGACACTGAGAAGAAATACGGCTTCATCGTAAGCCCCCAAGCAAATAAAATGCAAATAAAGGCAGAAATAGAAGATCTTTATAACGTAAACGTCATTGGTATTAGTACAATGCGTTACGCCGGTAAGAACAAGAGCCGTTATACACGCTCTGGTTTTACAAAAGGTCGTACCAATGCCTATAAAAAAGCCGTTGTAACATTGAAAGACGGTGATATAATAGATTTTTACAGCAACATTTGATAAGATATGGCAGTACGTAAAATTAAACCTACTACACCAGGTCAGAGACATAAAATTATTGGTACGTTCGAAGAAATTACTGCATCCGTACCAGAAAAATCTCTCGTTTACGGCAAACGTTCTACCGGTGGTCGTAATAATGTAGGCAAAATGACGGTGCGTTATCGTGGCGGTGGCCACAAACGTAAACTCCGTCTTGTTGACTTTCAAAGAGAGAAAGATGGTGTACCCGCAGTGGTAAAGACAATAGAATACGATCCCAATCGTTCGGCTCGTATTGCATTGCTCTTCTATGCTGACGGTGAAAAACGTTATATCATTGCCCCTAATGGACTTAAAGTTGGAGCAACCGTTATGTCTGGTGCACAAGCTGCTCCTGAAGTGGGAAATGCTCTCCCTCTTCAAAATATTCCTGTAGGTACAGTGATTCACAATATAGAACTTCGTCCCGGTCAGGGCGCAAGGCTCGTACGTTCTGCAGGTAACTTTGCGCAACTCACTTCTCGTGAAGGTCGTTACTGTGTAATCAAATTACCCTCTGGTGAAACACGTCAGATTCTTAGTGCTTGCAAAGCTACTGTTGGTAGTGTCGGAAATTCCGATCATGCTCTTGAGAGTTCAGGAAAGGCTGGTCGTAGCCGTTGGCTTGGCCGCCGTCCTCATAACCGTGGTGTTGTTATGAACCCTGTAGATCACCCGATGGGTGGTGGTGAAGGTCGTCAGTCGGGAGGTCATCCGCGTTCAAGAAACGGCTTGTATGCTAAGGGTCTTAAGACAAGGGCTCCGAAGAAAGCATCGAACAAATATATCATTGAAAGAGCAAACGCTAAGAAATAACTGTAAAGAGAGTAAATTATGAGTCGTTCATTAAAAAAAGGACCGTACATCGCAGTTACTTTGGAAAAGAAAATTCTTGCCATGAATGAAAGCGGCAAGAAAAGCGTTGTAAAAACATGGTCGAGAGCATCAATGATATCCCCGGATTTTGTGGGACATACCATTGCTGTTCATAATGGAAATAAGTTCATTCCTGTCTACGTTACGGAAAATATGGTGGGTCATAAACTTGGAGAGTTCGCTCCCACACGTAGGTTCGGCGGTCATTCTGGTAACAACAAGAAGTAATCGCAGGAGCAGGTAATAAAGAAAAATAAGAATAATAGATAATGGGAAAAAGAAAAAGATTGGCGGCTAATGCTATTAAAGAAAGCCGCAAGACCCAGTACTTTGCCAAGCTTAACGGCGTTCCCTCTTCACCTCGTAAAATGCGTTATGTTGTGGATATGATTCGTGGTATGGAGGTAAATCGTGCGCTTGGTACGCTTCGCTTTTCTGCAAAAGCAGCTTCTGTACCGGTAGAGAAACTTTTGCGTTCTGCTATCAGTAATTGGGAGGCGAAAAATGATCGTAAAGCTGAAGTTGGCGAACTCTTCATTACGAAAGTGTTTGTTGACGAAGGCGTTACCCTTAAGCGTATGCGTCCTGCTCCACAGGGACGTGGCTATCGAATTCGCAAACGTTCCAATCATGTAACATTGTTCGTCGGAACAAAAAATGAGAAATAATTAAGATTATGGGACAGAAAGTAAATCCGATTAGTAATAGACTTGGTATTATCCGTGGTTGGGATTCAAATTGGTTCGGTGAACATAACTATCCTGACAATATTGTTGAAGATAGTAAAATCCGTAATTATATCCAGATGCGTCTTGACGAACGCGCTGCAGGTAATGCTGTATCTAAAGTTGTCATTGAACGCACGCTTAAGCTTATCACTGTAACTATTTGTACCTCTCGTCCAGGACTTATCATTGGTAAGGGTGGTCAGGAAGTTGATAAACTTAAGGAAGAGTTGAAGAAACTCACGAGTAAGGATATTCAGGTTAATATCTTCGAAGTAAAGAAGCCTGATCTTGACGCACAGATAGTAGGCAAAACAATTGCTCGCCAGATTGAAGGCAAAATGGCTTATCGCCGTGTTATTAAAATGGCTATTCAGAATACAATGCGTGCTGGTGCAGAAGGTATCAAAGTACATATTGCAGGACGTTTGAATGGCGCAGAAATGGCACGTCAGGAGATGTATAAGGAAGGACGTACTCCTCTTCATACTTTCCGTGCAGATATTGACTATTGTCAAACCACTGCTCTTACCAAGGTAGGACTTTTGGGTATTAAGGTGTGGATATGTCGTGGTGAAGTTTACCATAAGGTAGATCTCGCTCCAAATTATGCACAGCAAAAAGAAAATAGTCGCCAAGGCGGTGAGCGTAGACGCGGCTTCAGCAAAAGAAGAAATAATAACCGCTAATTTTAGAAAAAACAATGTTACAACCAAAAAGAACTAAATATAGAAGACCTCAAAAAGGCCGTTGCAAGGGCAATGCACAAAGAGGAAATCAATTGGCGTTTGGAAGTTTTGGTATTAAAAGCCTAGATACTGAATGGATAAATCAACGCCAGATAGAGGCTGCCCGTGTTGCTGTGTCTCGTTATATGCAACGTGAAGGTCAGATTTGGATTCGTATATTCCCGGATAAACCGATTACAAAGAAGCCTGCAGATGTACGTATGGGTAAAGGTAAAGGTGATCCTGTGGGATATGTGTTCCCTATAACTCCGGGACGTATTATATTTGAGGTGGAAGGAGTTTCGTACGAGGTAGCAAAAGAGGCTTTGCGTCTTGCTGCGCAAAAACTTCCCGTTACAACCAAATTCGTTGTACGACGTGATTATGATAAAAATGCTTGATTATGAAGATTGCTGAAATAAAAGAACTTCCTACAAACGAATTGAAAGAGAGCCTTGGTACAGAAGAGGCAAACTATTATCAGTTGAAACTCAATCATTCCATATCTCCTGTAGAGAATCCTTCACGCATTAAGGAAGCTCGTCGTACAATCGCACGAATAAAAACTATATTGCGTCAAAGAGAACTTAATAAATAAAAGGCAGGTAACAAATGGAAGAAAGAAATTTAAGAAAGACCCGCCAGGGTGTAGTGGTTAGCAACAAAATGAATAAAACCATTGTTGTTGAAGCCAAATTTAAAGAGATGCATCCTATTTACGGCAAGTTTGTGTCAAAGACTAAATCATATCATGCTCATGATGAAAAAAATGAGTGCAATGTAGGTGATACGGTCTTGATTATGGAAACTCGTCCCTTGAGTAAAACCAAGAGATGGAGATTAGTAGAAATAGTAGAAAAAGCTAAGTAAAAATGATACAGGTAGAAACCAGACTCAATGTAGCCGACAATAGTGGTGCTCGTGAGGCAGTGTGCATTCGTGTACTCGGCGGTACCAAACGTCGCTATGCCACTGTTGGCGATGTTATTGTTGTTGCTGTTCAAAACGTGATACCTTCAAGTGATATGAAGAAAGGAACCGTGTCGCGTGCCTTGATCGTTCGCACTAACAAAGAAGTTCATCGTGCCGATGGTTCTTGCATTCGCTTTGATGATAATGCGTGTGTATTGTTGAATAGTGCAGGCGAACTTCGTGGTAGTCGTATCTTTGGTCCTGTGGCTCGAGAACTTCGTGCAGTTAACATGAAAGTAGTGTCGTTGGCACCAGAAGTACTTTAACATTAAAGCAGAGATGAGTAAATTACATATTAAAAAAGACGATGTCGTTTACGTGAATGCGGGCGAAAATCGTGGTCAAAAAGGCAAGGTACTTAAGGTTCTTGTTGCTGAACAGCGTGCAATTGTAGAGGGTGTCAATATGGTGTCGAAATCACAGAAACCTTCTGCAAAAACTCCGCAGGGTGGCATCATCAAAAAAGAGGCTCCGATTCATATTTCGAATTTAAGTCTTATTGACCCTAAAAGCGGCAAGCCTACACGAATAGGGCGTCGTCGCAATGATGAAGGCAAACTCGTGCGTTATTCTAAAAAATCAGGGGAGGAAATTAAGTAATGAGTAACACCGCAAGTCTTAAACAAGTTTATGCCGAGCGTATAGCGCCGGCTCTTATGAAGAAATTCAATTATTCTTCACCCATGCAGATTCCTGTGCTCAAGAAGATTGTTATAAACGAAGGTCTTGGAGCAGCTACTCAGGATAAAAAAATCATAGATAAGGCAATTGAAGAGCTTACAATAATTACTGGACAGAAAGCAGTTGCTACTTTGTCGAAGAAAGATATTGCTCAGTTTAAGGTTCGTAAGAAAATGCCAATCGGTGTCAGAGTGACTTTGCGTCGTGAGCGTATGTATGAATTTCTTGAGGAACTTATTCGTGTGGCTCTCCCGCGTATACGTGATTTTAAGGGAGTTGATAGTAAGTTGGATGGCCGTGGAAATTACTCTCTTGGCATCAAAGAGCAAATTATTTTCCCTGAAATCAATATTGATAGCGTTGACCGCCTCAATGGAATGAACATAACCTTTGTAACAACGGCTCAGACTGACGAAGAGGGGTATGCTCTTCTCAAAGAATTTGGATTGCCGTTTAAAGACGTAAAAAACAATTAATCAAGATGGCAAAGGAATCAATGAAAGCACGTGAAGTTAAACGTGCCAAAATGGTAGCCAAGTATGCTGAAAAGCGTGCAGCACTAAAAAAAATAATCAACACTACAGACGATCCTGTTGAGGCTTATGAAGCTGCTCGTAAACTTCAGGCAATTCCTCATAATGCATCTCCTATACGTATGCACAATCGTTGTAAACTTACGGGGCGCCCCAAAGGCTATCTTCGTATGTTTGGTTTGTCGCGTATTCAGTTCCGTGAGATGGCATCTAGTGGTTTAATCCCTGGAGTGAAGAAAGCAAGTTGGTAAACCAGTATAGAAAAATATTTATTTAATATTGTCGAGAAATCTCGATCAATTAAACAAACATATCAATGACAGATCCAATAGCAGATTATTTGACACGGCTTCGTAATGCCATTCGTGCTAATCACCGAGTGGTAGAGATGCCTGCATCAAATTTGAAAAAGGACATCACCAAGATCCTTTTTGAGAAAGGGTACATCTTGAACTATAAGTTTGTAGATGAAGGCCCACAAGGAGTAATTAAAGTGGCTCTCAAATATAATCCAGCCACCAAAACGAATGCGATCAAGAGTTTGACACGTGTTTCACGTCCTGGTTTGAGAAAATATACAGGATACAAGGATATGCCTCGTGTAATTAATGGTCTTGGTATTGCTATTATTTCTACTTCTAAGGGAGTTATGACAGATAAGGAGGCTTCCGTACAGAAGATAGGTGGCGAGGTATTATGCTACATATATTAATTTAGGAGGGATAAAAATGTCAAGAATAGGAAAATTGCCAATAAACATTCCTGCAAACGTTACAGTAACATATCAGGATAATGTAGTGACTGTAAAAGGTCCGAAGGGTGAGATGACACAGAAGATAGATCCTTCTATCATTGTGAAAATTGAAAACGGAGAGATAGTATTCACTATCAATGAAGAAAATGATACCGTTGATGTAAAGCAGAAACAATCATTTCATGGCTTGTATCGCGCGTTAGTTAATTCCATGGTAGTGGGTGTTACAGAGGGGTATAAAAAGGAAATGGAACTCGTTGGCGTAGGTTATCGTGTTTCGAATGAAGGAAACGTTATGGAGTTTTCTTTAGGTTATACCCACCCCATATTTCTTCAACTTCCACCAGAAATAAAGGTAGAAACTAAGTCTGAAAGAAATAAAAATCCGTATATTTGCTTGGAGTCGTGCGATAAACAACTTCTCGGACAAGTTTGCGCAAAAATACGTTCGTTCCGTATGCCAGAGCCATATAAGGGAAAAGGTATCTTATATATTGGCGAACAAATACGTCGTAAGTCTGGTAAGGCTGCCGGAGCTAAGTAATAATTTTCAATGAAATAAAGATTATGAAGACGAAAATAGAAAGACGACAGAAAATCAAATATCGGGTACGCAATAAGATAAGTGGTACTTCTACACGTCCTCGTTTGAGTGTTTTTCGTAGCAATAAACAAATATACGCTCAAGTGATCGATGATGAAGAAGGACGTACATTGGTCGCTGCCTCATCATTGAAGTTCGAGGAAAAGATGACAAAGTCGGAGCAGGCAGTAAAGGTAGGCGAAGCAATCGCAGAGAAAGCAATTGCTGCCGGTATTACAATGGTTGTTTTTGATCGTAATGGTTATCTCTACCATGGACGTGTAAAAGAATTGGCAGATGGTGCCCGTAAGGGAGGACTTAAATTTTAAGGTTATGGCAAACAGAATAAATGTAAAAAGCGAAGAATTAAAGGATAGACTGGTTGCTATCAACCGTGTTACAAAAGTAACTAAAGGTGGGCGTACGTTCAGTTTCTCTGCTATTGTCGTTGTTGGTGATGGTCAGGGAGTGATTGGCTATGGTCTTGGTAAGGCAGGCGAGGTAACGGCTGCTATTTCTAAGGGTATAGAGTCTGCAAAGAAGAATCTATATAAGGTTTCTGTTATTCATGGTACAATTCCTCATGCACAGATGGCGCATTTTGGCGGTAGTAAGGTTCTGCTTATGCCTGCTTCTGAAGGTACTGGCGTTGTGGCAGGAGGTGCTATGCGTGCAGTGTTGGAGAGTGTGGGTATAACAGATGTGCTTGCTAAATCGCAAGGTTCTTCGAATGCTCATAATTTGGTGAAAGCAACAATCTTGGCTCTTAGCCAGATTCGTGATGCACGCCAAGTTGCTCATGCTCGTGGCATATCAATGGAAAAAGTTTTCAGAGGTTAATAATCACACAACAATGGCAACAATTAAAATTAAACAAGTAAGAAGTAAAATAGGTGCTCCCAAGGATCAAAAAGCTACTCTTAAGGTACTTGGCTTGCATAAAATTGGTGAGATTGTTGAACGTGAAGATAATGCCGTTACACGCGGTCAGATCAACAAGGTAAACCATTTAGTAACCGTAGTAGAATAACTAAAAAAGTAAGAAAATGAAATTACATACTTTAAAGCCTGCAGAAGGGTCTACACATAGTCGCCGCCGTCTTGGTCGTGGTACAGGTTCTGGACTTGGTGGTACATCTACACGTGGACACAAGGGTGCTATGGCGCGCTCGGGCTATAAGAAAAAAATCGGTTTCGAAGGTGGTCAGATGCCTATGCAACGTCGTCTACCCAAATATGGTTTCAACAATATATTCCGTGTAGAATACAAAGGTATAAACCTTTCTGTTCTTCAGCATTTGGCAGAGACAAAGGATCTTGTTAAGATCACGCCGAAAGATCTCCATGAGGCTGGGTACGTTTCAAAAAAGCAACTTGTTAAAATTTTAGGTAAAGGCGAATTGAAAGTTAAACTTGAAATCGAAGCAAATGCTTTTTCAAAAACAGCTTTAGCTGCAATAGAGGCTATAGGTGGTAAGGCCACTAAACTTTGAACAAAATGAATAAAATAGCAGAAACTATAAAGAACATATGGAGAATTGAAGACCTGAGAATGCGTCTTCTAATCACCATTTTGTTCATAGCCATCTATCGCTTTGGCTCGTTCGTGGTTCTTCCTGGAATTGACTCAGGGAAACTTCAAGCACTCCATGAGCAGACCAGTGGCGGTTTGATGTCGCTATTGAACATGTTCTCGGGTGGTGCTTTTTCTAATGCGTCTATTTTTGCATTGGGAATTATGCCATACATTTCTGCATCTATTGTGATGCAACTGTTAGCAGTGGCAGTACCACAGTTCCAAAAGATGCAACGTGAAGGAGAAAGTGGCAGACGTAAGATCAATCAATATACTCGTTATCTTACTATTGCTATTCTTCTTTTTCAAGGTCCTACATACTTGATAAATCTTAATAATCAAGCAGCTGGTGCTCTTGCTCCTGGATTGAGTTGGACAATGTTTTCAATTTCTTCTACTGTTATTTTAGCAGCAGGAAGTATGTTCATCTTGTGGCTTGGCGAGAGAATAACAGATAAAGGTGTTGGTAATGGCGTGTCGCTTATTATTATGATAGGTATTATCGCCCGTTTCCCGACAGCTTTTGTGCAGGAACTCACTTCAACGCTTTCTACTCCAGGTGCAGGCGGTCTAATCAAGTTGTTATTTGAGATAATTGTATTTGTATTGGTAATCGCAGCTGCTATCTTGTTGGTAAATGCAACCCGTAAGGTTCCTGTTCAATATGCAAAACGTGTAGTGGGTAGCAAACAGTATGGCGGAGCTCGTCAGTACATTCCATTAAAGTTGTTTGCTGCAAATGTGATGCCTATCATTTTTGCTCAAGCACTGATGTTTATTCCTATGGCTATTGTCGGATACAATACCGATAGTGCAAGTTGGGCTGCTCGTCAGTTTATGGATCATACGAGTCTCTTGTACAATGTAGTGTTCGTTATATTGATTATTGCGTTCACTTATTTCTATACGGCTATTACGATGAATCCTCAACAAATGGCAGAGGATATGAAACGCAATAACGGCTTTATTCCTGGTGTTAAACCAGGAAAGAGTACTGCTAATTATCTTGACACGGTTATGTCGCGTATCATGTTGCCAGGTTCTTTGTTCATCGCCGTTATCGCCATTATGCCTGCTTTTGCTGGACTTTTTGGAATCAATCAAGAGTTCGCTCAATTCTTTGGAGGTACTTCATTGCTGATTCTTGTTGGTGTTGTGCTTGACACCATTCAGCAGATAGAAAGTCATTTGCTCGTGCGTCATTATGACGGTTTGCTTAATTCTGGTCATGTTCGTCATGGCTCAAATTCGGCTATTTAATAGAAAATGATAACGCTCAAAACAGAAGACGAAATAGAGTTGTTGCGTGCGGCCAATCTTCTTGTCGGAAAAACTCTTGCAGAGATAGCAAAGGTTATTGCGCCAGGGGTTACCACTAAGCAACTCGATACTCTTGCGGAAACTTTTATCCGTGATAATGGGGCTGTTCCTACATTTAAGGGATTTCCCAATTCTTACGGGTCAGAATTCCCTTGTAGTATTTGCACTTCTGTTAATGATACTGTAGTTCACGGAATACCAAATGATATCCCCCTTCAAGAGGGCGATATCGTTTCGGTGGACTGTGGTACACTTCTCAATGGCTTCAATGGGGATTCTTGCTATACTTTTTTAGTAGGTGATGTGTCCGAAGAAGTTCGAAATCTGTTGAAAGTAACAAAAGAAAGTCTATATCTCGGCATAGAGTCTGCAAAGGCCGGTCATCGTCTTGGTGATATTGGTTTTGCTGTTCAGCATCATTGTGAAGAAAAAGGATATGGTGTCGTTCGTGAATTTGTCGGCCATGGTATAGGTCGTGAAATGCATGAAGAACCTATGGTGCCTAACTATGGGCGCAGAGGAAATGGAATTCTTTTGAAAAACGGTTTGTGTATCGCTATAGAACCTATGATAACAATGGGCTCAAGAGAAATAATGATGATGCCTGATCGTTGGACCATAAAGACTCGTGATGGAAAGCCTGCTGCTCATTTTGAGCATACAATAGCGATACATCATGGTAAGGCAGATATAATGTCTTCGTTTGAGGAAGTAGAGAAAATAGAGCAACAAAGGTTGAATTAAGAACGAAAGCAAAGTTTCATACATGGCAAAACAATTGGCTATAGAGTTTGACGGGACTATTGCAGAATCTCTCAGTAATGCGATGTTTCGTGTAACTTTGGAGAATGGGCATGATATCACTGCACATATTTCCGGGAAAATGCGTATGCATTATATCAAGATTCTTCCTGGGGATAAAGTAAAAGTGGAGATGAGTCCCTACGATTTGTCTAAGGGACGTATAGTATTACGATATAAATAAAAGCAATATAGAAATGAAAACAAGAGCATCATTAAAGAAGCGTACGGCTGATTGCAAAATAGTTCGTCGCAAAGGTCGCTTATTTGTGATTAATAAAAAGAACCCTAAGTACAAAATGCGTCAGGGTTAACCACAACGAATAAAGTAAAAATAATATATGGCAATAAGAATTGTTGGTGTTGATTTGCCTCAAGACAAAAGAGGTGAAATCGCTTTGACCTATATATATGGTATAGGTCGCAGTAGCTCGGCAAAGATCCTTGATAAGGCTGGTGTCGACAGAGATATAAAGGTAAAGGATTGGACCGATGACCAAGCTGCCCAAATACGTCAGATTATTGCTGCCGACTACAAGGTAGAAGGTGATCTGCGTTCCGAAGTGCAGCTAAACATTAAACGTCTGATGGATATCGGATGTTATCGTGGTGTGCGTCATCGTCTCGGTCTTCCTGTACGTGGACAGAGCACAAAAAACAATGCTCGTACACGTAAGGGTAAGAAGAAGACTGTCGCAAACAAGAAAAAAGCTACTAAATAATAAGTAATCAATATGGCAAACAAAGTAGTATCTTCCAAAAAGAAAACAGTCAAGGTTGACGCTATGGGCCAACTCCATATCCATAGTTCGTTCAATAACATCATTATTTCCTTGACCAATTCAGAGGGTCAGGTGATATCTTGGTCTTCTGCAGGTAAGATGGGCTTCCGTGGTTCAAAGAAAAATACTCCCTATGCAGCTCAAACAGCAGCAGAGAGTTGCTCCAAGGTAGCTTTCGATCTCGGATTGCGTAAGGTGAAAGCTTACGTTAAAGGACCGGGTAATGGCCGTGAGGCTGCTATCCGTGCCGTGCATGGCTCAGGCATCGAAGTAAGCGAAATTATCGACGTTACACCGCTTCCTCACAACGGTTGCCGTCCTCCTAAGAGAAGAAGAGTATAACATTATCAAAGAATTAAAGTAGATTATGGCAAGATATACAGGTCCAAAATCCCGAATTGCACGTCGTTTCGGCGAGCCTATTTTCGGTCCCGACAAAGTTCTGTCGAAGAAGAGCTATGCTCCTGGTCAGCACGGAAATTCACGCCGTCGCAAGACTTCTGAGTACGGCACCATGTTGGCAGAAAAACAGAAAGCTAAAAACACCTATGGTGTACTTGAAAAACAGTTCCGCAACTTGTTTGCAAAAGCAGAGCGTACAGAAGGCATCACCGGTGAAGTGCTTCTTCAACTTTTGGAGTCCCGTCTCGACAATGTTGTTTATCGCATGGGTATAGCTCCTACGCGTGCTGCTGCACGCCAACTTGTAAACCATCGCCACATTGTGGTTGACGGTAAAGTTGTAGGCATACCTTCATATTCTGTAAAACCTGGTCAGATTATCGGCGTTCGCGAGCGTTCCAAGTCGCTCGAGGTTATCTCTGATGCTTTGGCTGGCTTCAACCACAGCAAATATCCTTGGTTGGAGTGGGAAGAAAATGCTAAGGCCGGTAAATTCCTTAACCGTCCGGAGCGTACAGAAATCCCCGAGAATATTAAGGAACAATTGATCGTTGAGTTGTACTCCAAATAATAATTGAATTCATGGCGATATTAGCATTTCAAAAACCTGATAAAGTTATAATGCTGGAAGAAAGCCCGACTTTCGGAAAATTTGAGTTCCGTCCGCTCGAGCCCGGCTTCGGCATCACCGTGGGTAATGCATTGCGCCGCATACTTCTCTCGTCTCTCGATGGTTTTGCTATCAACACAATTCGCATTGAAGGAGTGGAGCATGAGTTTGCGTCTGTACCCGGTGCGCGCGAAGACGTTACCAACATTATATTGAATTTGAAGCAGGTGCGCTTCAAGAGAGTAGTTAAAGATTTCGAAAGCGAAAAAGTTTCCATCACCATCGAAAACTCTTCGGAGTTCAAGGCTGGAGATATAGGAAACTATCTTACCGGATTTGAAGTGTTAAATCCTGACTTGGTGATTTGCCATTTAGATTCGAAAGCTTCGATTAAAATCGACCTTACTATTAACAAAGGACGCGGATATGTTCCCGCAGAGGAGAACCGTCAGTTCTGCACCGATGTTAATGTCCTGCCGATTGATTCTATTTACACGCCTATCCGTAACGTGAAATACGAGGTTGACAATTATCGTGTGGAACAAAAGACCGACTACGAGAAACTTGTCATCGAAGTAACTACGGATGGTTCCATTCAGCCCAAAGAGGCGCTTAAGGATGCTGCAAAAATCCTTATCCAGCACTTCATGCTTTTCTCCGACGACAAGATCATTCTTGACAACAATGCCGTTGTGGGTGGAGGCGATGAGTTTGATGAAGATGTGCTCCATATGCGCCAGCTGC
The DNA here is from genome assembly GCA_963660485.1 of bacterium. Classification (GTDB taxonomy): domain Bacteria; phylum Bacteroidota; class Bacteroidia; order Bacteroidales; family Bacteroidaceae; genus UBA6398. The sequence continues at coordinate 2,012 of CAVKYH010000024.1, read as the reverse complement.
TCAAGAAGAAACTCGTGGAGATGAACCTTTCGGTTCGCGCTCTCAACTGCCTCAAGGCTGCCAATGTGGAAACGCTTGGCGATCTTGTGCAGTATAACAGAAACGAGCTTCTCAAGTTCCGCAACTTTGGTAAGAAATCGCTCAATGAGCTTGATGATTTGCTCAAGAGTCTGAATCTGTCGTTTGGAACCGATATTACCAAATACAAACTTGATAAAGATTAATCAAAAATGAGACATAACAGAAAATTCAACCATCTCAGTCGTACTGCATCTCACCGCCACGCCATGCTTGCCAACATGGCTGTGTCGCTCATCATGCACAAAAGAATCACTACGACTGTGGCAAAGGCTAAGGCGTTGAAGAAATACGTAGAGCCGTTGATTACTCGTTCAAAAGACGATACCACCAACTCGCGCCGCGTAGTTTTCAGCTACTTGCAGAACAAGTTTGCCGTAACCGAACTCTTCCAGAACATTTCCGTAAAGGTTGCCAATCGTCCCGGTGGCTACACCCGCATCATCAAAACCGGCATACGCCAGAACGATGCTGCTGCGATGTGTTTCATCGAGCTCGTGGATTATGACGAGAACATGGCTAAGGAAGTAAAGAAGGCTACGCGCACACGCCGTTCGCGCAAGAAGGCTACGGCTGCCGAAGCTCCTGCTGCCGAGGTTGCAGAAACAACAGCAACTCCCGCAACAGAAACACCTGCCGAAACTCCTGCAGAAGAGAGCAAGGCAGAGTAAACCGACACTTATTGCTAAATTATAAAGGCTGCGTCCTCTTTGGGGCGCAGCCTTTGCTTTTTTTGTTACATTTGTTTTTCCGCATCGAGAATATCGGGGACGTTTCCAATGCGAACATAGGTAAAATCCGCAACATTAGCCTTGTTTGAGCCTCTGTTTGCGCCTTTTTTTCGCAGCTTTTTTCTTTATTTTTTCCATTTGTTTGTTATACCATTTGTCGTATTTCTTTTGCTCCACTCTTTCTTTCTCTTTCCTTTTGGCATCAGCCTTGGCTATCGATGCCGAGTCCAATGGAGCTACATGGTATTTCTCTATGGGCCGGTATTTCTTGTATTTAATGCTATATTCCACAGTGCTCTTTGCCTTATCGTCCGGGAAATAATTAACGTCGGCAATATAACATTTCACATATAACTTCTTTGTCTCAGGGTGATTGTACACGCAATACGCCTTCGCTTTATAATGAATCCGTTTGCCATAATGCTTTATCAGTTTTTCGCAATCTGTATGTCCACGTATCCAACCCCGGTTTGAGCTTTTCTCTTTTTGAAAGTCTTCTACCATGAAATGGATACTTCCATAACTTTTACCTCTCTGCGTCTTGTAATGCGAAACAAAGATATGGGTATGGCATACAAAGGTGTCTTTTGGCGTGGTTACATACGAGTAGCCGAAATCATACTTTTGTGGAGTGTGGTTGCCATAGTCTTTGTTAATGTTAATGTTCTTGTTGTAGAAATAGCTTTCCTTGTCTTTTGTGATTGCATCGTAGTTGTTTTCTTGATGCACTTGTCCTGCCGCCGTCGTAAACGGCAGCAGGAATAATGTGATTGCAAGAATTTTCCTCATGATTCGTATTCCACAACCGTATGATGCTGGTGTTGCGTCTTGATTAATGATTTTGTTTACCAATTCTTCACTGATTGGTCTTAAATTGTCTTTATTCATAATTAATTTGTTTTTGAAAGTGATGGGGACAGATGTTTTATTTATCAGGATTTGTGTGTCCCGTTGGCGCATTTCCTGGTTTTTTGGCACATCATTTTTTTGTTTCTTGAGTTTTCATGAATCTCTTATTCTTTTGTGCCGCTACAAATGTATGTAATGTTTTTGAAATTGCAAAATGTTTTCGAGAAAAAATCAAACTTTTTTCGATATATATTATGTTTCTGAAAAGCGTTATCGGGTGTCGAAAAAACGAGATGGGAAGTGTTAAAAACTCCGGGCCATGTAATTTAAATTAGATGCGTCGGAATTTAAATT
>CAVKYH010000023.1:0-37921 GCA_963660485.1 bacterium | reverse complement strand
GCATCTAATTTAAATTCCGGGCCATGTAATTTAAATTACATGGCCCGGAGTTTTTTACGACAACGCATGTAGTTTTTCCCGGTTATGGCCTCGTCTGTCCGTTGCCCCTGATAATCCATTTATAAGTGGTAAGTTCGCGCAATCCCATCGGACCTCGTGCGTGCAGTTTCTGGGTAGAGATACCTATTTCGGCACCGAGTCCGAGTTGTCCGCCGTCTGAAAACGAAGTGGGAGCGTTCAAATAAACACAGGCACAGTCTACGGCCGAAAGAAAATACTCTCCCCTACTCTTGTCCTCCGTTACAATGGCTTCGCTGTGCCCTGACCCGTAATTCATAATATGTTCTATTGCGTCGTCCAGGCCATCTGCCGTCTTTATTGCCATAGCATAGTCAAGATATTCCTTGCCATAGTTTTCCGGCGCAGCATGATGCAACAAATTCGCGGGATATTCTTCAGCCAAAGCCTCATAAGCCGGGGCATCGGCATAGATATCAACGCTTTTCGAAGCCATCTTCTTGCAAAGCGCAGGCAAATCCTCCAACCTTTCTTTGGCTATAATCAGACAATCCAAGGCATTGCATACGCTCACCCGCCTTGTCTTTGCATTGAATATGATGTCAGCCCCCTTTTTCAGGTCGCCGTATTTGTCAAAATAGACATGACACGTGCCGGCGCCCGTTTCTATCACATTTACAGTAGCATTTTTTCTAACGAAATCTATCAAGCTCCGTCCGCCGCGCGGGATAATCAAATCCACCAAGCCATTTGCGCGCAACAATTCCCCGGTTGCCTCGTGCGACGACGGCAACAGCGTTACCGCCTCTGCCGGAATGTTGTTTTTACGCAAGGCCTCGTGCACAATTTCCACGATAGCTTTGTTTGAATTTTCGGCATTGCGGCTGCCTTTGAGCACACAGGCATTGCCCGACTTGAGACAAATTGCCGAAACATCGAACGTAACGTTTGGACGAGCCTCGTAGATAATTCCGATAACGCCGAAAGGCACACTCACTCTCGAAACGTCCAAACCATTTGGGCGTATTTCCTGCGAAACAACCACATTCAACGGCGAAGGCAGCTCCACAAGTTTGCGAATCTGCGCCGAAATATCCTCAAGCCTTTCCTCCGTGAGTTTCAAACGGTCGTAAAGCGGATTGTCTGCGTCCATTTCCGCAAGATCCTTGGCATTTTCCGCAAGAAGTGCCGCATGGTTTGCATCGCAAAGCGCAGCAATGTCGAGCAAAACGCTATCTATCCGGTTTGGCGACTGCATGCGGAGTTTTTGCGAAGCCTGCCGGGTGTTTTCCAATAGTTTCTCTATCATTTTGTATTGGGTATAAAATGAGTGGAAGGGGTTTCGGCGCAATTTGCAAGCAATCCGTTTATCACTCCCTGCCTGCGGCCGTTTGCTATAAAGGTTTCTATTCCGGCGGCAGCGGCTTTCATCGCTATGCTCTCCTTTGAAAGCATTCCGCCACGCCCGCGCGAAGATTTCTTGTTCTGCACAAAACACGCCACATCGTCTCCCTGGCGCACTTCGCGTATCAGTTTTTCCCTGTCGAGCGTCCCGTCGGGTTTTGCGCCGAATATTCCGTCAACGTTGGTGAGGAGCATCAAAACGTCGGCGCCCATCATTTGCGCCACAAGCCCTGCAAGCTCGTCGTTGTCGGTAAACATCAGTTCGGTGAGCGATATCGGGTCGTTTTCGTTGATTATCGGAATGATATTGTTGCGCATCATCACATTCATGCAGTTATGCTGCGTTTCCATCTGCTTTTTCCCGGCAAGACTTTCCTTTGTTGTCAAAACCTGCCCCACTGTTATTCCATGTTCGCGAAACAAAGTGTAATACAAGTCAATCAGTTTTGCCTGTCCAACGGCTGAAAAAAGTTGTCGCTGGTCAAGATCGTCGAGTTCCTCCTTGATGTTTTGCACCATGCTTCTTCCGCACGCCACGGCACCCGAACTAACCATTATCACTTCCCACCCCGAATTGTATACATCGGCTATCTGGTCGGCGAGCGAGGACATCTGCGTGATATCAAGGCTTCCGTCTTCGCGCGTAATTATATTTGTGCCAACTTTTACTACTATTCTTTTTTTCTTCATTTGTCAAACCGATGCTTTCAAGGCTTTTATTACAGCCGTTGTGAAACCATTTTCTTCCAAAGTATTGATGCCTTTTATCGTAAGTCCGCCCGGAGTTGTAACTTTGTCTATTTCCGCTTCGGGGTGATTGCCTGTAGCAGAGAGCAGTTCGGCTGCGCCAATCATTGTCTGCTCTATGATTTCGAGCGCCTTTGCCGGTTTTATTCCCAGCTCAATTGCGCCCTCCATATTAGCCCTCGCGTAACGCATGGCATAGGCAATGCCGCACGATGCAAGCGCCATGCACGCCGGAATCTCCTTTTCCTCCACGAGCATCACCTTTCCAAGTTTTCCGAATAGCGACACTATGGTTTCCACCTGCCCTTCGCTTGCATTGCAAGGGGCTACAAAAGTCATGCTCCGGCTTATGCTTATGGCTGTGTTGGGGATAAGATAGTATACGGGCATACTTATTCCGCCGAGCCACGACATTATTTCGGCGGTTTTCACACCTGCGGCAATCGAAACCAGTTGTTGTCGTTCCGGACATAGCGAGTTTTTTATCTCCTTTACCACAGTCTGCATAATCCACGGCTTGACGGCAAGAATCACAACGTCCGCCCATTTTGCCGCGTCGCAGTTGTTTGTCGTGATGTTTATCTGCGGGTGAATTTTCTTCAACGCTTCGAGTTTTCCCTTTGTCGGATTCGACACCATCAGCTCCAGATTTTTGTCGCCGACCAATCCGCAGGCTATGGCAATGCCCATATTTCCCGCGCCTATAATTGAAATTTTCATGCTTTTGACTGTAAATTACAACAAAGTTAGTCTTTTTACAAAGAAAAACGGACATAAAAAGACACAACCCAACCTTTTTCCGTCAAAATGCGTTGTATAAAAGTTTTCCTGCCTGCAAAAATCCGCGAACTTTGAATGTGCACATTGCTTTTGGCCCACAAGGCGCACGGCATTCTTTGCCCTATTTCCAAGCTCCGTGCGAGGAAAACTGTCAAGCCTTATCTAATTCCTTATGTTTGAGATATTTCCAAACACATTCCTTTGCTGCAAAAACGATAAGGCTTATCGCAAAAACGAAAACCGACATTATTTAAACAATGTCTGACATTATTCAAATAATGTCAGACATCAGAAAAGCGATATATCTTGTTATTTTTTCTACCTCAAAACAAGCGGAAAAACATACTTGTTGAAGTAGTCGCCAAGTGCCTTGCGAGCATCGGCAAGTTTCTCATTCCACACCTTTACGCTGTTTTGCCCGATAATATCCGTGATGTATTTCACCGAGACAAAGGGAATGTTTTCCTCCTTGCAAACCATAGCCTGCGCAAAGCCCTCCATATCTATAACATCTCCCGCCACGTTCGACAAATCTGTAACGAAATCATCACCGGTATTCACCGTGAAATCGCCAAATGCCTCGCGATTTTCGAGAATCGAGGGAATGTGCAGCGCCTCTCCCACTTCGATTTCGCTAACCACGCCCTCGATTGTAAGAGGGGCGAGGTCGCGGTCGTAGAAACGCCTTGCAACCACAATGTCTCCCACATTCCATTTCACAGTTCCCGAAGTGCCGGCATTTACTACGATGTCGGGCTTGAAATCCACGATGTTTTTCGTAAGTTTATAGGCAGCGTTAGCCTTTCCCACCCTTGTGGTAATCACTCTCACGCTTTCGCTCGCCGCAAAATCGGGCATCTCTTCGGGCAAAGCAAACGATATCAAAATCTTTCTTGTTCCCATAAAAACAAATTCCGTTATAGCTGCAAAATTAACGAAATTACGTGTAACTCCGCCGCATCTCGTTGCGCCCCCACGCAATGCAATTCGGTTTTTGATAAAAAAAGACGGCTTACTTTCGGTTCTGAAAATTATTCCTATCTTTGTATTATAAACAATAACGCTAACACGGTAAAAAGCCTACACTAACATGGCAAAAAAGAATATTGAAGAAACGCCTTCGGCAAACAGCGAAAAACTCAAAGCGCTGCAAGCCGCTATGGCGAAGATAGAAAAAGATTTCGGCAAAGGCACAATCATGCGCCTCGGCGACGAACACATCGAAAAGGTGGAAGTAATTCCCAGCGGAAGCATCATGCTCGACGCAGCATTGGGCGTGGGCGGATATCCGCGCGGCAGAATAGTGGAGATTTTCGGTCCGGAAAGTTCGGGAAAGACCACTCTCGCGCTCCACGCCATTGCCGAAACACAGAAAGCAGGCGGCATTGCTGCTTTTATCGATGCTGAGCACGCTTTCGACCGTTTCTATGCAGCCAAGCTCGGAGTAAACGTTGACGACCTGCTTATCTCGCAGCCCGACAACGGCGAGCAGGCACTCGACATTGCCGACCAGCTAATACGATCTGCCGCCGTAGACATCGTGGTAATCGACTCGGTTGCAGCACTAACCCCCAAAGCCGAAATCGAAGGCGTTATGGGAGAAAACAAAGTGGGACTTCAGGCGCGCCTTATGAGTCAGGCTCTGCGCAAGCTCACTTCTGTGATAAGCAAAACCCGCACTACTTGCATTTTCATCAATCAGCTGCGCGAAAAGATCGGAGTAATGTATGGCAATCCCGAGACAACAACGGGCGGAAATGCGTTGAAGTTCTACGCATCAGTGCGTTTGGACATACGCAAAGCCGAGGCGTTGAAAACAGGTGATAAAGTTTACGGAAACAAAGTGCGCGTAAAAATCGTGAAAAACAAGGTTGCGCCCCCGTTCCGCGTTTGCAAGTTCGACATAATCTTCGGCGAAGGAATTTCGCGCGTGGGCGAGTTGATCGACGTGGCTATCGACAACGACATAATAAAGAAAAGCGGTTCGTGGTTCAGTTATGGGGATACCAAAATCGGCCAAGGACGCGATTCCGTGATTAGTCTGCTGAAAGACAACCTTGAATTCCGCCAGGAAGTGGAGAAAAAAGTGGTTGAATTCCTTAACGGTAATCCCACAATCGAAGAAGGAGACGATTCCGACGGTTCTGAAAGCGGCGAAGAATAGTCTTTATACCAACAACATCGGGTCCCAATCTGCGGCAAAGCACAATTGCGCAGTTTGGGGCTTTTTGTTTTAAAACGCCAAGCCTTTTCAGCCTCGGCAAACGGCACTTTTCCCGTCTTCTTAAGTATTTGATTTCAGGCACATTGGAGATGGCAAAAACTCCAAGGCATCTAATTTAAATTCCGACGCATCTAATTTAAATTCCGGGCCACCTAGTTTTTATTTCAAGGCATCTTGTAAAAACGAAGTCCGATATCGCTTAAACAATATCGGACTTCATGCTTCTTGTCGGCGGAATCATTCTCCCGCGCACGTTTGTTTTTGCATCATTTCACGCCCTGCGCCGCGCTTTTCTTGAAACCGTTGTAATCAACCGGCACACGGTCGCGACGCACACTCATCGACGGGAACCAGATATCGTCTTTGGTCAGTCCGCAAGCGTATATGGCTTGAATGGCATACTCCAATTTTCCGAAATCGGCGTTTTCGTTGTTTGTTCCAAAGGTAAACTTCATTCCGCGCGCCTTTGCCTTGCGAATAATGTCGAAGCTCGGAATCTTGTAACGCGGATTTATTTCGAGGGCAATATTGTATTTCTGCATCACGTCCAGCATGCGGTTCACACGCTCGTCTGTCCAGTATTTGTCATAGTCTGCATTCATAATTTCGGGCAGATATGTGGGATTGGCATATATATCTGCGGGCTCGTACGACAGTATTTTTTCGATTTGGCTCACGATAAGGTCCATATATTCCTCTTTGCTGCGCCCGTCAAGACGCACTTCTTCGGGACGATATATGCGCGTGCGTACTCCTTTGTCCATTATTGTCATTGCGTCGGTGAACAGATAATCGAAAATTCCCAATGCCTTGGGCGAGAATTGCGTAGACCAGCGGCGCCCCTCCCCTTGCACTCCGCAAAGAAAAGGCAATGGTTTCACCTCGTCGAAGTATTGGTAAACCTCCTCGTCGGTGGAAAGCATACGACCTATGCCGCCCTCGCCTGCATTTGGGGCAATGCCGTAGTTTATGCCATAGTTCATCGACATGGCATGCGCCTGCTCTTTTGTCAATCCGCCTTTGAGGTGCACATGATAGTCTATCACGGGGAATCCGCGCTGTTGCAGACGGATAATACTGTCGGTCTGTTCGTCTATTGCCGGAAGCGTGTCGTTTTCGTTGCGTGCATCTTCGGGCAAAGCGGTTACCGTTAAATCCTTGAAGCGCACTTCGCCTTTCTTTCCCGCCAGCACAAACGAACCATGGCCGAGCAAGCGCGAAGCATATTCCGGCAAACGGAAAGGTTGTGCCGGTTCGGTGTAGCAAACCACGTCGGTGCCGCCTATGGCAACCGATATGTTTTTACCTCTCACCGCAATTCGGAAATCTGTCCACGCACTGTCGGCAGCCAACGAGCGATAAAGATTGCGCACTGCGCTAAGGCTGCCGGTTTTGGTGGTACCGTCGATTGGCCCGTTGTGGAAAAGGATTTCATAGCCGCTCTTGCCGTCGGAATGAAAAAGCATCGAAGCTTCGGCATCTTGGGAGGTATAAAATTTTCCGTTGAGTTCAAAATTCTTGAAGTCGCCTTCGGCTTTCAAGGTATCGCCTGCATTCACCGCGATTTCCGGCTGTTGAACCACTGTCTTGCCGTCGGGTGAACTCCAGGAGGCCAGCTGTTGCTCCCCGGTCTGAGAACTGTTGCACGATGCGCCGAAAGCAATGATTGCGCCGGCTATCGCTGCATACGAAAGTCTTTTCTGTAAAAATAATATTGCGTCCATAAATTATGGTATTTGTTTGTTAGTCCCGCAAAGTTAGGCATTGTTTCGCAAAAACCGCCGCCAGTTTCGCCCACTTTTGACGCTCACCCAAATATATGGTTTATTGCAAAAACGATGTCAGACTTTATTTGAATAATATCAGACATTGTTTAAATAATATCAGACATCGGAAAAACGATATGCGGGAACATTTTTCGCCCCATTTATACAGCCTCCCAAAAACAGATTGCCGGCGTAAAGATTTGCGGTATTTACGGAAATCATTATATTTGCAAACGGCGGAGCAACGCATGCCTTTCGGCTTGCAAGCCCCGCAGTCTTATCGGTAAAAACTAAAAAGCATTCGCTATTATTTCGCGTTTAGCCAAAAGCGTAGGAAACTATTTGGAAATAACAACACAGAAATAATATGTGAAAGGTGATCCGTAGCGGTTACACCTTTCCTCTCGTATTAAGCAATGCTCACGTCGCATGGCGTGGTGCGCTTATTTGGAGAGGAAGGGGTTTCCATCCTACGCTGCCCCTAAGCTAAACGCAATAAGAGCATCACGCTTTTGTTGTGTCTTGGCGTGATTGATAGTCGGTGCTCGTTAAAACTATCAATCATTTATGGCAAACAAAAACCTTAATGTGGCAAAGCAGACCAAACAAGACGAGTTTTACACCCAAATGCCCGACATCGAAAACGAATTGAAACACTACAGCAAACACTTTGCGGGCAAAACCATTCTGTGTAATTGCGACGATCCCTATGAAAGCAACTTTTTCAAGTATTTCGCGTCGAAATTCAACGACTTCGGTTTGAAAAAACTCATATCCACTTGCTACAACGGCTCGCCCATATCGGGCAACGAACTTGGATTTGAAGAACTGAACGTACCTCCGCGAACTGCCTACAAGGTGGAGATTACCGAAATGAAAGACTACAACGGTGACGGGCGCATAGACCTCGACGATGTCAAACTGCTTTTGTCGCAAGACAGACATGTGGTAAAAACTCTCAAAGGCAATGGCGATTTCAGCTCGCCCGAATGCGTGGAATTCCTGAAAGAAGCCGACATTGTGGTAACAAATCCGCCGTTCTCCATATTTCGGGATTATATGAAGCTACTTATGAAATACGACAAGAAATTTATAATCATCGGAAACAAGAATGCGATAACCTACAAGGAAGTATTTCCTTTAATAAAGGACAATAAAATATGGATTGGCGTAACTTCGATGAGTAAGGACTTATTGTTTGACGCTCCTGAAGAAGATGCAGAGAAAGTTATGCGAGACCGCAAAAAAGGTAGCGCTTACAGAATAGTCGACGGCGTATTAAAACGCCGCTTGCAATCAGTCTGGTTTACCAATTTGGAAATACCGAAACGCCATGAAGCACTCATATTATATAAGAACTACTCGCCCGAAGATTATCCGAAATATGATAATTACGATGTGATACAAGTTTCAAAAACAAATGACATTCCTTGCGATTACGACGGAGTAATGGGCGTGCCAATCTCTTTTCTTGACAAATACAACCCCAAACTATTTGAAATTATAGGAATAACGGGAAATAATATCGAACTTAAACCCTATTGGATAGGAAATTGCCCAAAATATGATCGACCATATATAAATGGAGAAAGAAAATATCCCTGCATTCTTATCCGGCGTAGGAAATAGCCAAAGCTTTACAGAAAAACTAATCAGATATACTAAAAACAAAATATCATGGACATAGAACTGCATCAGATTACAATTCGCGAATTAACGGGAAATTACGAAGACAACGACGAACAAGGAGTGCGCGGCTACGGCGGAAAACTCGACATACGCCCACCATATCAACGCGAGTTCGTTTACAACGAAAAAGAACGCAACGCCGTGATACACACAGTGAGAAACTATTTTCCGCTGAACGTGATGTATTGGGCAAAGCGCGATGCCGGCAATACCGTTCCCTATGAAGTGCTCGACGGACAGCAGCGCACAATATCTATATGCCAATACGTGAACGGCGATTTCTCGTTTGAGAACCGTTTCTTCAATAACCTTTCAAACGACGAACGGCAGAAATTCCTCGACTATAAGCTAATGGTTTATTTTTGCTCCGGTAACGACAGCGAGAAATTAGACTGGTTTGAAACTGTGAACATCGCCGGAAAGCCGCTTACCCAACAAGAGCTTCGCAACGCCGTTTATGCAGGCTCGTTTGTAAGCGATGCAAAACGCTATTTCTCAAAAACAAATTGCGTGGCCAAGCAAATTGGCGATGACTTGGTAAACGGTTCGCCCAAAAAGCAGGAATATCTTGAAACTGCCATAAAATGGATTTGCCTCGCCCAATATGGGAAAGACGGCGACAATGAAATATGCCGCTATATGGCGGAACATCAACACGACAACGATGCCGTGCCTCTGTGGAACTACTATCAAACGGTTGTGAACTGGGCTAATTCGTGGTTCAACGTCAAGAGATACAAAGGAATAGTAAAAGGTATTGCCTGGGGCGAACTCTACAACGAATTCCACGACAAGAAACTCGACCGAGATACCATGGACAAAGAAATACATGCGCTGCTGCTCAACGAAGAAGTGCAAAGCAACAAAGGAATTATACCCTATGTTTTGACTCGAGAGGAGAAATATCTAAACCTGCGCACATTCAGCGACAATATAAAAGAGACCGTCTACGAAAAACAGCAACACAAATACGCCGTATGCGGAAAAGTTTTCGACTTGAAGGACATGGAAGCCGATCATATCACGCCTTGGAGCAAAGGAGGACGGACTATTTTGGAAAATTGTCAGATGCTCTGTCGCAAACATAACCGCGAAAAAGGCGCGAAATAAAACGTCCGCTGCACCGAAATTCCTAAAAATGCGGTTTTTGTGCGGAAAATTTTGCGTTGTGTTTTTGCAGTTCAATTTATTATTCGTAACTTTGCGCCTCGAAAGAACGCCGTAGAAGAAACAAAGCGGCAGATTCACAGGAAATAAAAATAACGAAATAGCAATGTCTAAGATTTGTCAAATCACAGGAAAGCGCGCGATGCGTGGCAATAACGTAGCGCATTCGAAACTGCGCACAAAGCGCACGTTTGATGCGAATCTCTTTACCAAGAAATTCTATTATCCCGAAGAGGAATGCTGGATTAGTCTCACTATCTCAGCTGCAGGTTTGCGTTTAATAAATAAGGTAGGTCTTGATGCCGCTCTTCGCAGCGCACTTGAAAAAGGTTACTGCGACATCAAAGATATCAAGGTTATAGCTTAATAAATATAGAAAGGGAATAAACATGGCTGGCAAGAAAGCTAAAGGCAATAGAGTGCAAGTGATTTTGGAATGCACCGAAATGAAAAACAGCGGGCTGCCCGGAACTTCTCGTTACGTAACAACGAAAAACCGCAAGAACACACCCGACCGCATGGAGTTGAAGAAATACAACCCCATACTGAAACGCATGACAATTCATAAGGAAATCAAGTAAAAATAACATTACAACATGGCAAAGAAAGTAGTTGCAACCCTTCATGAGGGCAAGAAAGACGGTCGCTCTTACTCCAAGGTTATTAAAATGGTGAAGAGTCCCAAGACCGGTGCTTATATTTTTGATGAGCAGATGATTCCTAATGAACAGGTAAAAGAACATCTTAAGAAATAATCGTAATTCAGATAAATCTGATAGATAAGCAGTATAAATGAGGCAAGAAACAGCGTTGATTTCAAAAACGTGTTCTTGCTTTTTTTATGCCCCAATGCAAGTCTTTGCAACACTATTTTTAAGTACCTTTGCAAAGAAATACGAAAGCCCGGAAATCCGGGCGTTTTTCAAATTACAAAAACGTGTGTGTTGTGTGCGCATGACTAAGTTGAAATTATGGAGCCACTAAAACATGAATGCGGTGTAGCGCTCGTGCGTCTGCTTAAACCGCTTACTTATTATCAGGAAAACTACGGAACTTGGCGTTACGGGCTGAACAAACTCTATCTTATGATGGAGAAACAGCATAACCGCGGGCAAGAAGGCGCAGGATTGGCATGCATCAAGATGCATGCGCCTGCCGGAGAAGAATATATCTATCGCGAAAGAGCGATGGGAAACACCGCTATACAAGAAATATTTGGCAATGTAGCTGAAAAACTTAACGGTGTGCCGGCAGAACAGGAAACCGATGCAGTATTTGCTGAAAAACATTTGCCCTACGCCGGCGAAATATACATGGGGCATCTGCGGTATTCCACAACAGGACGCGCTGGTCTGGCATATATACACCCATTCTTGCGACGGCACAGTTGGCCTGCGAGAAATCTTTGTATTTGTGGGAATTTCAACATTACAAATGTAGAGGAAGTTTTTGAACATCTCACAGCACAAGGACAGCATCCACGCTACAATGCAGATACTTACTTGATGCTCGAACAACTCGGGCACAGACTTGATAGGGAAAACGACCGTATTTATAAGGATGGACAAGCCAAAGGTTACAACGACAAACAACTTTCCGAATACATCGAGAACAATATAGACATCGCCCAGGTTTTTCGTGAATCCTCACCTCTATGGGACGGAGGCTATGTGATTTGTGCCATAACGGGAAGCGGCGAAACTATCGCGATGCGCGACCCATGGGGTATTCGTCCTGCTTTTTGGTATAAAGACGAAGACCAAGTTGTGGTAGCTTCAGAACGTCCGGTAATTCAGACTACTTTCAATTTGAGCGTTGACAAAGTAAATGAATTGAAACCGGGGCAAGCTATAATTGTCAACAAAAAAGGAGAAGTTCGTTTTGAGCAAATTCTTCCCCCAAAGAAATTTGCGGCCTGCTCTTTTGAACGCATTTATTTCAGCCGTGGAAGCGACACCGATATTTACAAGGAGCGCAAAGCCCTTGGTGCAGGCTTGTTGAATCAGATATTAGATGCTGTTGACGGAGATATAGACCACACGGTTTTCTCGTTTATTCCAAACACAGCAGAGTCGGCGTTCTACGGAATGATGGAAAGTTTCAACGAATATCTCAACAAGAAAAAAGTTGAATCAATAGAAGCGCTCGGTCATACTCCCAAGCACGAAGAATTGATGGAAATTTTGAATCATCGTGTACGGCAGGAAAAAGTGGCGTGGAAAGATATCAAAATGCGTACATTTATTGCCGAGGGAAATAGCCGCAACGATCTCGTTGCCCATGTGTACGATATAACATACGGAAGCGTACAGCCGAAAGTGGACAATCTAGTGATTATCGACGACAGTATTGTGCGCGGCACAACTCTGCGCGAAAGCATTATCAGAATACTCGATAGACTCGAGCCAAAGAAAATCGTGGTTTGTTCGTCAGCACCTCAAATACGCTATCCCGATTATTATGGTATAGACATGCCCAGTCTACAGGAGTTCATTGCCTTTCGTGCCGCGATGAGTTTGCTTGACGATGCTGGTAAACGTTATGTAATTTCTGAGACTTACAAAAAATGTAAGGAACAACTTAAACGCCCTGCGGGAGAGATGGAAAATTGCGTAAAGGATATCTATGCTCCTTTTACAGACGAAGACATTTCAAACAAAATGGCTGCTATTCTGAAAGCAAATGATGTGAATGCAGAAATTTCCATTGTATTCCAAACGCTTGACGGACTTCACAAGGCTTGCCCCACTTCTCCTGGCGATTGGTATTTTAGCGGTAACTATCCCACTCCGGGCGGAACGAAACGGGTGAATCAGGCTTTCGTGGATTATTTCGAAAACATATATCTTAAGCAGAAAAAATAAAGGTCGGCATAAGCGGACTATTCTAAACATATAAATGATGAGAAAAGTAACACTTCTTTTAGACGACGGGACGAAATTCCACGGCTATTCGTTTGGTGCGGAACGTCCTGTGGCAGGTGAAGTCGTTTTCAATACGGCAATGTCCGGTTATCCGGAGAGTTTGACAGATCCTTCGTATGCCGGTCAATTGTTAACACTCACATATCCGTTGATTGGCAACTATGGTGTGCCTCCCTTTAGTGTGGAATCCAATGGCATTGCCACTTATATGGAGAGCGACAAAATATATGTATCAGCGCTTATTGTAAGTGAATACAGCGAAGACTACAGCCATTGGAGCGCGGTTGAAAGTCTTGCTTCATGGCTTAAGCGTGAAAATATTCCTGGTATAACAGGCATTGATACCCGCGCACTTACAAAGACACTGCGCGAACATGGAGTTATGATGGGCAAGATAGTTTTTGACGACGAGCCCGAGAATATTCCTACGGCAAATTATAACGGAGTAAATTTCGTCAGCAAAGTTTCTTGCCAAGAAATAATCCGATATAATTCCAACGGAAACAACAAGAAAGTTGTTCTCGTTGATTGTGGAGTAAAAAACAACATTATACGTTGCCTTATCAATCGCGGGGTGGAGGTAATCCGTGTGCCTTGGGATTATGATTTCAACGAGCTCGAATTTGACGGTTTGTTTTTGGCTAATGGTCCGGGCGATCCCGACACTTGTTCTAAAACAGTTGAAAATATCAAACGTTTTCTCGAGTCTGAAAATGTACGTCCATGCATGGGTATTTGCATGGGAAACCAATTGTTATCAAAGGCCGCAGGTGCAAAAATATATAAGTTGAAATACGGACACCGCAGCCACAATCAACCCGTAAGAGAAGTGGGGACAAATCGCTGTTTCATCACAACCC
Organism: bacterium; assembly: GCA_963660485.1. Taxonomy (GTDB): domain Bacteria; phylum Bacteroidota; class Bacteroidia; order Bacteroidales; family Bacteroidaceae; genus UBA6398. The sequence continues at coordinate 24,342 of CAVKYH010000023.1, read as the reverse complement.
AAAACCATGGTTATGCCGTAGATGCTTCCACTCTTTCTTCTGATTGGGAAGAATTGTTCGTAAACATGAACGATGGGTCGAACGAGGGTATTCGCCACAAAAGCCGTCCATGGTTTAGCGCACAATTTCACCCGGAAGCATGCAGCGGTCCGCTCGACACGGAATTCTTATTTGACGAATATTTGAAACTCTTTAAATGAACATTATAGCATGAAGGACGCAGATATAAAGAAAGTTTTATTGTTGGGCTCTGGAGCTTTGAAGATTGGAGAAGCCGGAGAATTCGATTATTCCGGTTCGCAGGCTTTGAAGGCTTTGCGCGAAGAGGGTATAAAAACAGTGCTCATAAATCCTAACATTGCTACGGTTCAGACGAGCGAAGGTGTGGCAGACCAGATTTATTTCTTGCCTGTTACGCCGTTCTTTGTGGAAAAGGTCATCGAGAAAGAACGTCCACAAGGGATTATGCTTGCCTTTGGCGGGCAAACTGCATTGAATTGCGGTGTTGCTCTCTACAAAAGCGGTGTGCTCGAAAAATACAACGTTCGCGTACTCGGAACTCCGGTTCAAGCAATTATAGATACAGAAGACCGCGAGTTGTTTGTTGAAAAACTCAACGAGATAGACATAAAAACTATCAAGAGCGAAGCATGTGAGACAATCGAGCAGGCACGCAAGGCGGCCAAAGAGCTCGGCTATCCTATCATTATCCGTGCTGCTTATGCTCTCGGTGGTTTGGGTTCCGGTTTTTGCGACAATGAAGAGGAACTCAACAAACTTGCCGAGAAAGCTTTCTCTTTTTCGCCGCAGGTTCTCGTAGAGAAGAGTCTTCGCGGGTGGAAAGAGATAGAATACGAAGTAGTGCGCGACAAATATGACAACTGCATTACGGTCTGCAACATGGAAAATTTCGACCCGCTCGGAATTCATACGGGCGAGAGCATTGTTGTAGCTCCTTCGCAGACACTTACCAACCACGATTACCATAAACTTCGTGCGCTCAGCATAAAAATCATACGCCATATCGGTATTGTGGGAGAATGCAACGTACAATACGCGTTCGATCCCAACTCTGACGATTATCGTGTAATTGAGGTAAATGCCCGCTTGAGCCGTTCTTCGGCGCTTGCGTCAAAGGCCACAGGTTATCCTCTTGCTTTTGTCGCTGCGAAATTGGGACTTGGCTACGGTTTGTTTGAGTTGAAAAATTCTGTAACCAAGACCACGAGCGCATTCTTTGAGCCGGCTCTTGATTATGTGGTTTGCAAAATTCCGCGTTGGGACTTGAGCAAATTCCGCGGCGTAGACCGCGAGCTTGGTTCGAGCATGAAATCTGTAGGCGAAGTAATGGCAATCGGCCGTACTTTCGAGGAAGTGATTCAAAAAGGCCTCAGAATGATCGGACAAGGCATGCACGGATTCGTAGACAACAAGGATTTGGAAATCAAAGACGTGGAAGCGGCTTTGAAAGCTCCTACCGACAAGCGTATCTTTGTTATCTACGAAGCATTTGCCGAGGGTTATTCCATTGACAAGGTTCACGAACTTACAAAGATTGACAAATGGTTCCTGCAAAAGCTCTACAATATTTACAAGACCAATGAAGAACTGAAGAAGTGCCCCAACATCAATGTTCTCGACAATGAATTGCTGCGCCGTGCAAAGCTGCAAGGTTTTTCAGACTTCCAAATTGCACGTGCAATAGGTCTTGGCAAAGAGATGAAGATGGCCGAGGCGATTCTTGTGGTTCGTGCGCGCCGCAAGCAGGCCGGCATTGTTCCCCATGTAAAGCAAATCGATACTCTTGCCGCAGAATATCCGGCACAGACCAACTATTTGTATCTCACCTACAATGGCTGCAAAGACGATATCGAATATGAGCGCGATCATCGCTCTATTGTGGTTCTCGGCTCGGGTGCTTATCGCATCGGAAGCTCGGTTGAATTCGACTGGTGCGGTGTTCAGGCTCTGCAAACCATTCGTCGCGCAGGCTATGTGAGCGTAATGATAAACTACAACCCCGAAACTGTATCCACCGACTATGATATGTGCGACCGTCTCTATTTTGACGAGTTGACCTTCGAACGTGTGATGGATATTGTGGACTTGGAATGCCCGCATGGTGTAATTGTTTCAACCGGCGGCCAAATTCCCAACAATCTTGCCATGCGTCTTGACGAGCAGCGCGTACCTATTCTCGGCACCACGGCAAAGGATATCGACAATGCCGAAGACCGCGAGAAATTCTCTGCGATGCTAAACAGAATGGGAGTGGATCAGCCGGAATGGAGTGCGTTGACCAACATGGACGATATCCACAAATTTATCGACCGTGTGGGATTCCCCGTTCTTGTACGCCCGTCGTATGTGCTTTCGGGCGCGGCGATGAATGTATGTTCCAACGAGGAAGAACTTTCGCGCTTCTTGAAACTCGCGGCCAACGTTAGCGAGGACCACCCTGTGGTTGTAAGCAAATTCATACAGCACGCAAAGGAAATAGACTTCGACGCGGTTGCAAGCAAGGGCGAGGTGATGGCTTATGCTATCTCGGAGCACATCGAGTTTGCCGGAGTGCACTCGGGAGATGCTACGCTCGAATTCCCGCCTCAGAAGTTGTATGTGGAAACTGTAAGAAGAATCAAGCGCATAAGCCGCGAAATTGCCGCTGCATTGCATATCAACGGCCCGTTCAACATTCAATATATGGCTTGCGACAACAAGATTCTCGTTATTGAGTGTAATCTTCGTTCTTCGCGCTCGTTCCCGTTTGTCAGCAAGGTTTTGAAGTTGAATTTCATAGAGCTTGCCACAAAGATAATGCTTGGCATTCCCGTTGAGAAGCCCACAAAGAGTTTGTTCGACCTTGACTACGTAGGAATCAAGGCGAGCCAGTTCTCGTTCAACCGTTTGCAGAAGGCCGACCCCGTGCTTGGCGTTGACATGTCGTCAACCGGCGAAGTTGGTTGCCTTGGCGACGATGCTTATTCGGCTTTGCTTCTCAGCATGCTCTCGGTTGGTCATCGCATTCCCAAGCAGAATATCCTTCTTTCCACCGGCTCGTCAAAACAGAAAGCCGAGATGCTCGACGCTTGCCGCGAGCTCGAGAAACACGGATATACTTTGTTTGCCACCGGCGGCACGTCTCGTTATCTCGAAGAGAACGGAATCAAAAACAATCTCGTTTATTGGCCGAGCGAAGACGGGGAGCCGCAGGCTCTCGAAATGCTCCACGACCATAAGTTCGACTTGGTTGTGAACATTCCCAAGGACCTCACGGCTACGGAACTTGACAACGGATACAAGATACGCCGTGCATCTATCGACTTGAACGTGCCTTTGATAACCAACACTCGTCTGGCTTCCGCTTTCATCAACGCATTCTGCGCTATCAAGGAAGAGGATTTGCCCATAAAGAGCTGGAGCGAATACGGCAAGGAAGACATTTAAGAATTTAACTTATACCCCCAAAACGCCATGGCATTCGTCATGGCGTTTTTTAGTTTTCAAACTTTCCTAAGGCAAAATATAACAATCTGAATTCTTGATAGTTAAAAACATACCAAATATCGGTTTTACGAGGTCTGATATAATTTAAATTCCGGGCCATCTAATTTAAATTACATGGCCCGGAGTTTTTGCGAGATGCCGACTCGTTTTCGCGTTGCCTAAAAGCGTGGAAATTTTACCCCATGAAAAATGCGCCACATGTATTTCACAATTACAAGAAATGCCTAAATTTGTAAACGGACAACCATTGAAAATGCGAAATCTTTCGTCTGTCATAACATATATCCTGGTGCTTTTTCTCATGCTCTCGTGTGGGGAAAAGAAAAAGGAGTATGTAATAGGCGTGTCGCAATGCAGCGAAGACGTGTGGCGCAAGAAGATGAACGACGAACTGAAAACAGCCACATATTTCTACGACAATGTGAAACTTGTATTCGCCTCAGCCAACGACAACGGCGCGGAGCAAGTAAAACAAATCGACAATTTCGTAAAACACCGCGTTAATCTTATAATAGTAGCCCCCAACCAAACCCAAGCTATCACCCCTGCTATAGAGAATGCCATGAACCACGGCATTCCCGTGGTTGCAGTTGACCGCAAAACCGCCAACAACAAATACACGGCCTTTATCGGAGCCGACAACTACCATATAGGCGAAACCATGGGGCAATATATCGGCACACAGCTCAACGGGCATGGAAAAGTGGTGGAGATATGCGGTTTGGAAGGCTCTTCGCCGATGATAGAACGCCACCGAGGATTTACCGACGCAATGAAACGCTTTCCGGGAATAAGCATCACCGCCACTTTGCCCAGCAATTGGCGCGAGGATAGCGGCAAAGCGGCAATGGACTCGCTTATACGCAGCGGGCAAACCGATTTCGACCTCGTTTTCGGGCACAACGACAGGCTTGCCTCGGGAGCAATGAAAGCCTTGAAGGCCCACGGCATAAAACGCAACGTAAAACTTTGCGGCATCGACGCATTGCCTATTCCCGGCGGAGGCATGCAGCTCGTAAAAGACCATATATTACTCGCCTCATGTATATACCCCACACAAGGCGACAAGGTTCTGGAACTGGCGATGAACATTCTTGAAGGACGCCCCTACCGGCGCGACAATTCCTTGAGCACAGCACTCGTAACGCAAAGCAATGCCGCCGCGCTGATGATGCTCTCCGACGAAACGGCAAGCGAGCAGGAAAAACTCGAACACCTTCACGGAAAAATCGACCGCTATCTCGCGCAATACACACACCAGCAAGTTTACCTCGTACTCACTATAATAATCTGCCTACTCATTATTGCTATCGCCGTGGTGGTATACCGTTCGTTTGTGGTGAGGAGCAAAATAAAAGAAGAGGCGGCAAATACAAAAATCAACTTCTTCACTCGCGTCGGCCACGCATTGCGCACGCCCTTGACCGTGATTTCGGGACCCGTGGAGCGGCTATTGGAAAACCCCGACCTCACATCGCAGCAACGAGATGCGCTCACAATGGTAAACAAAAACACCAAAGTGATGCTGAAACTCGTTGACGAAATTCTGGACTTCAGAAATCAGAACGAGAACTGCGACCTAAGCGGAAAAGTGTGGGAGAACATCGAAAAATGGAACCGCACCATCGAAAAGGACGAGGGAAAAAACCGGCGCACAAGCAACAAAATCACATCGCCGCAGGACAACGCGGAACGCCCAACCATACTTGTTGTGGAAGACAGCGAAGATGTGCGCAACTATGTGGCTTCGCTTTTGGGCGAGAACTATGATGTGGAAACCGCAAACGACGGCAGGGAAGGCTGCAGGCAAGCCCGGCGTCTCGTTCCCGATTTAATTGTGAGCGATGTCATGATGCCGGTAATGGACGGCCTGGAAATGTGCAAACAATTAAAGGGCGACGTAGCCACAAGTCATATTCCCGTAATTCTTTTAACAGCCCGAGCTATGGACGCGCAGCGCGCCGAGGGATACGAAAGCGGAGCCGATGCCTATATCACCAAACCTTTCAACGGCAAGGTGCTGCTCTCGCGCATCAACAACCTGCTTGAAGAGCGGCAAAGGCTCAAGGATATTTTCGGCGGGGCTTCGGCGGCGGAGGAGGTGCGCACGGATTCAAACCCCAAAGCCAACGGCGACATCGACAACTCGTTTGCCGAACGTTTCCGGGCCATTATTCACGAAAACATGGGCAACAGCGAATTGAGCGTGGAATATATCGGCGCAAAACTCGGACTTAGCCGCGTGCAGATGTACCGCAAAATCAAAGCGCTTACCGGCAAATCTCCCGTAGAACTCATCAAGGAGGCCCGTTTGCGCCGCGCCGAACAACTGATATCAACCACCGAACGCACAATATCCGAGATAGCTTACGAAGTGGGCTTTTCCTCCCCCGCCTACTTCACCAAATGTTACAAGGAATACTTTGGGCACACTCCCAAACGCTGAATGTTTTTTACCCCTTACCCTTGGATTTTTCCAATGGCGCAATACCGCAAAAACGATAAGCCGTTTTGTAAAAAACATGTCTGATATAATTCAAATCATGTCTGACATCGTTTAAATAATATCAGACATCAGAAAAACGATATCAGACATCGGGAAAACGATATCAGACATCGGGAAAACGATATCAGCCTACGTTTTTCCAACATCAAAATCAATCTTAAAAAGACGGCATTTTTTGCATCTTATTTGCCCTGCATTTCGTATCACATCCCCTATTCTTCGGTTTTTGCGCCGCAGATTTGTTACAAAAGCGCTAAGATTTGTTTCAACGAACGATTCTTTATCTATTATGAAACAAATTTATCATACAACATTTGTTCACAAACCTACTTTTGCAACATCAACAAAACAATATGAATATCATGGAAAATAAAACATTCCTGAAAATCGCCCTTCTGGCGTGTCTCGTTCTCGCAAGTACCAACACATTTGCGCAGGAGACAAAGAAAAGCGATTCCAAAGAAGAAGGCAATCGCAATGTGATGCTCAATGCTTCGAGCGCAAACGGTCCTCGTGAGATACAGATAGGTCTCCCGTCGGCCGATGTCAACGTATTGGAAAACGGGATACCCGTTACCTTTGCAACCAATCCCCATACAGTTAACAGCATGTGGCGTTCAGATGCAAGTCTGAGCCATGTGGGACTCCTGAAAATCTCCGAAACTGCAATCACAACGGGCAACATCGGCTACGCAGTGAACTCTTTTACGCAGCTTGGCGAGAAAGGATTTCAGGGAACGCTCAACTATAAGACGAACCACTTCGGAATGCAGGAAGTGTCGCTTAACGCCAACGGTTCGTTTGCCGAAAACTGGTTTTACAGCGGCAGCATGTACCAGGACTTCGACCCCGGAACATTCAAAATCAAATCTTCGAACTATCAAGACCGCACACAAATCTACAAAGCCGCAATTACCCACAAATACAACGAAGGGCGCGGCGAAGCAACAGCCATTTACAACTACTCAAACAGCCACCCGAGCTATATATATGCCACACAGAGCGCACCATTTATATATGTAGGCGACGGAAGTGTGAAGGAATTCGGAAAATTCAAGCTCGGAACAACATCATATCTGCCTACCGACGGAAACGTTACCTACCGCGACATGCGCACAGGCGAGCTAAAACAAAAAAGCTTGTACGACGCAGTGGAAAACAGGCAAAACGAAATAACTTTGATGAACAAATACAAATGGGACAACGGACTTGAGTGGGACGTGATAGGGAAATACGACCGCGCGCGCGGAGCCTGCGTTTACCAGACGCCTATGAAACTCTACGATCTCAACAACGAAACCGAAACCCACCAGTTTGTTTTCCGCGACATCGACGGGCAGACCAAAAACTATACGGGGCAATACGTGCAGCAACGCATGTCGTGTTTGAATGCCGGCACAATAGACCAATTCATGCTGACTTCCGAGTTGAAGAAAGCGTTCAAGAATTCACTGCTGCGCATTGGCGTAAACGAATGGAGCTACCATATTGATTACGCATCAAACACCACGATGTATGATCAGAGTGTGCCGTCAGACGGAAGCTATGCCGTGAAACTTTGGGACAATGCAAAACGAAGCGACTACTATTACGATTTCAACAAAAACGCTTCGGAATATTACAAAGGCACAGAAAACAAACTTGCGCTCTATGTTACCCACGATTGGGACGTTACCCCGAAACTCAACCTTTATTACGGCGGCCGCATAGAGTGGCAAAAACTTTCGGGAGAGAATGCTGCGGTAAAGAATGCCGCCGGAGAATACGTCAACCGCTTTGCAGATTACTACATAGGGGCTACCGCAGCCGACGGAACGGTTATCGCGCCCACGAAACTCGACTACAACTGGTGCAACTACGACCTCAGCCTTGCGGCAACCTATAAGATGACCGACAAATTCGGCATTACGGGCGATTTCACCTATATCGTGCAGCACCCGAAGTTTGAAGCTTTTGCGCCGGCCACTCTTCCTAACGTCGGAAAGATTTCCGTGCCGCTCGGCCGCGCAGGTATTTACTACAACAACTCATGGTTGAGCCTCACATCTCTCATATCGTATATCTCGAAGACCAACAACAATTCCACTCTGAACCTTCAGCACGGAAATGAGATAAAAGCTGCGCCGCTCACCTACGACATCAAAACCATTGGCTGGACTACCGACGTGGTGGCAAACCTTTTCAAGGGTTTCAACATGCATTTCCTCTTCACTTATCAGAAGCCTACATACAAGAAATACGAAACAAGCATAACGTTCAACGACGGATACGTGGGGAAAATCAATGCCACCGGAAACATCGTTGCCGAAATTCCGCAGGTGCTTGTTGAAATCGACCCGAGCTACATGATTACGAAAGACTTGAAGGTTTGGGCTTCGTTCCGCTACTTCAGCAAAACTTACGCTAACATAAACGAGGCATACTACTTCAACGGCCATTGGGAAACATTCGGCGGAGTTACATGGCAGGCCAACAAAAAACTGTCGCTCGGCTGCTCTGTGGTGAATTTCCTCAACCAAACGGGTGCAAAAGGCAGCATCTCGGGCGCGGAACTCATCACCAAAGACGAAGCTAAAGGCATCAAGAACCAACTGATGACCGGCTCGTATCTGCGCCCCTTCACAGTGGAGTTTTCAGCATCGCTCAAATTCTGAAAACGAGGCACGAAAAACAGCTTTCATAAGTAGTTAGTTTTTAAAGATTTGCAAAGCGAAAAATTCCGGGCCATCTAATTTAAATTCCGGGCCACCTCGTAAAAATTAGATGCCTTGGAGTTTTCACGAAATCGCATCTCGTAAAAATCATACGGTTCAGGCAAAAAACGAAATACAAATAACTTCTAAAAACAAATAACATGAAACTCAATAAAATCCTTGCCATAGCCTTGGCATCGGCTTCGGCCGCAGGCATGGCGCAGACAATGCAAATCTCCCACAGTGGCGACACCACGATAATAAACATCGACCAACCAACGAAATACCTGCTACTGCCAATAGAGGAAAACGCCGACGAGGCAAAGGTTGTGCTCGACACCCGCCACGCAGATGATACGTGGATGGACATACGTCTGGCAAACAAAAAGACAGATTATTACGTACCCTTTGCCCTTGGCAACAAAGACAAAGCCGTGGTGAAAATCCTTGGACTCAAAGCCGAAGCACTCGCTCTGAAAGACGGGCAAATGGCTCTGACCGACAATTGGAATGCAGTGAACACAGATTACTATCGTCCTCTTTTCCACCACACTCCGTCGTATGGCTGGATGAACGATGCCAATGGAATGGTGTATAAAGACGGAGAATATCACCTCTATTTCCAATACAATCCCTACGGCAGCAAATGGGGAAACATGCATTGGGGACACGCCGTGAGCAAAGACCTTGTGCATTGGGAAGAACTCAAGCCCGCAATCGCCCGCGACACACTCGGACACATCTTCTCGGGCTCTTCGGTGGTTGACAAGAACAACACCGCAGGCTATGGCGCAAATGCAATAATCGCCCTCTACACCTCGGCAAGCGACAAGAACGGACAAATTCAATGCATGGCCTACAGCACCGACAACGGAAGGACTTTTACAAAATACGAAGGCAATCCAGTGTTGCGTCCCTTTGACGGTCTGAAAGATTTCCGCGACCCAAAAGTTTTTTTGTACGCCCCGGCCAACTGTTGGTACATGATAGTTTCGGCAGACAAGGAAATGCGTTTCTACAAATCAGACAACCTTAAAAAATGGGAGTTTGTAAGCGGATTCGGACAAGGCTACGGCGCACAGCCAAGCCAGTACGAATGCCCAGACTTCGTTCAGATGCCCGTTGACGGCGATGAAAACAACAAGAAATACGTGATGATTATGAACGTAAACCCCGGCTGTTTGTTCGGCGGCAGCGCAACGGAATATTTCGTGGGAGATTTCGACGGCAAGAACTTCAAGGTGCTCGACGATCCCCACACTGCAAAATGGCTCGACTATGGCAAAGACCACTACGCAACAGTTTGTTTCAGCAACACCGGCAACCGCGTAATCGCCCTGCCCTGGATGAGCAACTGGCAATACGCAAATATCACCCCCATCAAACAATATCGCGGCGCCAACGGACTTCCGCGCGAACTCAAGCTATATACAAAAAACAAACACTATTACGTATCGGCCGACGTGGCTCCCGAAGTGAAACAACTGCGCAAGGATACAAAAAATATCCCTGACGAAATTGTAAACGGCGCAAAAGAATACAACAACATCGCCGGCGAATACAACAGCGCCTATGAACTCGAAGCCGACATCTGTCCCCAAAAAGGTATTGCCGGACTTGAACTGAGCAACGACAAAGGCGAGAAAACCATTATCTACTTTGATTTGAAAACAGGCAGAGTAATTATGGACCGCACCCAAAGCGGCATCACCGATTTCGGATACAATTCTTCTATCCACGAAATAGAGAAAAACGCCGACGTTCACGAGCATCGCGAAATCAAGATTCCGGCACGCAAAGCCAATTCTGTGAACTACCAAAACGACTTCGCGCTCGGCACATGGGCACCGCTTAATCTCTGCGAGGGAAAAAGCAAAAACAAAACCTATCACGTTGACATTTTCGTGGACAAATGTTCAATTGAAATGTTTATTGACGGCGGCAGAATAGCCATGACAAATCTTGTGTTCCCAACTCAGCCGTACAACAACCTGAAATTTTACACCGAGGGCGGAGCTTCTAAATTTTCCAACGTAAAACTTCACAAAATAGCGCTTTGACATGAAATCCAGCCGCATTCTTCTACTTCCGGTAATGCTCTGCTTTTTCGCCATGGGCTTTGTAGACCTCGTGGGAATAGCTTCAAACTACGTGAAAGAGGATCTCGGACTTTCCGACAGCGTTGCCAACATATTTCCGTCGCTTGTATTTTTCTGGTTCTTGATTTTCAGCATACCTACAAGCGTTCTCATGAACCGCATAGGGCGTAAGCGCACTGTTCTTCTCTCTCTTGGTGTAACCGTTGTCTCGCTTGTGATGCCCCTTTTCGGCGAATCGTTTGCCGTGATGCTGTTGTCGTTTTCACTGCTGGGCATCGGAAACGCCCTGATGCAGACATCGCTCAACCCACTCGTTACGCAGGTGATAAACGGAGGCAACTTAGCGTCAACACTTACCTTCGGGCAATTCGTCAAAGCCATTGCGTCGTTTCTTGCGCCCTATCTTTCGCTTTGGGGAGCTGTTTCGGCGATTCCTACATTCAATCTCGGGTGGCGCGTATTGTTCCTGATTTATTTCATAGTGGGTGTGTTTGCGGCGTTGATGCTTGCCGTTGCTCCTATAAAGGAAGAGCGCGTGAGCGGAAGCACTTCTTTTGCGCAGAGCATTGCTCTTTTGAAAAATCCAATCATTCTGCTTTCATTTATAGGCATCATGTGCCACGTGGGAATTGATGTCGGAACCAACACCACCGCACCTAAGATTCTCATGGAGCGTTTGGGTTGGACCCTAAATGAGGCGGCGTTTTCCACGAGTCTGTATTTCATTTTCCGCACATTCGGTTGTCTTTCGGGTTCATTCCTTTTGCGGGTGATGAAAACGCGCACATTTTTCGTGATAAGCAGCGTATTGCTTGCCATAGGCGTTGCAGGACTGATTATAGGCGACGGGCGCACAATTATCTACGCTTCGATTGCGTTAATAGGGTATGGCGACTCCAATTTGTTCTCTATGATTTTTGCTCGCGCGCTCGACGCTGTTCCTGAAAAGAAGAACGAGGTGAGCGGACTTATGATTATGGGACTTTTCGGCGGTACAGTTTTCCCGCTTCTTATGGGTTTTGCATCTGATGCCGCCGGCCAGACCGCCGCTGTTGGGGTTATGGCAGCCGGAGCCGTTTATCTGCTTAGCTATATCAAACGTATCAACAACTGAAAGCCGCACAAAATGAAAAAGGTAATAGTAGGATTGGGCGAGGTGCTTTGGGATATGCTTCCCGAGGGCAAGAAATTGGGCGGTGCTCCCGCAAACTTCGCATTCTTCACGGGATTGTTTGGAAACGAAGCGCTTGCAGTGAGCGCAGTAGGCACCGACGACCTCGGCACAGAGACTCTCAGCGCACTCAAAAGCCACGGACTTGAATTTGTAATCCCGCGCGTGCCGTTTCCAACGGGCACCGTGCCTGTGGAACTCGATGCCCAGGGTGTGCCCACGTATATAATAAAAGAGGGAGCGGCTTGGGACAACATTCCGTTCACTCCCGAGATGGAAAACGTGGCTCGCCGGTGCGACGCCGTCTGTTGGGGTTCGCTCGCGCAGCGCTCCGAGGTTTCACGCCAAAGCATATTGAAGTTCATAAGTTTGGTGCCCGAAAAATGCCTGCGCATTTTCGACATCAACCTTCGCGGAAAGTTCTATACGAAAGAGGTGATAGAGCACTCGCTAAGCCTTTGCAACGTTTTGAAAATAAACGACGAGGAATTCGAAATCGTTACAAAAATGTTTGGCTATGCCCACGAAACGCTTGTAGAGGGTTGCCGTGCGATGATAGCCGACTTCGGTCTCGACATGCTCGTACTTACGTGTGGCGCAACGGGTAGCTATGTGTTCAAGGCCGACGGCGAAATGTCCTACCTCGACACTCCCAAGGTAGAGGTGGCTGATACGGTGGGCGCGGGCGATTCTTTCACGGGCACATTCTGTTCTGCGCTGTTGGAGGGCGTTCCCATGAAAAAAGCCCACCGACTTGCGGTTGACGTAAGCGCGTATGTATGCACCCAAAACGGAGCTATGCCGCAATTGCCGCAGAAATTTATTGCGGAAATCAAACCTTGATTTGCTTACAAAAGCTTCTATATTCACAACTCCCCACAAACTTAAAGTTTGTGGGGAGTTTGTTTTGCAGCCAACTTATTTTCAAAACGCATAAACCTGTATATTTCAAAGAGTTGCAAATATCGTAGGAACTATGTGTTTTCCCGTTTTTACGAGATGCGACATCGTTAAAAACTCCGGGCCATGTAATTTAAATTACATGGCCCGGAATTTAAATTAGGTCTGACCTAGTTTTTTCGGTTACCGCGTGTAGAAATCTATCATTCGTTGCAAGGCTCTACGACATACGGCGCAGAACTCCGGCGCTTCGTTGATTTTCATTCTGCATTCCTGAAAAGCGCGGTAAACTCCCCTACTCTGATATCCGCCTCCCTCGTAAACGCCTATTTTGGTAAACCTGTCGTTTCCCTTGTTTGTTGCAGGCGTGGGAATCTTGGTTTTCTTCGGCATGAGGTCCTTCCATTTTTTGTCGAAATCCACGAGCGTAGTGAGGTTTTGCTCCCATGGCTCTGTGTCGGAGGGATACATTGTGGTGTATTGGTCATCATAGAAATACTCATCGGCAAGTCCGCCAAAACTATGTCCGAACTCGTGCACCACCACAGGCTTGTAGAGTTCATGGTCGGCCGCCGTAAGCGTATAGGAATTCAGTATTCCGCCGCCGCCATAGTTGTCGGTATTGGCAAGAATGATTATGTGTTCGTATGGAACGGCTGCCAGCAAATCGTGAAGGCGTTTTAGGTGGAGCGTGGTGAGATATCGGTCGGAATAGAACGTGTCGAAATGCGAATCAAGAGCAGTCTGTTTCCAAACACCCTTGCCCGGAATGCTCACACCGCTGTCGTGAGACGGCGCAGCTACGGCAATGATATTGAAACGCGCCTTGCAACTTTTAAAAGGTTCGTTCTCAAACAACGACTGTGCCGCCACTTCGGCACGATTGTAGAATTTCGTTGCTTCTCCAGCCGTATATCCTTCGGCCACAATAGCCACATCGATGCACGTGTCGGGAGCTCCGCCGCGCCAGATATACTTGCTTTCCGCCGCCGGCGTATTTCCTATTTGCCTAATCAGTATATCCTTGGGATTTACAATGTGGCGGAGCGTGGAAAGCGGCTTGTGGTGGGTGTCGAAAAGCGTGAGCGTGATTTCCACAGTGCGTTTGGGCATGGGGAGAAGAAACACGTTTTCGAACGAACGCCTAAGACGCGAAGCTTCCTCGGTAGTCTGCCATTCCTGAAAGAGCGAAGAAAACGAAGTGCGGTATATTGTTTTTCCGCTAAGCGAGTCCTTTACCGTGATTTGCCCATTTCCTTCAACGCTCAAACTGTCGAGGTTGTGCCGGCGTCCCGCCCAAGTGGGAAGAGAAAGTAGTTCGTCGAGCGAAAGTTCCTGTCTTGCGCTGTCGCCAACAAATGTATAGTCAACGCGAAGCGTGCGGTTTTCAAACCAATCAGAGAATCTCACGTTGTCATTCGCCCAAAGCGAAACGGGAAGCAATGCAAGCATTGCCACTACAGTTTTCAAAAATTTCATATATAGCCTATATATTATATTGTATGTTTCTATTTTTTCGGTGCCGGTTCATAACCCACCGCCGTGCCGTCGCTGCCGTATATTGTCTTCTTGAAATCCTCCGCCGACACACCTACGGCATCGCGAGTCATCTCGGGAACGTTGTAGCTCTTCAAAAGAAGAATATTCTGCTCGGGGTCGCGCTGCGGGATAAGGAAAGGCTTGTGCTCCTTGCCGTTCTTGTCGAAATACGAAACGTAAAGGCGCGTATAAGAACCGTCGTCGCGGCGCGAAGTAAAGACAATCCAGCGACCATTTGAGCTCCACGCGTGATAACTCTCGGCATCGTTGCTATTCGCCGCCTTGAGCGCACGCACTTCTCCCGTCTGCAAATCCTTTACATAGAGATCGGCCGAATGATGCCAGATATGAAATTGCCCGTAATCGCCGAGCGTAAAAAGAAGATACCTTCCGTCGGGGCTCACACGCGGCACAGACGCGCTTTTGCCCATTGCCGCACAATCCACAACAAGTTGCGGCGCGCCGAAAGCCCCAGTAGTTTCGTCGAAGTCCAACTTCATTATATTGTAGTGCAGTTCTTTGTAATGCTCCGGCATATATCGTGTAAGCATTGAGTCGGGAACGTTTTCCAAATCGGGCACATGGGCCACGCAATAATAGAGAGTTTTTCCGTCGGGAGCCCAGCAGGGAAAAGTTTCTAAGTCGGTGCGCGTTTTCAGAATGTTGCGCAACTTTTTATGTTCGGCGTCGTAGAACACGAGATCCGATGAAGTGTCGAGCACCTCTATTTTCTGCTTGTCAAGAAGGTGGAACGTTTGTCCGGTCTTGTTTGAAGAAAAAACTACCCACGGCTTCCGGGGGTGCCATGTGGGATATACGGCGGACGAGAGTATGGAGTCGCATTTCATATTCATCTTCTCGGGCTTGCCATTACGCACGAAAAGCGTACCGCCATGCTCGCCGCGAATATGAAACAGCATGTTTTTTGCCGAATAGTTCTGATAGTTGTGGCAATTTACGCAATGATTTTCGTTACTCTTGAAGCTGCGGTTGTTTTCATAGATTGTGTGCACGTCGAAATTCGTCAGATTTCGTTGGTAAAGCCCCACCTGCCGATATACCTCGTATCCCGGTTCGATTAGGCGGTAGCTCACATAATCGTCAATGGCTTCGGGAGCAACTTCAAGCGCAAAGTCGCGAAATTTCACCCAACCTCCTTTTTTCTCGGCGTACACTTCAACAGAAATCCTGCCGTTCTTGGCTGCCCCAAGTAGGGTTTTCCATTCATTTTCCGGGAAATCGATTTTCCCGTCAGCCCCGGCAAATGCATCAAGTTGCTTTCCGCCGACCGTCAGACGCACGGCGTAGTTCTCCGCTCCCTCGTGAACAATAAAATTCATGGGTGCAATATTTGCGGGAACAACTACATTTTTGTAGTCGGGGTATATTGTCGCTTCGGCATCGGTTTGGGAGAATTGCGTGGGCACACTTCCGCCGCCACACGAGGCAAGCAGTAAAGGCAATGCCAAAGCCAGGATATTTTTCAATGCTCGTTTCATCAGTTTACTCCTCCTTTTTCTTTTTGCTGTTCGTGTTCTTTTATCTGTTCTTCGGTAGGCAGATTTTCAAAATACATATAATACGGATAATAGCCCAGCCAATTTTCGCGCAACACCTTTTGGCCTTTTCTTTGGTCGCGGAAAAGCGGGCGTGCATCTTTCACGAATCTTTCAAGACGCGCGTATCCCATTTTTTTGTCTATTGTGGGGAATAATTCGAATATTCCGTTGGCTTTCATCGACTTTATCAGTACGGCTTGCTGGTAGTATTCGGGCATGATGTCCTTTCCGAAAAAACGTGCACGCACTAAAAATCCGTCGAGGTCCTTGCTATAAAGGCATGCCATGAGCGAAGCGTGGAGCGCTTCAAAGGTACGGCCTTCCCTCAGAGCCACATTGTATCCGATGAACAGGGGCTTGCGGAAAGTTTGTTCGAAGGAATCGCGCAGGGGCATCTTGTTGTAGACATGCACAAAGTTGGGATCGGTTTTCACAGCCGCCATGTTGCTCAGCCGTCCTTTGTATTCTTCCACAAAACCGTGTTCAAACGGATTTCGGTCGATTATCTGCAAATATTTCCAGCACAAGCGTTTTTCTCCGTTGATAAGTGCGGCTCTTGCAAGGCGTTTCAGCAGAAACAGTTGCGGTCCGTTTTTCACTATCGTCTCCATGCTGTTGTGGTAGGAGCTATTGGCGAGCCCGGCATAGAAGTCGGCATCGAGAGTATATATCGAAACGCCGTCGGTAAGTGCGCCGTCCATCTCGCGCACCTTGCACGAAGGAAAATTGTACGGGATATCAAACAAGCGGCTCTCGAGTTGATCGGTTTCAGCCAAGGCAATAGTATAAAGTGCAGCCACGCTGCGCGACGGACGTTTGCAGGCGGTGGCTTCGTCTATGATTGCCTGCCAATCATAACGCTCCAAATGGCGGAACATGCGGCATGTGCGCCTAATGTCGTCGCGTTGCAAAACACTGTAGGCCGTGGCTGCTGCAAACAAAAGCAGCAACGCGCCGCAATTGAGCCATGCAGCACGCCGTGGAGGGTTTCCGCTTTTGAGGGGATTGGATATTTTCTTGCGCGTAACAATGTATTTCCCTGCGGCAACCAATGCCAGAACCACCATTGCCGCAAGCGGCAGAGCCATAAGCAGCGACGTTTCGCGATGATAGTTTATACTGTAGTTGAGAGCTACGAAATATGAGAGGAATCCCCATGGCAGCAACGCGGAAAGCCAGCGCAGTTTTTGCGGAAGCGACAGGATATACGCCAGAAGCCATGTACAAACGGTGAGCATCAATGCCAGCAATGCACCGCCCAATAGCGGAAGCCGGTATGCCTGCAGCAGGAAACGCCCTGCGGCATAGAGCCAGCCCCAGTCTTGGTCCAATAGGAATTTCATCAGGGTTTTGTCCCAGGCAAAGTAGCTTGTTTCGCGCGACATATAGAACACGTCGCCGTAAATCCAAGCGCAAAACAGCCACAGCAGCACAAAGAGCAATGCAAATGCGGGCAACCGCGAAATCAGCGGTTGGGAATTGGCTTTTTTCAGCCCGGCGTCAGTTTGGCTGTCCTTTTCGTGCGGACGACGGGCGGCAGTCTGCGCCTTATGTTTCTTAATCTTGTTCATATATTTCAGTTCGTTTCGGCAAAAATACTAAAACATTACGTTAACTGAATTGATAATTCGGTTTTTCGCGCATTTGGGTACGTAAAAATAAGGCAAGCTACCTTTTCCAGACCCTATTGTTTACCCCTATATAGACAGGGAAAAACACAGATGCGTTGCCGCAAAAACTCCGGGCCATGTAATTTAAATTAGATGGCCCGGAATTTAAATTAGGTCTGACCTCGTAAAAACGAAATACGCACCTGTTTTTTGCAACGCCCAAAACAAACTCCATACAATATATATAAGCATAAAAATTAAGCAACACAAATTTTGCAGTTATGCGAGTTTGAAGTAACTTCGCGCAATAAATTAAAATATTCTGTGATAGAAAAACATATCATTATAGAGGAAATCGACCCCCGTGTGCTCTACGGTGTGAACAACACCTATTTGCGCATGCTCAAAGCCCTGTATCCCAAACTGCGCATCGTAGCGCGCGACAATGTGGTGAAGGCCGTGGGAGACGAAGCCGCTATCGCAGATTTCGAAAGCACAATTCAGTTGCTCGTGAGCCGTTGTGCAAAATACAACACCCTGCGCGAGGCCGACATCATCGACATCGTGAAAGGCAAGAAGCCTTTCGACGAAGAGGACGAGGGCGTAATAGTCTACGACATCAAGGGACGCCCTATCCGCGCCAAGACCGAAAACCAGCAGATGCTCGTGAAAGCATACGGCAAGAACGATTTGATGTTCGTGGTGGGACCTGCCGGAACGGGAAAGACCTATACGGCAATTGCCCTGGCGGTGAAAGCATTGAAAAACAAGGAGGCGCGGCGCCTTATACTCAGCCGCCCCGCCGTGGAGGCCGGCGAAAAACTCGGATTCCTGCCCGGCGACATGAAAGACAAGATAGACCCTTATCTGCGACCGCTCTACGATGCACTCGAAGAGATGATACAGCCCTCGCGACTGCGCGAAATGCTCGAAGACGGCACAATACAAATCGCCCCCCTGGCTTTCATGCGCGGACGTACGCTGAGCGATGCCGTGGTAATACTCGACGAGGCGCAAAACACCACTACCGCACAAATCAAAATGTTTCTCACACGAATGGGATTCAATACCAAAATGATAATCACCGGCGACTGCACGCAGATTGACCTCCCAGCCGCACAACGCTCGGGACTCGAAGAGGCAATGCGCATTCTCAACGGCGTGAAAGGCATTTCGTTTGTGGAGATGAACAAGAAAGACATCGTGAGAAACCCGTTGGTTACGCGCATTGTGGACGCTTATGAAAAAGACAACGCCCGACACAAGGCCAATGTCAACGTTCACAACGACACCGACGAGACAGAACCCGACTCTGACGACAAATCAGATTAAAACATAACTACAAAAACATAACAGCAATGAACAAAGCATTAATCAAAACCGACTACCACTTTCCCGGACAGGTAGGTGTTTACAATGGAAAGGTGCGCGATGTTTACAACATCAACAACGAAAAACTCGTGATGGTTGCTACCGACAGAATCTCAGCTTTCGACGCCATGCTTCCCAAAGGAATTCCATTCAAAGGACAAGTGCTGAACACTATTGCTTCATTGGCTCTCGACGCCACCAAAGACATTTGCCCCAATTGGAAACTTGCTACCCCCGACCCTATGGTAACGGTGGGAAATATGTGCGAGGGATTCCCGTTGGAAATGATTGTGCGCGGATATCTCTGCGGAAGCGCTTGGAGAGCATACAAGGCCGGCGCACGCGAATTGTGCGGAGTGAAACTCCCCGAGGGAATGCGTGAAAACCAAAAGTTCCCCACTCCGATAATCACCCCGACTACAAAAGCCGAAATAGGAGACCACGACGAAAACATCTCACGCGAGGAAATCCTGGCCAAAGGTCTTGTGCCCGAAAAAGAGTATGAAATCATGGAGAAATACACCTTGGCTCTCTTTGAACGCGGCACGGAAATCGCAGCTAAGCGCGGATTGATTCTTGTTGATACAAAATACGAATTCGGTCTGCACAACGGCGAAGTAACACTCATGGACGAAATACATACTCCCGACTCATCACGCTATTTCTACTCTGAGGGATACGAAGAAAAGTTCGAAAAAGGAGAACCCCAGAAACAACTTTCCAAAGAGTTCGTGCGCGAATGGCTGCTGAGCAACAATTTCCAAGGACTCGAGGGACAAACTCTCCCCGAAATGACCGACGAAATCGTAGAAAACATATCAAACAGATATATCGAACTCTACGAACATATCACAGGCGAGAAATTCAACAAGGAAGCACACGACAATCCCGAAGAACGCATCGAGAAAAATGTGCTTGCCTATCTGAAATAAACCTTAGGCATACAACAAAAAAATCGCACTATGTCGAAAAAACATAGTGCGATTTTTTTATACCCACATTTGTTACTATGATTTCACCGCCTCGTTTCTGTGGTGCGAAATCAGATACAGTCCCAAGAATGTGAGACCTCCGTTGAGCAACAGCAGTTCATAACCGAAATGATACGAAGTAAATCTGCTCATCAACTCCTCTGCCGCATAGCATATCAGAGGAGATGCCACCGCAATCCATGGCACATATTTGTCCCGGGGACTACGTTTGGTAAACATGCCGAAAGCAAACAATCCCAACAGCGGACCGTAGGTATAAGATGCCATTATATACACCGCATCTATGACACTCGTGGAATTCAAAGCCTTGAACGCCAAAATAAACAGGATAAACACTGCCGTTACTCCCGCATGAACATAACGGCGAGCCTTAACGGCACTACAATCATCGCTCTTGCCGCTCTCCACTCCCAATATATCTATACAAAAACTCGTGGTAAGCGCCGTGAGTGCCGAGTCGGCGCTCGAAAATGCAGCTGCAATTATTCCGATAATAAACATAATAGGAACAATAGTGCCCAAATATCCTCCGGAAGCAAGCATCGGCAAAAGGTCATCGGTTTTCTCGGGCGTGGCAATGCCATTCTGCGCGCAGAAACCGTATAACAAAACTCCGAGAGAGAGAAACAGCAGATTCATGGGCAGGAAAGCCAAGCCGTAAGCTGTCATATCTTTTTGGGCATCGCGAAGATTTTTGCACGAAAGGTTTTTCTGCATCATATCCTGGTCAAGCCCCGTCATTACAATCACTATAAATATTCCCGCAACAAACTCTTTCCAAAAGAACTGCCCGCTGCGCCAATCGTCAAACACGAAAATTCGTCCGTGGGGGCTATTGCTCACAAAATTCACGATTCCCTTGAAATCCAAACCCATTGCGCTTGAAACTGTAACCAATATTGTTACAACGGCAGTGATAAGCGCCAAAGTTTGCAGGGCATCAGTCCACACAAGAGTCTTTACCCCGCTCTTTTGGGTGTATGCCCACGTGAGGACAAGCGTGGAAATCGCCGTAACCTCAAACGGAATTCCAAAAGGATCAAACACAAACTTCTGCAAAACGAGACACGCCATAAACAAACGCGCCGCAGCACCGCACAGTTTGCTTATCAGGAAAAAGGAAGCCCCCGTCTTATGACTTGTACGCCCGAAACGCGTGTTGAGATAGTCGTAAATACTCGTGAGACGCAACTTATAATAAACCGGAAGCAACACATACGCCACCAACAGGTAACCCGGCACAAATCCAAGGCACATCTGCAAATACGACATGTTCATATCCCTAACCATTCCCGGTACACTCACAACAGAAACCCCGGAAATCGACGTGCCAATCATTCCAAAAGCAACAAGCCACCACGGACTCTGTCGGTTGCCGCGGAAAAAAGCGTTGTTGTCCTGGTTTCGAGAAGTAAGATGGGAGATTATAAGCAGCAGGCCAAAATAAACAGCCATTATAACTATCACAGTATACGCACTCATTGCTATCGTTTTTCTTTCGGGAATTCTTGATTGATTGCAAATTTACATTTTTCCCGCGACACGCTTTCCCGTTCATTCTACAAAACTTAGGCTACACACGCATTGCGGCAATGTTGCGTGCGCCTAAATTTACTATCTTTGCATACGTACAAACAGAATTTTCATCTTTATGGACACACCATTGGCAGAGCGAATGCGACCGCGCACACTTGACGACTATGCAGGCCAACGCCATCTCGTGGGTGAGGGAGGGGTTATCAGGCGAATGATAGAGAGCGGAAGAATCAGTTCGTTCATTCTTTGGGGACCGCCGGGCGTTGGAAAAACCACCCTCGCAAAGATCATCGCAAACAAGCTTGAAGTACCGTTTTTCACTCTCAGTGCCGTAACAAGCGGAGTGAAAGACGTGCGCGATGTCATTGACCGTGCAAAAAAGAAAACGCTTTTTGCTTCAACCGGAAGCGCCATTCTGTTTATCGACGAGATACACCGTTTTTCCAAATCCCAACAAGATTCGCTTTTGGGCGCAGTGGAAGACGGCACTGTTACTCTTATTGGCGCCACCACCGAGAATCCGTCGTTCGAGGTGATACGTCCGTTGCTTTCCCGCTGTCAGGTTTATACTCTCACCCCACTCGACAAAGACGATTTGCTACATCTCATCGACCATGCCATAAAAGATGATGCCGAGCTGAAACAACGCGATATCGAAATCAAGGAAACCACGGCTATGCTGCGATATAGCGGAGGCGATGCCCGAAAACTGCTGAACATATTGGAATTACTCGTGGAATCGGAGCCACAGGGAAAAATCGTCATCACCGACAAGAAAGTCGAAGAGCGGTTGCAGCAAAATCCGCTGGCTTACGACAAAGACGGCGAGATGCACTACGACATCGTTTCGGCATTCATAAAAAGCATCAGGGGGAGCAATCCCGACGCCGCGCTATATTGGCTGGCACGAATGGTAGAAGGTGGCGAAGACCCCGCATTTATCGCGCGCCGCCTCGTGATATCAGCGAGCGAGGACATAGGTCTTGCAAATCCCAACGCACTACTTCTTGCCAATGCCGCCTTCGACGCCGTCGTGAAGTTAGGTTGGCCCGAAGGGAGGATACCTTTGGCAGAAGCAACCGTATATCTCGCCACTTCGCCCAAGAGCAATTCAAGCTACAAGGCACTCGACGAAGCCATTGCCGAAGTAAAGCGAAGCGGAAACCTGCCCGTGCCGTTGCATCTGCGCAATGCGCCCACCAAACTCATGAAAGAACTGGGCTATCACGAAGGCTACAAATATTCCCACGACTATCCGGAACATTTTGTAGAGCAGCAATACCTGCCCGATGCCATAACAAACCTCACATTTTGGACACCGCAAGAAAACCAACAGGAAGCGCGCATGCGCGAACGCATGGAACGGCTGTGGAACAAGAAAAAAACTGAAAAATGAACGGTTTAGAGCGCAAGATATACCACACAATACAAAAGCAATCGCTTGTCTCCCCCACGGCGCAGGTTATCGTTGCGCTTAGCGGCGGCAGCGATTCGGTAGCCCTGCTTTGTGTGCTGAAAAAACTGGGATACAATTGTCTTGCCGCCCATTTCAATTTTCACCTGCGCGGCGAAGAATCCATGCGCGATGAACATTTCGTGAGGGAACTATGCCGCCAAACCAACACCCCGCTCCGTTTCTGCGAAGCCGATACTCGCAAATTCGCCACAGAGTCAAAGCAAAGCCTTGAAATGGCGGCGCGGGAATTGCGCTACAACTTTTTCGCTGAAATAGCCGAGGAAACCGGCGCCCCCGTAGCCGTTGCACATCATCGGGACGACAATGCAGAAACATTGATGCTCAACCTCATTCGCGGCACAGGGCTTAAAGGACTGTGCGGAATGGACTACAAAACCATCAGAACCATTGCCGGGAAAAAGACGATGGTCATCATTCGTCCTATGCTCGACATCGCACGCAAGGAAATCACAGAATATCTTGGCGACATCAAACAAGATTTCGTTACCGACAGCACAAATTTTGTGGCAGATGTGAAAAGAAACAAAATACGTCTCGAACTAATTC
The DNA here is from genome assembly GCA_963660485.1 of bacterium. Classification (GTDB taxonomy): domain Bacteria; phylum Bacteroidota; class Bacteroidia; order Bacteroidales; family Bacteroidaceae; genus UBA6398. The sequence goes on along the minus strand of CAVKYH010000023.1, from coordinate 836 downwards.
CCGCAATGTCGGAAATAAACCCGTCGATAAGCGACACACTGCAACGCGAAACCCGAAAATTCGCATCGGTATACGCCATTTACAAAAAAGCAGTGCACGAAATCCTTAGCCAAATCTCGATAAATCAATACGGCGACGAAATTCTCCCAAACGAAACGCTCTGCCAAAGCCCTGCCCCCGAAGCAATACTCTTTGAATGGCTTTCACAGAAAAAATTCAACGAGACACAGATTTCCCAGATAGCACAATGCAGCACCGAAGACAGCAAACAAATTGAAACAGACGAATTTCTGCTGATTGCCGACAGGAAAAGCTACACACTAATCCGCAAAAGCACTCTGCCACAACAAACGGAAACCCCACTCCCCCAGCAAGGCACAATCCGCATCTCACACACCACGATAAAGCTCTCGCTACAAACGCAAATTCCCCCCGCCGACATTCTGCGCAATCCCCAATACGCATTTTTTGATATGCAGAAAATCAAACTGCCGCTCGTCATACGCCCCGTAAAAAGCGGAGACCGTTTCATACCGTTCGGAATGCACGGAAGCAAACTCGTAAACGATTTTCTGAAAGACGAGAAAATACCAGCGGAACACAAAATGCGACAACTCGTAGTGTGCGACAAAGAAAAAATACTTTGGATAGCAGGGCGCCGCACCGACAACCGCGCCCGCATCTCCCCCACCACGCAAACCATATTGCAGTGCCAAATACTCCCCGCCGCTCTGCAATAAACCTACCACGCTAATATTCAGCGTCAAGCAAATAATTTTCGCCCCATTTCCCCTACCCGTTTTTCCCACGCAGCAAAGCAAAAAAACAATGTCAGA
>CAVKYH010000022.1:0-39343 GCA_963660485.1 bacterium | reverse complement strand
TCTTTATTTTACAAATGCTTATCACTGTATAATGCCAATTTCGTGTGACTCATGAAAAGGGAAAAACAATGCTACTACAGCACAATCTTCAGCCGACATAACACGCCAATCGATAGTGTTCGCCATAACACAAGAAATAACGAACCATATCACCAATGAATTGATAATTCCAAGTAGGAATAAATCTATTAAACCAAAATGTGTACGACCATTAATCTTCAGAAAAGAACAAGATCTTTTCCAAAGAGATACATTATATTTATGTACAACAAATAGAACAAAGCATAACAAAGCTCCAAGAGCACCAATCAGTCCTTTTGAAAAGGCATTTAATACTATCATCTTGTATGAATTGACTTATTGAACCTTGATTTGAACATCGTCTACAAAGGTAATGGCACTTTTTGAAAAAAGCTCATGGCTTTTGAAAAACGTTACATATCGTATGTCTTTTTTCTCTCAAAATGTACATAGGATAATTATCGGTGACATTCTATGATATTCACATTGATTGATTTGAAAACATTTCATCAACTCAAATAGTTTGTTTACGCATTGTTTACGCAGCCACACGAAAAAAGCGGTTACGAAACTCGTAACCGCTTTTTCTTAGCGTGGACCAGATAGGGCTTGAACCTATGACCTCCAGATTATGAGTCTGTTGCTCTAACCAACTGAGCTACAAGTCCGGCTTTCGTGGAGCTAACTCCCATTAAGCGGTGCAAAATTACGCTTTTTATGCGAACCGTGCAAATTTAAGGCGAAAAATTTTCCGAGTTTCTTTCAGCGAGTGTGTTTTTCCGTTTTCCGACGCCTTATATTATATGTATAGGGGCGTACTTTTTCGTGTATCGGAACGCGAGAAAAAAATGTATTTTCAGGGGCGAAAATACGACATCGGATATCGTGAAAACTAGGTCAGACATAATTTAAATTCCGACGCATCTAATTTAAACGAGATGCCTTGGAGTTTTGCGCTTGTGCAACGCTCTGAAAACCAGAGTATATACAATTCGCGCAAAAAGGCTTTTTTGAGGGTGGGAAAAGGGGCCCACAATTTCGGCAAACCGATATTTCTCGCTACTTTCGCAAAAAATATTTCAGTTCGGGGGTTGGGAATTTCCTAGCCTGCTTGTATTACGTATGAACAGCAACAAAAACGATGCAAGAACAGACAGAACATATCTTCAAGCGCAACTACAAAAAGATGTACCTGTTGGCCAAGGCACTTCTTCGCGATGGCGACGCTGCAAAAGATGTTGTGAGCGATGTGTTTGTTGACATTGCCGGCGGAAAGTTGGTTGTGCTGCCCGAAACAGAGGAGAGTTTTCTGCTGATATGCGTAAAAAACCGCTGCATGAACGTGCTAAACCATATGAAGGTGGAGGAAAAGGTGGAGAAACTTATGATTGTGGAAACCGAAACCGATGACGAGCCTGTTGAAAGGCTTACAGACAAACTGGAATCGGTGTTGACTTTTATCAGAGAGTGTCTCACTCCGCAGACCGCGCGCATTATCAACATGCACTACCGCCAAAAGATGACCTACAGGGACATTGCCCAAAATCTGGGTATAAGCGAGGCGGCTGTTTACAAGCATCTCGCGCAAGGAATCAAAAGACTTAAACAACAATTCAACCCTTGAACAAAATGGAAAAGACCGAAAAAATTCTGGATATCATAGAGCACCCCGAACGTTACAGCGACGAGGAAATCAAAAGCGTGCTCAGCGACGAAGAAAGCCGCAAACTCTACAATACAATGGCTGAAACTGCGGCTGCAATGGACATGGAAATTTCAAAAATCGATGTCAACGAAGAATGGCGCAAGTTTGCCGCTGCCCATAGCGACATCGTGCCACGGAAACCGCGCTTCACATTCAACCACCGCGGCATGACGAGAATTGCTGCCGTATTTGCGGGAGTGGTGATGCTTACCGGTGTGTCGTTTGCCGCATATCATTACGTCAAGACGATACGCAACAATGCCTCCGTGCGCACCGAAAACTCCGCATCTGCCGATGCCTCCGCACAAAAAGCGCAAACAGCCGACACGACAAAGGTTGCTGCCGTAACGAAACCTGCCGTGAAAAAGACGTTTATCAACACTGCTCTCGGCACAATGCTTCCCGAGATTGCGGGATACTACAATATTAAAGTGGTGTTCAACAACGCTTCAATAAAAAGCCTCCGCATTTACTACGACTTTGACAGCCGCAAGGGGATAAACAAGATTGTGGACGAATTGAACCAGTTTGAAAACGTAAATCTCTCACTTAAAGACAACACTCTCACGGCAGAGTAACGCAAGCTATGAAAAGGATTTTCTATATAATATTGCTGTTTGTCGCAACGCAGGCAGCGAATGCACAACGTATCTCGCGCGACTACAAGGAACGCTCCATGGCCGACGTGCTTATAGACCTCGACCGCGCTACACAGGCTTACAGAATAAGTTTTATCTATAACGAACTCGAAGACTACACTATCACCAAAACAATAAGCGACAAAACCATACCCGAAGCCGTGAACGAAGTGGTGGGATACTATCCTATGAAAATCACAGTGGGCGACAGTTTGATAACAGTGGAATGCGTGAACAAGGCAAACCGCAAATTATCCGGGCATATCGTTGACGAAAAAGGCGAGCCCGTAGTATATGCAAACATTCAGCTACTCAATCCGTCCGATTCCGCATTTATTACGGGCGGCGTGAGCAACGAAAACGGCGACTTCGTGATACCGTGCACCGCAAAAGAGGTTGTGGCGAAATTTACATGCGTCGGATATCAGCCCAAAAGCATTGCCACTCCCGTGGAAAAGGTGGGAAACATAACGATGCAGCCCAAAACCTACACGATAAACGGCGTAGTGGTGAAAGCATCGGCTCCAAAATACAAGACAACGCCCGGCGGTGTGAACATTAACGTGGAAAACTCGCTGCTGAGCCTCGCAGGAACGGCAAACAACGTGCTCGGGGAACTTCCGAGGGTTAAGGTGGACGCTTCGGGCGATGTGAGTGTGTTCGGCAAGGGCACTCCCGAAGTTTATATCAACAACCGTCTCGTCAGAGACAACAAAGAACTCACCCAACTCAAATCTACCGACATTAAAAGCGTAGACGTTATCACCACGCCGGGAGCAAAATACAACGCCGAGGCAAAGTCGGTAATCAAAATCAACACCAAACCAGAAAAAGGTGAGGGATTTTCCACACGCGTAGCCGCCAATTCAAAACTCAATCCCGCCTGGAACGGATACGGACAGCTCGACACTAAATATAGAAAGAACGGTTTTGAAATCTTCAACACCTTATACGTCGACAGATTGGTTCATTACGAAGACAACATGCTCAAATATAATCTAAGAAACAACGGCGATGATATCTTCATAGACCAAGACCTTTCTACAAGATACAAACAAACGTTCTTGAACGAGAAAATAGGTTTCAGCTACGACATCAACTCCAACCATTCCTTTGGCGCATACTATTCGCTCTATAAAAGTCTGCACGGAAGAGGCTACAGCAAAAACAATCCCATGAACATTTACCGCAACGGCGAGTTCGAGGGAACGGTATACAACAATCTGCGCATTCAGGCCGGTACTGGTCCTACGCACGAGGCAAATGCTTACTACACCGGCAAAGCAGGGAAACTCGACATCAATGCAAATGCCACTTATCTTTGGCGCAAATCGAGCAGAAACGACCTTTCGGAAGAAAGATCCGAGACCTACGAAGACCGAGATGTACATACCAAAAACATTAATCACACCAACATGACGGCGGGAAAGGTTGTGCTAAGTTATCCGATAGGCAAAGGAACAATAAGTGCGGGCACAGAAGCTACGCTGACCAATACCCACAGCACTTATACCAATCTTGAAAATCTGCTGCCCTCAAGCCAGAGCGATTTGAAGGAGACTAATATCGCGCCCTTCGCAGAATATAATCTCAACATAGGCAACTGGACGTTTGATGCCGGACTCCGCTACGAACATGTGGGCACCGATTACCGCACCAACGGAGTGAAGGAAAAAGAACCGAGCCGCAAATACGACGACATCTATCCCAATATTTCCGCAGAATGGACCAAAGGCGAATGGAACCTGAGCTTGGGCTACACAAAAAAGACAAAACGCCCCTATTACATGGCTTTGCGCAACAATGTGCAGTATGACAGTAGATTTCTATACGAATATGGGAATCCCTATCTGCGTCCCACGATAGAGCACAACGTAGAACTCAACGCCGTTTACAAGTGGATTAATTTCAGCATGGGATATTTTTACGACAGAAAGCCGTTGATAATGATGATGTCTGTATATAACAATCAGGATATAATCCGCTCAGGTTGGGAAAACAGCGACAAGAGTCAAGAAATATACGCTTCGCTTGAAATTTCGCCCAAGTTCGGATTTTGGCAACCTACATTAGATATAGAATTTTCCAAACCTTTTGCAAGCTACAAGAAATATGGTGTGAACGAGAACCTGCAGCGTGCCGGCGTATACTTCGAATTGAACAACAAGTTCCTGGTTACGAAGAAAAACTTCTTCACCCTCGACTATTGGTACGACATTCCGTCCGACGCCTCACTCTCCCGCGTCCGCCAAAGTTCGGCATTGAATTTAGGATATACCTGCGTGTTGTTTCACGATGCGCTTATGGTCAACTTCAATGCCAACGACATTTTCAAGGGAACAAAGGACAGATGGACGGCATACGGCAACAACACCAAGGCAACCAAGGACTGCTACAAGCATACGCGCTACGTGAGCCTTACGCTTACTTATAATTTCAATATGGGCAAGAACCATTACAAGGGAACGGGCGCAGGAAACGCCGAGAAGCGAAGACTTTGACCATAATATTACTTTGCATAAACCCAAAAAGCCGCAGCGGAAAAACTCAATCCGTTGCGGCTTTTGTTTTGCTTTTTCCTCGCGCTTTTATGTTGCATCACGCAAAAATGAAGTAAAACCCCGAGAAACCGAAAATGTTTCTGCAAACAACGTTGACTTATAGAAAATTCAGCAAAAAGCATAACGCGCGGCGCGAATATAGTTTCTAACTTTGCATCAACGAAAAAGGAAAAAACAGAAACAATTAAAAAGTCAAGAACTATGGCTAAAATTCATCAGAAGCTCACAGAGCTTATCGGCAACACGCCGCTTGTTCGCATCAACGAACTTACAAAAGATCCCGAAGTCAAAGCTGAGGTAATTGCCAAGCTGGAATATTTCAATCCCGGCGGCAGTGTGAAAGACCGCATCGCACTTGCCATGATCGAGGACGCTGAGAAGAGCGGCAAACTCAAGCCCGGCGCAACAATCATAGAGCCTACGAGCGGAAACACTGGCGTGGGGTTGGCATGGGTAGCCATTGTAAAAGGATACAAAGCCATATTGACGATGCCCGAAACGATGAGCGAAGAACGCAAGAACCTTTTGCGCGCACGTGGAGCGCAGCTCGTGCTCACTCCGGGCGCAACGGGAATGAAAGGAGCTGTGGAAAAGGCCAACGAGTTGCACGAACAGATTCCCGGCTCGGTGATTCTGCAGCAGTTCAACAATCCTGCAAACCGCGCCATACACGAATCGACAACCGCCGAAGAGATTTGGAACGACACCGACGGCAAAGTGGACATCGTAGTAGGCGGCGTGGGCACCGGCGGAACGATTAGCGGCGTTGCGGCAGGGCTCAAGAAACACAATCCCGCCGTTCAGGCGTTTGCAGTAGAGCCCGACACGTCTCCCGTATTGTCGGGCGGAAATCCCGGCCCCCACAAAATCCAGGGCATAGGCGCCAATTTCGTTCCCGGGAACTTTATCCGCGAAAACATCGACGGCATTATCCGCGTGAAAGACGATGACGCAATAAAGACAGGGCGTGAACTTTCGCTCAAAGAGGGTTTGCTCGTGGGCATATCCGCAGGTGCGGCTGCCTGGGCGGCTCTTCAGCTTGCCAAGAAGCCCGAAAATGCAGGCAAACGCATCGTGGCAGTGTTCCCCGATACGGGCGAAAGATATTTGTCCACCGTGCTTTACGCATTCGAGAAGTATCCTTTGTAATAATCATCAACTTTGGTCATACTACAGCGGGGCGCATCATTTGCGTCCCGCCTCTTTTTTGTCCTTCAAGGCATGAAAAAGATAAGGAAATCCGGCCCGCAAAAAACACATACGTTGTTTTAAAAACTCCGGGCCATGTAATTTAAATTAGATGGCCCGGAATTTAAATTAGGTCTGACCTCGTAAAAACGGTATGCAGAAGCAGTTTTTCAACTATTTAACAAGCATGAAAACATTGGCGTTTGCCGCAGTCGCAATATCGCGTAAATGGGGAATTGTTGCCGATTTAAGGGGCGCGGAAATGCGGCACAAGTTTAAGGAAATCAGATGTAATCAGCGCAAAACCTCAACTTTTTGAAGTGCAAACTCTTTGTAGTTCAAAAAGTTTGGAGTAATTTTGCCAACCAAACTGAAACGATTTTTTATGAGGCGTTCTATACTGAAAGTGGCAGCAATAGGCGTAGCGTGTGCCGGGCTGTTTACATCCTGCTTCAAGGACGAAGCCCCCAATGCCGAATGCGACATTGTAAAAGCCTACATTCATGTGGCAAATCCCGAGGAGATGTTTTTCAACAATACAGATACCGCTATCGTAGTGTTCTCAACCGACAGCACGATAACGTTCAACGTTCGCAAAAACGCCGACCTCACAGCCCTTGCACCCCAATTCGACATCACCCCCGGCGCAGTGATTTCGCCGGCAAGCGGCTCTACCCACGATTTCAGCAACGGAGCAGTAACCTACACCGTAACTTCGGAAGACAAAAGCTGGAAACGCACCTACAACGTGGCATTCAATCGCGTTATAAAGACCGTGAGCGACACCACCTTTCTGGATTTCGAAAACTATTCCCTTGAAAGCGGCGGACACTACTATGTTTGGCAACGCACACTCGACGACGGTACGCTCTCCAACGACTGGGCCTCCGGAAATGCCGGATTTTATCTTAGCATGAGAAATGCAAAACCCGACGAATACCCCACCGTGCCGCTCGAAAAAGGATATGACGGCTACGGAGTGAAGCTCACGACAAGCAGCACTGGCCCCTTCGGAATTATGTCAAACAAGCGGCTCGCCGCAGGAAACCTCTTCCTCGGGAAATTCGTCGTTGACTCCGCGCTGATAAACCCGATGAAATCTACAAACTTCGGAATCCTCTACGACAGCAAGCCCGTAAAAATCACAGGCTATTACCAATACACCCCGGGCGAGAAATATCAGGACAAAGCCGGCAAATATCATACGGAAATCACCGACAGCGCGGCAATCTACGCCGTGTTCTACCGCAACCACGACTCACAGGGCAACAACATCACTCTATATGGCGACAATGTGAAGACAAGCCCCCAAATCGTAGCCTTGGCAGAGATGCCATATGTGGCTCCCACAAGCATTTGGACGCCTTTTGAATTAAACTTCAACTACTCCGGGGAAATCGACGAGACACTCCTCGAAAACCGCGGGTACAGCCTGACGATAGTATTCTCGTCAAGCAAAGACGGCGACGCATTCTGCGGCGCAATAGGCAGCACACTGTGCGTAGACAAAGTGAGGGTGATAAGCACAAAAGAGAATTAAACGATGAGAAAACTAATATTGACGGCACTTGCAGCCTTGGCATTCACCACAGCTCCGGCAGAAAACATATTCGAAGGGCTCGCATACAATCTAAGAGTGGGATATTCCATCGGAGGTACCGCACCGCTCGGAATGCCGGCCTCAATACGCAAACTCAACGACTACACACTAACAAACAACTTGCAGCTCGGAATAGATGCACGCCGTATGTTCGACGACAAATGGGGCATCATGGCTGGACTTCACTTTGAAAACAAAGGAATGGACGAGGACGCGCGTGTGAAAAACTATAAAATGAAAATCGTACGCGGAGGTCAGGAACTCGAAGGACGCTTCACGGGCGACGTACATACCAAGGTGTCGGAATGGATGTTCACCTTGCCCGTCTTGGCTACGTACTCCGCAGGAAAATTCCTGTTCAAAGCCGGCCCGTATATCTCTTATGTTCATTCAAGAAGCTTCAGCGGCGACGCACACAACGGCTATTTGCGCGAGGGAAGCCCTACCGGAGCTAAAATACAGATTGGAGACAATGCGGATACCCGCGGACATTACGATTTCTCGCACAACATGCGAAGGACACAGTGGGGAATCGACGTGGGAGCCGATTGGTATTTCCACAAGAAGACGGGAATTTACGCCGACATCAGTTGGGGTTTGTCGGGGATACACCACAGTAATTTCAAAACCATAGAACAGACGCTCTATCCCATATTCGGGACTCTGGGCGTTGTTTACAAACTAAAATAAACCGATTTATAAACAAACTAAGGAAGGAATCAATATGAAGAAATTCTTTACACTTTTCGCGCTTGCAATTGGCGCACTTTCAGTATCTGCCACCGATTACACCGACGTGCTTTCCGTTGATGTAAACGGGAATGTTTCGGAGCAGACAGCAACTATCGGGCTGACAAAAAACGCTGACAACAGCTATACGTTCAGTCTTAAAAATTTTGCCCTTGTTGCCGGCAGCGACACGATGTATATCGGCACGATAGAGCTCAACGACGTGGAGGGCAATACCGACAACGGCGTTACTACACTCTACACTACCCAAACCACAAAGATTAAAGAAGGCGACAAAGAGGGCGTAGATATCTGGATGGGCACTATGCTTCCCGAAGTTCCCATTGTAATGACGGCTAAAGAGGCTAACGGAAAACTCTATGCGGCTATCAATATCGACATGACGACTTCGATTGGTCAGAAGATACAAGTTGTTTTCGGCGACGGCGGCTTTCAGTTGCCCAATGCGGGATTTGAAAATTTCTATACCTACAGTGTGAAGATGACAAAAGGCTACCTAAATGTTGACGAGCCCTTGTCGTGGCACTCATTTGCATCGGGAAACGGCAAATATCTCTCAGCGGCAAACGTATTGTCGTCGAACGCCCACACATTCATCTCCTCGGAAACACGACCGGGCACCTCGGGACAACACAGTGTGCTCGTGGTTTCGTCGTCGGTATTCGGAGTTGTAGCCAACGGCACTATCACCACCGGAAGAATGCATGCCGGCTCGATGACAACAGACAGCCCTGACAATCATGCTGAAATTGATTTCAGCCAGACCGAAAAAGACGGAAACGGCGACCCGTTCTATGCAAATCTCAACGGACGTCCCGACTCTCTTGCCGTATGGGTGAAATACAAGCAGGGGAGCGAGGTGAAGGATTACCCTTATGCTACAATCAGCGCGGCTATCACCGACGGCACCTACTATCAGGATCCGCAGCCGTCCAATGCTGAGTACAAAAATGTGCTTGCTACGGCTAAGAACGACAAGATAGAGAGCAACGGATTCGCATGGCAGCGCATTGTATTGCCCTTCAATTACGTTGACGACCAAGTGGAAGGAAAGGCTATACTCGTAACCATTTCCACAAATGCCGGTGCAGGCAAGGGCACAACCACCGACACGATTTACGTAGACGACATCGCACTCATCTACAACGCCACACTCGCATCAGCAACCGTTGGCGGCAAGACGGTGAACTTCAATGCAGCCGGCGATACGGTTGAAGTTGAAGGCTTGAAGGACATCAAGGCCGAGGACATTGAGACCAATGTGAACGGAAAGGCTGCCACCACGGCTATAAGCCTCAACACTCAGGGCGATGACCTTTTTGCAACAATCAAAGTAACTTCAAACGACTTGAAGACCGTGAACTTCTATTCCATCAAGTTCAAGGACGGCGCCGTGAGCGGTATAAAAGAAAGCACCGTTGACAAGAACGACAAGGTGAAGGCTATCTACGACATCAACGGGCAAAAGGTTGAAACAATGCAGCACGGCGGAGTATACATCCTGCTCCACGAAAGCGGCAAAGCCGAGAAAGTGGCACGCTGATCCACTGCCATACAATATATATAAGGTATGCTTTGCAAGGCATACCTTTTTTTATTCCCCCACCCCACGAAAAAAACATTTTTCGGACACCTCGTAAACCAGTTATATACAAGTAGAAATACAACAAGCGTTATCGTAAAAACAATGTCTGATATTATTTAAATAATGTCTGACATCGTTTGAATAATGTCAGACATCGTAAAAAACGACAAACGGCATTGCAAAAGCTTCTAAAAACCCTTGTCGCACAAGCCGGAAACAAGAACACCCAAATGCGTACAAATGTTGACAAAACACGCTTTCTGTGCACAAAAGTTTTTCGGAGTTTGCTATTACATAGCGTAATAGCGTTATTTTATAAATTAAAAACATTCCATTTACCCGCTATCAAATAATTTTCTCTACTTTTGCAACCCAAAGAAACAAGCAAAGAGAAGAATAATGCAGAAAAATCTCGTAATCGTCGAGTCCCCGGCAAAAGCCAAGACCATTCAGCGTTATCTTGGTACAGACTATAAAGTAATGCCGTCGTTCGGCCATATACGCGACCTCAAGAAAAAAAACAACGGAATAGACCCCGAAACATTCGAGCCGCAATACGAAATACCCAAAGACAAAGCCCATGTGGTGAGCGAGCTGCGCAAAGCAGCCAAAGGTGCGGAAACCGTATGGCTCGCAAGTGATGAGGACCGCGAAGGAGAAGCTATTTCGTGGCATCTCGCAGAGGTGCTCAAACTTCCCGTTACAGACAAACACCGCATTGTTTTTCACGAAATCACAAAGCCAGCCATTCTCAACGCCCTCGAATCTCCGAGAGCAATCGACCTGAATCTCGTAGACGCACAACAGGCGCGCCGAGTGCTCGACCGCATAGTGGGTTTCGAACTGTCGCCTGTGCTTTGGCACAGAGTGCGTCCCTCGCTTTCCGCAGGGCGCGTGCAGAGCGTGGCGGTGAGACTTATTGTGGAAAGGGAACGGGAAATAAACGAATTCAAAAGCGAACCGTTTTATCGCGTAACCGCACAATTCAACCTGCCCGGCGGCACTTTTCAGGCAGAACTCAACAAACGTTTCAACACACAGGACGAAGCCGAAACATTCTGCAACGACTGCAAAACGGCAACCTACACCGTTGATTCCATAACAGTAAAGCCACAAAAACGCACGCCCGCACCACCATTCACAACCTCAACCCTGCAACAGGAAGCCGTAAGAAAATTCGGTTTCCCCGTATCGCTCACAATGAGTCTCGCACAACAACTCTACGAAGAAGGTTTGATAACCTACATGCGTACCGACTCCGTGAACCTTTCCTCGTTCTGCATCAACGCCTGCAAGCAGGAAATCACCGCAACATTGGGCGCAGAATATTCAAAGACCCGCGCCTATGTAACCCACAGCAAGGGAGCGCAAGAGGCACACGAGGCAATCCGACCCACATCAATGGAACGCCACGAGATAGAAGGAACGGCACAACTCAAAAAGCTATACAAACTGATTTGGCAGCGCACCATTGCATGCCAGATGGCTGACGCGCTGATTGAAAAGACAACCGCCGAAATAGAAATCTCAAATCGCGAAGAAAAGTTCACGGCTTCGGGCGAAGTTATCAAATTCGACGGATTCATGCACGTATACCGCGAGTCGCAAGACACACTCGCGCCAACCGACAACGGAGACCATTTGCTCCCCGTCATGCAAAAAGGCGACAATCCGCAAGCCGCCGAAATCACAGCTACACAACGTTTCACCCAACACCCCGCGCGATACAACGAAGCATCGCTCGTGCACAAAATGGAAGAACTCGGAATAGGACGCCCCTCAACCTACGCCCCAATCATAAGCACTATTCAGCAAAGGGGATACGTGGCACGAGGCGACAAAGAGGGAACACCGCGAAAATACAACGTTATCACGCTAAAAGACGGCGAAATTAAAAAAACCGAAGCCTCAGAAAATACAGGCTCCGACAAAGGAAAACTCGTTCCCACCGCAGTGGGGCTCGTTGTTACCGACTTTCTGAAACAGGAATTCCCCGACATTATGGACTACAACTTCACCGCTGAAGTGGAAAAGCAATTCGACGAAGTGGCAGAAGGCAAGAAAGAGTGGACATTAATGATGAAGGATTTCTATAAAAACTTCGAGCCCGAAGTGGAACGCTCCAAAAACAACAATACCGGCAAGAAAGTAGGCGAACGTGAGCTTGGAGTAGACCCGCAAAGCGGCAGAAAAGTTTTTGTAAAGATTGGACGCTACGGCCCAATGGTTCAAATAGGCACGGCAGAGGAAGAAGAAAAGCCTCTGTTTGCCACAATACGAAAAGGACAGGACTACGAAACCCTCACACTCGAAGATGCGCTCGAATTGTTCAAACTTCCACGCAACCTCGGCGAATTCGAGGGAAAAGATGTGGTGATAGGCGCAGGGCGTTTCGGACCTTACGTAAAACACGACAATAAATACGCCTCTCTTCCCAAAGGTACCGACCCCATGAAGGTAAGTCTTGAAGAAGCACAGGCAATAATTATCGCCAAACGCGAAGCAGATGCAAAACGCCACCTAAAAAAATTCGACGAAGACCCGGAACTGGAAGTTATGAACGGACCTTACGGCGCGTACATCTCATATAAAAACAAAAACTACCGTTTGAACAAGGCGCAGAAAGAAAATGCTGTGGCGCTTACCTATGAAGAATGTATGAAAATCGTAGAAAGCGAACCCGCCAAGCCTTCTGCTAAAAGCAAAACGGCAGCAAAGAAGACCGAAACTTCAAAGTCGACCGCCAAAAAGGCAACTACGAAGAAAACAACGGCAAAAGCCACAAAAAACACCCCGAAAGCAGCAACCAAGAAAGCCTGATGAAAAGCATTACTCTGATTGGTTACATGTGTGTAGGCAAAACAACCGTGGGAAAAGAACTCGCACGGCAATTAGGTTTGTCGTTCTACGACCTTGATTGGTATATAGAAGAACGATTCCATACCAAAGTGCCCGAAATATTCGCGCAATATGGCGAAGAACGCTTCCGCGACCTCGAACGGCGCATGTTGCACGAAGCAGCTGAGTTTGAAAACATCGTATTGTCGTGCGGAGGAGGAACACCGTGCTTCTTCGACAATATGGATTACCTTAACTCCGTATCCACAACGGTTTATCTCCACGCCACAAGCGACACAATTCTTGAACACTTGAAGATGAGCCGTGGCAAACGCCCTCTGCTCGAAGGCAAAACGCCCGAAGAACTCGCAATATACGTTGACGAACAACTCAAGATACGTGAGCCTTTCTACAACAAGGCCCACTTTCGTCAAGAAGTCTCACCGTTGTGCACCAAAGAAAAGATAGATTACATTTGCAAAGAAATAACCGCTAAAATAAAAAGTAGATAGATGAAAAAATGGCGCGTTGAAGATTCCGCCGAGCTTTACAACATAAATGGTTGGGGAGTCAATTATTTTAATATCAACGAAAAAGGGCACGTATATGTAACGCCGCGAAAAGACGGAGTGCAAATCGACCTCAAGGAATTGATGGACGAACTTGATTCACGCAATATCACAGCGCCGGTGTTGCTTCGTTTTCCCGACATACTTGACAACCGCATTGAGAAAACGGCAACTTGTTTCCAAAAGGCCGCCAAAGAATATAACTTCAAGGCGGAACATTTCATTATCTACCCGATAAAAGTAAACCAGATGCGTCCCGTGGTGGAAGAAATCATAAGCCACGGAAAAAGATACAACATTGGGCTTGAAGCAGGTTCCAAGCCGGAGTTGCATGCTGTGCTTGCCACAAACATGGACTCCGACAGCCCGATTATCTGCAACGGCCATAAAGATCAGAGCTACATTGAGCTTGCGTTGTTGGCGCAGAAAATGGGAAAGAAAGTCTTTCTCGTTGCAGAAAAGCTCGATGAACTTGAACGCATATTCGAAGCTGCGAAAAAACTGAACGTACGTCCGCAAATCGGAATACGTATAAAATTGGCTGCTTCGGGCACTGGAAAATGGGCGGAAAGCGGTGGCGACGCAAGCAAGTTCGGTCTAAATTCCAGCGAATTGCTTGAAGCGGCGCGCATACTCCAGGAATATCAAATGACCGACTGCTTAAAGTTGATACATTTCCACATCGGCAGCCAGATAACCAAGATACGCCGCATACAGTCGGCTCTGCGCGAGGCTTCGCAGTTTTACGTTCAACTCCACGCAATGGGTTTCAATGTGGAATTTGTTGATTGCGGCGGAGGATTGGGTATAGATTACGACGGAACGCGTTCGAGCAACCGCGAAAGCTCTGTAAACTATTCTATACAGGAGTATGTGAACGACTGCGTCTATACTTTTGTAGATGTAGCCAACAAAAACGGCATTCCCCACCCTAATCTTATAACCGAAAGCGGCCGTTCGCTTACGGCCCACCACAGTGTTTTGGTTCTTGAGGTTACTGACGTAGCTTCGCAGCCGCAAATGTCGGAAGATTTCGAGGCTACGAAAGACGACCACCAACTTGTGCAGGATTTATCCGAGATATGGGACAACCTTTCCACGCGTTCCATGCTCGAGGACTGGCACGACGCCGAACAGATACGCGACGAAGCGCTCGAGTTGTTTGACCACGGGATTATCGATCTCAAGACTCGTGCGCAGATAGAGAGTCTTTATTGGAGCATCACGCGTGAGGCGAACGCCTTGGTGCACACACAGAAACATGTGCCCGAGGAATTGCGCCGTCTCGACCGCCTTTTGGCC
This sequence comes from bacterium, assembly GCA_963660485.1. Lineage (GTDB taxonomy): Bacteria > Bacteroidota > Bacteroidia > Bacteroidales > Bacteroidaceae > UBA6398. Next base: position 24,586 of record CAVKYH010000022.1, on the reverse strand, counting down.
GACAAATACTTCTGCAATTTCTCGCTATTCCAGAGTTTGCCCGATTCTTGGGGCATCGACCAGCTTTTCCCCGTGATGCCGATTCAACGCCTCGACGAAAAGCCCGAACGAAATGTAACTATCCAGGATATCACATGCGACAGCGACGGAAAGATTTCGCAGTATGTAAATTCCATGCAGCAAACCTCGTTTATCCCGTTGCATTCCATTCGTCGCGGAGAGCGTTATTATCTCGGCGTGTTCCTTGTGGGAGCTTACCAGGAGATTCTCGGCAATATGCACAACCTTTTCGGCGACACAAATGCGGTTCACATCACGATTACAAACGAGGGCTACAGCATCGACCGCGTTATTGAGGGCGAGACGGTGGCTGAAGTTCTTGACTATGTGCAATATGATGCGAAACGTTTGCAGCGCAGATTGGAAACATGGGTGAAACGCGCCGAAACAAACGGCAAGATATCAGTTTCAGAAGGCAACGAATTTCTCGCGAACTACCGCAGCGGACTTTACGGATATACATATCTCGAGCTCAACGACGATGAACTTTACCGCGAGAACGACCGCATGAGATTTAAGGACAAACTTAGCAGCGACAACGACAAGAACTGAAAATGAAAGAAGCACTTACAATCATCAAGGTAGGGGGCAAAATCGTGGAGGAAGCCGAAGCGCTTTCTGATTTGCTCGACAATTTCACAAAGATACAGGGCAACAAAATTCTCGTTCATGGCGGCGGACGCACGGCAACGCAGATTGCGGCGGCTTTGGGCTATGAAACCAAGATGATAAACGGCCGTAGAGTTACCGATACCGACATGCTGCGAGTGGTAACAATGGTCTACGGCGGACTGGTAAACAAAAACATCGTGGCAAGGCTTAACGGGCGCGGCGTATGCGCCTTAGGCATGACGGGGGCTGATTGCGGGATAATAGTGTCGCACAAGCGCCCTGCGCAGCCCATTGACTACGGTTTTGCAGGCGATATCGACAAAGTGGACGCCGAGCGGCTCGCCTCGATAGTCAATAGGGGAATAACTCCCGTGCTTGCCCCGCTCACGTTCGACGGCAAGGAAAATCTTCTCAACACCAATGCCGACACCATAGCAGGCGAAACGGCAAAGGCCATGGCCCATATCTACGATGTAACGCTGGTATATTGTTTTGAGAAAGCCGGAGTGTTGCGCGACCCCGAAGACGACAGCAGCGTGATACCCGAGATACACGCCGATACCTTTCACCAACTTGCCGATGAGGGAATTGTGAGCGGCGGAATGCTTCCCAAAATCCACAATGCGCTCGAAGCGGTGGACGCCGGTGTGAAGCGTGTGATTATAACGGCAGCCAAGGGTCTCGACATCGAAAGCGGAACTAAAATCCTGCCATAAAATCCGAAGAAAATCAGATTTCATAACTATCTGTCAATAAAGGAATTACAAAAGCGCGTTTTTCGCAAAAACTCCAAGGCATCTAATTTAAATTCCAAGGCATCTAATTTAAATTAGGTCTGACCTCGTAAAAACTACAACGCATCTCATAAAATTCAAGTCGTAAATCATGAATTCCAAACGCATTTTCCTGGCTGCAATGTTGCTTGTATGCGCAACGTTTTGCACAGCTTCTGCGCCTGCCGACAGTCTTGTTCACGTTCGTCTCCAAACCACGATGGGCGATATCGTAGTGGCGCTTTACAACGACACGCCCAAACATCGCGACAACTTCATAAAACTCGTGAACGAAGGATTTTATGACGGCCTTCTCTTTCATCGTGTAATCGAAAACTTCATGATTCAAGGCGGCGACCCCGATTCGCGCAACGCAGAGCCTAAAAAACTGCTCGGCGACGGGGAACCGGGTTACACATTGCCCCACGAAATAGTATATCCCAAGCACTACCACAAACGCGGAGCGCTTGCCGCCGCACGCGAAAGCGACGACGTGAATCCGGAAATGCGTTCGAGCGGTTCGCAATTCTATATCGTTTGGGGAAAGACTCAGGGCGACAGCGAAATCGAGGCTATGAAAGAGGCCATGAGCGAGGTTACGGACGGACAGTTTGAAGTGCCCGAAAATATAATTGAGGACTACAAAACCATAGGCGGCACACCGCACCTCGACGGCGCATATACCGTGTTTGGCGAAGTAACCGAGGGGCTCAAGGTGGTGAAGGAAATACAGCGCGTGCGCACCGACAAAAACGACCGGCCCGTGAAGGACGTGAAAATCCTCAAAGCAGAAATACTGAAATAGACATAGCAACATCTATATACGCCAAGGCGCGGCTTTCATTGCAAAGCCGCGCCTTGATATTTGCCACAGTGCAGAAACTGCGGGATATCTTTTGTCAATAAAACAGTATCATTCCCGCCACACCGCACATTACAATCATTCTGATAGGATTTATCTTGAAAAACTGCGTACCCACAAACGCGGCAACAAACAAAAACACGCTGATATAAAACTGCCACGGATTGATGTCGGGCGCGCTGAAATTATCGCGCGTCATCAAAATCAGTGCAGCCGCTGCAATCAATCCCACAACCGTAGGCCGCAACAACGAGAACATGGTTTCAACCAAATTTGTCTCGCGATATTTTATCAGAATCTTGGTTACGGTAAACATTAGGATAAACGACGGCAAAACTACGGCTATTGTCGCGAGCGCGCTGCCCAATATCCCCACTCCGGGAGAGTATCCCGCGTTTACCACAGCCGAATATCCCACATAGGTAGCCGAGTTGATTCCGATAGGACCGGGAGTCATCTGGCTTATAGCCACTATGTCGGTAAACTGCTGCGTTGTGAGCCAATGATACTTGGTTACCACTTCGCCCTGAATCATTGAAAGCATGGCGTAACCGCCTCCGAAACCAAAGAGACCTATCTTGAAAAATGCGTAGAACAACAAAAGGAAAATCATAAGGCTTAAAGTTTACTCTTGCGGCTTTACAAAACGTGCGTAAACAAATCCGCCCACGCATACAAGCAATATAATGTAGACGGGAGAGACTTTCAGGAAACATATAGCCGCCACCGCCACAATTGGAAGCCACACGTTTGAAAGCTTGATGCCCGCACTTTTTGCCAACTTGATACATGGTGCGGCTATAAGCGCAACCACGGCGGGGCGTATGCCTTTGAAAATGGCTTTCACCACGGAATTGTCCTCAAATCTATGGAAGAACAACGCAATTGCAAGTATGATGAGAAACGAAGGCAGCACACAGCCTGCAGCGCAAGCCAGCGCGCCCGGAATCTTACGCAGCCTGTAGCCAATATTTATGCTCATGTTTACGGCAAATACGCCGGGCACAGTTTGGGAAACCGCCAAAAGGTCGAGAAAATCGGGTTTTTCTATCCATTTGTTCTTTTCCACCACTTCGTTCTCAATCATCGGCAGCATTACATAGCCTCCGCCGATTGTGAAAAGCCCTATGCGAAAAAATGTGGTGAAGAACTTCCAGTATGTAGGCATCGTCATATCCTTTATATACACAAGCGTTTACACTGCAAAGTTAGCTTTTCGAACGCAATGTGCAAAACGGCGAAACGCCATTTGCCGCAAAACATACGCAATACGTCCTGATACACGCCGCTATTTTATGCAGGCTTTACAAAAATGGCTGTTGTGAAAAGCATCTTGCATACCGAAAAAACTACAAGCCTTGCGAGGGACGGGATTACAGGATTTAATTATATTTGCACGCAGAACAATTCTCTAAAAAGCAACGCGTAAGATGAAACGAACAGTTTTGATGCTGACAATATCAGCGATAGCAATTCTTGCAGCCTTTGCCCAAGAGCCTATGCAGGGCGGAGTGTGGAAAGACAACAACGGCGTGCACATCAATGCCCATGGCGGAAACATCATCTTCCACAAAGGCACATATTATTGGTATGGCGAAAACCGCTCAGACAATGGACCGGTAAGTTCAATGGGAGTGAGTTGTTTTACGTCGAAAAACCTGCGCGACTGGACCGACCGCGGAATTGTGATGCCGGTATCAAACGAAGCGGGAAGCGACATCGAAGCCGGCTGTATAGTTGAGCGGCCAAAAGTGGTGTATTGCCCGAAAACGGGAAAGTTCGTAATGTGGTTTCATCTTGAGCTAAAAGGCAAGGGATACGCTGCCGCACGCTACGGAGTGGCTGTGAGCGACAACGCCACCGGACCTTTCAAATTCATCAACTCGGGAAGAGTGAATCCCGGCATATATCCGATAGGTTTCAGCCTACCCGATACCACCGACCTCAAACATCAGATTCTTTTTGAAGAGATGAAACAATGGTGGACTCCCGAATGGCGCAAACAGATTGAGCGCGGAATGTTTTTGCAACGCGACATGAAAGGCGGACAAATGGCGCGCGACATGACGATATTCGTTGACGACGACGGCAAAGCCTATCACATTTATTCTTCGGAGGACAATCTTACGTTGCAGATAGCACAACTTTCCGACGATTTCTTGACGCACAACGGATGTTATGTGAGAGTGGCGGCTGGAGGTCAGAACGAGGCGCCCTCGATATTCAAGAAAGATGGCGTGTATTGGATGATAACAAGCGGATGTACGGGCTGGGCGCCAAATGCAGCGCGTATGTTTACGGCGAAAAACATTTTCGGCCCGTGGAAACAGCTTGAAAATCCGTGCCGGGGCGATGGTGCCGACAAGACATTCGGCGCGCAGGCTACGTATATCTACAAACTGGAAACTCCGGCGCTTCGCAAGGCTTTCGGCTCTGATTTCATTTTCATGGCAGACATTTGGAATCCGAAACATCTCAACGACAGCCGACATCTTTGGATACCTATTGCGTTTGAAAACGGACAACCCGTGCTCCGCAAATGATGTCGGGATTACTGGCTCCGTGGAGAGAGTTTTCAGCACTGTATTCCTTACGAAAATACGGCATTTTGCAGCTCCTCTCAACGTGCTGATTTTCACAGCATAGCACATGGCGAAAATTCCAAGGCATCTAATTTAAATTCCAAGGCATCTAATTTAAATTCCGACGCATCTAATTTTCACTATATCCGATGTCGTAAAAAGCTATGCGGCATATGCCAAAAACGATGTCTGACATTGTTTAAATTACAAGCCATATTGTTAAAATAATGTCTGATATCGTTTTTGCGATATCAGACATTGTTTTTGCTGCAAGCCAAGCAAGGCGAAACCTTACGCTTGTCTATTTGATTTGCTGCTATTTGTCGAGTTCGGAAAACGGTATGAAATTTTCCATTTCAGCCCTATGGGGCGCAATGAACTTTTCCATCCACACCATGTCCCACCAACGCGAGAATTTGTAGCCGCAGTTGTGGAAATGTGCGGTTTTCACAAATCCTTCACGCTCATGAAAACGAATGCTGTTGTTGTTGAGCATCGCGTCCTCGGTATCGGAATACGCTATGCAGGCATATAGGTTTGTTATATTCTGACGCAGCAGGATTTTCTGCAGTTCGCTATAAAGCGCCGAACCGATATGCCGCCTGCGAAATTTCTCGTCGATGTAAACAGAAAGTTCCGCCGCCCAATCGTAAGCCGTGCGTCCCTTGAAAAGCCCCGCATAGGCATAGCCAATCACCATGCCGTCGTTGCTGCAAGCCACGAGATAGGGATATTTGGCGAGAGTGGAAGAAATGCGTTGGCGGAATTCCTGCGGCGAAGGCACCTTGTATTCAAACGTTACGGCAGTGCGCTCCACATAAGGCGCGTAGATTTGCGCTATGCGCCCGGCATCGTCCACAGATGCCACGCGAATGTAAAAATCCTTGTAGTCCATAATATTCAAAAGCCTATCAACCATTTAATAACATACCATATCACGGGCACAAGCAACGCGGGAAGAAGGTTGAGCGTCTTGCAATCCTTGAGATTGAGAAGCGCAAGTCCGGAAGCCGTGATGAGAAGCCCGCCAATTATCAAAAGTTCCGCCATAAGCTCATTGCTTATCGCTGTGCTCGAAAAGGAAGCTACGAAATAGAACATTCCTTGCCATAGAAACAATACCGGCGCGGCGAGAACCATACCTGCGCCGTAGGTTGAGGCAAACACTGTGGACGAAACCAAATCAAGAGTGGAATTTGTGAAGAGAAAAGTATTGTCGCCTTTGAGAGCGCTTATCACAGGCCCGAGAATCGACAGCGGACCTATGCAATAGAGCAAAATTGCTGTGGACAAACCTTGGGCAAGATTCTTTGAATCTCCGCCGCTGCGCGAATGGCGGTCGACGGCACGCCTGAAACGACCGTCGATATCCAACGCCGTGCCCACAATACCGCCTACGGCAAGCGCAATAATAAACAAAACCGGATATTTGCTCTCCGGAAAATGCGTGATAGCGGCATTCAAACCGATGGCAAGGCTTGCAAGCCCGAGCCCGGTGTATAACATCTGCTTGTATTTCTCTCTTATTCCGCGGTGAAGTATTGTGCCCACAATCGTGCCCGCAACAATACAGGCGGTATTTACTATCGTTCCTATCATATCGTATACGCTTTTGTGCACAAAGGTAACTAAAACAACGCAAAAAGCATTGGATTTGCCAAAAAGCGCCCCAAAATGCCGGAAAACAAAAAAGACCGCGATGAAATTCGCAGTCTTTTTTCGTAGCGGGGGCGAGACTTGAACTCGCGACCTCATGATTATGAATCATGCGCTCTAACCAGCTGAGCTATCCCGCCAAATCGTTCGCATTACGCAAATGCGGTGCAAAAGTACGAATTTCTATTTAATAGCCAAAGTTTTCAACTATATTTTTTCATTACCTTTGCATACAAATCACTATCACGATAAAAAAATGCAGTTTCTGAAACAAATAAAGAATGCCATACTCGTATTAATCACGTTTATCATAATGCAGATAGTCGTCCCAATGGTGGCGACATACATTCTCGGAACACACGGGCTCAGTACAAATACTGCCGGAGACGTATCAGGGCAAATTTTAAACCCTAATACGCTCGCCGTAATGATGCTGGCGATTTATTTGCTCACAATAGCCGCGCTCTATGGTTGGAGATTGTTGTTCCCGAAAACAGGACTCGTGCGCACTCCAAGCCGTCTATATTTGGCGATACCCATACTGCTGCTTATGCTTGTGCCGCTGAGTTTCCTTGAAGAGCTACTCGAGTTGCCCGACAACCTTAGCGGAACACTCGAACCGCTTATGAACAATTGGCTTGGCATATTGTGTGTGGCCGTGGCCGGACCTATTACGGAAGAACTCGTATTTCGGCGCGCCATTCTCGGCTCGATGCTCGAAAACAAGATGAAACCGGAAATCGCAGTGCTCATCTCGGCAATATTGTTTGCGCTCATACATTTTAATTGGGCGCAAGCGCCGGCTGCAATAATCATCGGCGTGATATTCGGGTGGCTTTACGTGCGCACCGGAAGCCTTGTGCCGTCGATTGTGTGCCATATTATCAACAACGGCTTGTGTGTGGTGCTTGCTACATGCGCTCCCGCCGACATTACATTGAGTTCGCTGCTCGGCAGCACGCTTACCGCCGCAACGGTTTCGGCAGTTTGTGCGGCCGGCGCGGCTTGGCTTATTTATATTTTCAACAAGAAAACGCGCCGCGGCGCAGATGTTATAGAAGAAAAGCATTACGATGAAAATTGAAGACTTTGAAATAATGGCCCCGGTGGGGTCGCGCGAATCGCTTTACGCAGCTTTTCAAGCCGGCGCGGGGTCGGTTTATTTCGGCGTGGGACAACTTAACATGCGTTCCCATTCCGCCAACCATTTCGACATATCCGATTTGAAGGAGATAGCCTCCCTTTGCAACGAGCGCGGGATAAAAAGCTACCTCACGGTGAACACGATAATCTATGACGGCGACATGGAACAAATGAAAGAGATTGTAGACGCCGCTTGTGAGGCTGGAATTAGCGCGATAATTGCTTCAGACATTGCTGTAATAGCTTACTGTCGCGAAAAAGGCATGGAAGTTCATCTCTCCACGCAACTTAATATAAGCAATACCGAAGCCCTGAGGTTTTATTCCCGTTTTGCCGATGTGGCAGTGCTGGCAAGGGAACTCAATCTCGAACAAGTTTCAGAAATACACAGGAATATTCTTGAACAGAACATTTGCGGGCCGAAAGGCGAGCCGGTAAGAATAGAAATGTTCTGTCATGGTGCGCTCTGCATGGCCGTGAGCGGTAAATGCTATATGAGTCTCGACAATCTAAACCGCAGCGCAAACCGCGGACAATGCCTTCAAGTTTGCCGCCGTGGCTATGTGGTGAAAGACTTAGAGACCGAAATGGAATTGCATATAGACAACAAATATATAATGTCGCCCAAAGATTTGAAGACAATCCGTTTTCTCGACAAGATGGTTGATGCCGGAGTGAGGGTGTTCAAGATCGAAGGGCGTGCACGCGGTGCAGAATATGTGCTAACCGTAGTAAAATGCTACAAGGAGGCATTACAGTCGATTATTGACGGCACGTTTACCGAAGAGAAGAAAGATGAATGGGACCAACGTCTGTCAACGGTTTTCAATCGCGGCTTCTGGGACGGATATTATCTGGGACAGCGCCTCGGGGAATGGAACAAAAAATACGGTTCGCTTGCTACCGAACGAAAGGTATACGTGGGACGGGGCGTGAAATACTATTCCAATCTCGGCGTAGGCGAGTTTGTGATCGAGGCATCGGAGATTTCGCGTGGCGAAAGGCTTCTTGTTACCGGTCCAACCACAGGTGCGGTTTATTTCGACGCTTCTGAAATACGCTACGACATGAATCCGGTGGAAAAAGCCGAAAAAGGCTGGCACGTATCCCTACCTGTGGACGCAAAAATCAGGAAAAGCGACAAACTTTTCAAGATAATTCCTGCCGAGGAAGCACAGCTGCAAAATTAGATGCCTTGGAATTTTTACAACAACGCTTATGAAAAAAACAATCTCGCACATAGCTGAAACAGCATGTGCTTTAGCATTCTTCTGCATGCCGGTTTGCGCCCAAAAACATCAGACAACGGTGATGCGCGATGGCTGGACTTTTTCGAAAGAAGGTGCACCATTCAAACAAGTTACACTCCCCCACGACTGGGCTATAGGCGAAAATTTCGACAAAAGCCATGACGTTTGGACAGAAGAGGTAGTAATCGACGGCAAAAAGGTTGTGAGAGAACTCACAGGCAACACAGGTTCGCTGCCATGGGTTGGAAAAGGAGAATATCGCACCACATTCAAAGTGCCGCGCCCTTTCACTCACGCCGAACTGCTTTTCGACGGTGCGATGTCGGAGCCCGAGGTCTACATCAACGGAAAACTTGCGGGCAAGTGGGCATATGGTTACAACGCTTTCCGCATAGACGCCACACCATATCTGAACGGCGGGAAAAATTCATTGGTCGTAAAACTCACAAACCGCGAGAAAAGCAGCCGCTGGTATCCAGGAGGAGGACTTTACCGGCCTGTAAAACTAATTCTTTCGGGAGACGATGCAATTGATACCTGGGGAGTTTGTGTTACCACGCCACATGTTTCCGCCGATATGGCTACCGTGAATGCCGAGATACAGTTGCGCGAAGGATATTCCGGGGAACTGAACGCCGAGGTAGCCATATTAAACAGAGACGGAAGCATCTTAACCGAAACAAAAGGCACATTCGCCGACGGAAAACTGCAAACCGCGCTCACGATGTCGCACCCCGAATTGTGGTCGCCCGAGAATCCTCGGCTTTATACCCTACGCACGCGACTTTTGAAGCACGGGAAAATTGCCGACGAGAACCTTACGCGTTTCGGAGTGCGCACAATATCCGTATCGCGTGAGAAAGGTTTTCAACTCAACGGGCAATCGCGCAAATTCAAAGGCGTATGCCTTCACCACGATCTCGGCCCGCTCGGCGCAGCAGTGAATGCCGCAGCTATTGCACGCCAGATAAAAATAATGAAAAGCATGGGCTGCGATGCCATACGCACTTCCCACAACATGCCGTCGGCTATGATGATGGACTTGTGCGACTCTCTTGGAATGATGGTAATGGCAGAATCTTTTGATAGCTGGATTACGGGAAAGACAGCCAATGCCTACAGTCTTTTCTTTGACGAATGGGCAGAGAAAGACCTTCGCAACGAATATCTGAACCATAGAAATCACCCGTCGATAGTTATGTGGAGCATTGGAAACGAGATTCCCGATCAGAAAACGGAACTCGGTGCAAAGACATGCCGCCGGCTCGTGGATTTACTGCACAAGCTCGACCCCACACGCCCTGTTACCGCCGGTGTAGACGATGTGGCGGGAGCGGTAAGCAGTGGATTTTTCACGCCGCTTGATGTTCCGGGATTCAACTACCATACCCATTGCTACGAGACCTATATCGATTCACTTTCGCAGGGTTTCCTTCTCGGCAGCGAGACAGCTTCTACGCTCAGCAGCCGTGGAGTTTATCATTTCCCCGCGAAGTTGGAAACCGACAACGTATATCCCGACCGCCAACTCTCGAGTTATGACCTTTACAGCGGTTCTTGGAGCAACATTCCCGACCTTGACGCGTGGTATCAGGACCGGAAACCGTGGGTGATAGGAGAATTTGTGTGGACGGGCTTTGATTATTTGGGCGAGAACTTCCCTTATCAAAAAAGCTGGCCTTCGCGCAGCAGCTATTTCGGCATTGTGGATCTCGCAGGTCTGCCCAAGGACCGTTTTTACTTCTACCGCAGCCGATGGAATACCGACGAATCCACGCTGCACCTGCTTCCCCATTGGACATGGCCGGGCATGGAGGGAAAGGCAATCCCTGTGATGTGCTACACAAGCTATCCCGAGGCGGAATTGTTTGTCAACGGCAAAAGCTACGGGCGTGTAAAAAAAGATCCGACCAAGCTGTACGACGCCAATCGCCTTAAATGGCTGAGCGTAACCTATGAGCCGGGGGAATTAAAGGTTGTAGCTTACGACAAAGGCGGCAACCGCGCGGCAGAACAGGTTGTGCGCACGGCTGGAACGCCTGCACGACTGGAACTGACGCCCGACCGCAATACTATAAAGGCTGACGGCGACGACATGGCGTTTGTAACAGTAAAGATGCTTGACAAAGACGGAAACGAATGCCCGAATGCTGACGACGAGCTGCTTTTCAGTGTGGAAGGGGCGGAATATCAGGCAGCCTGCAACGGAGACGCTACATCGCTCGAGCCTTTTGAGAAACCGCAGATGCGGCTCTTTCACGGTGCGCTCGTAGCCATTGTGCGCGCCGGCAAGAAAGCGGGTAAAGCGGTGCTTACAGTTACCGACAAAGACAATCCCAGAATAAAGACCAAAGCAGTGATTACAGTGGAAAAGGTACACTGATTTCCCGGCATGGGATATCGCAGAAAACAAGTCTGACCTAATTTAAATTTCGCCGCATCTAATTTGAATTAGATGCGGCGAAATTTTTACGAGAACCGATGTAGTTTTTACCTAATGGTCATTCAAAACTGCAAGGCAGCGTGAGGAGTTGATACACCAGCGTTTTGGCAATACGCTTATGCCCGTCGGCGTTTGGATGAAGGCGATCGGTTTTACTGTCGTGGAAATACTGCGCGTTGGAATCGAGATTGGGATAAAGACCGCAAAGAGAATTCATATCAATCACCGGAACCGACCACACACGTCCCGCCTGTTTTATAGCCTCCACATAGTTGTCAAACCATTCTCCGTCGCCATTCTGCCAATTCTCGTCGGGCTGCACATTATTATCCCCGAATTCGGCATAAGAACGGTGAATGGGAGTGAGAAGCACCACTTGCTTTGTGGGATAAACGCTTTTGATTTTGTCGAGCGCAATGTTTATACGTCCGCAAAGCGTTGTCCCGTCCAACAGCAACCTACGGTGCAGGCGCGTTTTCTCACTTTTTTGCTCCCCCGCGGCAGCAACCACCTTTTCTGTGCTCTCGGCATAAAAACTACCTATAGGAACAGATGCATTGAAATCGTTTGTGCCCATGAAAACAACTATTGCGTCAACTTCTTGCCCGTGTTCCTTTTCAAGCGCATCGGTCTGGCGCGGGATATCGTTCCATTGCCGTCCGTTCACAGCGTACACAAACGGCGTGATGCCCAACCATTCCTGCAAATATTCCCAATATTTTGTCTTTGCAGCCATTACCGCAGGGTCGGTAACGGAGTCGCCGAAATATGCAACGCGTTTCTTTGCCCAGGGGTGTACTGCCGTAACGTCGGCAACCGCCACAGTCTGCACTGTATTGCTTTTTGTTCCGCCTTCATTCGACGTAGCTTTTATGGAGAAGCACGACGCAAGCATCATAGAGCCTGCAAATGCCAATGAAACGCTTGCGGTTTCAACAATATGGAACACAACTTTCATGATATACTGTATTTGGGATTTCTACACGCACAACAAGCACTACAGAAGCCTCTTGCTCAAATATCTAACGGGATACCAAGTGGAGATATAGCCCGTAGCCATAACGGTAACGAATGTAAGCAGAACATCGCCCCATCTCACGCTCACTGGATAGGAATCCACGATGAAGCTTCCCGCTTCGCTGCCCATCTTTATCAGTCCGAAATGCTGCTGCGCCATACATAAAGCAACGCCCACGGCTATTCCTATCACCACTCCCGTGATTGCAATCAAACGGCCTTCATACAAAAATACGCGGGCAATGGTTGTGTTTCCTGCGCCAAGCGAGCGAAGCGTGCGCATATCCTCGCGCTTGTCGATTATGAGCATCGACAGCGAGCCTACAATGTTGAAGCAAGCCACGATAAGTATAAACGTCAGGAACAGATACGCCACAAGTTTTTCGATACGCATTATCCTGAAAACGTCCTCCTGTTGTTCGTATCGGTTCTGCACTTTGATTTTGCCGCCGCCGAGTTTTTCGATTTCGCTTTGTGCTTTTGCGATATCCGTGCCCGCCTTCAGTTTCAATTCTAACGAAGTTATGAGCCCTTGCTGTTCGAATATGGAGCGCGCAAACTCCACGGAAGTTATTATATATCCCGAGTCGTATTTTTTCTGCTTCACCGAGAACACCACTCCCGGCGAATAAAGTTGATCATGATTGAATCCCTGCGCCGGATTTGCGGCATCAATCCGTTCTCCCTTGCGCGGAGCGTAAATGTCGAGCGGTGTAGTGTAGCGCACACCCAATTGCAACTGTTGTGCAAGCTGTATGCCCGGTGTGCCATAGTTCAGAACATCGGCTTTGAGCATGAAATTTCCATCGCCATAGAGTATCTTTGAAATTTCGCTTGTCTTGGCATAGTTTGCGTCCACTCCCTTTATGGTAACAACGGTTTGGTTTCCGTAATATCTTGCCAAAGCCTGCCCTTCCACGCACTCCGTAGCCGCAAAGACGTATGGAGATTTTTTCACAGCCGTTATAGCGGGATCGTCGGCGGCTATGCTTCTGCCCGATGTGGGCACTACTTTCAACTCGGGGTCGAAAGAGGTGAAAAGCGAAGCCACAAGATCCTGAAACCCGTTGAACACGGACAAAGTGCATACCATTGCGATGGTGGCAAAAGCCACTCCCGCCACGGCCACGCCTGATATGAGGTTGATGGCATGCTTGCGACGGCGCGCGAACAGGTATCTCCGGGCTATGAAAAAGGGAAAATTCACCTGCGCAGCGTTTATTGTTTCAACAAACTGTCGATATGTTGAATATAATCGAGCGAATCGTCCACATAGAACCTGAGCTCGGGAATAATCCTAAGCTGATAGCGCACACGTTTGCCGAGCTCGTAGCGCACTGAACGCGCGTTGTTTGAAATATTGTCAACTATTTCCTGCGCCTTGTCTGACGGGAACACGCTGAGGTAGGAAGTGCACACGCTAAGGTCGGGACTTATCCTGCACTTGCTCACGCTCACAATAATTCCGCGCGTTTGGCGCGTTTGCTGCTCAAATATATCGCTGAGTTCCTTTTGAAGAAGTCGCGCAATCTTGTTTTGACGTGTAGTTTCCATTGTTTCTGTTTTTATTATTGCAAAATTAAGGAAAAACGCCCACGCTGCAAAATATTTGCGGCGGTGTGAAAGGAAGACAATGCCGCATTTCGCGCGCCGCATAAGCCGTTTGAAACGCAATACAATTCGGCTCTAAAAACAACAAGCAAATATCGTTTTTCTGATGTCAGACATTATTTAAACGATATCAGACATTATTCAAATAATATCAGACATTGTTTTTGCGACAAGGCATATTGTTTTTCCCTTATTTCATCGGGGGTAAATGGTGTGGCTTGCTCAAAGTTGCAAACCGCCCAAAAACTCCACGTAGAAGTCTATCGCCTCGCTGATTTCCGCAATTTTTATGAATTCATCGGCAGTATGGGAGCGCGAAGACTCACCCGGGCCTATTTTAATGGTAGGGAAAGACATCAGAGCTTGGTTGCTGAGCGTAGGAGAACCGAACGGCTTTTTACCCATAGCCTCAACGCGCTTAACGAGTGGGTGGTCGGGCGAAATTCTCGATGAATTCAGGCGAAACGAGCGCGCTTTTGCTTCGCTTTCCACCGCTTTGCTTATGATTTCAAACAATTCCTGGTTGGAATACATCTCGTTTGAACGTACGTCTACCGTGAACGTGCATTCCGCAGGTATCACATTGTGCTGCGTGCCGGCGTTGACAATCGTAACGGTTGCCTTGGAGTTGCCAAGGTGTTCGGAACACCGATGAAAACTGAGATTTTCTATCGTTTCGATGTCCTTTACCGCTTTGTATATAGCGTTTATTCCTTCGTTTCTTGCTGCATGTCCGGCTTTTCCGTGCGCAATGAAATCAATCACCATCAAACCTTTTTCTGCCACAGCGGGCTGCAATCCGGTTGGTTCGCCTATGATTCCGGCGTCGATGCGCGGAAATTCCTTCAAAGCCAGTTCCACACCGTCCCGGCCCGACACTTCTTCCTCGGCAGATGCCGAAAACACGATATTATATGGGAGTTTCGTTTCGCGCACAGCCATATAAGCTTCAAGCAACGAGACAAGGCTGCCGCCATCGTCGTTGGAGCCCAATCCGTATAGCTTGCCGTCTTCAATCACCGGCTCATAAGGATTATGTTTCCAGCCGTTGGCCACTTTCACAGTGTCGATGTGGGCATCGAGAAGCAACGTAGGCTTGGCATCGTTGAAATCGGGCGAAAGGGAATAGACGTTGTTTCCGCAACGATGCACATCGAGCGATTTACTCCCGATGAAATCAGCGATTTTGTCGGCTGCCGCGCTCTCGTTGCGGCTTTGCGACGGAATGGCAATAAGTTGTTTGAGAAGCTCAACGGCTTCGATTGTTGCGGCGTTCATATCTTGCAAGTTTTTATCAGAAACAAAGTTACTAATTTCCGCAAAAATCATCACCACGAACCCTTTTTGAAACCTGCATATTTCCCGGCATGAAAAGCCCCTTGGATTACGGAAAAACTCCGACGCATCTAATTTAAATTAGATGCGTCGGAATTTAAATTTGGTGGCCCGGAATTTTTGCGACAAGCCATGTAGTGAAAACGGGGACTGTTCCCACTAAAAATATATGCGGTTTGCCTCCCCTTTGATGCGCCGGAAACCAGAAAATATGAGGCAAAAAAATCCCCGTCTGCATTTGCAGGCGGGGAATATAGGATTTCGAAAATCATTTGAGCGTCATGGGATAACCTTGAAGGCAAATCCCTGCGACTGCAACCATTCTATGGCTCTTGGCAAGGCATATATAATTTTGTCTTCGCTCTTGAGCGAGTCGTGAAACGTGATGATAGAACCATTGCGGGCGTATCTTCTCACATTCAGCAGCACGTCGCGTCCGTTGAGCCTTATACTGTAGTCGCGGGTTACGAGATCCCACATAACAATCTTGTACTTCTGCCCCACAACTCGGTATTGATCCCATTTCATCCAGCCATGCGGCGGACGGAAAAGGTCGGTATGGAGCAGCATATTGGCCTTGTCCACATTCCGAAGGTATGAGCGGTAGCCATGTTTGAGCCCCCCGATATGATTGTAGGTATGGTTTCCGATGCGATGCCCCGCATCTCTCACCATAGCCAACTCCCGCGGATGTCGATAGGCATTTTCGCCCACCATAAAGAATGTGGCATGAATATCATAGTGTTTCAGCACATCGAGCACCCACGGAGTAACGACGGGAATGGGCCCGTCGTCAAACGTGAGGTATATAGCGCGTTCGTGCGGGTTTATCCTCCACAGCGCGTGGGGATAAAGCCAACGCAGAAACGTTGCAGGTTGCTCGATAATCATTTACAACCTTATGATATTCCGATCTTTCAGTTCAGAATCAGTTAATGGCGTCATTGCTCGGCTGAAAGGACTGCTGAAACAAATCAGTGCCCGTTTTTGCGCTCCACAGTTCATAATAACGCATTATCATATCCTCAAGGTCTTTGCCTTTCGCCGATTTAAGCGTACTGTAGGTCTGCCAAAGATTCTTCAAAACTTCAAGATGCAAGGAGTATTCGCTGCGATAAGTTACAAGATCTGATGCAGAAAGCGACAGATACCAACCCATATACTGCACGCAATCGGTCTTGACCTTTTCAAGGATATATTCGCCGCGTTTGGTATTGCCGGTAAGCATCATGGCACGTGCAAGCTCTATCGCTCCGCTGCGCCAATCGTATGGCACATTGAATTCGGGGATTTCCGTTTCACACTTGTCAATCAACTTTTTCGCCTTGTCCTTTTCGCCACGTCCCACAAGCTGCAAAGCCGTTTGGGCAAAGAGTATACGATGACTCCAACACATTCTCATTGCGTTTTCATCAATGTAAAGCTTGCGGTCCTTCAATCCACCGTAGCGGAAACGGAACATCAAATTGTTGTAACACTTTTCAGGATCGATAGTCTTGCCGCTCTTTGCCGTGTTGTAAGGCGTAATGCGATAAGCCATGCCTTCTTTCACGAAATAGTCGCCAAGCTTTCCGTAGTTCTCCGCGCCCACAGTGATTGCAACAAACATCGGGCGTTTGAAATTGCTCTGCAAAAGCATTTCGTAAAGCATCAACTCGCTCTTGAACACCGAAGAACGTTTTTTGAGGG
Organism: bacterium; assembly: GCA_963660485.1. GTDB lineage: Bacteria > Bacteroidota > Bacteroidia > Bacteroidales > Bacteroidaceae > UBA6398. The sequence goes on along the minus strand of CAVKYH010000022.1, from coordinate 7,553 downwards.
ATATCACCATCTTGTCGGGCACTCCGCCGTTCACGCTGTCCTGCAACCACATTCCAGACTTGCGCACCGCTTCTTTGTCAACGGTCATCACAATGCTGTCGGTGGGAATGAATCGCATTTCGGGGTCGGGATTGAGCACGAAGTTCTTCATAATGTAAGACAACTCAAACATGTCTACTTCGGGGTGCTGACGGTTTACTTCTGCAAGGGCTTCCTTTTGATCGGCCTGCACACGTACCATTTCGTGTTCGCCGTTTGAAACATACTGCAAGCGGTTCCAGGAAATCGGACATGCGGGGGAGTTGTAAGCCGGACGCTTCATTTGGTCGATATACCAGTCGGTCTGCAAATAAGAGAAGTTGCAAACGCGCGCATCTGTGCGAACGCCTTCCACTTCTTGGTTGTACCATTGCGGGAAAGTGTCGTTGTCGCCGTTACAGAAGATAATGGGATAACCTTCATCGGGAAGAGTGCGCAGATAATTGCCGCCGAAATCACGACAAAGGTAACGGCCTGAACGATCATGGTCGTCCCACGTTTGAGAAGCCATCTGAACGGGCACGAGAAGGCACACTATCGATGCTACAGCCGCCGAAACCGTTTTGTTTAGCTTCAACTTTTTCAATCCCTCAACTATGCCGAGCACGCCAAAGCCTATCCAAATCGCGAAAGCGTAGAACGAACCAGCATAAGCGTAATCGCGCTCACGGGGCTGCGTCGGCGTTTGGTTGAGATACAGCACAATTGCAATTCCAGTCATGAAGAACAAGAAGAATACCACCCAAAATTGACGGATACCCTTTTTGCCTTTGTATGCCTGGTAGAACAATCCAATCAAACCGAGTATCAACGGCAGGCAATAGAATACATTATGTCCTTTGTTCTGTTTCAGCGAATCGGGAAGCAGGCTCTGATCGCCAAGACGCGCGTTGTCAAGGAAACTGATGCCTGTAATCCAGTTTCCGTGGTCTTTCTCGCCGAATCCTTGAATATCATTTTGACGTCCGGCAAAGTTCCACATAAAGTAGCGCCAGTACATAAAATTCAGCTGGTATGAAAGGAAGAAACGGAGGTTATCCAATTGTGTTGGCATCTTTACCGAAGAAACTCTTCCCGTTGGGTCGTTATACGGGACCTGACGTCCGGTAACTCCTCCCATCCAACTTTCGTACGCATCGGCATGGTCGCTCGAATACATGCGTGGGAAAAGCATGTTCTGGGCATATTGGTATTTATTGTTATGCCCCACAACCACATAAGAGTCCTTCTCGTCCTTGCTTTCCTTTTCCTTGCGATTGTATATTGCCTTGCCTTCCTTACATTTCCAGGAAAGCATGCCATTGCCTGTCTCAACGTATTGCGGCTGCGAGGTGTAAGCCTGACCATAAAAGAGAGGCCACGAACCATATTGCTCGCGGTTGAGATAAGAGCCGAGGGTAAAGATATCTTCGGGCGAGTTCTGGTCCATCGGCGGGTTTGCCGTGGAGCGAATCACCATTATGGCAAACGACGAATAGCCTATCATGAGCATGAGGAAGCAAAGCAGCGTGGTGTTGATCACTCTTGCCGACACAACATACTTTGCTTTTTTGCCTTTTAGCTTCAAAACGAAGAACAGGGCTATTATCACCACGATTCCAAACAATATGCTAACGATGCCGTCGCCGTAGAAAGGAATGCCGAGCAATGCCACGGATAGCACTGTGGATATCGCGATAGCCTTGCGGTTTTTGTCGCGCTGGGTCTCGAATATTGCCCAAATCACACTGGCGATGAGTATCACGAGATATACTATCATTCCGGTGTTGAAGCTAAAGCCAAGGCCGTTGACAAACAAAAGTTCGAACCAACCACCTACTTTCACGATTCCGGGCACAACTCCGTAGAGCACAACGCCTACCATTATGAACGACACGAGCAGTGCGAGCAGCGAACCTTTGGCATTGAGGTTGGGATTGTGCTTGTAAACGTAAACAAGTACGATAGCGGGAATACAAAGCAGGTTGAGAAGATGGACACCTATGCTCAATCCCACGATGAAAGCTATAAGCACGAGCCAACGGTCGCTATGCGCATTGTCGGCGCGGTTTTCCCATTTAAGTATAAGCCAGAACACCAACGCTGTACACATTGAAGAATAGGCGTAAACCTCTCCCTCGACAGCGCTGAACCAGAATGTATCGCTGAACGTATAGGCCAGCGCGCCCACAAGGCCCGCGCCCATAATTTCGATGGTTTCGGAAAGAGAGGGCTGGCTTCCGTCTTTCACTATAAGTTTCCGCGACAAATCGGTGATGGTCCAGAAAAGGAACAAGATGCACACCGCGCTCAAGAGAGCCGACATGATGTTGACCATCATTGCCACATGGCTCACATCCTTTGCGAATTGCGAGAACAAGTTGGCTGTAATCATAAACACAGGTGCTCCAGGCGGGTGTCCCACCTCAAGTTTGAATGCCGAAGATATAAACTCCGGGCAGTCCCAATAACTTGCGCTCGGCTCAATGGTCGAGCAATAGACAAATGCCGCAATGGCAAACGCTATCCAACCTAATAGATTGTTGACTGTCTTGTAGCGCATTGAATTTTAGATATTGAATTAATTTTTAGATGTTGCCAATCTGTTTTGCGCGAGCACATAATGCCGCACATTCGTGCAAAATTATAAATTAAAGTCTATTTCACAAAGGGCGAGGCTGTATTTGTTGATAAAACAGCAGATTAAAAAAACTAAAAGCCGTTTCCGGCAAGCCCCCGCACCTATAAATCCGCCCCGACTTCCACCCTCGTGAAAAGCCCTCAAAACTACGTTTTTACTCCGGGCCACCAAATTTAAATTCCAAGGCATCTAATTTAAATTAGATGGCCCGGAGTTTTTACGATATCAGACATTATATTTCAAACGTTTTTTGTTACATTTGCAATGTGCTTTGCGGCAAAACTGTCGCAGCATATTCGGTGTGTCGCAACCATACAACATTTCCGGACTAATGCACTTGCATTCAACTAAAAACAACCAAAAAAATAAATTTCAAATGAAAAAGACATTCATGTCAAAACACAACTCGCTCACAACCCTCATGTTTGTGGCAGTTGCAGCATTGGTGCTCTCGATGCCGATGAGCGCAACCGCAAAAAAGAAAATCGGTTTTCAGCTCTACACCGTAATGGGCGCAATGAACCAGAATCCCAAAGGCTCAATTGAACGTCTTGCAGATATGGGCTACAACGAGGTGGAACTCGTGCAATGGGGCGGCGATCCCAAGGTATTTGGTTTGCCCGCCGAGGAGTTCAAGAAAATCTGCGACAACAACGGCGTAAAAATCATCTCAACCCACTCGAGCATTCAGGAAGATCCTGCTAAAGAAGACGAAATAATGGCACGCTGGCGCGAACTCTTCAAAATACAGAAGGCATGCGGCGGAAAATATTTCGTAGTTCCGAGCTACCAGATCGACTACACCGTGGAAGGAATGAACCGCATGTGCGCCTATTTCAACCGCGTGGGAAAAATTGCCAAGGAATACGGACTCACACTCGGCTACCACAACCACTCACACGAGTTCCAGAAACTCAAGGACAGCGACAAACTGATGTGGGAATACTTCGTGGAAAACACAGACCCGCGCTACGTTTGCTTCGAACTCGACGTGTATTGGTGCACAAAGGGCGGACAAGACCCCGTGGCGTATCTCAAAAAATATCCCAAGCGCATACAACTCCTGCACATCAAGGACGATTTCGTGATTGGCAAGAGCGGCACGATAAACTTTGAGGGAATCTTCAACCAATTCCGCAAAAACAAGATGAAAAACTACTTCGTGGAAATCGAAACCCCGGGGTGGTTGCGCGACAAGAAGAACAACGACGGCAGCAAGTATTCCGAGCAGCAAATCCTCGAAGAAATGTTCAAGGCTTCGGAAGAAAGTGCAGAATTCCTCAAAGCTGCAAAATTCGTGAAGTAATTCCGCAAACAGCATACGCGATACCGTTCAAAGGACAAGCCCTTGCGGTAACGCTGCATACTACGACAACCTCGGGCAGACCGGCATCGGTTTGCCCGAGGTTGTTATTATCCCCCCGCCAACGATTGCAATAAACCCTATATCTATTACAGTGTTTTTCTCCCGATAGCTTTTTACGGCTTTATAGCCCGCTACGATATTGAGAAGGAGAACAACCTTTGTGTTTCCTGAACACCCGGTTAAAATAAGGAATGTCAGCAAAACCAACTTGGTAACATATTTCCGATATTGAGATATCTTCCTTTTTTAATAACTGGCAAGCTTGTTCAATCCTATACTCATTTAGATAAGCAACGAAGGTTTTTCCGGTAGACTGCTTGAAAAAAGTACAAAAAGCCGATTTGTTCATTCCAACATGCCGAACAACATCATCAAGAGATATATTCCTATACGCATTACAAGCCACAAAAACACGTATCATGTCCAAGCGTTCCTGTTTTCTGTCTCTCTCTTTATACTTCCCTACAATATTAGTTTCATCCGCCAACGGCAAAACAGCAAGTAACCTTATAAACGACGAAAGACGTTCCACCTCGTTTTGTTTACACATCTGTTTCAAAATAGAAGCGATAACCACAGATTGGGATTCATTATATTTTAAAGCATCTCTGTTATCCTTCAATTCTTCAACGTATCGGTGTAGTTCCGGAAAGCTTTGTGAACAACGATCAAGCAATTCATTTGTAAACGATAGTGTGATGTTTACTATTTTACCCTTTGCATCGGTATTGCTTTCGTTGAAATACCAACAATGCGGGATTTCAGGGGGTATTATCACAACTTCGCCACTCTGAAACGGCTCTGTAGTATCTCCGATAAGCTTTATTCCGGAACCTGCAACAATTAGCGTCAATTCCCATGACGGTTGTCGATGCAACCCTATTTGCTCTTGGGGAGAAAGACGAACGTAATCATACGAAAAAGATTGCTTTTCCAACAACATTGTTCCAAATTTATATTATCACAAACAGTTAGAGATTATTACATCACGTACAAATATAGGATAATCTTTATGGAAAATGAAACAAATACAAAGATTTGCCATTAATTATCTTTGCCAATAAGATATATAGCAACAACAGCAATGATAAAGTTAGACCACGTGGCGATGTATGTGCATGATTTGGAAAATATGAAGAACTTTTTTGTTCGTTTCTTCTCTGCACAAGCCAATCAAATGTATCACAATCCTAATACAGGGTTAAAAACCTATTTCTTAACTTTTGCAGACGGTTCAAGATTAGAAATCATGAATCGTCCCGAGGTTCTCAGTCAGGAAAATGACAAGTTTCTTGGCGGATATACCCATATTGCTTTTTCCGTAGGCAGTAAAGAATTTGTAGACGACCTCACTCTTGTTTTGAAAGACAATGGGTATAACGTGATTAGCGGACCTCGAAAAACCGGTGATGGGTATTACGAAAGTTGTATACTGGGACCTGAAAACAATCTTATAGAAATAACAGAATAGAACTATTATGGACAGAAAAACTTTTCTGAAAATATCTGGGATGTTGTGCGCAAGTACTCTTTTAAGGGCAGATTTTGCGGCAGGAATGGAGAACTCAACAGAAATAGCAAAGGATAAATTCAAATTTCCTTTGATGGATTTACACGTCCACCGCTCCAAAGAACTCACGATAGAAGATATCGTTGCCAAATCCCAGCAGCTAAATATGAAAATCGGCGTCATGGAAAACATTGCCCCGTGGGGAATTACCAACGATACGCAATTAAAAGAATATATCAACGCGATAAAACCATATCCCGTTTATATCGGCTTGCAGCCGATGAGTCCAGGGTGGTCTAAAAGCTTATCTCCCGAATTAATAGCGCAGGCAGATTATATAGCAATGGATCCGCAAATTGTAACAAACGGGAATGGCTATGGAGAAACAATCAAAGTATGGGAATATACTGCTTATATAGACGATCCGGAGGAATTCATGAAACGCAACATGCAACATTATATGAAGATTCTTACCGGAAATGAACCGTTGGACCTCTTTGCTTGTCCTCTTTTCCTTCCCAGTTGCATACAAAGGAACTACGATCTTCTTTGGACAAAGAAAAGATTACAGCAAATCGTCGACGCAGCTCGTGCAAGGGATATCGCAATAGAAATAAACGACACAGCACATGTTCCGCATGAAGATTTTATTTTAATGGCAAAAAAGGCAGGATTAAAATTCGTCTTTGGCTCCGATTCACGAAACCACACGGTAGGTAGACTTGATTTTTGCAAGCGCATCGCTCAAAGGTGCAATCTTACAGAAAAGGATTTTTTTATTCCCAAAAGATATAGATCATAGTATTTATAAAATCAAATAGAATATGAAGAAAAATAGTTTTTTTAGAGTCTTATCAATTATTGTTGTAGCAATTTTTCTTTTAAAGCCAGAGGTTGTATTTGCAAAGACCAAGAAAATTGGCTACCAGCTTTACTCAGTTATGAGCGCCATTAAGAGTGATCCAAGAGGTTCGATTGAACGTCTTGCAAAAATGGGCTACAACGAGGTGGAACTCGTGCAATGGGGCGGCGATCCCAAGGTATTTGGTTTGCCCGCCGAGGAGTTCAAGAAAATCTGCGACAACAACGGCGTAAAAATCATCTCAACCCACTCGAGCATTCAGGAAGATCCTGCTAAAGAAGACGAAATAATGGCACGCTGGCGCGAACTCTTCAAAATACAGAAGGCATGCGGCGGAAAATATTTCGTAGTTCCGAGCTACCAGATCGACTACACCGTGGAAGGAATGAACCGCATGTGCGCCTATTTCAACCGCGTGGGAAAAATTGCCAAGGAATACGGACTCACACTCGGCTACCACAACCACTCACACGAGTTCCAGAAACTCAAGGACAGCGACAAACTGATGTGGGAATACTTCGTGGAAAACACAGACCCGCGCTACGTTTGCTTCGAACTCGACGTGTATTGGTGCACAAAGGGCGGACAAGACCCCGTGGCGTATCTCAAAAAATATCCCAAGCGCATACAACTCCTGCACATCAAGGACGATTTCGTGATTGGCAAGAGCGGCACGATAAACTTTGAGGGAATCTTCAACCAATTCCGCAAAAACAAGATGAAAAACTACTTCGTGGAAATCGAAACCCCGGGGTGGTTGCGCGACAAGAAGAACAACGACGGCAGCAAGTATTCCGAGCAGCAAATCCTCGAAGAAATGTTCAAGGCTTCGGAAGAAAGTGCAGAATTCCTCAAAGCTGCAAAATTCGTGAAGTAATTCCGCAAACAGCATACGCGATACCGTTCAAAGGACAAGCCCTTGCGGTAACGCTGCATACTACGACAACCTCGGGCAGACCGACATCGGTCTGCCCGAGGTTGTTATTATCCCCCCGCCAACGATTGCAATGCCGCCGAAGTTAGACATCGTTTCAACGCCACGCAATATTATATAACAGAAAACGCTCCGAAATCTTTCAATCTCGAAGCGTTTGTGTGGTACCACCAGGAATCGAACCGGGGACACAAGGATTTTCAGTCCTTTGCTCTACCAACT
>CAVKYH010000021.1:0-41872 GCA_963660485.1 bacterium | reverse complement strand
TAAATTCCGACGCATCTAATTTAAATTACATGGCCCGGAGTTTTCACGAGATGCCGACAAAATTTTCGCCCTGCGCAGCAGGGTTTTCTGGCTTGCGGTATAAGGGGGGCAGACTTGCGGTATTGGGCTTTCGATATGTGGAAAAGAGGGGCTTGTTTGCGGAAAAATGCTTCCGATTCGGCTTGCGGAGACTGATAGATAAGGCGTGCAAAAAACGCGCGCGGCAAGTGGTTTATCTGCTGTCCGACATTATTCAAACGATGTCAGACATTATTGAAATAATATCAGACATTGTTTTTAACGATATCTGACATTGTTTTTTTGCTTTGCTGCGTGGGAAAAACGGGTAGGGGAAATGGGGGCGGAATGGCGTTGGGCGCGGCTTCTTCAACGGGGGAATTTATTCCTTCATTGCTTTTCTCATTTGCGTGGGCGTTGCTCCGAATGTGGATTTGAATACGCGGGCAAAATGTGATGCGTCGTAAAATCCGCAAGTGGTTGCTATTTCGGCTACCGACATCTTTTGGTGCTCTGTGATCAGGCGTTTTGCTTCGCTCATCTGCACTTGTCTTATGTGTGCAGCGGGTGTTTCGCCTGTTATGGTGCTGAGTTTTCGGCGGAATTGCTGTGTTGACAGACATAAGTGGGTGGCAATTGTTTCTACATTGATGTCGCCCGAAACCATGTCGGTGATGATTGTTTCTTTCACCTTTTCCAGAAAATCTTTTTCGTTTCCTTCGAGTTGCATCTCGGGTGCTGGGGCGTTGGTTTTTATTGCCTGTGAGTATTTCTGGCGCATGCGTGCTTGCCTTTCGAGCAGGTTTCCCACTATTGCCTGCAATTCTTCGGCGTTGAACGGTTTGGTGAGATATGCGTCGGCACCTTCGTGCAATCCGCTCAGTTTGTCGCTTTCTGTGTTCTTGGCTGTAACCATTATCACCGGTATGTGTGCCAATATTTCGGTATGCCGCACAGCGCGACACAGTTCCCAACCGTCAGTTTTGGGCATCATGATGTCGGTAATTATGATGTCGGGCACTTGTTCTTGGGCTATGTTTAATCCTTCTTCGCCGTCGCGGGCTGTGAGCACCTTGTATTTTTGTTTCAGCCCGAGGCGCATGTAATTCAATACGTCGGCGTTGTCTTCCACAACGAGTATAATCGGTTCTTTGCTGTTGGTCTGCTCTGCGTCTTCTGTTGCCGTTTCTGAGATATCGGTTTCCATTGCGTTTTCGAGCGGCAGGCATTTGCCTGTGTATAGCGGGAGTTTTACCAGGAACGTAGTGCCTTGGTCCTTTTTGCTGTCAACGGTGATTTCTCCGCGCAGCGAGTCTACAATTTGTTTTACGAGCGAAAGCCCTACGCCCGAGCCGATAACTTTTTGCGGCGTGGCGCTTTGATAAAACAGGTCGAAGATGTGCTGTTTGTCCTCTTCGATGATTCCGCAACCGTTGTCGGCAACGCTGATGAGCAGGTGTTTTTGCGTGATGTCTACTTTTATTTCTACTTGTCCGCCTTGATTTGAAAACTTGATGGCGTTGCTCACGAGGTTGTTTATTATCTTTTGCAGGTATTCGGGCACGAAATTAATCTTGGCGTGCGGCATTTGCGGATTATAGGTGAGCGTAACGTTTTTGGCGCTTGCAAGATTTTGGAAACAGTCGGTGAGCATGGATACAAACACTATTATGTCGCCGTTTCGCCATTCGGGTTGTCCTACCGTGGTCTTGATTCGCGAAATGTCGAGCAGCTGGTTGATTAGCGACAGTAGTTGTTGCCCTTGTCTTGTAATAATTTTTCCCACCACCGCCTGGTCTACGCTCGGAATCTCGCTTTTTTCCATCATGGTGGAATATCCGAGAATCACAGTGAGAGGTGTGCGGAATTCGTGTGTTACATTTGTGTAGAAAGATGTGCGTGCGTGTTCGGTCTGCATGAGGAGCTGGTGTTTTCGCTTGCGGTTTCGCAGTGTGTAGTAGAGGAAAGAAATTATTGTAATGGCGAGCAGTGTGATAAGCACCGTACATATCAGGCTTATATTGCGCAGGCGTTTTGCCGTTTGGTAGTTGTTGGTTAAAACAGACATTTCGTTTTTGTGTTTCGCGTTGGCGTAGCGCATTCTCAGGTTCTGAAGATGTTCCAGATTCTTCTTGCTGTCGATGCTGTCGCGCAGTTCGTCGCTTTTTACATAGTATTGGAGTGCTTTTTGGCAGTTTGCGCATTGTTTTGCCACCTTGTATTTCAGCATATAAATGTCGGCGAGCGGTTCGAGTGAGTTTTGTTTTTGCGCTTCTGCGAGTGCTTCGTCGATATATGGCTCGGCCTTTTTGATATCTCCGTGGTTTACGTAAATGTTTGCCAAGGCGATGCACGCGTCAAGCCAATGCCATTTGTCGGTGCCCGTTTTCATTATGTCGTAAGCCTTGTGATACATTTCGATAGCCTTGTCGGTTTCGCCGCGTTGCTCGTGTATTCGTCCGAAATGGTCGTAGCAGAGCGAAATTCCGAGATTGGATTTTGCTTTGCGGTTGGCGTCCATCGAAAGTTGGTAGTAGGCCAAAGCAGAGTCGATGTTCTGTCGGTTTTCAAAGATTGCGCCGATGTTTGCATAGTTTATCGCTTGTCCCAGATAGCTTCCGAGTTCGCGCTCCCCTTGTAGCGCGGCGCGGAAAACAGAGTCGGCGGTGTCGTAGTCCTTAAGTGTGAGGCACACGTTGCCCAGTCCGTTGAGCGTTATCACACGGTTTTTTCTCGACACGCTGTCGGGGCGGACGCCATATCGGTTGCAGTATTCCAGGGCGTGGTAATGGTTTGTGGAAGCTTCGTCAAGAATTCCCATTCGCCTGAAATTCGTTCCGATATTGTTGTATGCCTGTATAATTGCAATGGTGTCTCGCTTTTTTATGGCAAATTCAAGTTCCTTTTTGTGGGCTTCGATAGCTTCGGTAAACCGGCTGTCTTCCCGCAGTTTGCGTCCTTGTTCCCGGTAATGGCGCATAAGGCTGTCGGTTTGGGCTTCTTGCAATTCCTGCGCCTGTTTCGAGTTGTTCCAGTTGCACGCGCAAAGCAGCGTGGCTACGAATAAGTATAATGTTAGTCGGTTTATCATGTTTGTACCTCGACGAAATTTTTGTAAAAAGAAATCGATTTCTCGTTTCAAAGGCTAAAATAACGTTTTTTACACATTAAATGGACATTATCTGCCAAAAAAATATGATAGACTGCGCTTTTCTGTTTCTGCTCAGGCAAGGCGTTTTGCGTTTGTGGGAAATGGCGAAAACAATGTCTGATATTATTCGAATAATGTCTGATATCGTTTAAATAATGTCTGATATCGTTTAAATAAAGTCTGACATCGTTTTTGCGATATCGTATGTCGTTTTTTACGGGTGGCTTGACGAATCTGCAAAGAGGCATTTGAGCGGAAATTACAAAGTTTATTGGTAAATTTGCATGCTTAAATTTTGCACCCTCTACGATGTTGAAATTCAAACAAAGCGATACGCTGCTTGCGGCAATGCGCGACGGCAAGGAACTGACGCGCATCGATAAACTGAAGCTCATTGTGGCTCTCAGCATTCCCTCTGTGCTGGCACAGATTACGAGTGTGATGATGTTTTATATCGATGCAGCAATGGTGGGGCACCTTGGCGCAAAGGCTTCGGCAAGCATAGGGCTTGTGGAAAGCACTACGTGGCTTTTTGGAAGCATCACAAGCGCGGCGTCAATGGGTTTCGCGGTGCAGGTAGCCCATAAAGTGGGGGCGAAAGACTTTGAGGGAGCGCGCAATGTGTTTCGCCACGGATTGATAGCCACGGGAATCTTGGGATTGGTGATTATGGTTGTTGCGGCGGCAGTGGCTTTTCCGCTCCCTGTATGGCTTGGCGGCGGCGAAGACATACGTCATAACGCCACGATGTACTTTCTGATTTACTCGTTTGCCATACCGTTTTTGCAGTTGTCCAGTCTGTCGGGAAATTCACTCAAGAGCAGCGGAAACATGCGCGTGCCCGGAGCTACGAGCGTGCTTATGTGCCTGCTCGATGTGGTTTTCAATTATCTCTTTATTTATATCCTTAAACTTGGAGTGGTTGGCGCGGCGCTTGGAACGTTCAGCGCGGTGGTGGTAACGGCTCTGCTGTCGTTTTATTTCGCAACTTGTCGCAGCGATATCCTTTCGTTTCGCCTCAGCAAGGCCCGTTTCAAATGGAACAAGGCATTCGTTAACAAAGCCCTCGGCATATCGTCGCCCCTTGCGCTGCAATACGTATTTATGGGAGGCGCGCAAATTATCAGCACAATCATTGTTGCTCCGCTGGGAAACGTTGCCATAGCCGCCAACACGTTTGCAATCACTGTGGAAAGCCTTTGCTACATGCCTGGATACGGCATAGGCGATGCGGCGTCAACCCTCACGGGGCAGTCGTTGGGCGCAGGAAGAATAGATGTGTGCCGAAGTTTTGCGAAGATGACCGTAGGGCTCGGCATGGCGGTAATGGCGGTGATGGGAGTGCTTATGTTTGTGTTTGCGCCGCAGATGCTCGGATTCATAACGCCCGTCGAGGAAATTCGCACGCTCGGCACAGCCGCTTTGAGGATTGAAGCGTTTGCCGAACCCATGTTTGCCGCCGCAATAGTTACTGCCCGCGTCTGCATAGGCGCGGGCGATACAAAGAGTCCCACGATAATAAATCTTTGCAGCATGTGGGTGGTGCGTCTGTCGCTTGCCGCCGTGCTTGCGCCGCGTTACGGATTGCGCGGAGTGTGGTTCGCAATGGCGGTGGAGCTTACAATTCGCGGCATATTGTATCTCATTCATCTGCATCGCGGAAAGTGGATAAAGATGGGCGGCAAGAAAACGGACTGATGCCCGGAAAAAGCGCGGCCGGCGGATAGAGTTTTTCCGAACTCCCGTAGTGCACGAATAAGAACAAAAAAGGATACGCCTGCATGGCGTATCCTTTTTTTGATGTACCGCAATTGCGGTTATCTCTTTGCTATCGTTATTCCGTCGATGTCGGGAGCGTATCCGTTGTCGCAGCCCAGGGTGATTACGTTGTTTCCCTTTTTGAGCGTGCCGCGTACTGTGAGTGTGTTGTACTTATTGTATGCGCCGGTGTTGAGGTCTTTGTAAATTACGGGCTGACCATTGTTTACCGTAATCTTCAAGTAGCGGTTTTCCCCCGAAGCATAGCGCACCGTGATATCGTATGTTCCGCCTTTCTCCGAGTAAACGTTTTTCCACTTCATGACATTCTGCGGCGTGCCTCCGAGGTAAGAAACCTTTACTCCGCACGAAGCGGCAGGATCTTCGGTGTAGCGGATTGTTTGTTTGTTGCCGCCGAGATCATTGAAGTCGGGCATGTAAGCAGTACCGGCATTGTATACCGTGCGTTCGATGCGTTTTCCTTTTACTGTCCACATTTTTACGCTATGTGCGGGAACGGTTTCGCTAATCTTGCCGTCGAGCACCGGGCCTGCGGTGTGGTGGATAAGATCGCGGGTTTCGGCTTTTCCGCTAAAGTCGATAATTTCGAGGGGAACGTTGAATGTTGCGGGTTCATCGCCGAGATTCAGGAGGGCAACTGCTCTTGTATCGCCGTTGAGCTTCTTGATGTCCTTTACATAAATCATGGAATTGTTTTTCTGGTATACAATGTATGCCTGAAGCCCGAGCGGATCCTGGTTGATGTCTATCAGTTCTTTGTTCTTCATAAGTTCGAGCGACTTCTCGGGAATTTTGGTCATGTCGCAGCCTACGAGTAACGGCGAGCTCTGAATACACCAAATCGCCATGTGCACTTCTTCTTCGTTGAGCGGGAGTCCGCGCCCAATTTCAAGCATGTCCATGTCGTTGTAGTGCCCGTCGCCGCAATAAGCCGAGAGGTATTTGTTTTTGCCTATGACATATTTCCACGAATCCCAGCTTGCGTTGATATCACCACTGATGCGCCATGAATCGGCTACGTCTTTGCACCATGTTCCGGGGTATGCCCAGCGGCAGATGTTGTAGGAAATTTTGCGTCCAAGCTTTTCGCTTTGTGCTTTGATAGCATTTCCGATAGCTGTATAGGTAGGTTCTTCGAGCAAGTTGAGACCTGCAGCGCCGCAGTAGTCCACTTTTACGAAATCATAGTCCCATTTGTTGAAATACAAGTCGCAGTCGGCTTCCTCGTGTCCGTGGAATCCCACGCCGTGTCCGAATTCGGGATTTTTGAAATTGCCCGAGCCGCAGGTGTTGCCCGCAGCGTCGTTGTAGATACCCGGCTTCAATCCTTTTTTGCGTATGTATTCTGCCACATAGCGCATGCCGTTTGGAAACAGTTCCTTGTTGCTCGTCATGTTGTCCTGTGCGTCGCGTCCGCCCATGTAGCCGTCGTCGATGTTGCAGTAAACGTAGCCGGCATCGCGGAGTCCGGTGGAAACCTGTGCGTCGGCGTTGGCGCAAATGTTCTTCTCGTTGATATTAAGAGCGAGAGTGTTCCAACTGCTCCAGCCCATTACGGGAGGTGCAAACTTTTTTGCTTTCTGTGCGCCCGCGCTCATGACTACCAGCATCGAGGCACAAAGAATAAGAGACTTTTTCATATTATCATGCGTTTTAGAAGTTTTCGTTTTCATGCACGTTTGTTTGCAAATATAGAAAGAATTTTCCACAGGCATGCTTGCAGATACAATAAAATATAGGAGAGATTTTTTGCGCTTTTTGATGCGGAGAAATTACACGGCATCTCGTAAAAACTCCGGGCCATGTAATTTAAATTCCGACGCATCTAATTTAAATTACAAGGCATCTCGTAAAAACGATATGCGCAAGCAAAAAATCCATGATAAAAAGAGTATATTTGCCAACGTGTAGAAATCGTTTCAAACGGCACGTGGGTCGCAGCGAAAGAGCCTATGTGCCAATTATATACAACGGATTATGAAGATATTGAAAGCCACGTTTGCCGCCCTCGTATTATGCACCGGCATTGCCGGCGCACAAAATGCCGCCTCCCTGCCGCTCATACCGCAACCCAAATATGCCGTGCAGGGCAAGGGCTCTTTTGAGTTCAAGAAAACCGTAAAAACGTTTGCCGACAGCTACAAGGGCGACAGTATAGGGCGAGTGCTTTCGCAATTCGAACAAAAATTCGCTCAGGTTTCGGGCTTGCGGTTCAAAAGGGTGAAGCGTGGCGGCGTGTTGCAACTCAAACTCAATGACGCGCTCGGAGGCGAGGCCTACAAACTGAATGTTTCGCCCCAGAAGATAGTGATAGAAGCCGCGCGCCCCGCCGGATTTTTCTATGCCCTGCAAACTTTGCAGCAATTGCTCCCCTCGCGCGAAGTAGCTGCCGGAACAAAAGCGGCAAATCCCACGCTGCAATGGCTTTTGCCGGCTGTGAGCATCGAAGATGCACCGCGTTTTGGCTGGCGCGGGTTTATGCTCGATGAAGGACGGCATTTTTTCGGGAAGGAAAACGTGAAGAAAATTCTCGACATCATGGCGTGTTACAAAATGAACCGCTTTCATTGGCATTTGACCGAAGATCAGGGGTGGCGCATTGAGATAAAGAAATATCCCAAACTCACCGAAACCGGAGCATGGCGCAACTCGCGCACACTCGGTTATGCCGAAGTGAAACCCGACGGCATAACCTATGGCGGATATTACACACAGGACGACGCACGCGAGATAGTGGAATACGCGCGCGAGCGTTTTATCGAAATAGTTCCTGAAATAGATTTGCCGGGACACTCGCAAGCTGCCGTGGCCTCGTATCCCGAATTTCTGGCGTGCGACCCGCAGAATGCGCACGGCGTATGGTGTTATCAGGGAATCTCAACTGATGTAATCAATGTGGCAAATCCGCACGCCGTGGAGTTCGCAAAAAATATCATTGACGAACTTGTGGAGATTTTCCCCTTTTCCTACATACATTTGGGCGGAGATGAATGCCCCACGGACAAATGGGAAAACAACGCCGACTGCCGCAAACTGCTCGAAACGCTCAACAGCAAAAACTATCGCGACCTTCAAACAAACTTCTATCATCAATTGAAAAAACATATCGATAGCAAACCTACGGACAAGCAACGCCGGCTGATTTTCTGGAATGAGGTTTTGCACGGAAACATGCAGGCTTTGGGCAAAGACATTACAATTATGGCGTGGGTGGGAGCTGATGCTGCCGCCAAAAGCGCAGCGCAGCGCGGAATGAATACAATTCTCTCGCCGCAGATACCATATTATATAAACAGGCGGCAAAGCAAAGACCCCAACGAACCTCGCTCGCAGGGAACGGGAACCGAGAACGTTGAAGCCGTTTACAATTACATTCCCATGAAGAATGTAGACAATGAATTGCAGTCGCGATATTTGGGAGTGCAGGCCAATTTCTGGACAGAATGGGTGGAAGATGCCGCAACGCTGCAATATTTGATGCTCCCCCGGTTGGCAGCCGTGGCCGAAGCCGCATGGACACCACAATCCCTGCGCAATTACGACAATTTCCTGAAACGCTTGCAACAAGAACCGGCGTTTTACGAATTATCAGGCGTGAACTACGGAAAACATGTGTTTCGGTAACGCCAATGCACGCTTTGGGAGATTTTTGTGCCCCTGACAGTTTTTCGATACTCCTTGCCGAAAAATTTACATAGGCGTGTACTCTATCGGTATGGGGCGATTTCAGCAAAAGACGGCATGTTGTAATCCTTATGTTGGGAAAAAACAGAATTTCTTTGCCTGCAAGTTGAAAAAAACGGCAAACCGCTTGTTTGTAATGAAATAAATGTATATTTTTGCACACGTTCAAGAGTGAGGGGCTTGTAAAAGTTCCTCACTCGTTGTTATAAACCAATGGTCTGAAGCAATGATAGACAAAAAAAAGGTAGAGGGAATAGTTGAAGAATGGCTCGCCGGCAAGGAATATTTCCTTACAGATTTGAGCATAAGCGACGAAGACAACATTGTGGTGGAAATCGACCACAAAGAAGGCGTTTGGATAGACGATTGCGTGGAGTTGAGCAAGTTTATAGAGGAACGTCTTGACCGCAACGACGAAGACTATGAACTCGAAGTGGGCAGCGCAGGAATAGGACAGCCGTTCAAAGTGCACCGCCAATACGAAAACCATGTGGGCGAAGCCGTGGAAGTGCACACCACCGGGCGCGAAAAACTCAAAGGTACGCTCAAAGCCGTGGACGATGCGGGCATAACGCTCACCGTAAAGGTGAAATTCAAACCCGAAGGCGCCAAGCGTGCAAAAATGGTGGACGAAGACCGTAGCATTACGTTTGGCGAAATAGACACGTGCCAGGCTGTAATAGATTTCAAGTAGATATATCCGCTCCTAAACATTAGGGGCGGAACGTTTCATTATAGGGGATAGAAAAAACCCCACTTATCCGGAATAATAAAAAACAAATATAAAAATGCCACGCAGAAAAGAAGAAACTGAAAGCATGATAGACATCTTTACCGATTTTCGGGACAATAAGAAAATCGACCGTACAACTCTTGTGGGGGTTCTTGAAGAGAGCTTCCGCAGTGTGTTGGCAAAGATGTTTGGCAGCGACGAGAATTTCGACGTAATCGTAAACCCCGACAAGGGAGATCTGGAAATCTACCGCAATCGTATTGTGGTAGAAAACAATGATGTGAACGACTCCAACAAGGAGATTTCGCTTGACGACGCCCATAAAATCGACTCCACCTATGAAGTGGGCGAAGAAGTGAGCGAACCGATTAACTTTGCCAAATTTGGCCGCCGCGCAATACTTACGCTACGCCAAACCCTCGCAAGCAAGGTGCTCGAACTCGAACATGATTCGCTCTACAACAAATATAAAGACCGCGTTGGCGAAATTGTTAGCGGCGAAGTTTATCAGGTTTGGAAAAACGAGATGCTTATCGTTGATGACGAGGGCAATGAAATGTTCCTTCCCAAAGGCGAACAGATTCCGCGCGACTTCTTCCGCAAAGGAGAGACGGTGAGAGCAATCGTGAACCGTGTGGACAACGCCAACAACAATCCCAAGATTTATCTCAGCCGCACGGCTCCGGAATTCCTTATTCGTTTGTTGGAAGGAGAAGTACCCGAAATAGCCGACGGACTGATTACTATAAAGAAAGCCGCACGTATTCCCGGCGAGAGGGCAAAGGTGGCAGTGGAAAGCTATGACGAACGCATCGATCCCGTAGGAGCTTGCGTTGGTGTGAGAGGTAGCAGAATTCATGGCGTAGTGCGCGAACTTCGCGGTGAGAATATCGACGTGATAAACTACACTCCAAACGAATCTTTGTTCGTGCAGCGCGCACTTGCTCCTGCTAAGATTTCAAACATCAAGCTCAATACCGAAGACCATATGGCTCAGGTTTTCCTGAAACCCGAAGAAGTTTCGCTCGCCATCGGACGCAGCGGTATGAATATCAAACTCGCTTCAATGCTTACCGGTTATACCATCGACGTTTATCGTGAGGTGGAAAACACGCCCGAATATGAGGACGTTTATCTTGACGAATTCTCAGACGTAATAGACCAATGGGTAATTGATGCGATTAAGTCAATCGGTCTCGATACGGCAAAAGCCGTGATTGAAGCACCGCGTGAAATGCTCATAGAGAAAGCCGATTTGGAAGAATCGACAGTAGATGATGTGCTGCGTATATTGAAAGCTGAATTTGAGGACGAATAAGTAGTATATGAACATACGCCTAAATAAAGTTATTAGAGAATTGAATGTGGGGATAGACACGATAGTTGCTTATCTTCATGAAAATGGTGTGGACATAAAAGCCGACCCCAATGAGAAAATCGACGACGAACAGTATGCCATACTTAAGAAAAAGTTTGGCGCTGACAAGGATTTGCGTAAGGAGGCAGATAAACTGCTCTCGGGCTACCAGGCGTCGAAAGTAAAGAATGCAAAAGAGAAAAAGGTTGCGGCTGCACCCAAACCGCAGGTTATCAAAACCGAAGTGCCGCAGAGCATGCGCCCGGGCATGAAAGTTGTAGGACATATCGACTTGGATTCGCCTGCTCCCAAACCTGTGCAAAAGGCTACGGCTCCACAGCCGAAAGACAAGCCACTTGGTGAAGAAAAGAAGCCTTCTAATCAAAACAATGTGGCTTCAGAAAAACCGCAGACGCAACCTGTGAAAACCGAAAAGCCGGCAACTCCCGCGGTACAGCCGGAAGAGAAAAAAGAGGCTGCAAAACAAGTGGAGGAGAAGCCTTCTGTTCCTGCTGCTCCTGCGAAACCGATAGAAAAACCGGCGGAAGTTCAACCGGCAAAGGCTTCAGAAAATCCTCAGCACAAAGAGGCTCCGAAGAAAACAGCAGACTCTATAGGTACTGTGGAGAAAGATGGAATTTTCCACCTTCACCCTACTGTGGAACTGGCTACTCCCAAAGTTCTCGGCACAATAGATCTTTCCACCATCAATCCTAATACTCGTCCCAAAAAGAAGTCGAAGGAAGAAAAGCGTCGCGAACGCGAAGAGAAAAACAATACTTCGCAAAACAACCAGCGTCATAAACGCAACCGCATAGGACAGGAACGCGTTGACGTGAATGCTGTGGGACAACAGATAGGCAATAATGGCGGTAACCGTAATGGTGGAAACAACAACAATAATAACAACAACGACAACCGCAATCGTAATAACAACAATAGTAACAAGAACAACGATCCGCGTCGCCAAAAGAACAAGCCGCGTAAGGTTCAACCGCTCAAGCCCGAAGTTTCGGACGAAGACGTAGCAAAGCAGGTTCGCGAGACACTTGCACGTCTTACCAACAAGAGCCGTGGAAGCAAAGGCGCAAAATATCGCCGCGAAAAACGCGAAAATGCGCGCGAAGTGGCAGAGCAGGCAGCTTCATTGGAGGCAAAGGAAAGCAAAACGCTGAAGCTAACAGAATTTGTTACGGCAAACGAACTCGCCGCAATGATGAACGTTCCGGTAACTCAGATTATTGCTACGTGCATGAGCATCGGAATTATGGTGAGCATAAACCAAAGATTGGATGCAGAGACTATCGATCTTGTGGCAGAGGAATTCGGATTCAAGACAGAATACGTGAGTGCCGATGTAACCGAAGCCGTAACCGAAGAAGCCGACAACGAGGAAGATCTCGAGCCGCGTGCACCGATTGTAACGGTCATGGGACACGTAGACCACGGTAAGACTTCTTTGCTCGACTATATCCGCAAATCTAACGTGATTGCCGGCGAAGCGGGAGGCATTACCCAGCATATCGGTGCCTATAACGTAAAACTCGAAAACGGCAGACACATCACGTTCCTTGATACTCCGGGACACGAAGCGTTTACCGCTATGCGTGCTCGCGGTGCCCAGGTTACGGACGTTGCCATAATAATAATTGCAGCCGATGACGGAATAATGCCACAGACAAAAGAGGCTATCAGCCATGCTGTCGCAGCAAATGTTCCTATGGTATTTGCGATTAATAAGATAGATAAACCGGGTGCGAACCCTGATAAGATAAAAGAGGCTTTGGCCGGTATGAATTACCTCGTAGAAGATTGGGGCGGTAAATACCAAAGCCAAGACATTTCGGCAAAGAAGGGCGTAGGGGTCAAAGAACTTCTCGACAAAGTGCTTCTCGAAGCCGATATGCTTGATTTGAAAGCAAACCCCAACCGCAAGGCTACGGGTACAATCATCGAATCTTCACTCGATCGCGGACGTGGATACGTGGCTACCGTACTTGTGAGCAACGGTACGCTGAAGATTGGCGACGTGATGCTTGCCGGTACAAACTACGGTCGTGTCAAGGCACTTTTCAACGAACGTGATCAACGCATAGACAAAGTTGGTCCGGCTGGTGCGGCTACTGTTTTGGGACTCAATGGAGCTCCGCAGGCCGGCGATGCTTTCCATGTGATGGAAACGGAACAAGAGGTGCGCGAGATAGCTACCAAACGCGAACAATTGCAGCGTGAGCAGGCTTTGAGGGCACATTCCGTGTTGTCGCTCGATGAAATCGGACGCCGCATCGCACGTGGTGGAACCAAGGAACTCAATATTGTGGTCAAAGGCGATGTTGATGGTTCTGTGGAGGCTTTGAGCGATTCTCTTGAGAAACTTTCAACAGAGAAGATCAAGGTAAATGTAATTCTCAAGAGTGTCGGTCAAATTTCCGAGAACGATGTGTCGCTTGCTGCGGCTTCGCAGGCAATTATCATCGGTTTCCAGGTACGTCCAAGTGCACTTGCAAAGAAACAGGCCGATCAGCAGGGAGTCGAGATACGTCTCTATTCCATTATTTACGATGCTATTGGCGAAGTGAAACTAGCTATGGAGGGTATGCTCGAACCTGTGGTGAAAGAAGAGGTAACTGCTACTATCGAGGTGCGTCAGGTATTCCACATCAGCAAAGTTGGTTTCGTTGCCGGCGCATTCGTGAGCGAAGGAAAGGTTTCGCGCACCGACAAGGCCCGCCTTATTCGCGACGGTATCGTGATTCAGACTGCCAATATCGCTGCTCTCAAACGTTTCAAAGACGATGTAAAAGAGGTTGCGGCAAACTTTGAGTGCGGTATCAGTCTCGCAAATTGCAACGACATAAAGGAAGGCGATATTATCGAAACATTTAAGCAGGTTGAAGTAAAGGCTACGCTTTGAAACTGATAAAAACATGCCGCTGATAGATTTCGTAATACTTTTGCTCGTTATCTGGGCAATATATAAAGGCTGGCGACAGGGCTTTCTCAAGGAAATCATTTCCATGATAGGCTTTGTTGTCGGGCTTTTCGTTGCTGCCGGTTTATATTCTGCTTTCGGCGAGTTTCTTGCCCCGCGTTTCGGCACATCGCCCACCATTGCCAATATCATTGCCTTTCTCGTGTTGTGGATAGTGGTTCCCATCGCGTTGGGATTGGTGGCAAACTTGCTTACCAAGGCTTTGAAAGGAATGAAACTTGGTATGCCCAATAGTGTGCTCGGCTCTGTGGTGAGTTTGATCAAATATCTTGTGCTTATGAGTTGTGTTTTCAATGTTATGAGCTTTCTTGGTATTGTTAGTCAGGCGAAGGCAGAAGAATCTTTCTTTTACGAACCGGTAAAAAACAGTCTTGGTAACGCTTTCAAGGCATATCGCGAAAATCATGCAGACGAATCTTCCGCACAAGACCAAGATTCGGTGTACGTAAGCGAAGACAGTTTACAATAAACGAGGCATAGCGGCAGACTTGTAGCCTGCCGTTGCTGCACAGTGCGGAGCTAATGTAGTGCTCCGCACTAATCATAACTTAATGATGACGAAAAATTCTGACAATATAGCTGCAAATCCGGCTGCTGCCGAAGGCAAAAACGCCTTTGTGCGCAGCGTGGCGGACAAAAAGTATGAATACGGCTTCACCACGGAGATTCATACCGATGTAATCCCCGTGGGATTGAACGAAGACGTTGTGCGCACCATTTCTGCAAGGAAAGGCGAGCCCGAATGGCTTTTGGATTTTCGCTTGAAGGCTTTGCGTTATTGGCAAACGCTCAAGCAACCCACGTGGGGGCATGTTCATCTTCCGGAGATTGACTACCAGGCAATTTCCTACTATGCCCAGCCCAAAACGCACGACCAGAAAAAAGAACTCGACCCGGAACTCGTGAAAACTTTCGACAAGTTGGGAATTCCTCTCGAAGAACGTCTCGCGCTTGGCGGAGTTGCTGTTGATGCCATTATGGATTCAGTGTCGGTAAAGACTACTTTTCGCGATAAATTGCAGGAACTCGGCGTTATTTTCTGCTCAATTGGCGAAGCTGTCAAAACTTATCCCGATTTGGTAAAGCAGTATCTTGGCACGGTGGTTCCTTACCGCGACAATTTCTACGCCGCTTTGAATAGTGCAGTGTTTTCCGACGGTTCGTTTGTGTATATCCCCAAGGGAGTGCGCTGCCCCATGGAATTGTCGTCGTATTTCCGAATCAATGCACGCAACACCGGACAGTTTGAACGCACACTTATCGTGTGCGACGACGAAGGTTATGTGTCTTATCTCGAAGGTTGTACCGCCCCAATGCGCGACGAGAACCAACTGCATGCTGCAATCGTGGAAATTATAGTGAACAACGATGCAGAGGTGAAGTATTCTACGGTGCAGAACTGGTATCCCGGGAATGCTGAAGGCAAAGGCGGAGTGTATAATCTCGTAACAAAACGCGGCGCACTGCGTGGGAAAAACAGCAAACTCTCGTGGACGCAGGTCGAAACCGGCTCGGCAATCACATGGAAATACCCCTCGTGCATTCTGAAAGGCGACAATTCGCAAGCGGAATTCTATAGCGTGGCAGTTACAAACAATTATCAGGAAGCCGATACGGGAACAAAAATGGTGCATCTCGGCAAAAACACACGCAGCACCATAATCAGCAAAGGTATTTCGGCAGGCAAAAGCCAGAATTCCTATCGCGGGCTCGTTAAAGTGGGTAAGAATGCCGACAAAGCCCGTAACTACAGTTCCTGTGATTCGCTTTTGCTTTCGCCAACATGCGGCGCGCATACTTTTCCCTACCTTGACGTTCACAACAATACGGCAGTAGTGGAGCACGAAGCTACGACATCGAAAATATCAGAAGAACAAATGTTCTATTGCGCATCGCGCGGCATCGATCCCGAAACCGCCGCCGGACTTATTGTCAACGGCTATGCGAAAAATGTGCTCGACAAACTCCCGATGGAGTTTGCCGTAGAAGCGCGCAAGTTGCTTTCCGTTTCATTGGAAGGCGCTGTGGGATAACCCCCGCTCCTTGTATAAGAAAAACGATGAAGCCCCGGATTTTTCCGGGGCTTCATCGTTTTTTGTACGTCTCTATACCCACTCTTCGGTATGCTTAAATCCAAGTTTTTTGCAGGATTTCAGAATTTAGTTGCCGCATATAGCCAAACCCTTTTTCGTCTTAGAAAAAAGACATGCGTTGTCGTAAAAATTCCGGGCCATGTAATTTAAATTAGATGCGTCGGAATTTAAATTAGGTCTGACCTCGTAAAAACTGCATTGTAAGTGGAGGTGTGGAATAGATGTTTGCGATAGAGAAAAGCCTGATTACCAAGTTTTTTTTGTATGGCAAAATAAATTGTTAATCCAAATCGGAAATTACGGAATTCTCCAAAATCTCGCCAATCGGGACATTGTCAATCTTTAGATTTCCCCAAAGTTCAATAGGTTCGTTGAATGTTGCCACCACTTCGCCATCGGAACAAGTTTGAGGGAACCCTTCTTTACCAGCTTTCAAATATTCACATTTACCGTCCCAATTGGGATTCGGGAAAATGCGTCTAACTTCGATTGGCAACTTTTCAGTTTCTATAGTATACCATTGTCTGTCTTTTAGCCAAAAGAACAGAATGTTAAGTCCTACGATTTCTACAACATACCGAAATATCATTTCTGGATTATCCGTCTGGGCATCTTTTTTGACTGTTTCAGACCAACCTAAATCCTCTTTTGCAAGAGATTTGTCCCCGTTAAATCCTACATTCCAAAAGTTTTGAATTAGTATATGCCTATCCATTTTTGTAAAGTTTTTCATTATACTCTTGAGCAAGTTTTAATAGACGTTTGTCTCTCGGTGAAAGTTCATGAGTATTGTGATTGTCATGTGGCTTTCTTCCTACAATACCATTATTCCAATAGTGAGTATGTGGAATTATGTTTTTATTCAAATCTACACTTTTTACTAATTTGTGGTTCTTGAAATAATAGATATGTTCAATGAGTTTATGTTCCTTCGAATAAGAAAAATAAACTGTATTTGCCGTATTGGAATATGTTGTGGTCTTATTATTAGAGAATTTGTCGCATTGAATGATTTTAATCTTTCCTATATAGCCAATACAAGAATAGTCTCTCTCTTCTATAGGAATACCACCGGTACGTCCCAGTCTTGGGTTAAATTGACCTCTACTTCCCATAATTTCTCATTCTGTTAAAACGTTCGTGTAAAAAAAGATTAGCATCTAACTGCTTAGGCATTAGATTAAGCGTCCAATCGTTAATATCTCCATATAATATTATACTGTCAGGCGATATACGATTAAGCATTTCGTAGAAACCATTCTTGAAATACATTCTCGAGCGGTAATCTCGTAGAGAGCCAATAGTAGAAACAAATACAATGCCTCCTTTCTCATAACCAGCAAAACATACGTCGTAAGAATTGGGCATAGCCCATTTCATCATAGGAATTACCGGGATACCAGAGTTTTGAAAATATAATGAAGTTGAATGGCTTCTAAACATATTCCCAATAATGACTGCGTATGGGTCTCCTATTTTTGCAGATAAGTCCGGCTCAACGATACAAAGGTACTTGGATATCGATGATAAATACGACTTAGGGTTTGAACATAATCTTTCTAATTTGTAATCAAAATCGCAACAACAAATTCCTATATTCGGAGAACCTGTGTTGTTTATTTCACTAAAAGTTATGAACTTGTCTGGTAAAGAACCTTTGTATGACTTTATAATGGGAATTTCATATGTCCCACTAAAAGAGGCTTCCGAACAATACTCAAGTCCGAAATAGCTATTCTTTTTTTGTTGCCATTTATCTTTGCTGCTAGCAGTGCTATTTCTTATTTCAAATTTGGGAAATAGACTTGGTTGTAAAATATTTTTCATAATCTTTTAAAATATATACAGCAAAGGTATGATAAATAATAAAAAGAATATGATTTTTTGCCAAAAAAAACGTATACCTGTAGGTTTTTCTAATTATACAAGGCTTTATTCTTATATTTTCGGTAAATAATTAAATAACAGTCGGTATTAAAAGCTATTAAAGATAAAATAGAACTATTAGTTATAGTAATTAGTCTTTGATGTTTTGTGGAAATTTGAAATGAACGATAGTCGGAATCGTACTTATGCGTATAATACAATTATATTGGCATTTAGATTTTACCTTATTGGGAAACTTACGATCTTAATTTATAAGATCAAAAAGTATATAGTATATTCGAAAAACGATGTGGCTTTTTGTTAAAAACGATGTCAGACATTATTTGAATAATGTCTGACGTTGTTTAAATTATATCAGATCTCGTAAAAACGATATGCCTTGTGTTTTTTTAGGAAGCAAATGTTGGGAAAAATGTTTCGTGGAATGGTTTGATAAACAGGCGTTTGGATAGGAGGGTAGGGCGTGGGTATTAATCATAATCAGGCATCCTTTCACGGGTGCCTGATTATGGTGTGATGAAATGCAACGGTGTTTGTCCGTTGCAAAGTTGGGTTATGCTTCTGTGGCAAGCTGTTCGAGCCGTTTCTCGCCTATTGTTTCGAGTTTTGAGTTCTCGATAGCTTTTGCGGCTTTGTCGTTGTCATCGGTGCGGAATATGATTACTCCGTGTCCCGCAACGAGGAAGGAATATAGGTAGGTAATGCTCAGTCCTTCAGATGCAAGAATGGCGATAACGTCGGCAGCGCGTCCGGGAACGTTGTCGATTTCAACGGCAAACACGTCGGAAAGTGCTACTGCCACACCTGCGTCTTTCAATACTTGGCATGCTTTTTCGGGTGTGCCGCATATTATGCGGCAGATGCCGTATTCTACGGTGTCGGCGATGTTTGAGGCGATGAGCGACACGCCTGCGTTTTTCAGGAGTTCCAGTACTTGGAGCAGCGAGCCCGACTTATTCTCGATGAATACTGATAGTTGTCTTACTGTCATAATTTATGGTATTAATAGTGTTTTCTCAAATCTTTTACTCTCACGGCCTTGCCGTCGTTCTTTGGCAACGAACCGCTTGGAACGAGTTTTACTTTTGGCGTGAGCAATATCTCGTCTTTCAGAGCGTGGGCAATGTTTCGGGTGAGTGCTTCGAGTTTGCCGTAATCATCGGTGAAAAGTTGATTCAACTCTACTTCGACCGTCATGCTGTCGTTGCTTTCGAGAGTTTCGAGCGTGATGAGATAATTTGGTGAGAGTTCCTTGAATTGCAGAATCACCTGCTCGATCTGCATTGGGAATATGTTTACGCCTTTGAGTATTATCATGTCGTCGCTGCGCCCTTTCATTCGGTCGATGCGCTTGTGGTGGCGTCCGCATGGGCATTCGCCGGGAATGATACGCGTGAGGTCGCGTGTGCGATAGCGCAGCAGCGGCATTGCTTCGCGGTTGAGCGTGGTGAGCACGAGTTCGCCGATTTCTCCGTCGGACACAGGTTCGAGCGTTTGCGGATTCACGATTTCTACAATGTAGTTGTCTTCCCACACGTGCATACCGTTTTGTTCCTTACACTCAAATGCTACGCCCGGTCCGCACATTTCGGTCATTCCGAAACTGTTGTAGGCTTTCACTCCAAGGTTTTCCTCTATTCTCCGGCGCTGTTCCTCGGTGTGAGGTTCGGCTCCGATGAGCAGAGTGGTGAGCTTGGTGTCGCGGCGAGGGTCGATGCCCAATTCCTGCATCACTTCGTAGAGACGTGTGGCGTAGCTCGGTATTGCATGTAGCCCGGTGGTGCCGAAATCTGTGATGAATTTTATCTGGCGACGCGTGTTGCCCGCAGCGGCAGGCACTGTGAGCATTCCTACACGTTCGGCGCCGTATTGCATTCCCAACCCGCCGGTAAACATTCCGTAGCCCGATGTGTTTTGAAATACATCGCCGGGGCGAAGTCCCACCATCCACATGCAGCGTGCCATGGCGTTTGCCCATTCGTCGATATCTTTCTTGGTATGAAGCACGACGATTGGCGTGCCAGTGGTTCCGCTTGACGAATGTAGGCGTATGCATTGCTCGAGCGGCACGGCTGCCATTCCAAACGGGTAGTTGTCGCGCAGATCCTGCTTGGTGGTAAAAGGCAAGCGCCTTATGTCGTCGAGCGATTTGATGTCGTCGGGATTCAAACCCATCTCGGCGAAACGTTTGTTGTAGAACGGCGAACGGGTGCACCGTTCCACAGTATCTTTGAGCCTTGTAAGTTGCAAGGCTTCTATCTCGGGACGATCGAGAAGCTCCATCTCGGGATTGAAATAACTCGGGTAACTCATGGTATGTGTCCTTGTAGTTTTTTGAGTATATGTGTGCACGTTTATTTGAGCGCGCGTTTGTCTATCACGAATTTGCTCTTGCCCTGGCTGCGTTCGATTGTGTTCGGAGCCTTGAGTTTGATTTTCGCGCTGATGCTTAGTACGCTCTTGAGCTTGTGTTCGAGTTTTTTCTCAAGCGCTTCGAGTGGCGCAAGCGTATCTATTTTGTTGTTGAAGAATTCTTGGCGCACTTCCACCTGCACTTCAAGCGTATCAAGGTTGTTTACGCGGTCGACAACAAGGAGGAAACGCGGCGCAAACTCTTCGGTGCTGAGAATAACGCTCTCCACCTGTGAAGGAAATACGTTAATGCCGCGGATGATAAGCATATCGTCGCTGCGTCCTACGATGCGCGTCATTTTTACGTTGGTTCTGCCACACGCACATTTGTCGTGAACAAGCGAACATAAGTCCTTGGTGCGATAGCGAAGGAGCGGCATTCCCTCTTTTGTGAGGGTGGTGAATACAAGTTCGCCGGTTTCGCCGTCGGGAAGGGTCTCGAGTGTATTGGGATTGATGATTTCGGGATAGAAATGGTCTTCGTTTATATGCGAACCGTTCTGCTCCTGACATTCATAGCTCACGCACGGCCCCATAATCTCGCTGAGACCATATAGATTGTATCCTTTCAATCCCAGACGGCTCTCGATTTCCTTTCGCATGTTTTCCGTCCACGGTTCAGCGCCGAAAGCTCCGATTTTGAGGTTTATGTCATCTTTGCTAATGCCCAGGCGGTCCATAGTCTCCGATAGATATAGAGCGTAAGAGGGTGTGCATGCAATTCCGGTGATTCCGAGGTCGCGGATAAGCCTCACGTGTTTTTCACTGTTGCCCGTAGATGTTGGGACAACGGCTGCACCGAGGTTTTCAACCCCGTAGTGTGCGCCCAGACCGCCCGTGAACAAGCCGTAGCCGTATGCAACAGAGAAAGTGTCGTTGCGCGTTACGCCGTAAGCCGACAGGCAGCGGCTCATACACTCGCTCCAAATGCCGATGTCCTTGCGGGTATAACCAACAATGGTGGGATTTCCAGTGGTGCCCGATGAAGCGTGAATACGAATGATTTCGCTTTGCGGCGCGGCTTGAAGTTGAAACGGATAGTTGTCTCGTAAATCTTGTTTGGTGGTAAATGGTAATTTCTTTATGTCCTCAATGTTTTGAATATCATCGGGGCGAATGTCCATTTCTTGCAGTTTGTTGCGATAGAAAGGGACGTTGTGGTAAACATATTCCACTATTTTGTGAAGACGTTTGCCTTGCAGAGCGCTCATCTCGTCGCGGCTCATACATTCTTTATTGGGATTCCAAATCATGGCGTTGTTGTGGTTAATCTATAGGGTGGTTTTCCTTAAAAATCTGCATTCGTTTTTCCAATACGGCATACTGCGTGTCTTTGATGAAAGATGTGCATACCCGGAGTCCTTGTTGGCGGCTTCCTGTGGTATCAAGTGAAATCGCGCTCACACCATAATACATCAGTTCGCGTGCCAGTTCGCTGCCGGTCATACCTGGATAAGCTATGGTGAAGTAAAAACCGTCTGCAATAGGCTCGTCGAGATCTTTGTCGTACACAATGTTGAAACCGTTAGCGAGGAAAATTTCTTTAAGTTTGGCCGCGCGGCGACCATATTCGCCTATATCTTTACGGAAATCGTATTCTCCGTCGCTGGCAGCCTTTAACATTGCCGCCATAGCGTATTGTGCGCTATGGCTTGTGCCGCTTGATAGGGCGTAGAGTACTCTGTGGATAAAAACAGAACCGAACTCGCCGTTTCCATACCTATTTGTGAGCGCCGGATAAGCACGGTGGTAAAGATTGTTGCTTATGCAGCTCACGGCTATTCGTTCGCCGGCGTAACTGAAAGCCTTGCTGCCGCTAATCAACAGCACATAATTGTCGGTATATCTTGCCACGGTGGGTTGATAAGGCTCTTTGAACGGTTCGCTTAGGTTCTTGCGGAAATCCATGGCGAAGTAAGCCAAATCTTCCAGCACAATAGCGTCGTATTTCGCCGCGAGAGTTCCTATTGTCTTGAGTTCGTCTTCATTTAGGCATACCCAACTCGGATTGTTCGGGTTGCTGTAGATTATTGCTGCGATGTTGCCTTTCGCAAGATATTCTTCGAGTTTTGCCCCGAGCTTGTCGCCGCGATAGTCATAGACATCAAACGTAGCATACTTCGTTCCCATTACAACACATTGCTGCTTTTGCACGGGAAATCCGGGGTCGATGAAAAGAATTGTGTCTTTCTGCGGGTTTGCCTGGCTTGCAGTAAGAAAAGAAGCGAATGTGCCCTGCATCGAGCCGCATACGGGAACGCAGCCTTCGGGATTGACGTCAACTCCAACGAATGCCTTTATAAATCGGGAGGCTTCTTTTTTGAGCGCATCAAGTCCGTTGATATTGGGATACAATCGTGCGATGCCGTTTTGAAGCGCTTTTATCTGCGCATCAACTCCAAATTGCGAAGGAGGGAGTCCGGGCACGCCCATTTCCATTCTTATATATTCTTCGCCCGATTCTTTTTCGGCTTGTGCCGCTACTGCAACAACTTCACGAATTGTAGCTTTTCCGAAATCGTGAATGCCGAGGGCGGAAATTGCTTTGTCTACAATTTCCTTGCTTATAGGAGTGGCGGAGCTCATTGTTTCGTACTGTTATATCCGAGGTCGAACGCCTTGATGTTGCCTTCCACCACTTCTTCTCCGCGCTTGGCAAACACTGCTCTGATTGCGCTTCTAAGATTGTCCGCGCTGACAATCTGCAAATAGGGCGCGGCCATTCCGAGCAGTATCATGTTTGCGCTTTTGGGCGTATGGTTTTCCTTTGCCATGGTCTCGATGTCTTGTTTGGCCACGTGGGGAAGACTGTCGAGCTCGTTTTGCAAATCTTGTTCGTCGGGATAGTTTGGAATATTGACAAAAGGTTTCGACGAAGTAACAACCCAGCCGTCTTTTGCCAGGCAGTCAACATAGCGTAGCGCTTCCATCGGTTCCATTGAGATTATAAGGTCGGCTTGTCCTTGCGGAATCAAATCGCTGTAGATTTGTTCTGTGCTCAAGCGCAGGTTGCTTTGCACATCTCCGCCGCGCTGGCTCATTCCGTGAACTTCCGCTTGTTTCAGGGATATTCCTGCTTCTGTGGCAGCCTGTCCTATCACCGTTGCAATGGAGAGAATTCCTTGTCCTCCCACTCCTGATAATATAATGTCCTTTTTCATTTTTTCTGTGCTTTTTGTTTGCGGAGACGACGGTTGAGAGTCTGGATACACTCTCGGCGCGGAATTATCACCGACACGCCGTTGTAGTTTATTTCTTCGCGTATGATTCTTGTGATTTCGTCCATATTTTTAGGCAGAGGCACTACCACGTGTATATGTTCCGGTTCTACGCCTACGCCTTTGCATATAGCTTCAAACTTGTTTGTTCCTGCGCTGTCTTGCCCGCCTGTCATGGCTGTGGTAAGGTTGTCCGAAATGATGACTGTTATATTTGCTTTGTCGTTCACGGCATCGAGCAATCCAGTCATGCCCGAGTGTGTAAACGTGGAGTCGCCTATTACGGCTATTGCGGGAAACAGTCCTGCGTCGGCGGCACCTTTTGCCATTGTTATCGAAGCTCCCATGTCCACGCAGCTTGCAAGGGAGTTGAATGGCGGTAGTGCGCCGAGCGTGTAGCAACCTATATCGCCGAAGATGCGTGCGCCGGGGTATTCGGCAGCCACTTTGTTGAGCGCGGTATAGACATCGCGGTGTCCGCAGCCCTGGCAAAGCGCAGGCGGACGGCTCACAACATTCTTTGCTGGCTCGAAATTCTGGCCGCAACCTTCTCCGAGAGCCTTTGCCACGATATCCGGGTTCAGTTCGCCCGTTCGTGGAAGATTGCCCGTGAGACGGCCTTTTATATCGTAGCCTTTGCCCAAAAGTTTGCGCACTTCTTCTTCAACCACAGGCTGTCCGTCTTCTGCCACAAGTATAGCGTCGCTTTTTTCTGCGAGTTCTTCTATCTGTTGTTGGGGCAGCGGATATTGCGAAACCTTTACAATTCCGGTGATGTCCTTTGGAGCGCATTCTTTGACGTAGTTGTATGCAATGCCGCAGGCAATTACTCCCAATCCTTTGCCGCCGGAAATGTTTTCGTATCTGTTGAATTCCGATTTCTCGCTCAACTGCTCCATTTCTTCCTGCTTGCCAATCAGTTTAAGGTATTGCTTGCGCGCTATGGCTGGCAGCAAAATCCAATGCTTGCCTTCGTCGGCGTGCATCTCGTTGGGCTCGGCGCAATCGCGTAGCTTGATAGCTGCACGCGAATGGGCAAGGCGCGTAACAATACGCAGGAGTACCGGCAGTTTCAAGTTCTCCGACATGGCAAATGCGGTGTGCATCATATCGTAGGCCTCCTGTTGCGTTGAAGGTTCGAAGATGGGAATCATGGCAAACTTGCCGTAGAAACGGCTGTCCTGCTCGTTTTGCGACGAGTGCATGCTGGGGTCGTCGGCTGCGAGCACAACCAAACCGCCGTTCACTCCGGTCATCGCGCTGTTTACAAAAGCGTCGGCACATACGTTCATGCCCACATGTTTCATGCAGACGAGAGCACGCTTGCCGGCATACGACATTCCGAGTGCTGCCTCCATTGCCGTCTTCTCGTTGGTGCACCAACGGCTATGCACGCCGCGCGCCTTTGCTGTGGCATCGGATTGTATAAATTCGGTAATTTCAGTAGAGGGAGTGCCCGGATAGGCATATACTCCGCTCAGCCCGGCGTGGATAGCCCCCAAAGCGATAGCTTCGTCGCCGAGCAATAGTCTTACATTATTCATTGTTTTTGTCTTGTTACTTTCTGAAAAGTTTTCATGATTATCATGTTCCTTACAAAGGTAGTAATTTTATAGCTTTCTTGATAGTGTTTGTGGAGTTTATCTTGAAAAATCACAGATTTCTCTTGAAAAACAAACAAATATGCATGCGGACAGAATAAAACAAAGTTCCTTTCAAAATAGATCTCATTTGTAAGGCAAAAAAACGGACTTGAAAATCATGTGTTTAGATACGGCTCAAACGATGTCTGATATTATTTAAATAAAGTCAGACATTGTTTTTCCGTTTTGCAGTAATAGTTTTTCAGCATAGAATTCTTTTTTGCATTTCTCGTTTTGGAGAGATCTTTTGGTTTGTTTTGGGAAAAATGTAATGCCTTGTTATACAACGGGTATACGTTGCTTTTTGCAGGGCGTGGAATATGGCTTTTACGAGGTCAGACCTAATTTAAATTCCGACGCATCTAATTTAAATTTGGTGGCCCGGAATTTTTACGAGATGCCGTCTGTGAAAAACATGGGTGCGGAGAGAAGAAAAACATCGGCGTGCAGGCTGAAAACTTTACCCCGAATTGGCAATGCCGGGCTTTGGCGGAGGAGGGAAGTGGGGTGCGGCTAACTATTTGAATGTTTTTCATGATTTTATATCCCCGTATGTAAAATATGTATGCGAATTTTGTTACCTTTGCAAGCAACTATATACGTATTTAACAGAACTTATTGGTCGCTGAGACCGAAACTATCAGATCCATGGCAGAAAGAAAAGCAATAAAGACAGCGCTGGTGTCCGTTTTTCACAAGGACGGACTTGAAGAAATCCTTAAAAAATTGCACGAAGAGGGAGTGAAACTGCTCTCTACGGGCGGCACGCAAAAATTCATCGAGGAATTGGGCTATCCCTGTACCAAGGTGGAGGAAATCACTACCTATCCCTCTATCCTCGGCGGCAGAGTGAAGACCCTGCACCCCAAAATATTCGGAGGAATACTCGGACGCCGCGAAAACGAAGGCGATATAAAGGAAATGGCGCAGTATGAAATACCTGCAATCGACCTCGTGATTGTAGACCTTTACCCCTTTGAAGAAACCGTGAAGAGCGGAGCTTCCGAGGCAGACATTATAGAGAAAATTGATATAGGCGGCATTTCGCTTATACGCGCTGGAGCAAAAAATTTCAAGGACGTGGTTATCGTGCCTTCAA
This sequence comes from bacterium, assembly GCA_963660485.1. GTDB lineage: Bacteria > Bacteroidota > Bacteroidia > Bacteroidales > Bacteroidaceae > UBA6398. The sequence continues at coordinate 15,806 of CAVKYH010000021.1, read as the reverse complement.
AGGCAGAATATGCCGACCTGCTCGAAGTGCTCAACGCAAAGGGCGCAAACTCCGACATTGAGGACCGCCGCCATTTTGCAGAGCGCGCATTCGCAACCAGCTCCCACTACGACACCGCAATCCACTCGTATTTCGCAACGAGCAAGTAAGCCTTCCTGCCTATACTCAACAATAGATTAAACAGAAAAGTATAAATGGGATTCTTTTCATTCACCCAGGAATTGGCGATGGACCTCGGAACAGCCAATACAATCATCATCAGCAATGACGAGATTGTAGTGAACGAGCCGTCGATTGTTGCTCTCGACAGAAACAGCAACAAAATGGTGAAAGTGGGCGAGGCTGCAAAGTTGATGTATGAAAAAACCAACGACAACTTCCGCGTTATCCGCCCCTTGCGAGATGGTGTGATTGCCGACTTCTATGCCTGCGAACAGATGATGCGCGGGCTGATCAAAAACGCACAAAAGGGAAACCATCTCTTCTCCCCTTCGCTGCGTATGGTGATAGGCGTTCCCTCAGGTTCTACCGAAGTGGAACTGCGTGCCGTGCGCGACAGCGCAGAACACGCCGGCGGACGAGATGTATACCTTGTGTTTGAACCAATGGCGGCTGCAATAGGTATTGGAGAGGAACAGCGTGAAGCGGGAATGGACCCGAAAGACTGCTTGGACGTTGAAGCTCCCGAAGGAAACATGATTGTGGATATAGGCGGCGGTACTACGGAAATTGCAGTGATTTCGCTCGGCGGAATAGTGTCGAACAATTCCATAAAGATTGCCGGCGACGATTTCAACGGCGATATCCAGGAATACATGGCGCGGCAACACAATATCAGAGTGAGCGAAAGAATGGCGGAACGCATCAAAATACACGTGGGAAGCGCACTCACCGACCTCGGCGACCAAGCTCCGCAGGATTATGTGGTGCACGGACCAAACCGAATCACGTCTCTGCCGATGGAAGTGCCGGTATGTTATCAGGAAATAGCCCACTGTCTTGAAGGCAGCATAGCAAGAATAGAAACTGCCGTGCTCAATGCCCTCGGAAACACTCCTCCCGAACTTTATGCCGACATCGTGCACAACGGAATATACCTCACAGGCGGCGGAGCCCTGCTTCGCGGACTCGACAAACGCTTGTCAAACAAAATAAATATCCCGTTCCATGTGGCAAAAGACCCTCTGCTCTGTGTGGCAAAAGGTACAGGAGTGGCGTTGAAGAACGTAAACCACTATTCGTTCCTTATGAGATAAACCGCATGCGCCGGAAACGACGCGAAAACTGATACGCAAATGGTTAGATGGCGGATTGCCAAGGCAGCACGCTTCTAACCATTTTCGCAATAAGACGACACCGAAACCAAAGCAAGTGCCACACAACAAACTTGCGAAACTCTGCCACAATTCCCGTATCTGCTGAATGCACAATCTGATTGAATTCATAAAAAGCCATTTCCACTGGGTAGTTTTCCTGCTTCTCGAAAGTATGGGACTGGTTATGCTTTTCCACTTCAACGACTATCAGGCGAGCGTATGGTTTACCTCGGCAAATGAGTTTACTGCCACTGTCGACAAAACCTATTCCGAAATTATGGCATACGTCAACCTCGGAAAGGTGAACCGAGACCTTACGGCAAGAAACGTGATGCTGCAAAAACAAGTGGACCAATTGCGCGAGATACTTTATGCCCAAGGGCACGACTCCATTGATATTAACGAGAAACAAAAGAAAGCTTTGGCAGGATTCAAACTGATTCCCGCGCAAGTAACTTCAAACAGCGTTACAAAGGCAAACAACTTTATCGTAATAGACAAAGGCGAAAATGCAGGCGTTCACCCCGACATGGGAGTGGTGAGCGGCGGCGGAATAGTGGGAATAGTTTCTCTCACAAGCCGCAACTACAGCCTGGTAATGCCTGTGATCAACCGCAAGTCGAGTATCAGTTGCCGTATACGCGGACATAAATTTTTCGGTTACTTAGGTTGGGAAGGCGGAAGTCCGTTGATAGCCTATCTTAACGACGTGCCGCGCTACGCACAATTCAAGGTGGGCGATTATGTAGAGACAAGCGGACACTCATCTATATTCCCGCCGGGATTGTTTGTGGGAAAAATTATCGCAATAGGCAACTCAAACGACGGACTGTCGTATCGCGTGAAAGTAAATCTGGCCACGGATTTTGCAGATCTGCGCGACGTTTGCGTGATAGCCAACCCTGCAAAACCAGAAGTGGACTCCCTGCAAGTGCATGCAGTAGAAATGGAACAAACCACAGACTAAAAACAAAATATGTTAGGCACATTCTTGAAAAGATTAGGTTGGTTTCTGCTGATACTCGCTCTGCAGGTATTGGTGTTCGACCACGTGCACATCTTCGGGCATGCCACACCGTTTGTGGCAGTTTATTTTGTGCTGTTGTTCCCTGCCGACTGCTCGAAAAGCGGCATCCTTTTGTGGAGCTTCGTCTTTGGCGTAATTGCAGACACCTTTACCAATACTCCGGGCGTTGCCGCAATTTCTCTGACAACTACCGCGATGATACAACCCTGGCTCCTAAAAATTAACTCCACAGTTGAAACAGACGACGACGTACCTGTTCCTTCCTCTGTCAAGATGGGGTGGAGCGCATATATACGATACGTTTCGCTGGCAGTGGTTCTGTGTGAAACGATATTCTATCTGCTCGAAACGTTCTCGTTTTTCAATTGGCTGGAAATGCTTGTAAATGCCGGCAGCAGCGCTCTGCTTACGATTTTGATAATTATTGCGATAGAAAGCGTGAGAACAAGCGGAAAGAAAAGGGCAGAATGAGCGGCAATCTCGAGAATAGAAAATACGTGGTGGGCGCAATGGCTATCGCTGTTGTGCTTATCTATATAATAAGACTCTTTGCCCTGCAGATTATGAGCGACGACTACAAAAAGAACGCCGACTCAAATGCTTTCATGAAGAAGATACAATATCCTTCGCGCGGACTTATTACCGACAGAAACGGGAAACTTCTTGTTTACAACGAGCCTGCTTACAACTTGATGGTGATAATGAACGAACAGCACGGCATTGATACGCTCGAGTTCTGCCGTACGCTCGGAATTACAAAGGATTTCTACATAAAAAGAATGCTTGAAATCAAAGACAGCAAGAAGAATCCGGGATATTCAAGGCACACTCCGCAACTTTTCCTTAGTCAGATTCCGGCGCAGGAGTTTTCCCAGATAGAAGAGAAACTGTTTCGTTTTCGCGGTTTCTCAGTTGAGCGGCGCAGTATCCGACGTTATGTTTACGGGGTGGGAGCTCATGTGCTCGGCGACGTAGGCGAGGTGTCGCAGAACGATATCGACGAGGATTATTACTATCAGCCGGGCGATTACATCGGTAAGATTGGTGTCGAGAGTTCTTATGAGAATTTTCTTCGTGGGGAGAAGGGAATGGAGATACTGTTGCGCGATGTTCATGGCCGTATCAAGGGCAGATATCAAGACGGGAAATTCGACCGGCGTCCGCAACCGGGAAGAAACCTAAAGCTTAGCATCGATGTAGACCTGCAGGCGCTTGGCGAGAGAATAATGGAAGGAAAAATTGGAAGCATTGTCGCAATCGAGCCAAAGAGCGGAGAAATTCTTTGCATGGTATCTTCGCCGAGCTATGACCCGCGCCTTATGATTGGTCGCCAACGTGGAAAAAACCAAAAGTTGCTCCAGAAAAATCCGCGCAAGCCTTTGCTCAACCGTGCCATAAGCGGGCAATATCCGCCCGGTTCTACGTTCAAACCCACGCAAGCCCTTACGTTTATGCAGGAAGGAATTATTTCTCCCGGCACTTCGTTTGCGTGTCATCACGGACTTTCGATCGGCCGTTTCCATCAGGCTTGCCATGGCCACGCATCTCCCATTTCGCTTGTGCCTGCCCTTGCCACTTCATGCAACGCTTATTTTTCCTGGGGCTTTTATTATATGATGGGCAACCGCCGCAAGTATCACAATATAGAAGATGCTTTTACCCGGTGGAAAGATTATATGGTTTCAATGGGTTACGGCTATAAACTTGGCGTAGACATGCCGGGCGAACGCCGTGGAATGATTCCCAATTCCGAATATTACGACAAACATTACCGACATCGTTGGAACGGTGTTACGATTATAAGCGATGCCATAGGCCAGGGCGAGGTTAATGCCACACCTTTGCAGATTGCCAACCTTGCGGCTACGATTGCCAACCGAGGCTATTTCATCACCCCGCATGTTGTGAGACAGATTGAGGGTTGCTCGCTCGACAGCATCTATCGCACGCGCCGCTATACCATGGTTGAGCACCGCTACTACGATTATGTTGTTGCCGGTATGCGCAAAGCGGTGCTCGGAGGTACGTGTACGAGTGCAAACCTTCCGGGTATCGAAGTTTGCGGAAAGACCGGAACGGCGCAGAACCGCGGCCACGACCATTCGGCATTCATTGGTTTTGCTCCGATGAACGACCCCAAGATTGCGATAGCCGTGTATGTTGAAAACGGTGGCTTCGGAGCGCATTTCGGTGTGCCTATCGGGGCGGTGATGATTGAAAAATATTTGAACGGAACGCTTTCTCCTCGCGGCGAGAGCTTAGCCGAAGAATTCCAACACAAACGTATTTCTTATGGTACAGGGGAACGATAGACCTACATCATTTTTCAAACGGCTTGATTGGTTTACAATTGGTCTGTTTCTTGTCTTGGTAACTCTTGGCTGGTTCAGTGTGTGCGGTGCAAGCTACGAATACGGGCAGACCGACTTTTTCAGTTTCGATTCACGCTCCGGCAAACAGCTGATATGGATTGGCTGCTCGCTTGTGTTGGCTTTCGTGATTCTGATGCTCGACGACAAGATTTTCGATACGTTTGCCTACGTGGTTTACATTGCTTTCATGGGTTTGTTGCTTATTACGCCGTTTTTGGCAACCGACATCAAGGGCTCGTATTCGTGGATAAAACTCGGGAGTGTGAGTATTCAGCCGGCTGAGTTCGCTAAGTGTGCCACTGCGTTGGCTCTTGCGAAATTCATGGGGCATTATGGTTATGATATCCACCGCACCAAAACTTTCCTTGCTACCCTTGCGTTGGTGTTGCTGCCTATGATGCTCATCGTGATGCAGAGGGAAACCGGTTCGGCTCTCGTCTACACGGCGTTTTTCCTCATGCTCTATCGCGAAGGTATGAACGGGAATTTCCTGTTTGCCGGATTTGCCGCCGTGGCGTATTTCGTAATCGGACAAAAGTTCACCGACGTTCTCATCGACGGCACATACACTTCGGTGAGTGAGTTTGTGGTGCTTCTGTTGGTATGGATTTTTTCTGCGGCAATGACTTTCAATGCTTCTGCAAGCCGTGTGCATTTCTGGAGAATATTCGGATTTGGCGGTGGGGCTATTCTGCTTAGCTGGTTGTTCTCGCGTTTCGTGATACCGTTTGATGTGGGCTACGCGTTGCTTGCCGTGATAGTTGCGGCTGTGCTTTATCTCTGTGTGCAGGCCGTTATGCTCAAGCGCTTGCGCTTTCTCTATGTGGCTATGTTTGCTTTGGCTTCCACGGCATTCTTTTTCTCCACCGACTATGTGCTCAACGATGTGCTCGAACCCCACCAGCAGCAGCGCATAAAGGTTTTGCTCGGAAAGGAACAAGACTTGAACGGCGCGGGATACAATGTAAATCAGAGCAAAATCGCTATTGGTTCGGGCGGTATCGTAGGAAAGGGATTCCTCAACGGCACCCAGACAAAACTGAAATATGTGCCCGAGCAGGATACCGACTTTATATTCTGCACTGTGGGCGAGGAAAAAGGGTTTATAGGCGCTTCGGTGGTGCTGATATTGTATCTCACACTCATTTTGCGGCTCATCAGCCTTGCCGAGAGGCAAAGCTTTGCGTTTGGGCGCATTTTCGGCTATTGCGTGTTGAGTATATTCCTGTTTCATGTGTTTATCAACGTGGGCATGGTCATTGGATTAACTCCCGTGATAGGCATTCCGCTTCCGTTTTTCAGTTACGGCGGTTCTTCGCTGTGGGGATTCACGATTTTGCTGTTTATTTTCCTGCGTATCGACGCTGCGCGCAAGGAGTAAATTTGTCCCGAAAAAACAACAAGGCATCTCGTAAAAACTAGGTCTGACCTAGTTTAAATTATGTCTGACCTAGTTTAAATTAGGTCTGACCTCGTTTGGACGAAAAATCACACTTGATTTTCAATAACTTACAAAGGCGTAAAAATACGCCTTTCGGCATGCTGCAAATGAGGCTTTGAAACGGGCTTTTGCCCAAAAAACTTGCGCATATATAATAGGCGTGGGGCAAAATGCTTATATTTGTAGATGTTATGAAGTATTCGATTATAATACCCGTTTACAACCGCCCCGACGAGGTGGGCGAACTCCTTGAAAGCATAGCCTCGCAGCCCCGTCCCGACGTGGAGGTGATTGTTGTAGAAGACGGTTCTACTGTTGACTGCAAGGAAGTTGTAGCAAAATTCGAGAACCGCCTTCAGATATCCTATCTCGTAAAGGAGAACGGCGGTCCTGCTATGGCGAGAAACTTTGGCGCGCAACACGCATCGGGCGAATGGCTGCTGATATTGGACAGCGATGTGGTGCTTCCGCCCAACTATTTCGAGGCAGTGGACAGTGGTATCGAAAACGAGCAATGCGATGCGTTCGGTGGCCCCGACCGTGCCGCCGACAACTTTACCCCCGTGCAAAAGGCCATAAGCTATGCGATGACTTCCTTTTTCACAACGGGCGGAATACGTGGCGGAAAGAAAAAGATGGACAAGTTTTATCCCCGTTCCTACAACATGGGCATACGCAGCGAGGTCTACGAAAAACTCGGCGGTTTCTCGCGCATGCGTTTCGGCGAAGACATCGATTTCAGCTACCGCATAGTGGAAAACGGATACAAGGCCGTGCTAATTCCCAAGGCATGGGTTTGGCACAAACGCCGCACCGATTTCCGCAAGTTCTTCAAGCAAGTGCACAACTCGGGCATAGCGCGCATAAACCTTGAGCACCGCCACCCGGGAACAATGAAAGCCGTGCACATGTTGCCTGCCGCCTTCACCCTGGGCTGCTTCATTCTGATAGTGGGCGGATATTTCTGCAAATGGAGCGTTCTGCCGCTTCTGCTCTACGCCATGCTCGTGTTTCTCGGCAGTCTTGCCACCTATAAAAGCCCCAAGGTAGCCCTGCTCTCCGTTCCCGCCGCGTTTATCCAGCTCATAGGCTACGGCACAGGCTTTCTCGTTGCAAGCATAAGGCGAAACGTGATGAAAGAAGAGGAGTTTGAAGCTTTCAAAGACAATTTCTATAAATGAAAATAGGAATAAAGCAGCTCGCCGAGGAAGACCGACCGCGCGAAAAGCTACTTAAACACGGCGCCGAGGCATTGTCGAAATCCGAACTGCTCGCAATTCTCGTGGGCTCGGGCAATGCCGAAGAAAATGTGGTGGCGCTGATGCAGCGTATACTGCGCGACAGCAACGACAACCTTAGAACGCTCTCTTCAAAAAGCCTCGAAAATCTTTTGCAATACAAGGGAATCGGCACTGCAAAGGCTGTGGTGATAAAAGCAGCGTGCCAAATAGGAAAACTGATGCAGGCCGAAAATGTGGAAAAGCGCGAGACAATGAATTCCCCCGAGAAAGTGCGCGATTATTTCGCACCTCATCTTTACGGAAAAGCCAACGAAGAAGTTTGGGTGCTGCTGCTCGACACACGACTTCAGGTTATAGCCGACCGACAAGTAAGCAAGGGAGGAATTACTGAGACAAGCGTGGATATAAGAATTGTTCTCCGCGAAGCAATAGCGGCACAAGCCACCTCCATGATACTTGTGCACAATCACCCCACGGGCAACGTTTCCCCGAGCAGGGCTGACGATTTGCTTACAAAGCGTTTGGCCGATGCGGGAAAGATTATGAACATCACGCTGCAAGACCACGTGATTGTGGGAGGCAATGATTTTTACAGCTATCGCGACAACGGCAAACTGTAAAGCCTTGGCAACTCTCCGAAACTTGTTGCCAAACAAATGAAAAACCGCCTAACTGCGTTATTTCGCCGGCTTGGGAATAACCTTTGAGAGATCGGCAAACTCATATCCCATGCCGCGCAATTTATCTATGAGCTCGGGCAAACGATTGTAGAATTTGTCGGTTCGCTTCTCGCTTGTCCCGAAATGTATAAGCAATATATGGCCGTTGATTCCCCGTGGCTGTTCCTCCGCCATGCGTAATGTTCGCTCCAATATATAGTCGCTGCTGTAATAGCGGGCCATGTCGGGAGTGGTATAATCGCCGTAGGTCAGCGTTCCATAGGTGTTGTTTATAAGTTGTAGCCCCATTTCTTTCGCCCATGCCGAAACGGTGTCGTTGAAATGCTCGAAAGGCGGAATGAAAAAGTACGCCTTTTTCTTTTTAATGCCAAACGGCGCCATGGTGTCGTATGCCTTGCGAATGTCGTCGCGGAACTCTGCGCGGCTAACAAGCATCGTGTCGTTTCTGTCCCATGGAAAATAAAGCAAATGGGAATAGCCGTGGCAGCCAACGTAATGTTTTGCCTTTACAAGCCTTCTGACTACGTCGGGGAACTTTTCGAAAAATCTTCCGGTGAAGAAGAAATGCCCCTTCACCTCTTTTTGTTTCAACGTAGATATCACCGTGTCGGCACCGTCGGCCATGTCGGCAGCCGTAAATACGAGGGCCACTTTCCGCAATTCGGGGCTCATTTGAGTGATGCCGCCGCGCGTGTAAACATTTCGGTCTGCCTTTTGCGCGCTGGCAGTATTGGTAAAGGCAATTGCCGCCATAAACAGCGTAAAAGCCATTGTTGTTCTCAATATCATAGTCTGTTTCAATTCGTTTGGGCAAAGGTATGAAAAATGTACGGGCTGAATAATAATAGCATCGCAAGTTTTGCGCTTTTGGCGAGTTATGTGTAAATTTGCAATGTATTTAACGGCGTGGCAAAGCCAGCCAGTACAAGTAACAACATACATAAAATAATTATATCGATATGGCAAAAGCACCGGAATTCAACTACGCGCCAATGTTTCAGAAAGGAACTGACGACACTGAGTACCGTTTGATTTCAAAAGAAGGTATTTCTACCGCAGAATTTGAGGGAAAAGAAATTTTGAAGGTTTCGCCCGAGGCTCTCACGCTTCTCGCACAGCAGGCATTCCATGACGTGGAATTCATGTTGCGCCGTTCTCATAACGAGCAGGTAGCTGCGATTCTCAACGACCCGGAAGCATCGGACAATGACAAATATGTTGCGCTCACAATGCTGCGCAATGCAGAAACGTCCGCAAAAGGAATTTTGCCTTTCTGTCAAGATACGGGCACGGCGATTATTCATGGTGAAAAAGGTCAGCAGGTGTGGACCGGATTTGACGATGCAGAAGCTCTGAGTCGCGGTGTCTACAATACTTTTACCGAAGATAATTTGCGCTATTCCCAAAATGCTCCGCTCACAATGTACGATGAGGTGAACACCAAGTGTAATCTTCCTGCCCAAATAGACATCGAGGCAGAAGAGGGCGCAGAATATCGTTTCATTATGGTAGCAAAAGGCGGCGGCTCGGCGAACAAAACGTATCTATATCCGATGACAAAGGCCATAATACAGAATGAAGGCACGCTTATACCGTTTCTCGTGGAAAAGATGCGCAGTCTCGGAACAGCAGCATGCCCGCCATATCATATTTGCTTTGTTATAGGCGGAACATCGGCTGAGAAAAATTTGCTGACAGTAAAGCTCGGTTCGATTCATTACTATGATAATTTGCCTACAAGCGGAGATGCTACCGGTAGAGCCTTTCGTGATCTCGATCTCGAGGCTAAACTTTTGGAAAAAGCCCATGAAATAGGTTTCGGAGCTCAGTTCGGCGGCAAATCGTTTGCGCACGACATTCGCGTGATACGCCTTCCGCGCCACGGCGCAAGTTGTCCTATTGGTTTGGGAGTGAGTTGCTCGGCCGACAGAAACATCAAGGCGAAAATCAACAAGGACGGAATTTGGCTGGAAAAGATGGATAGCAATCCTGCAAGCCTTATCCCCGCAAATTTGCAGCAGCCCGGTGAAAACGGAGGCGTTGTGATAGATTTGGATAAAGGCATTGAGGCTGCGCGCAAGGAACTTACGAAATATCCGGTGAGTACGCGCGTTTCGTTGAACGGCACAATAATCGTTGCGCGCGACATTGCGCATGCCAAACTCAAAGCTCGTCTCGACAATGGCGAAGGTCTTCCGCAATATTTCAAGGATTATCCTGTTCTTTACGCAGGTCCGGCAAAAACTCCCGAGGGTTATCCTTGCGGAAGTATGGGCCCGACAACTTCAAACCGCATGGACCCCTATGTAGATGAGTTCCAGGCAAACGGAGGTTCGATGATAATGATCGGCAAAGGCAATCGCGGAAAAGAAGTAACTGATGCGTGCAAAAAACACGGCGGTTTCTATCTCGGCACAATAGGCGGCGTAGCTGCTGTGTTGTCGCAAGATAGTATCCGAAGCATAGAATGTGTGGAATTTCCTGAAATTGGAATGGAGGCTGTTTGGAAAATTTCGGTCAAGGACTTCCCTGCTTTCATTCTTGTAGATGATAAGGGAAACGATTTCTTCACGCAGTTGAAACCCTGGTGCCCGAATTGCGCTAAATAATTCTTCAAAGCAAGACAATATCAGCCGTCGCATTCCCGACAAAGGAGTGCGGCGGCTTTTTAGTTGTAGAAATCGGTGCAGGAAACGTTTGCGGGGGAAATATCGGGGCTTGCGAGGGAAAGATATAGGATTTGATGCAAACAAAAACGCTCAAGTATCGTATTCCGATGCTTGAGCGTTTTGCTTGTACCCAGAGCCGGGGTCGAACCGGCACGAATTGCTTCACTGGTGTTTGAGACCAGCGCGTCTACCTATTCCGCCATCTGGGCTTGTGCCTGCCTTGTTTTGCAGGGGCTTTGCTGTAAGCGACGCGTTTATGGGCGCAAAATTATGGTAATTCTCCGAATTGACCAAGTGTTTTGTGGAATTTCTTGGTTTTACGATATTTTAATATGCCTCTTTGTGATGCTTTCGCGAGAGTTTTATATTTTTAGAGTGCGTTTCGAGTGCAGAAAAACAAAATGGCCTGCACGGTGATGCGCCTACAAAACTATAAAATATGAGCAAGGATTTTTGTGTGATACTTGCGGGCGGAGCGGGAAGACGTCTTTGGCCGGCAAGTTGTGAAAGGATGCCGAAGCAATTTCTTGATGTTTTGGGAACGGGGGAGACGTTGTTGCAGTCTACCTACCGGAGGTTCGCGAAATTTATCGAGCCGAAAAAAATCTATGTGTCTACCTGTGCAAAATATATAGACGTGGTGGAGGAACAACTGCCCGAATTGCCGCGCCGGCATATACTTGCCGAACCGGTGAGACTTGGCACCGCGCCGGCGGTAGCGTGGGCGAGCAGCCATATAGCCTACGAAGAACCGGAGGCAAGGATTGTGTTTTCGCCCGCCGACCAGTTTATCACGCTCGAAAGCGAGTTTGAGAAAAACATTCGCCGCGCCCTCGATTTTGTGTCAACCCACGACGTGGTGGCAGTGATGGGAGTGCGCCCCACGATGCCTGCCACAGAATACGGATACATTCAAATGGGCGAGCAGCCTGACGAGAACGGTTTTGCACCCGTAAAGTCGTTTACCGAAAAGCCCGACGATGCTTTTGCAAAGATGTTTGTGGAGAGCGGGGAGTTTCTTTGGAATACGGGACTTTATGCGTGGAATGCGCATACCATGCAAAGCTATGTGGCAGAGCTTATCCCGAATATTTTGCCCCATTTGCGCGAGTTTGTGAACCTGTCCCGTGAGGAGGAGCAGGCTTTTGTGGAGAAATACTACCCCTCTAATCTTTATCTCTCCATAGAGCAGGTGATTCTTGAGCGTACAGCAAACGTGTATGTGGAAAACTGTTCGTTTGGCTGGGCAGATCTTGGCACGTGGGAGAGTCTTCACAGAGTTACAAACAAGGACGCCGAAGGCAATGCCCAGCTTGGCACGCGCACCATCATGCACGATTGCAAGGACAATGTGGTTAGGCTCACCGACGGGCGTGTTGCCGTGCTCGAGGGGCTTGACGGTTTTGTTGTAGCCGAAAGTGGCAATGTGCTTGTGGTATGCAAGCGCGGCGATTCCAACCGCGTGAAACTTCTTGCCAATGAAGCGCAGATGAAGCTCGGAGAAGAATTCGGATAAACGGCATGCGGGGGATACAATATATATAATAGGGAAAGCATGTGCCCAACCCAAAAAGTTCAAGGCGGAATGTTGCGAAAACAATGTTCCGCCGTCTTTTTTGCGAAAAGGAAATTTGATAGACGTAACTGCTTGTTCTTCAGGTAATATATGATGCGGTGAAAACGATGCCTGATATCGTAAAAACTCCGGGCCACCAAATTTAAATTCCGGGCCATGTAATTTAAATTAGATGCGTCGGAGTTTTTGCGAGATGCCGTGTAGTTTTTTCGCCCTCCGAACAAGGCAAAATCATAAGCCATTTTCATTAAATTCCAAGCCGTTTTGTGGTAAAACAAATGCGGTTTACGGTCCTGAAATGTAAGATTCTGCACGTTTTTTGGTGCTTTTCTACGGATAATTGCCGCGAAAGCCTTATATTTGCACACAAGGAAATTAGCGTGCAATCACGTATTTGCATACATTACCCCGAAACGATTATGTCAGTAGCCAAGACACGCCAAAAACTTGTGGACGTAGCCCGTCATCTGTTCGCGCAAAACGGATTGGAAGCCACGACCATGAATATGATAGCGGAAGCCTCGCAAAAAGGGCGGCGCACACTTTACACCTATTTCAAGAACAAGGAAGAGATATACTATGCCGTTATCCAGACGGAGCTTGAAAGACTGAGCGACCGCATGGACGAAGTGGCGGCAATGGATATCGAGCCCGAACAAAAGGTGATACTACTCATCTACACGCATCTCAACTTGATAAAAGAAGCCGTGGTGAGAAACGGAAACCTGCGCGCCGAATTTTTCCGCAACATCTGGATGGTGGAAAAGGTGAGAAAACAATTCGATACCGCCGAGCAGGAAGTATTCTACAACGTGCTCAAAGAAGGCTGCGACAACGGCAAATTCCAAATCGAAGACATCAAGCTGATGAGCGACATAATCCACTACACCCTCAAAGGTCTTGAAGTGCCATACATATATGGTCGTCTCGGCAACGGAATGAAAGAGGTGATTTCCCGTCCCATCGTAGCCAATCTCGTGCGCCGTTCCCTCGGCATGGGACCTCTAAGATAAAAGAAACTTCAGAACAAAACATAAAACTTTTAATATGGGATTATTGACAGGAAAAACCGCACTCATCACAGGTGCGGCACGCGGCATTGGCAAGGCCATCGCCCTAAAGTTCGCCGCAGAAGGCGCTAACATTGCTTTCACCGACCTCGTAATAGACGAAAACGGAAAGAAAACAGAAGAAGAAATTGCAGCGCTCGGAGTGAAAAGCAAAGGATACGCTTCGAATGCAGCCAATTTCGAAGATACCGAAAAAGTTGTGGAACAAGTGAAAAACGATTTCGGCTCGATAGATATTCTTGTGAACAATGCAGGTATAACAAAAGACGGCCTAATGATTCGCATGACGGAGCAGCAGTGGGACGCAGTGATTGCCGTTAACCTCAAATCGGCTTTCAACTTCATTCACGCCTGCACTCCTATCATGATGCGCCAGCGCAAGGGAAACATAATAAACATGGCTTCTGTAGTAGGCGTTCACGGAAATGCAGGACAGAGCAACTACGCTGCGTCAAAGGCCGGACTTATCGCGCTTGCAAAGTCTGTGGCTCAGGAAATGGGTTCGCGCGGAATTCGTGCCAATGCCATCGCTCCGGGATTCATCGAAACTGCAATGACAGCAGCTCTTCCCGAAGACGTTCGCAAGGAATGGACAAACAAGATACCTCTCCGTCGCGGCGGCAAGGTAGAAGATATTGCCAATGTGGCTACTTTCTTGGCTTCTGATATGTCGAGCTACGTATCAGGTCAGGTGATTCAGGTCGACGGCGGCATGAATATGTAATAACACCAATAATGATACCCGCAGGGTCGCAATGGGTTTATTGCCTTTGCGACCTTGTTTTTAATTATTCCAACAGATGCAAGTTGTTTACGAAGACAACCACATTTTGATAGTGAGCAAAAATGCCGGCGAGATAGTTCAGGGCGATCACACGGGCGACCGTACGCTCTGTGATGAGGCCAAGGCGTATATAAAAGAGGCTTACGCAAAACCAGGTGCGGTTTTCCTTGGTGTGGTTCACCGTCTTGACCGTCCGGCAATGGGTCTCGTGATTTTTGCACGCACCAGCAAGGCTCTTTCGCGCCTTAACGAGATGTTGAGGTCAAAGGACAAGATTCGCAAGACCTATTGGGCTATTGTTGCCAACCGTCCTCCGAAAGACGCCGACCATCTTGAGCAATATTTGGTGAGGAATCCGAAGCTGAACAAGACTTTTGTTTCGCGCGAGGGGGCGAAAGATGCAAAACTTGCGGCGCTTGACTACCGTGTTCTGGCTCATAGCGACCGCTACTACCTGCTTGAAATAAATCTTCTCACGGGGCGGCATCATCAGATACGTTGCCAGCTTGCCGCCATGGGGTGTCCGATAAAAGGCGACCTGAAATACGGTGCACCGCGAAGCAATCCCGACGGAAGTATTTCGTTGCTGGCCGAAAAACTCGAGTTTGAGCATCCTGTATCCCATAAACAGATTGAAGTATTTGCCCCGTTGCCCGACGAAAAACTGTGGAAAATGCTTGCCATATGCGCCAACGGCAGAAATGCTGAGGGTTAAGGCCAAAAAATCACGCGCCGCAATTACGCCATATCTGATTTTGCGCTAATTTTGCGGCATAAGCATAATGTGATAACCAAAAGTTGAAAATTATGAAAGCTAACAGATTGACGGCAGTCGCATTTGCCGGGCTTGTTCTCCTTTCAGGGTGCACCGACAGACAGATGCGCGGCACAATGGCAGGCGGTTCGCTCGGCGCAATCTTCGGTTCGAGCATCGGAGGTCTGATGGGCGGGCCGCGAGGAAGCGATGCAGGCACAGCGCTCGGCATGGCGGTGGGCGCCGTTGTGGGAAATGCAGTTACGGGACAGAAAAACCGCAAAGCCGACAGGGGAATAGACGATTGTGATGACAGTTGTAACGCTCCGGCGTCGCGCCGAAATACGCGCACGGTGGAGAGCGGGAGTTTTATGTCGAACATCGACGGACTGAAAGTGGAGAATATTAGATTTGTTGACGAGAACCGCAACCAGACTGTCGATGCCGGAGAAAAGGCAAAGATTCTTTTTGAGATTCACAACGCCGGCAACTCCACGCTCTACAACATCACGCCCGTGGTATCGAGCAGCGAACCGCGCAAGGTGATTGTGTCGCCCACGGCAATAATTGCAAATCTCGCGCCGGGCAAGGCTGTGTCCTATACGGCAAATGTGCTTGCAACGCAAAAGCTCAAGGACGGCGAGGTAAACTTCATCATCGCTTTTCAAGACGGCAAGCGACTCGTTACGTACAAGGAATTTACAATCAATACAAAGGCTGCAAAATAATAGAGCCTTTCGGAATATGCAAAAAGGGGAATCCTCTGAAGGATTTCCCTTTTTTGTTTGCCCTAATTTGGTGTGCGAAAAACTACACGGCATCTCGTAAAAACTCCGACGCATCTAATTTAAATTAGATGCGTCGGAATTTAAATTA
>CAVKYH010000020.1:0-43997 GCA_963660485.1 bacterium | reverse complement strand
TCCGGGCCATGTAATTTAAATTAGATGCGTCGGAATTTAAATTTGGTGGCCCGGAGTTTTTACGAGATGCCTTGTTGTTTTTTCGAAGTAAAATCGCGCAAAAACAATGCGGCTTTTGCGCCAGCAGAAAAGCGTTTTATTTCCGCTCGTCAAGCCTGCGAATCACCCTACAAGGGTTTCCTGCCGCCACTACTCCCTCGGGGATATCGCGGTTTACCACACTGCCCGCTCCTATCACCGAGCCTTTACCAATCGTAACGCCCGGCAACACGCTCACATGCCCGCCTATCCACACGTCATCGCATATCGTTATGGGCTTAGCGGCTTCAAAACCGCGGCGACGGGTGGGTATGTCAAAAGCATGGTATGCCGTATAGATTCCAACCTGGGGCGCGATGAAAACATTGTTCCCTATTTTCACCTCAGCCTCGTCGAGAATCACGAGACCCGTATTTGCAAAAAAATCATCGCCCACATGTATGTTGTAACCGAAATCACAATGAAACGGCGACAGGATTCTGCAATTCTTTCCCATACTGCCGAGCAACGAGCTCAGCACTTCAATGCGCGCCTCTGCGTTGGTGAGGCAAATATTGTTGTACTCGAACACAAGTTCTGCGGCATGGCCGTATTCTTTCATCAATTCCGCGCTCTCGTCGGGGCAATACATCTCGCCTGCAGCGCGCAACAGTTTGGCATTATCGTTCATTTTTTAGATTTTATCGCACCCAATTCCACATTGATGCCGTGAATATACTCCAGAAGTTCGTCTTTGCCCGTTTTTCTCAACGACGACGTTACAAACATCGGCGGCAGTTCCTCCCAAACCTCGGCAAGCTGCGCCCGCATAGCCTCTACGTTTGCCTTCAGTCCCCTGTCGTTCGGTTTGTCGGCCTTAGTAAACACCACGGCAAGGGGAATACCTTTAGTTCCAGCCCGGTTGATGAAATCTATATCAATTTTCTGAGGTGGCACACGCGAGTCAATCAGCACGAAAAGGCATGTAAGTTCCGCACGGTTGGTTACATAATCGTCGATAATGCTCCCGAATTTGGCGATATCGGTCTTGCTGCGACGCGCATAGCCATAACCCGGAAGATCAACTATATACCAACTCCCGTTGATAAGGAAATGATTTATCAGCATGGTTTTTCCGGGGCGCGCCGACGTGAGTGCGAGTTTCTTTCTGCCGCACAACATATTTATAAGGCTGCTTTTTCCCACGTTGCTGCGCCCTATGAAAGCATATTCAGGCTTGCCGTCGGCAGGACAACGCGATATATCCGTATTGCTAATGACAAATTCCGAAGTAAGTATATCGTATTTTTTTCTTTGCGGTATGGCTGCTGTCATAATGTAGGAAATGGATTAATAATAAGGGCAAAGTTAACGAATTTTGAGCGACTTTTCTTAACTTTGCATGGCTTTTTAGACAAAACCCACGCGATGTCTTTCAAGCAATACCGGTAAATGGAGCTGCAATATCCGTCGAAACTACTCAACCGCGCCGTGGAAGAATTTTCGCGACTGCCCGGAATAGGACGCAAGACTGCTTTGCGTCTCGTGTTGTACATGCTTCGTCAAAATGTGGAGGTTAGCGATGCCTTTGCCGAGGCTATAAAAACGCTCCGCCACGATGTGAAATACTGCAAGCTCTGCCATAATATCTGCGACAACGAGATTTGCGACATTTGCAGCAACCCACGCCGCGATTCCTCCATAATATGCGTGGTGGAAAACGTACAGGATGTGCTCGCCGTGGAGAACACGCAGCAATATTCGGGACTTTATCACGTTTTGGGGGGAGTGATTTCGCCCGTCGACGGCATAGGGCCGAACAATATCGAGATACAGTCGCTCGTTGACAGAGTGAAACAAGGCGGTGTAAAAGAAGTGATTCTCGCCCTCAGCCCCACGATGGAAGGAGACACCACAAATTTCTATATTTCGCGGCGGCTCGCCGACAGCAACGTAAAACTGTCGGTTATTGCGCGGGGAGTTACCGTTGGCGACGAACTTGAATACACCGACGAGGTAACTCTGGGGCGCTCAATACTCAACCGCACCGAATTCACGGGCAAACATTAAAAACGAAAACAATTATGAATGAAAAGACAAGCCGTCTGGCACGAAATCTAAAAAACAATTATATCGCCTACATAGTTTGTATGTTGGTATTTGCAGGTGTCTATGAAATTTCACCCGATGCAAAAGGAACACTCGTGGGAAATGCCCAAATGGAATATACTTTAGGTACGATTTGCGTGCTGCTTACGATATGCATCATACCGCTTTCGATAAAAATTTTCGGACATCTGATAACCAAGCACAAATCTCTTGAAACCGACATAAGGATAGAACGTTACAGAATACTCTGCAACACAAGAATTCTCTGTTTCGCAATCGTTACAGTCTTCGATTTGTGGGCATATTATGCCACCTTGAATAATATCGGAGGCTTTTGTGCGTTAATATGTGTGGCAGCCTCTTTGCTTTTCCTGCCAACACGTCGCCGAATAGGCAATGACTTGGGAATGGAAGGCTGAGAAAACCGCAGAAAACATAGACGCGCAATTCTACCGGCATTTCAAATATGAAGATAACTTTTCTGATACCACCACCATTGGCAGGACAACGCCCCGCAGAGCGAAGTTCGGGCTGCACCAACGTGGTTTATCCAACCCCTAATATATATGAGTTGACCGTTGCGGCACTCATTGAAAAATCGGGCAGATTTCAGGTGGCGTATCACGATTTCACATACGAACACGACCAGCTTGAAGATTTCGTAAAGCAGGACGACAGCGATTTCTATTCCTTCTGGACGGTAAATCTCTCGGTAGACACCGATTTGCATGCCACAGAAATTATCCACAATATCAAACCGGAAGCTTTTTGTCTGCTCCTCGGTCCCGGCCCAACCTATTACATTAGAAAATGCGTTAACCACAGCCATACGATAGTGCTTCGCGGCGAACCGGATATGATACTTCTGGAACTTTTGGAGGCATTCCGTTCGGGCAAAAGCGAAGAGTGGCAAAACGTCGACGGGATTTCTTTTCTCAAAGACGGGAATTTGGTAAACAACAAGCCACACGCACTGCTCAAAAACCTTGACGAACTGCCTTTCCCCGCACGTCATCTGCTCGGCAAGCGCACTTTCCACAATCCAAAACTGAAACTAACGCCATATACTCCCGCATTGACTTCACGGCAATGCCCGTTCAAATGTATATATTGTGTGCCGAGTTCACTAACTTTTGCCCGGGAAATAGAATACCGCAGGGAAAACGGACGAAAACCGGCCGTATCGTTCCGATCTGTGGAAAACGTGGCAGAAGAACTCGACATGCTCGCAGCACAAGGCTACAAAGCCATCGGTTTTATGGACGACAATTTCATTTGGAACGAGAAACGCACGAAAGCAATCTGTGATGTTTTAAAGAGACACGATTTCAAATGGGGCTGTCAGGCAAGAGTAGATGCTATAACAGAGCCCATCGCAAAGATACTTGGCGAATCGGGCTGCAAATACGTTGACTTAGGCGTGGAATCGTTTAACGACGAAATTCTGAAGTACATCAAGAAAGGCATTACCCGAGAACAAATTTACGAATCCATAAGACTGTTGAAAAAATATCGCGTTCCGGTAAAACTAAATATACTCATCGGAACATCGCCACTTGAGACGCGGGAAATTCTAAAGGACACCTTGCGGCAGGCACGCAAGCTAAACGTTGACCAAATCATGTTCAACATTGTTTCTCCCTTTCCCGGAACAGAATTCTACGACCTTGCGAAAAAAAACAACTGGATTGTTACGGGTGATTACATACCTACCGACGTGCAGCACACTTCTATTGTGAGCTATCCCAATTTGTCGGCAAAAGAAATGGAGCGCATTCTTTTCAAAGCCAACATACAATATTTTTTGTCGCCGGCTTTCATTTTAAAACAACTGCGACGCTTTCACAGCATTAAGGAACTTGTTTCGGCGCTGAAGGCTCTCAAGATAAAACTATTCGGATAAATCATGCTTCTCTCGGTTGTCTTGATAACATGGAATGGTCGCAGGCTGTTGGCAAACTGCCTAAAATCGCTGGATTTCCTTTTGCAGCGCGACGACATCGAAGTAATTGTCGTTGACAACGGGAGCGAAGACGGCACTATGCACTTCTTGCACGACAAATATCCGCAAATCATAACCATTCCATTGGAGAGAAACCGTGGCGTGGCGTATGCACGGAACCGCGCGCTCGAACGTGCTAACGGCGACTTCTTATGGATTCTCGACAACGACACGGAACTTTCCGAACAAGTGGCTTTCGGAATGTTGGACTTCATGAAAAAAAATCCCGACGTGGGGCTTGCCGGTTGCCGCCTTGTAGATGCCGACGGATTGGTACAGGAAAGTTGCAAACGCTTCCCGGGTATCGGAGAAAAGGTAAGGAACTTGCTCCATACCCACGGCTACCGCTATGCCTACGGATTGGAGAAAATGAAAAGCGACTTTGAGCCGGAGTATCTGATAGGGGCTTGTCAATTGATAAGACGCGAGGCCTACGAAGCGGTAGGGCCTTTGGACGAAAAGATATTCTATGGTCCAGAAGATGCCGACTTTTGTATTCGGGTAAGAAAGGCTGGATTTCATTTGGCATACGTTCCCGAATTTACGGTGTTGCATCACTGCCAGCGCATGACCCGCGGCAGGATTTTCACCCCCATTGGAATCAAACACATTGAGGGTTTGATTCACCTTTACTTCAAGTACAAACGTTTCTTCTGATGTTACTGCGGGGCAAGACTGTATATCTGCGGGCTATCGAGCCGGAAGATTTGGATTTGTTCTACGAAGTGGAAAACAACACGACGCTTTGGGAATGTTCGGCCACAAATGTGCCTTACTCTCGCTTTGCCCTGAAAAACTTCATTGCCTCTGCCACAAACGATATATACGCCGACAAACAGATGAGGCTTGTGGTGTGCAGAATTTCCGACGACATTCCCGTGGCGATTGCCGACCTCATGAATTTCGACCCGCATCATTTGCGTGCCGAAGTGGGCATCATGGTGCTTGCTCCCTACAGAAATTGCGGAATAGCAACCGAAACGCTTTTGATGCTTGACACCTACGCGCGCCACACGCTTTTGATTCATACGCTCTACGCCATTGCGGCGGAGGGGAACGTTGCTTCGCAAAAATTGTTTGAAGGAGCAGGATACACTTGCGTTGCCACCCTACCCGACTGGCTTGCCACAGAGAGGGGATACCTTAACGCGGTGCTTTTTGCGAAGACTATGTAAAAACAATGCTGAACAAATGGCTTTTGACAAGAATTCATTCGACATAGACGGCAGAAACTTACTGTCGATGGCGCTTTTCGCCGACGAAGACGTGATTGCATTCGACAATGTGAAAGACATCAGCCTGAACAAACAGGTGAAAATCGAAAACTTCATAATTGCGCTTTGCAACAAAGGGCGCGGCGCGCTGAGCATCAACGGTACAAACTACAACGTGGGCGTCGGTGATTTCATAATATGCCGTCCAAACCACATTCTCGAGAACCTAATGGAAAGCATTGACTTTGAATGCTCGTGCATGTGCGTGTCAACCGAGTTTATGCAGAATGTAATTCTGATGGCAAACAGTTGGAATTTCAAGCTTCTCATCGAAAAAAATCCTGTAATCCATCTCGACAGCGAGGAGTCGGCAGTAATCAATGCCTACAGCACTTTATTGAAATACAGTCTGGGAGGAACGCCGCGCCGCCACCGCAAGGAAATTCTGGAATCTCTCATGCGGGCTGCCGCATGCTACTTGACCGACATGCTGTTTCAGCACATGTCGTCGGCGCCACCCACTTTCTACAAAAGCGAAGCAGTGTT
Organism: bacterium; assembly: GCA_963660485.1. GTDB lineage: Bacteria > Bacteroidota > Bacteroidia > Bacteroidales > Bacteroidaceae > UBA6398. The sequence continues at coordinate 38,108 of CAVKYH010000020.1, read as the reverse complement.
CAACGCCTTTCTCGACCTTTTGTCTTCCACCTATCCGCGTCAGCGCAAAGTGGAATACTATGCCGAAAAACTCGGCATCTCAAACCGTCGCCTTGCCTCGGTGTGTTTGAGGGTTAGCGGCAAGACAGCGTTGCAACTAATCACTGAATATACCATACGCGATATTAAGCGCGAACTACTGAAACCCGAGAATACAATAAAACAAGTGGCCTTGAACATGAATTTCGAGAACGTGTCGTGCATGGGACGCTATTTCAGAAACATCACACGCATGTCGCCCAAAAAGTTCCGCACCACATATATCCAGGATATGTTTTCGGAAGAAAGCCGGTAAAATTCCGTAAAATCAGTTCGGCAAGCTATTCGCTTCTTTCCCTATATTTTGCACATCACAAACCATATCGTTTGAACAATATCGGTATATCGCAAAAACGATATGCTATATGCTTTTTTGCACACCTTGTTTACGATATTTCGCGAGCCAAAACGTAAGCATTTTTCCGCACATCAGACGCCTCGTTCCGCAAGCCGAAAGTTTCATTCCGCAAGCAAAAAAACATGCTGCGCATGTCGGAAAAACTCCGGGCCATGTAATTTAAATTAGATGGCCCGGAATTTAAATTCCGGGCCTTGGAGTATTTCACGAGATGCCTTGCTGTTTTTAGCATACAGTTTCCCCTATGCAGAAGCCGCATTTGGGAAGGCACGAAAAGGCTGTTTGCCGCGAAATTAAAGGGAATTTCTTATTTTTGTATCTATAAATATTGTCTGTCGATGAAAATAATTGTAGTTGAACCCCATATAGATAGCAATAAAGAAGCATTCAGCACGTTAGATAAAGAGAACGAAAGTGCTCGGATAGCAACACTTGCCGACACAGCGCTTCTCACCCACGGCAAACCGGTGTTTGTGCCCGATTGGGGCGGAGAATGCCAAGCCAAGGCCTGTGTGGCGCTGAGAATTAGCCGGTTGGGAAAAAGCATTCCCTCGCGTTTCGCGCCGCGCTACTACGATGCATTGAGCATTGCCGTGAAATTCGAACTTGCCACCCTAAGGGCTGCGATGCAAAAGGCAGGAAAGCCGTGGCACATGGCTGAAAACTTTGACGGCGCAGTATCGTGCGGAAATTTTGCCGACATCAAGCCCGACGATAACCAAGCGGAGAACCTGGAAATACGCATAAAGGCCGGCGACAACGAGATGACGGAAAAAATCACCGGCATACGCGATGCGGCAAACGAGGCCATAGCAGCAGCAAGTGCGTACATGAGTTTGAGACAAGGCGACATAATGTTGCTTCCGCTCCACAACACTACGTTCACTGCCGTACCCAATACTCACGTAACGGGATATGCAAACAACGAAAAGTTGATTGAATTCAATATAAAATAGAGCTTATAAAAAGCTTAACTGAAAAAAGAAACATAAAAATGAGGCGAAAATATATCTTCCTGTTCATGATGCTCTTTGCAGGAGTTGTCAATCTCTGCGCGGCAAACGACGTTGACAGCGTGGGCATTGTGGGCGAAGGGAAATTCGTTACAATTCCGATAGAAAGCATTGTCGACAACGGCACAACGCCCGTCTATACCACACAAATAAACGTGGGCGCGAACTATGCCAATACAGAATTCACGGTGAAGGCAGAATATCCCGAATTCGAGCGTGTGAATGCGCAGGAAAGCGAACTGTTGGCGAAAAGCAAGGCTGATATTTCGGAGGATATAAAAGTAAATTGCACCCCCACCATAGAACGCAAGCAGGGAGTGCTCGATATTTCGTTCTATCCCTATGTAAAACGCAACGGCGTGTATTATCGCTTGAAAACATGTAAGTTGGCAGTTTACCGAAATGTATTTACCGCTTCGCGTTCAACAAGAGCCACCTCTGCAACAAGCGACCGATATGCCTCTCACTCCGTTCTCGCCACCGGCAAATGGGTGAAAATACGCGTGGAAAAGGAAGGCGTTTACCAGTTGACCAAATCATTTCTTTCGTCGGCGGGTTTTTCCAATCCCGACAAGGTGAAACTTTACGGCTACGGCGGACTTGCGCAAGACTCCGTGATAACCTATTCGGGCGACAACAAGAACTATGACGACCTTGAAGAAGTTCCGCTCTACCGCAACGGCTCAAAAATACTTTTCTACGCCAACGGCACAACCAAATGGAGATATGTGCGCAACAAATGGCGGCATATCAACAATTCTTACTCGTCTTATTCCTATTATTTCCTGACCGAAGGCGATTCTCCCCTTTCAATGTCCGACGCCGAGGCTGCAACGAGCACCGAAGAGCCACGCACCACAATTCCCTGGCGTTCACTTTACGAAGAAGACTCATACAGTTGGTATAGCGGAGGACAACAATTCTACGACAGCTATGATTTTGCAAACGGCAACACCAAGTCGTTCTCTGTTGCCGCACCCGAAATCGACACCAACGGACAACAATTTGTCAGCATCTCATTCTCAGCCTCCGACGCCTCGTCTGCCACAATCGTTACAAGCGAAGTAAACTCGGCAAACCTTGGCAATATGAGCATTCCCCTACTCAACAACACCAATCTCGGAGAACAGGGCAACAAGGCGCGGGTGCTTGAAAAAACCTACGAAACAGAGGCTCTCAGCACCGCAAACAGTGTGCGCTTTACCACGACTTCCGGACACTCGGCGCGACTTGATTATATCCGCCTCAACTATACGCGAAAGCTCAACCTTTCCACTCCGTATTTCGAGCTATGCGATCCCTCGCACAGCGGAGCAGGAAACTACACCATCTCGTCTGCCGACAACAACACACGGGTTTGGCGGCTCGGCATCGCAGGACGTCCGCAACAAAACGTAACAGGAAACCTCTCGGGAAGCACACTAAACGTAACACTGCCGCAATCAAGCGACAGATATATAGTGGTAAACACGGCAGAAACGTTCCCCACGCCGACAATGGTTGAGAAAATGACAAACCAAGACCTTCACGGCGACTCGGTATTCGACATGATAATAATAGTTCCTGCAAGCGGAAAATTGACAAAGCAAGCAGAACGGTTGGCAGCAGCACACGAAGCCCACGACAACCTGCGCGTGAAAATCGTGGAGGCTGACAAAATCTACAACGAGTTTTCCTCGGGCACTCCCGACGCAATTGCTTACCGCAAATACGCAAAGATGTTTTACGACCGTGCTACCATCACGGCTGACATGCCGCGTTATCTCCTTCTTTTCGGCGATGCTGCGTGGGACAACCGAATGATTACAAAAGAATGGGCAAGCCAATCGCCCGACGACTATTTGCTATGCTATGAATCCTGGAACTCGATAAACGAAATCAATTGCTATGTGAGCGATGACTTCTTTACTTTTCTCGACGACGGCGAAGGCAAAAACATGGCCTCGGAAAAACCGGACATAGCCATAGGACGTTTCCCCGTTCACACAGAAGCGGAAGCCAAAATCATGGTTGACAAAACCATAAAGTATATGTATAACAACAGCGTGGGCTCTTGGAAAAACCTTATATGCATCATGGGCGACGATGATAAGTCGGGCAATACCCTAATGAGCGACGCAGAAAAAATTGCAAAGCAGATAGAAACCGACCATAAGGAATATAATGTGCGCAGAGTCTATTGGGACGCATACACTGTGGTTAAGACGGCAACCGGGAACTCTTATCCGGAAATCACCAAGCAACTGAAAAGCTACATGACCAATGGCGCGCTGCTCATGAACTATACCGGGCACGGCGCTCCGGGCTCTATTTCCCACGAAAAGGTTTTGCTTTTGAACGATTTCAAGGAAAACAAAACCAATAACCCTTCTGTTTGGATCACTTCCTCGTGTGAAATCATTCCCTTCGATTCTCAGGAAGAAACAATCGGAGAAAGTGCCGTGCTTAACGAGAATGGCGGCTCCGTGGCCTTTATCGGTGCAACCCGCTCGGTATATTCCACGCGCAATCTCTACCTTAATACGCAGCTTTCCAAATATCTTCTCACCGAAGAAGACGGAAAACTTATGACTATGGGAGAAGCTCTGATGAAAGCCAAATGCGCGCTTGTTACTTCGACATCTTCGAGCGACCAAACCGACCTCACGATAAACAAGATGAAGTATGTTCTGGCGGGCGACCCTGCTCTGCGACTTGCCGCGCCTGTTGGAAAAATCGTTATCGACAGTATTAACGGCAAAAAGGCAAATGGTGCAGCCATTAACCTTGCAGCGGGAAGCGTTGCCCAAGTTGTGGGACACGTTACCTCACAAAACGGTGCCACACTCAACGATTTTAACGGCGTGGTTACTTCTACGGTTTACGACAAGCTTGAAAAAATCACCTGCCACGACAATGCGGGGAACGGACAAACGCCCTACGAATTCTACAACCGCACACGCCGGCTTTTTGACGGCACGGATTCCGTAAGAGAAGGCCGCTTCAAATTCGAATTCCCCGTATCAATCGACGCAAGCTACTCTACAGAAACATGTCTTATGAGTTTGTACGCCGTAAGTAACGACCGCGCGACAGAATGTCATGGGGTGAACAATAATTTTGCGATAAACACTTCGGGAGAACTCAAAAACGATTCCACTGGTCCGGCCTTGTTTGTTTACCTAAACAATCCGGATTTCCGCGATGGGGACAAAACAAACACCACGCCCTATTTCGTAGCATTTTTGTCCGACAGCAGCGGAATCAATGCCACCGGAAGCGGCGTAGGACATGATATTGAATTGATAATAGACGGCAACGCAGCCACAACATACGTACTAAACGATTATTTCCAAAACGATTTCGGTACGTTTACAAGCGGAAGCGTGGGCTATTCCATACCAGAATTAGAGCCGGGCAGTCATCGTCTTGTTTTCCGTGCTTGGGATATGTTGGGAAACTCGTCTTCTACGTCGCTCAACTTTGTTGCGGTGAGAAATCTCAAGCCTAATATTCTCGACATAACGTGCAATCCTAATCCTGCCACGGAGACGGCGGTATTCAATATCTCTTACGACCGTCCGCTAACCGATGTAAAATTCACGGTGCGCGTTTACGACAGCTACGGACAGATTGTATGGCAAACCACAACCAACGGCGAAAGCGACTACGGGCATTTCCCGATAACATGGAACCTTACCAATTCGGCAGGAGCAAGAGTTGGCGGCGGCGTATACCTTTACCGCGTTTCTGTGTCGGAGGGCAACGGGGCGTCAAGCAGCAAAACCAAGAAATTGATTGTCCTGAACAATAAATAAAGCCGTTGTGAGTTTTATAAATGTGTCATTCACCTAATGAAGAATATGAAATATAAGATAGCAATAGCCCTTGCGGCATTTCTGACATATACGGTAAATGCAAGTGCCGATGGCGAGAAAGACAAATTCAATCCTGTCAGCACGGCGGTCAACTCTCTCAAGATTGGAGCCGATGCCCGTGCGGGAGGTATGGGTGATATAGGTGCGGCTACCGATCCTGACGTAAATTCACAGGCTTGGAACCCCGCGAAATACCCGTTCTGCATAAGCCGTGCCGGTATTGCAGTGAACTATACGCCTTGGTTGCGCAAGATAGTAAACGACATCGACCTTGGATACGTTGCCGGATACATGCGGTTGGGTGATTACACGGCGATATCCTCTTCGCTGCGTTATTTCTCGCTTGGCGAAGTTGATGCAGGCGACAACCTCACAATCAAACCCTATGAACTGGCTTTCGATGTGGGCGTTTCGCGAATGTTGAGCGAGGATCTTTCTGCTGCAATCGCTTTGCGTTATATCCGCTCCGACCTCAGTGGCAACTATTCCGACGATTCTAAGCCCGGGAACGCATTTGCTGCCGACCTTGCCTTGTACTACAACAAATATGTAGTGATGGGAAGCCGCGAATGTCAGTTGGCATTTGGTATGAATATAAGCAATATCGGTAGCAAAATGAAGTTCGGAGACGAGAACTCGTATTTCATACCTACAAACCTGCGTCTAGGCGTAAACTACCTTGTTCCAATCAACGAATACAACAAGATCGCTTTCGGCGTAGACGTTAACAAATTGCTTGTTCCCACTATGCCACGACAGAAAGACGATGAAAACGACGAGGATTACCAACAGCGTTTGCAAAAGGACTATTATGACATGTCGCCCATCACGGGAATTTTCAAAAGTTTCGGAGATGCGCCGGGCGGATTCAGCGAAGAGTTGAAAGAGATACAATGGAGTGTGGGCGTTGAGTATACCTACAACGACAAGTTCATACTTCGTGCGGGCTATCACGATGAAAACAAAGACAAGGGCAACCGTAAATATTTCACTGTCGGCGCAGGATTCCGCATGAATGTGTTCTCGATCGACGCAGGTTATGTTCTGTCCACGGCTGCAAGCAATCCGCTCGACCAGACTCTGAGAGTTTCGCTCGCATTCGACTTCGACGGGATAAAAGACCTTTTCTCGCGCAGATGACAATATAGAAAATCAAAACATAGGAGGACAGCCGTTAAAGGTTGTGCCTCCATTTTTTTACTACATACCACAATGAAACCACGCATAGGATTTGGATTTGACGTACACCGGCTTGTGGAAAACCGCGAGCTATGGCTTGGGGGAATCAAGATAGAACATTCGCTCGGGCTTCTCGGACACAGCGATGCCGATGTGGCACTTCATGCCGTTATCGACGCTCTTCTCGGGGCTGCGGCGCTTCGCGACATAGGCTACCACTTTCCCGATACCGACGAGAAGTATCGTGGAGCCGACAGCAAGGTATTGCTTCGGGCTACTCTCGACATCTTGAAAAAACACAACTTCACGATAGGCAATGTAGATTTGACAATATGTCTGGAACGTCCCAAACTCAAGGATTTCATTCCGCAAATGCAGGAATGTATTGCCTCATGCCTCGAAATCCCCGCGAAAGATGTGTCGGTAAAAGCCACGACAACCGAAAAGCTCGGGTTTACGGGTCGCAGCGAAGGCATTTCGGCTTATGCCGTAGCTATGGTTTTTGAAGAATAAACGCGCAGGTTTTATCACCAAACCATGCATTTCAAAAGGCATCAAATACCCTAAAAACGATGTCTGATATAATTTAAATAATGTCTGACATTGTTTTTTCAATATGCCTACTTCGAAAAAGCACATGCTTCCGCATCATTTCAAGAATCCTTTTTATTCAATATAACACACTGAAAAGCAACGAAAGATACCAGACAAAACAAGAAGAAACGTTGCCCGTTGTAGTGAGAAACCATACAGGAACAAAAGAAGCAGGGGAAACATAATTTCCCCCGCCTCTCCTTTCTTCAAAAACCAATCTTTATTTGTCTATACTCACTGAGCCCGTGCCTATATTCTGTCCATCGGCAAAGATATCGCAACGATATGTGCCTACGCTCAATGTCTCGCCCACAGGAACGTAGAGTGTAACGCTTTGCTCCTCTCCCGTGTATTCTATAACCTTTGAAGCAGAGAATTGCAGGCTCTTGTTTTCATAATTGAACGAGCCCGACGGATTTACAACCGAATTGGTGGGCTGCAAAAGGCGCACATAAATATTGCGGTTGCCTGTCGAGGCTGTGATGTTCTTTGTTATCGTGAAATGAACCACAAACCGGCGCACGTCCTTTATTTTCTTTGCATTTTTGTTGCGCTTGTTCTGCGCCTGAACCGATATTCCCGTTGCGTCAAGCTGTGAAGCAATCGCCACTTTCTGTGAAAGATTTGCCTTCTCCGTGTTGAGGTTGGAGATTTGCGATGTAGCTTCGTTGTATTGGGCTTTCACCTTTTGGTTCTCGTCGGCAAGCGCCGTGTTCATGCGTTGCAGCGAATCGACCTGCAATATGTAGCTTCTCAAAACGGCGCGCACCGTGGCGAGTTCCTTTTTCAGGCGCGTAATCTCCCGTGCGTCGTCGCTCTTGGTCTGTTTCAGTTCGGCCAGAAGGTCTTGCGTGCGCTGCTGTTCCTTGGTGAGTTGCTGCATGAGCGAGTCGTTTTTTATAGAACGCTTGAGCTCGTCGTATTGCAAGGCAAATTGGGAGTATTCGTTCTCCATTTCTTTTTTGTCGAGCGTGGCAAGTTGCTGCAAATCCGAGTTTGTTTTTTTCTGCTGCTGCAAATTATATAATGTATATCCCAACCCGCCGAGCAAAAGAAGAATTATTATCGCTGCGGGAATGATTATCTTTTTCTTGTTCATGATTGTGGTATGATTGAAACGCTACTTTATATCAACGGCAAAGGTAGTAATTTCTTCAATATCTGTTATCGGGCGTCGGGATTAAAAGTCGGGAAACGTGTTTTGCGCCTCTCGTGCCCCTGTGTCGGTCGAAGTTTTCAAGTCGTCGGACGAAAGGATGTTCTTCACATCTTCTTCGGTTTTCAACAAGCGTTCGCGGCAGAATCTCACCAGTTCCTGCGCTCGTTTCAACCTTTCCGTTAGGTCGTCGATATCCATTTCGTTTCTCTCCACGCGCTCCACGATGCTTTCAAGCTCGTTCATCGCTTCGGCGTAAGTAAGTTTTTTCTCTTCCATATATATATTGTTGTTTTTCAGTTTGACTTTTCCACCACACTAACGGCTTCGCCCTTGGCAAAACGCGTTGTAATCTTGTCGCCGGGCTTCAGTTGCGCTGCGTCAACCACTGCCTTGCCATTTATTGTGGTCAACGAAAATCCCAGACGGAACACCCTTTCCGGTCCGGCAAGCCTTATGCTTTTGTCAAAGGTTTCCACGCGCGTCTTTTGAGTTTGCAGCAACAATCCCACGCATCTTTTCAATCTTTCAACCCGTCGTGATATTTCCGAGTCCTGTGTTCGCAACGAATTGAGTGCAAGCATTTCAATTTTCATGGCCTGTTTTTCGCAACGAGAATTCTCGCGGGCGCAAACATCTCTCACTGCGCGCGGAATGCGAAGCAAGAGGCGTTCGAGTTCATAGCCCGAAATTTGGCACTTGTGCGAGAAAGCCGGCGCTATGCGCGATATCGTGTATGCCATACGCTGCTTCTGCGCCGAGACATTCCTTGTGGCGGCGCGGTGAAGGCGTGTTGTAAAGGCGTTGAGTGTTTCTATTTCCTTTTGGGCGCGCATCACGATAAAATCAGCCACTGCCGTGGGAGTTTTGCAGCGAGTATTTGCCACGAGGTCAATCACCGTTTCATCTCTTTCATGACCTATTCCCGTTATTATGGGCAAAACGAATTGCGCTACATTGGCGGCAAGCGGATAAGACTCGAAACCGTTTAAATCACTCACCGCCCCGCCGCCGCGAATTATGGCAACGGCGTCCCACCTACCGGCCTCGGCGGCAACACAGTTGAGGGCGGAAATCACAGAGCGCTCCACGTTGTCGCCTTGCATGACCGCGGGAAAAAGTTTTGTGGTGAAATTGAACGCCGCGCCGTTTGTTTTCAGATGATTGCAGAAATCGCCGTAACCAGCTGCCGTTTCGCTCGTAATTACTGCGATGCGCATCAGTGGGCGAGGCAGGACGAGCGATTTGTTCATGTCGGCAACGCCGTCTTTTGCGAGTTGGGCAAGAATAAGTCGGCGCCGGCGCACCATATCTCCGAGGGTGAACGAAGAATCTATGTCGTTAACCACAAGAGATAGCCCGTAGCGTTCGTGGAAATTGACTTTTACGTTTACGAGAACCTTTATCCCGGCGGTGAGAAGCTGTCCTGTTTCGCGTTCGAACTTTTGTTTCAATTCAAAATACTTTCCAGCCCAAACCACACCGCTCACCGAAGCCACGTCTTGCCCTTCCGCGTTTTTTTCAATGAACTTGCAATAGAAATGGCCGTTTACATTTTGCCGTCCCTCGCTTATTTCCGCCACCACCCAGTATGTTGCGGGCAGTGTGCGCGATATTGCGAGGCGCACATGCTGCAGAAGTTCAAAAAGACGCATTGCTTTTTCCATCAGCGCCTACTTTTGTTGTCTACATAGGCCTTGTAGTAATCGGGCACTCCATATCCGAAAATATTGTCAGGGTTTTCGCTGTGGTCGCCGCTCTTATGAAGTATTTCAATAATCTCTTCGGGCTTCTTTTCCGGCAGGGCCTGCATAAGACAAGCCGCCATGCCTGCCGTTATGGGCGACGAAAACGAGGTGCCAAAGACAAAACTTACCCAGCCAGCGGATCTCACCACTGCGGAAAGGAATCCGCGGGCTGCGACATCGGGTTTCACTCTTCCGTCGGCCGAGAAGCCAACCGAGGTAAAGGGTGCAAAAGTGCGCGAGTCGTAAACTGCGCCCACCGTGAGTATATTTCGTGCGTCGGCGGGGATACCTATTTTTCTCCAAGGGTCATCTCCGGAATTTCCCGCGCTGTTCACAACCAAAATTCCGCGCGATGCGGCAAGCGAAGCACTGCGGCTTATGAGATGGGTCTTGCCGTCGAGCTCGCTATATTTGACATTCATCGTGGAATCGCTGAAACTGTAGTAACCCAAAGAGCTGTTCACCACATCCACTCCCACACTGTCGGCAAATTCCAGGGCGGCAGCCCAAGTGTCCTGCTCGGCGGGAGTTTCGGTATAGCTATCTTCGCTCAGCAAAAGCCAGTATTCCGCATCGGGTGCCGTTCCCACAATCGCGCCGGGCTTGTTGGCTCCCATACACGAGAGCACGTTTGTGCCGTGTTGGTTCTCGGCATAGACGCTGTGCTCGGGGCGCATAAAGTTGTGGGTGCCGAGTATCTTTACGTTGTTGAGAAGTTTCACAGTGTCGGCATTGCAGAAACCGCCGTCGATAATGGCTATCGTCATGCCTTTGCCGCGAAAACCAAGATTGTGCAGACGGTGTCCGTTGAGCATTTCTATCTGTTCCTGTGCATATCCGTAGTATTCCGAATTGAGCAAGACCGTATCGTTGAGCTCCTTGAAACGCAAAGAGTCCAAGGGCGAGGGAATGATATGTATGTCGTGGAAAACTTTCTTCACACTGTCCACAAACGAAAGGTTGGCAAGACTTTCAAGCCGCGCGCTGTCTTCGCTCTGCACCAGGGCGGTGTTGTTCCATTTGCTCACGCAAAGCACCTTTGCCCCCTTTGCCGCCACTTCGCCTATATATTTCGGGCTCACCGGCAAATCGTAATCGTCAATCTTGATTTTCCATTTTGCACGTCGCTGCAATGCCTTTTGCGACAGAAATTCCGCTGGTTTGCTTTTGCGGTAGGGCGATTCCTTCTTGTCCTTGAAATAAACGCGGTATTTATAAACCCGTTGCTGTGGCCAAGAAGCGGTACTATATACGCGTTCCTGCGCCTGAATAGCGGCCGGCAAAAGCAGCATTACCGTGGTGAGCAGTATGCATGTGTATTTTGTTTTCATCGTCTGCAATAATGATTTTATTTTTCCGTAACAAATTTGGCTTCAAAGTTAGCATTTCTTTTCTGAAACGGCCTAATTTATGCCTATCTAAGTTCTCAAAAACTACGCTGTTTCATAGCGAAAAAAACATATGCGCATACCGCAAAAACAATGTCAGACATCTGAAAAACGAAATGCCAAGTGCTTTTTTGCACACCTTATTTATATATCTCCGCAAGCCGAAACGAAAATCTTTTTTTTGCTTGTTTGAAGTATTTTTCCGCACATCAGACACCTCATTCCGCAAGCCAGAAAACCATGCTGCACATGGCGAAAAAACAAGTCGGCATCTTGTAAAAACTCCGGGCCATGAAATTTAAATTAGATGCGTCGGAATTTAAATTCCGGGCCTTGGAGTTTTTCACGAGATGCGTTGCAGTATTTTGCATATCCCGCGAGTTTTCTGCCACATTCGATACATTCCGAACGGCGCCAGCCAAAAGGTTTACAAGAAAGCACAAAAAACGCCCAAAACGACAATTATATTTGAAATTACGGCACACCCTGCAAAAAATATCAAGAAAAAGCAAAACTTTTTCGCAATCTTTTGTTTTTGGAGTGTTCACTAATGCTTTTTGTTGTTATAAATGTGTAATTTTGCGTCATAAGCATAAGTTTATCATCGATTAGTATGAAGACAAACAGAAGAAATTTCTTGAAAACAGTTGGCGGAATAGGACTTTTCTCCATAGTTCCGCGCAATGTGTTGGGCGGCAACGGCTATGTTGCCCCGAGCGATCAGTTGACAAAGGGTATAATCGGCGTAGGCGGCATCGGCCGTTCGTCATACCACTTTACAAGCGACAAATACTGCCGTCTCGTGGCTCTATGCGACGTTGACAGCGAGCATCTGAACATTGCCAAAAATTCGGCAAAAAAGAAATTCGACGAAGATTGCAAGACCTATCACGACTTTCGCGATCTCGTGAAAGATCCCAACGTGGACGTGGTGCACATAGCAACTCCTCCCCACTGGCACGCGCTTATGGCTATCGAAGCAGCAAGAGCCGGAAAGGATATCTGGTGTGAGAAACCTATGACACGCACCATCGGCGAAGGTCGCGCCGTTATCGAAGCCGTGAAAAGATACAACAGAATTTTCAGACTCAACACCTGGTTCCGCTTCACCGACACATTCTACGGACTCGGCACAACAGTAAGCCCGTTGAAGAAACTCGTGAAAAGCGGATTGCTCGGCTGGCCGCTGAAATTCACCGTTTCGGGAACCACAGGCTTTACATGGAAATTCTTCTGGGTAGGAAAAGAAAACCTTGAGCCACAACAAGTGCCCTCGCGCCTGGATTATGACATGTGGCTCGGTCCTGCTCCCTACAAACCCTACAACCTGCACCGCACACACCAGACATTCCGCGGATATTGGGACTACGACGGCGGCGGACTTACCGACATGGGACAACACTACCTCGACCCGGTGCAATATCTCCTTGACAAAGACGACGAATCACCGATAAAGATTGAAGTAGATGCCCCGCAACAGCACCCTGACGCAGTTGGAATTTGGCACAAGATAACTTATACTTACGCCGACGGCTGTCAGATTGTTCTCGAAGGCGAAGGCTATGAATCCCCCGGCAAGACCCCGTATATCGAAGGTCCCAAGGGAAAAGTTTACAAAGGCTTCGAATGCACAATCCCCGACGTAATGAACAAAATAGCCGAGATGCCCGACCCCGAACCACAGCGCACCGATTTTATAGAGTGCATACGCACACGACAGAAGTTTGCGCTAAACGAAATCAACGGGCACCGCAGTTGTACGTTGGTAAACATGGCAGCAATAGCATTGCGCCTAAACCGCAAAGTGCTTAACTACGATCCCGTAACAGGCACATTCACCGGCGATCCCGACGCAACGGCAATGATATATCAGCCCATGAGAGGCGAATGGCACCTGTAATCGATGAAGTAAGAACAAATATCAACTAAACCGACAAGGAAATGAAAAAATACATATCATTATTATTGATAGCTGTGCTGTGCTTCACCGCAACGTTTGCACAGACCGACAGCCGCAACCGCGTGGCTTCAACAATCATAGCCGACGGACTCGCGCAACTCCCTGCCAAAAATCTCAAGACATTCAATCAGGTGATCGGCGAGATGGCTTCTACCGGCGAAGAAGGCGTTTGCATGATAGCCGGCAACCTGAAACCCGCAGGCAAAGACGTAAAAAATTCTGTCTTTGAATACGCCCTTAGCGGCATCACCGATTATGCTGCCTCCAAAGACGGCGAAAAATATCGCGCCGGCGTAAGAAGCGGTCTTATCAAGGCAATCGACAAATGCAGCGACGTAACAAACAAGACTTTCCTCCTCAATCAGTTGCGCAGAGTGGCAAATGCCGAAGACTTCGCCCTTTTCGCAAAATATTTGAACGATGAAAAACTGAGCATTCCCGCACTCGCCGCAATAGAAACCCTTCCCGGCGTTGACAACGAGGCACTCAACGTGGTTAAGACCGCAACAAAAGTACCCCATTACTCACTTGCAAAAATCGTGAAGGCACGCAAGTTGAAAGACGCCGAAGACCAACTCGTTTCGTGGGTAAAAGGCGCAGACGCCAAGACACTCATTGCAGTTTACGACGCTATGGCAGCCGTTGGCAGCGAGAAATCTTTGAAAGTTCTCGAAAGTGCTGCGAAAACAACCAGCTTCGCTCCCGAAACAACCCATGCTCTCGATGCCTACATCAAGATTCTTGACCGCAGCGACAACAATACCGTTGCCAAAGCAGCCAAAGCGCTCGTTAAAGCCAAGAATTCTGCAACCCGTTGCGCAGGTCTTCGTCTGCTTCTCAAATCTTCGGGCAACAAAGCCGCAAAAGAAGTGGTGAATGCCTTGAAAGATAAAAATATTGAGTATCGCAATACTGCGCTTCTCAATGCAGAGGAATACGCAGGCAAAGATATTTATTCCACCGTGGCTTCGGCTTATGGCAAACTCGCAACTCCGGCAAAAACCGACGTTGTGAAATGGCTCGGCAACAATCATGCTACAGCCCAGGAAGAAGTTATGGTGAACGCCGTGGCTTCGACCGACTCCGCTCTCTCATGTGCCGGCATGGAGGCTCTTGCAAAAATCGGCACGCCCAAAGCTCTCGAAACTCTTGTAGCACAACTCGACAAGAAAAACGGAAGCTATGCGTCAAAACAACTGCTTGCTTTCAACGGCGACATCACATCGGGCATATTAAATGTGCTCAAAAACGGAAAAGATGCCGCTTCGCTCGTACCAGCTCTGAAAATCGCCGGACAACGTCATATACATTCCGCATACAACGAAGTGGAAAAACTCACAGGTTCGTCTGACGCAGCCGTAAGCACCGCTGCTTATGACGCAATAGCAGGCGTAGCTGCTTCGGCAAGCAACTATTCCGGAAACATTGCGGCTCTGCTCGAAAAAAGTTCAGGTTCTGCTACGGAAAAACTGCAGAAAGCTCTCTGCAACTCCCTCGTGGCACAAAGCGCATCGGAACAATATTCGGCTGCAGCAAACTATATCAAAAACAGCAAGCACCCCGAATATTACTACACCCTTCTCGCACAATCGGGAACAAGCGAAGCGCTCACAGACTTGCAGAAAGCTCTTACCAATTCCTCTACTTCGGAATCTGCAATAAAGGCTATGCTTCTCGTAAACAATCCCGAAGTAATTCCGGTGCTTTTGAGCGTCGCCAAACAGTATCCTACTTATAAGGAACAGACTATTTCGCGTTACATTACCCTTGTAGACAAAAACATAAGCAATAAGGTAAAAAAATATCAGCATCTCCTCAACGCGTTAGACTGCAATCCGGCTGAGAAAACAGTTACACGTTTGATTAGCGACCTTGGTTCTATCCACGAATTGCAGCCCCTGGCTGTTGTAGCCGATAAAATGAACAATGCAACCTATAGCTACAACGCTGCATACGCTGTAAAAACAATCGTGAGCCATAACGATGAGCTCAACGCAGGAGACGAAGTTGTGAAGTTGCTTAACAAGGCAAAGGAAATCGCTCTTGAAAAGAAGAATTCAGGAAACGCCGATGCCGGATACGCTGTTGACGAAATAACAGAGACTCTCGGCAAACACAAAGACGGAAATGGTTTCACTATCAACGCAAACCTCAAAGATTTTGCACAAGGTGAAAAACTTTCGTTCGCAAAGAATCAGGAGAACATCTCGTATATTCTCGACTGGAAGACAGATGGTGAAGCTACCGTGGTATTGCGTTCGTTGCCTGTGGCCCGTCTTTCTGCCAAAGGTCTTGAAATTATCGGCACAAATAAGACTTATACCGTAAATCCCGAAGGAGAATTCAATACATTGAAGGTATCTTTGGTTGACGACCGCTTGTTTATCGAATCAAACGGCGAGAAGATTACCACAAATGCCGTGTTCAAGGAAATTGCAGGCACAGAAAAGTCTGCCATATCCGGAAATATGGAAATTGTTTCCACGAAAGGCACTGCTACTTTGCGTAATTATAATGCCAATCTCCTGCCGGCAACTCCCGTATATACCTTGTCGGACGAAGAAAAGAAGGCCGGTTTCGAACTTTTGTTCGACGGACATTCCCTTGACAAGTGGCAAGGAAACACCACGGGCTATACTCCCGACAAAGGAACGATTTACGTAACTGCACACTATGGCGGCAGCGGAAATCTTTACACCAAGAAAAAATATAGCGACTTTGTTTATCGTTTTGAATTCTGTTTCGAAACTCCGGGAGTTAACAACGGCGTGGGCATTCGCACCAACATAGGCTCCGATGCGGCTTACGATGGAATGGAAATCCAGATTCTTGACCACGACGACCCGATCTATGCAGGTCTCCAGCCTTATCAGCAGCACGGTTCGGTTTACGGAATATGCGTGCCCAAACACGTGAAATTCGACAAGCTCGGAACTTGGAACACTCAGGAGATTCGTGCCGTTGGCGACCGTATCATTGTAACCGTCAACGGAGAAGTTGTAACCGACTGCAATATCCGCGAGGCTTGCCAGGGACATAATGTAGCTCCCAACGGCGATAAGAAAAATCCTTATACCGTTGACCACAAAAACCACCCGGGTTTGTTCAACAAAGACGGCTACGTAAGTTTCTGCGGTCATGGTCCGGGCGTTCGTTTCCGCAACATACGTATTCTCGACCTGAGCAAGAACAAAAAGACAACGACCCGCCGCAAATAAAATGCGACAGAAAATTTAGCCATACATTGTTGTTCCCGATTTCATTCGTGAGATCGGGAACTTTTTTTGTTTCAATCAAGCGCTTCGGGCCTGTTGTTTACAAGATATTAGAGTATAAATCGCTACATTTGTAGCTGTTTACAACGAATACCGACAAAATTCCGAAGAAAAATCATAAAAACAGAAATATGAACAGAAAAACGATTCTATTGTTTGCAGCCGTATTGCTGATGATGCTTCCGGTTGCTACGTATGCCGATGGCATTCAAATCCTCCACGGACCTTATTTGCAAAATGTCTACGAAACCGAAGCCACCATTGTTTGGACAACAAACAATCCTTCGAACGGTTGGGTGGAAATTGCTCCTGACGACAAATCCAACTTCTATTCTCAGGAACGCCCCAAATATTATGACAGCCATATCGGCATAAAGCGCATCGGCACTGTACACGCCGTAAGAATCACGGGCTTGAAGCCGGGCACAAAATACCGCTATCGCATTTATTCACAGGAAGTGCTCAAACGCGAAGGCTGGCACATCGTTTGGGGATACGTTGCCGCAACAGATGTATTCAGCAAAGCACCGCTTACATTCACCACAAACGACCGCACAAAGCCCGAAACTTCGTTTGTAGTGCTCAACGATATCCACCAGCGCATTGATGTGATGAAACAAATGCTCGAAGCAGCCGACTACAAGCACCGCGACGCCGTGATATACAATGGTGATATGGTAAACATACTGCCCGATGACGAAGTGCTCTTTTCCGGTTTTCTTGACGAGAGCATAAAAATGTTTGCTTCCGAACAACCTTTTTATTATGTGCGCGGAAATCATGAAACACGTGGGGCAGGCGCTGCCAATTTCCATACTTATGTTTGCCCGCAACAGCCCAACCTTTACTTTGCTTGGCAACAAGGACCGGTGTTCTTCATTGCTCTCGATTCGGGAGAAGACAAACCCGATGATGACATTGAATACGCAGGAGCAAACGCCTATGACGTTTATCGCACAGAGCAAGCCGAATGGATAAAACAGGTTGTAAATTCTGAGGAATACAAGCGCGCGAAATATCATGTGGTTATCTGCCACGTTCCACCCGCAAACACTCCCGACGCATGGCACGGCGACTACGAGGTAAAGGAGAAGTTTTTACCGGCACTCAGCAATGCAAAAGTTGACGTGATGCTTTGTGCACACTATCACCGTTTCAATTGGATTCCCAACATCGACGGTGCAGATTTCCCCGTAATAATCAATTCCAACAACTCGTATATTACCGGCGAAACCAATAATGGGAAACTCAAAATCAAGGTTGTTGACACCAAAGGAAAGACCTTGCTCGAAAAAGATTTCGCAGCGAAATAAAAGACAGAGGCAATCTTCGAGTTTTCTTTCTCAAAATCAAAACATTGCCTCATTTCTCACTTCATTAAACAGACATTGCAAAAACAATGTCTGTTTTTGTTTTTACTCCGGGCCATGTAATTTAAATTACATGGCCCGGAATTTAAATTTGGTGGCCCGGAGTTTTTACGAGATGCCTACTTGTTTTTTCCCTATATATTTGCGGTTGTAAAAACTTGCGACATTATATACACGCTTACGGTTTTAGCATTCAATTTTGTTCGTTCTCTCAAATTTTATTGCTACTTTTGCTACAATAATCATTAAAAAATAAAACACAGTTTATGAAGCGTATCTTATTTCTGATCGCCATGATTGCCACGCTTGCATTTACCGATGCAAATGCGGCAAAGATCATCACCACTCCCGAGGCTCCAGCCGTGAGTCAATGGATTTGTTTTCGCAAGACATTCAACATCGACGGCAATGTAAACGACAATACCCTGCGCATAGCAGCCGACAGCAAATATTGGCTCTATGTAAACGGCGAACTCGAGGTTTATGAAGGACAACTCAAGCGTGGTCCCAACCCCAAGGACACATATATCGACTACGTAAAGCTGAAACATCTGAAAAAGGGCAGCAACTCCATAGCCGTGCTCGTATGGTTTTACGGCAAACACGGATTCAGCCATCGCAATTCCAAGATGGGCGGACTCTATTTCGACCTTACCGTGGGCAAAAAACACTATGAAAGCGACAACACCTGGCTCACCGACATACACCCCGCATTCTACAAACCCGAAGGTCGGGAACCAAACTGGCGACTCCCCGAATCGTGCATAGGATTCAACGCACAGAAAGACATTCCGCAATGGTATTCCGCAGACTTCAACGACTCGGCGTGGAAACAAGCCGTGGAAACCACACCCGAAGCCTCCGACTGGAACAAATTTGCCAAACGCGAAATTCCACAATGGAAAGACTACGGCGTGAAAGCCTATCCATCGCAACGCCGCGACGGAAATAAAATAATCTGCACCCTTCCCTACAACTGCCAGTTCGCTCCCGTTTTGAAAGTAAACGCACCTGCGGGAAAGAAAATCGACATTCGCACCGACGACTACGCAACTCCCGCACCCAATGGCGAGGTTAATGTGTTCGCCGAATACATCACGAAAAACGGAGAACAGACCTACGAAAATCTTGGTTGGATGAACGGGCACGAAGTTATATACACAATTCCCGAGGGAGTGGAAGTAATTTCGCTGGCATACCGCGAAACGGGATACGACTGCGCATTTGCCGGAAGTTTCGAGTGCGACAATTCCGACCTCAACTCACTTTGGAAAAAATCGCAGCGCACCCTTTACATCACAATGCGCGACACATACATGGACTGTCCCGACCGCGAAAGAGCACAATGGATAGGCGATGTATCAAACGAGATGGTGGAAGTATTCTATTCGCTTTCGCCGAGCGCAAACCTGTTGACACGCAAATGCGCACGCGAATTCGCCGACTGGCAAAAGCCGGATTCCGTAATGTATGCCCCCGTGCCCGCAGGAAATTGGGACAAAGAACTACCGCAACAGACCATGGCGTTCATGGGATTGGGCAACTGGAATTATTATATGGGCACCGGCGATGCGGCAACCATTAAATATGTATTCCCCGCCGCAAAACGTTACATGCACAAGTGGAAAATCGAAAACGACGGCTTAGTAGAATACCGTCCCGGTGCTTGGGATTGGGGCGACTGGGGCGACAATGCCGACATGCAGGCCTTGTGTCAAGCATGGTATTCGGTTACGCTCAAAAACTACGCTAAGCAGGCGGAACTTATAGGCGAAGATGCCGAAGCAAAATGGGCACAGAATGCCGCAGACAAGCTTGACAACACTTTCAGAAGCAAATTCTGGACAGGAAACGGCTACCGCCACACTTCATATACCGGCAAAACCGACGACCGCACGCAATCCGTAGCTGTGATATCGGGCATCGCAACCAAGGAGCAGTATCCTGTTTTGAGAGAATTGTTCAAAAATGTAGAATTTGCCAGTCCTTACATGGAGCGGTACGTATTGCAGGCAATTTGCGAAATGGGTTATACGCAAGACGCCATAGATCGTATGCTCAAACGCTATAAACAGATGATCGACAGTCCGCTTTCAACTCTCTGGGAACTGTTCGACCTTCACGGAGGAAGCTACAACCACGCTTGGAGCGGCGGCCCGCTTATCATAATGTCTCAGTACATTTCGGGTATATCGCCCGTGAAACCGGCGTTCCGCGAGTTCAGCGTAAAACCTGAGCTTGGAAATCTGAAATATGTAAAGACTGTTGTTCCCACACAGTATGGCAGCATAAAACTCAACGTGAACCGCGAAAACGGTTACAAGGTTAGCATCACCGTGCCCAAAGGCACGAAAGCTCAGATACTTCTGCCAAAAGACTATGCCAAGTATTCCGTAAACGGCAGCAAGAAGAAACTAAGCGTAAGCGCAGACGGCACGAAATATCTGCTGAAACTTTCGGCCGGTAAGCACAATATCGAAGGCATCGCCCTTTAACGAAAAAACGCCTAAGACTATCGTTTAAAGGCATACCATATTAATAAAAAGGACAAGCCCGCCGTTTGCGGGCTTGTCCTTTTTTATACGAAAAATTGGCCGCGCCGAAACCCTCTATTCCGCAAGTCAAAAACCCTGCTGTGCAGGGCGAAAAAATTTGTCGGCATCTTGTAAAAACTCCGGGCCACCAAATTTAAATTCCGACGCATCTAATTTAAATTACATGGCCCGGAGTTTTTGCGAGATCGGTTGTCGTTTTTTGCAAGCCTTTACGCCGTTTTTCAGCACGCCACACGGCATTTGCCAAGCCCCTTGTTTTTTACGCGATATCAGACTGTTTGCTGCGCCCGATGCTTGGCATTATCAAGGAATTGCGTAACTTTGGCCCCCGAAAACAGAAACAAACGCCAATGTATTGTTACGCATCTCACAACTACCGCGACTTTGCACACGCAGGCAACATCTCCAAGAATTTCAACGAACATATCATGCAGGATATGGGATTCAAGAACGTTGCCCTACCGCAGACGCATTTCCACAACAAGGTATTGGGCTTTTTTGCAACGCTTGCAGGCGTATGCACAATACCTTTCAAACTACACAAAGGCGATGTGATTGTGCTGCAATACCCAGTGAAGAAATACTACACGTTTATCTGCAAGGCGGCTCACCTTCGCGGAGCAAAAGTTATCACCCTGATTCATGATTTGGGCAGCTGCCGCCGCAAGAAAATCACACCGAAAAAGGAAATGCAGCGTCTCAACAACTCCGACGCCCTGATTGTGCACAACGAAAACATGAAAAAGTGGATTTTGGAGCACAATTACAAAGGCGTTGTGGCAATACACCACATGACCGACTATATTGCCGACGCACAAGCTCCGATACGCGAATACACTGGAGGCCGGCTGAAAATAATGTATGCCGGGGCATTGCCGAGAAAAAAGAACGCATTTCTCTACACACTTGCCGAAAAAGATTTGAACTACGACCTCGAACTCTACGGAAGAGGTTTCGACGGCTCGCAAATCAAGAGCAACAGCGTGCACTACCACGGATTTGTAAACGACACGCACCTCATCGAAAACAACGACTGCAATTTCGGTTTGGTTTGGGACGGAAATTCACTCGATGCCTGCGAAGGACCCTACGGAAGCTATCTCAAGCTAAACAATCCCATAAAGACTTCGCTCTGCATACGCTGCCACCTGCCCGTGATAGTATGGAAAGAAGCCGCCATCGCACCATTTATAAAAGCCAAAGGATTAGGAATCTGCGTCGACACACTCCGCGAACTCGACAAGACACTCGCGCAAATCACTCCCCAACAATACGCCCAACTCGAGCGCAACGTGGTGGAATGGAGCAAGGAGTTGAAACGCGGAACCTGCACGCGCAACGCAATAAACGAATGCCTGGAACGCCTCGGTATGCCCAAAGTATAAAACCAAAGCAACCCGTAAAAACAAGACCAGACATAAAACCAACGATTTCAACCGTTTTGCAATAAAAATCAGAGCAAAACATTTTGACATATCAACAGAAACCACTAATTTTGCACCCGCAAAGTCCTTAAAGGGCAATAAAAAGCCGGGCAAACCAATATGTCCGCGCCCCCGGGAACAACAATTAAACAATTAACAATGTACGCAATTGTAGAAATCCAAGGCCAACAATTCAAGGCCGAGGCAGGAAAGAAAATCTTCGTGCACCACATAAAAGATGCCGAGGAAGGAAAAAGCGTTGAGTTCAACAAAGTTCTTCTTGCCAACAACGACGGCACAATCACCGTAGGCTCTCCCGTTATCGAGGGCGCAAAAGTGGTTTGCGAAGTAGTTCGTCCACTCGTTAAGGGCGACAAGGTGATCGTTTTCCATATGAAACGCCGCAAAGACGAGCGTAAAAAGAACGGCCACCGCGAGCAGTTCACTGAAATATTAATCAAGGAAGTTGTAGCTTAATTTAAGGAGGAAAATAGATTATGGCACATAAAAAAGGTGTAGGTAGTTCCAAGAACGGACGCGAATCAGCTTCGAAAAGATTAGGCGTCAAAATTTTCGGCGGGCAAGTTTGCAAAGCTGGCAACATTATCGTTCGTCAGCGCGGCACTGTGCATTATCCTGGAAAGAACGTAGGAATCGGTAGCGACGATACTCTCTTCGCTCTTGCTGACGGTGTGGTAAATTTCCGCCGTGGCAAACGCGACAGAAGCGTAGTATCTGTTGTTGTAGCAACCGAAAAGGCTGAAGCATAAGACATATTTAAGATACAAACAATCAAGTCCCGAAAGTTATTTGCTTTCGGGACTTTTTTAATGCTTCCACCAGCCACCAAACCGCCTCACGAAACGACTGCATGGGTTTGAGAAACAATGGCGTGGCTTTACAAAAACGCCAGCACGGTTTTATAGAAAGTTTTACGCGGCTTTGCGAAAAGTCCAACGCATTTCAACAAAATCTCAGCGCATTTCAATAAAAACTCAACGCATTTCAACGAATTTCCAGCGCATTCCAACAAAAAGTCAGCGCATTTCAACAAAAACCCAGCGCATTTCCGCAAAAGGACAAGCGCATTTTGCAAAACCGCAACAGCCAATGGGGAGAACGGGCTTTTACTTATTTCATACGGCACGGGCAAACAAATCGTCAGTAACTTTGCTTGTCAAAAACAGATACCTCTATGATTATCACCATAGCCAGACAATGTGGTTGCGGAGCGTTGAAAATCGGCAAACAACTGTCGTCGCGTTTCGGCATTCCCTTCTACACCCGTCAAGACCTGCTCTCGATGGCGCGCTCACGCACGGATTGCGTGCGTGAACTCGAGGATTTTTTTGAAGAACGCCCCGTAGACGAACTAATCTTCGCCATTTCTTCATTTGCAGCGTACGACAATGCCGACCCGAGCCATAAATCCTTGCGCTTGTTGCAGGAACTTATCGGAAACCTTGACTGCATCATTATAGGACGCTGCGGAAATTATATTTTCAAGCACCGCGAAGACCTTGTGTCGGTTTTCCTCAAAGGCAGCCTTGACAAGCGCGTCAAGGCTATTGAAGAAGAACTCAAGATGTCGCACGCCGATGCCGAAGAATACGTGAGCAACCTCGACGACAGCCGTGTGCGCTACCACAAATACTACACCGGACTTACGTGGGGCAATGCCGAAGACTACGATCTTTGTATCGACAGCATTAGGTTGGGCGCTGAAAAATCGGTGGAGCTTATTGCGCAATATATAGAGGCTGTAAAACCATAATTTCCCGACATGAAATACATCATACAATTCATTATAATAATAGGGTTCTCTTTTGTTGGCGAACTGCTTCATTATTTCATTCCCCTGCCCATTCCCGCAAGCATCTACGGCATTCTGCTTTTGTTTATATGCCTTGAGAGCAAATTGATAAAGGTTAAGCACCTGCGCGAAACGAGCACTTTTCTCATAGCAATAATGCCCGTGATGTTTATTCCCGCCGCCGTGGGACTGATCGACACTTGGGACGCAATCAGCAGCCATGTTGTGGCCTATGTGGTTGTTACCGTGGTGAGCACGTTTGTTGTAATGGGTGCTGCGGGCGCAGTTACTCAATTTGTGATACGCCGAAAAAACGCCGCCAAATGAGAGAAATGTTGCAGGATTCCGTTTATTTCGGAGTATTGATAAGTCTTGGCTCCTATGCAATAGGCATGTTTTTGAAGAAAAAGACCGGCTGGGCTTTGATGAACCCTCTGCTTGTAAGCATAGTGATTTGCATTGTTTTCATAACCGCCACTGGAGTGAGCTATAAGGACTACAACGCTGGGGCATCGTGGCTGAGCTATCTGTTGACGCCTGCCACAGTTTGCCTTGCCGTTCCGCTTTATCAGCAAGTGGAGATGCTCAAGAAAAACTACCGTGCCATTCTTTCGGGAATAGCTGCAGGAGTGTTTTCAAGCCTTTTGAGCATATTGCTGCTTGCCCTTGCGTTTGGATGGGACCATATTTCCTACGTAACATTCCTGCCCAAATCCATAACCACAGCCATCGGAATGGGCGTATCGGAGGAATTGGGCGGAATTGTTCCCATAAGCGTGATGGCAATAATCATTACCGGCGTGCTGGGAAACATATTTGCCGAAAGTTTCCTGAAACTTATCCGCATCAAAGAGCCTATCGCCAAAGGCATAGCCATTGGTTCGGCTTCCCACGCCGTGGGAACGGCGCGCGCAATGGAAATGGGCACAATCGAAGGGGCTACCAGCGGTTTGTCGATAGTTGTGAGCGGCGTGTTGACCGTTGTGGGAGCATCTTTGTTCGCTATGATTTTATAGAAAAAACCTTGTAGGAAATCCGGCTTCAACAACAGAAAAAAACTACATCGCATCTCGCAAAAATTCCAAGGCATCTAATTTAAATTAGATGCGTCGGAATTTAAATTAGGTCTGACCTCGTAAAAACGATATCGCATCTCGTTTTTTCAGCAACTTTTCAAGGCTAAACGACAACCCTTGCCGAGATGCAACGACGGCTAAAAAACACGGGAAAAACCCAAACGTTTCACACTGCAACAACTTCCAAAAATATGTTTTCCATAAGTTTGGCTTGCAAAGAAATTACTATCTTTGCAATGTAGCATAATGGCTACAACTGCAACGATAAAAATAAAATAATATATTGTCATGAAATTCTCACTCTCCAGTTCGGAGCTTGCCGAGCACCTTCAAGCCATAGTAAAGGTAATAAACTCCAAAAACCAAATGTCGATACTCGGCAGTTTCCTTTTTGAAGTAACAGGAAGCACTCTTAAAATCACTGCGTCCGACGGCGAAAACACGCTTGTTACAAATGTAGGTATCAACGAACCGAGCGGAGACTACCGGTTTGCCATAAACGCAAAAACGGTAATCGATGCCGTGAAGGGAATACCCGAACAGCCCGTTACTTTCGACGTAGATCCTGAAAATTTCAACACCACTATAATATACCAAAACGGACATTTCTCACTCGTGAGCGAGAACGCCGACGAATATCCCTCATACACGGAATTCCCCGCCGACAGCACCGAAATCAAAGTGGACGCAAAACTATTGCTTGATGCCGTGGGCCGCGCATTGTTTGCAACGGCAGCACCCGACAGTGCCCACCCCGTGATGACAGGCTTGCTCTTCGACGTTACGCAAGACAATGCCGAAAACGGCACAAAGGGAAGCATCTCCGTAGTGGCAAGCGACGGCCGTAAATTGGAGTACACCCGTTGGGCAAACGAGGACAACATCGCGGCCGGACAATATGTGCTTTCAAACAAACCCGCCCTACTCCTCCGCTCATTGCTTGCCAAGGAAACGGGAGACATCAGCGTGAGGTTTGCAGAGACTAAGGCCGAAATCAAAATGCAATCGTTCAGCATGACATGCCGCCTTATCGACGGCAGATTCCCTGCATACGACAAAGTAGTGCCGCGCAACAACCCGAATCACCTTACGGTCAACCGCATGGCGTTTATCAACATGCTGCGCCGCGTGCTCGTATTTGCCGACACCGTGAGCTCGCTCGTGAAACTCCACATGGAATCCGACCAAATAGTTACCAGCGTGCAGAACATCGACTACTCCCAATCGGCAGAGGAGAAAATGATTTGCGAATACGACGGAATGCCAATGAACATTGGTTTCAAAGGCACGACGCTCATAGATTTTCTCAACAATCTCACTTGTGAAAACGTTGAATTCCAAATAGCCGACCAAAGCCGTGCCGCCATAATCGTACCGTCGCCGCAGCCAAAAGACGAAAAAGACGAGGAAGGAAAACCGTTGCACAAGGAAGAAATCGTAATGTTGCTCATGCCAAGCATCATAAACGACTGATGTTTCACAAATCCCGATAACAATGAAACTGAATCTCAAAAAGCCCATCGTTTTCTTTGATTTGGAAACCACGGGAGTAAGCGCAATTCACGACAGAATCATCATGCTCGGATATATCAAGGTATATCCCAACGGCAACGAGGAAGCAAAGACGATTTATATCAACCCCGAGCGCCACATTCCCGAAGAAACTACGGCCATTCACCACATCACCGACGATGATGTAAAGGATTGTCCCACTTTCAAGCAGATTGCTGCAAATTTGGCGGCGACTTTCGAAGGCTGCGACTTTGCCGGTTTCAATTCCAACCATTTCGATGTGCCCATGCTCGTGGAAGAAATGTTGCGGGCGGGAGTGAATTTCGACATCAGCAAGAGCAAGCTGATTGATGTGCAGAACATTTACCACAAATTGGAGCCCCGTACACTCTCAGCCGCCTATAAATACTATTGCCACAAAGATCTTGACGGCGCCCACTCGGCAGAAAACGACACGATGGCTACCTATGAGGTGATGAAGGCACAACTCGACAAATATCCCGAGATTCTGAAAAACGATGTGGACTTTCTCGCAGATTTCTCCAAGATGAACAACAACGTTGACCTTGCCGGGCGCATCGTCTACAACGATCAAAACGTTCCTGTCTTCAACTTCGGAAAATACAAAGGCACCCCGGTTGAAGAAGTGCTGACAAAAGACCCCGGATATTACGGCTGGATTCTTCAAGGAGATTTCCCGCAAAACACAAAACAAGTACTCACTCGCCTGCGTTTCAAATTTAATGGCAAATAACAGTCTGCAAGGAAAGCATATCGTTCTCGGCATCACGGGAAGCATAGCCGCGTATAAATCATGTACGCTCGCACGACTTTTGATAAAGGCCGGCACAGAAGTACAAGTGGTTATGACTCCGGCGGCAAAGGAATTCATCACTCCCTTGACCCTCGCCACACTAACGAAACACGCTGTGGTGAGCGAATTCTTTGACCGACGCGACGGTTCATGGCATAGCCATGTGGATTTAGGGCTTTGGGCCGACGCAATGCTCGTTGCCCCCGCCACAGCCTCAACTATTGCAAAATTTGCAAACGGCGTGGCAGACAACATGCTCGTTACCACTTACCTTTCAATGCGCGCCCCCGTGTTTGTAGCCCCTGCCATGGATTTGGACATGTATGCCCACCCTGCAACACAGCACAACCTTGAAACGCTTACGGCATACGGCAACAAAATAATCAGTCCCGAAACAGGCGAACTCGCAAGTGGTTTACAAGGGAAAGGACGTATGGAAGAACCGGAACGGATTGTGGAATTTCTTGACGGATATTTCAAGAAATCACAACAGTTGCTCGGGAAAAAGATACTTATTACCGCAGGCCCTACATACGAGAAAATCGACCCCGTGAGGTTTATAGGAAATTATTCCTCAGGGAAAATGGGATATGCGCTTGCAGAAGAATGTGCACAAAGAGGCGCAGAAGTAGTTTTGATAAGCGGACCGGTTGCGCTATCGGCCAAAAATCCAGCTATACGCGTTGTAAGCGTGGAAAGTGCCTCTCAAATGTATTCGGCAGCAGTTGCAGAATTTTCAGATTGCCATTCTGCTATACTTTGTGCCGCTGTAGCCGATTTCACACCGCAGATTTCTGCTTCTTCAAAAATCAAACGCGAAAAAGGAGACATGGTCTTACATCTCGCTCCTACAAAAGATATTGCCGCAGAACTCGGAAAACTCAAACGCAAAGAACAACATCTTGTAGGCTTCGCATTGGAAACAGACAATGAGCGAAGCAATGCAATCCATAAGCTTGAGTCGAAAAATTTGGACTTTATAGTTTTGAATTCGCTCAAAGACAAAGGCGCCGGTTTCGCGGTTGATACCAACAAGATATCCATAATATCAAAAACATCTGTGTTGGAATATCCGTTAAAGCCCAAAAGCGAAGTTGCACACGATATTATAGACGAACTATGCAAGTTGTAAAGAAAATTCTAATGTTAACTGTGGTTTTTCTGTGCTGTACAAAAACTTTTGCACAGGAACTTGACGCGCGTGTAACGGTTAACCACAGTAAGATATCAGGCACCAATACAAGCGTGTTTGAAGACCTCGAAAAAAACATTAGTGATTTTCTAAATACTCGCCGTTGGACAGGTCAGCAATACAATGACAACGAAAGGATAAACTGCTCGTTCAACATAACAATAAACAAATATGACGATGCACGCGGCTCGTTCACTGCTTCACTGCTTCTAATGGTAATACGGCCCGTTTACAATTCGTCTTACACCACAGTTGAGTACAGCGTAAAGGACGAAAATTTTGATTTCACCTATCATGAGTTCGACAAACTCGATTTTCGTGTAGACCAAATCAACAATGACCTTACAGCAATGCTTGGCTATTACGCCTATTTCATAATAGGAATCGATAATGATACTATGTCGCCCGAAGGAGGTACGGATTTCTTTAAAACAGCCCTTGATATAGCCAATTCTGCACAAGGTCTCAACGGAAAAGGATGGAAAACCACGGGAAACGACCGCAATCGCTACGCAATAATAAACGACATGCTCGACGGCAGCATGGAGCCTTTCAGAAAAATGCAGTATACTTATCATCGCGAAGGACTTGACGTAATGGCTGAAAATGCCGAAAGCGGACGCAACAAGATTACCGAAGCGATAAAACTTCTCGGCGAAGCCCACAACAACAAACGCCTAAGTAAATTGCCGCAGTTGTTTACGGAATACAAGCGCGACGAACTTGTAAATATCTATCAAGGACAGGGCAAACCGCAGGAGAAAGAATCGCTTTACAATATACTTTCAAATATCAACGCCTCGTACAATACTTATTGGCGCAATCTTTCAAAATAAATATGCTTCGCAACCTCAAAATACGCAAATACGCTCTCATAGATGCCTTGGATATTGAATTTCATCGCGGGTTCTCTGTAATTACAGGCGAAACGGGAGCCGGTAAAAGCATTATGCTTGGCGCGATAAACCTTATTCTTGGTGGACGGGCTGACGCGAAATTTATAAAAGACGGAGCCGAGAAATGTTTTGTAGAAGCTGTTTTTGAAGAAAACAACGAAGATATTGCCGCATTCTTTTCTGAGAACGATTTTGATTTTGACGGTAAAGAATGTGTGGTTCGCCGCGAAATTTCCAAATCAGGCAAAAGCCGCGCTTTCATAAACGACACACCCGCCACGGTATCTCAATTAAAGGAACTCGGGCAGAAACTTGTTGACATTCATTCCCAACATCAAAATCTGCTGATATCCGGAACGGATTTCCAAATAGGAGTGCTCGATTCGGTAGCAAGGAATTCCAATGAGCGCAGCCAATATATTGCGAAATACAGCGAATACAAAAAAGTTCAAAGCGAGCTTGAAAAACTCCGCAAAGAAATTGCGAAAAAACAGGAAGACGAAGATTATCTGCGCTACTCTTTGCAACAATTCGAGGCTGCAAATCTAAAAGAAAACGAAGAAGAAGAACTTGAAGCCGAGCAGCAAAAACTTTCCCACGCAGAAGAAATAACCGAAGCCTTGGCTGAAACGTGCCAGACCATGGACAGCGAAGAAGGCAGTGTGGTTGATTCTTTGTCGCGATGCGCAGAAAATCTCGCGCGCATCGCAAAATTTCTGCCCGAAGCCGAATCTCTTTCCAACCGCATCGACAGTGTTTGCATTGAGTTGCGGGATATTTACGGCGAGTTGCAAGAACACGTTGAAGACGACGATTACAATCCTGCGCGCTTGCAGGAAGTTGACGAACGGCTCTCTGTGATTTATGATTTGGAACGCAAATATCATCTTGACTCCTATGATGATTTGCTGAAAAAGGAAGAAGAATTGCGTTCGCAGTTAGAAGTTATCGACGACAGCGCAGAAATTCTTGCTGACAAAGAGAAAAAGTGCAAACTGCTCCGTAAAGAAATGCTTGAAAAAGCCGCGTTGCTTACAGCCACACGCAAGGAAGCAGCCGCGAAACTCGCCGAAGAAATGACGGCACGGCTTGTTCCGCTCGGTATGCCCGATGTAAAATTCCAGGTAACGGTCGGCGCGCTGCCCGAAGCCGGTATTTCGGGAATTGATGACGTGAAATATATGTTTAGCGCCAACAAAAATTCCGCGATGCGCGAAATAGAAACTATAGCATCGGGGGGAGAAATCGCACGAATCATGCTTTGTTTAAAAGCCATCGTGTCCGAGGTGAAAGGTTTGCCCACGATTATCTTCGACGAAATCGACACCGGTGTTTCCGGACGCATTGCAGAGCAAATGGCAAGAGCCATGCAGGAAATTTGCCGCGGCGGAACTCAGGTGATATGCATCACCCACTTGCCGCAAATTGCTGCCAGAGGTGATTTCCACTATCTTGTCTACAAACAAAACGATGACGACGCAACTTCATCGCGCATGGAAGAACTTACAGAGGCGAACCGTTTAAACGAGATAGCAAAGATGTTGAGCGGCAGCGAAATCACAGCGGCTGCAATGGACAATGCAAAAGAACTTCTCAAAAACAAGAACAACTAAAACGACTATAATATAAATGACACGCAAGACAATATTTGTTTCACTGCTATTCTTGGGTATATGCTCCACTGTTTTTGCAGCCGTTCCCAAGAAAGTTTCAAGCGCATGCAAATCTCTCGCCACCGTTGTTACTTATGGCAGCGACGGCAAGATGATTTCCACAGCCCCGGCCTTTTCCGTGGGCGACAAAGGCGAAGTTTTTTCAGAATATTCGGCATTCCGCAACGCCAAGAGCGCAGAGTTTGTGGGCTCTTCGGGCGGAAAGATGAAAATCTCGCGCATTTGTGGCGCCAGCGACATTTATGATATCATCAAGTTCTCATTGGAGGGGAAAGCAAAAGAGACTTTGGCACAATCAAAAGCCACTTTGGCCGAAGGAAATGCCGTGTATATCCTGCGAAGTGGGGCTTCAAAAAAAGCCGAAGCCGTAGAAACGAAAATCAGCTCCAAGAAAGACATTTCGGGTGGCACATACTATGAGTTTTCCTTGCCTTATGATGAGAAAAACGTAGGTTGCCCGGTGGTTGATGCCAATGGAGAATGGGTGGCAGTGGTTCAGCGCAACGTCGGGAAGGACCAAACCACATACGCCATCGGTTCTAATTTCTGCGCCAAGCTTTCCGTGAGCGAAATGGACTATTCAAATTCCGCGCTCAACACGGTTGGCATTCCCAAGATGCTACCCGAGGGAGAAGACAAGGCATATACATATATATATATGCTGTCGCAAATCAACCATGATGCCGAGGTGTTTCAAACGGCACTCAACGATTTCATCGCCAAATACCCCAACAACGCCGACGGATACGTGGAACGGGCAAAACAGAACGCACAGGAAAACAAGTTCAAGGAGTGTGAGGAAGACATTGCCAAGGCTGTTTCGCTCAGCAACAACAAAGACAATCCCCACTACACCTTGAGTCGTCTCGTCTACCATAATGCGCTCTACAATGCAGCCCAGGCGAACGCCGCAGGTTGGACCCTCGAAAAATCAGCTGCCGAAGCGCAGGAAGCATACAGCATCAATCCGCAACCTATATACCAGTTGCAATTGGGCGACTGCTATTTCGGAATGAAGAAATACCAGGAGGCTATAAACATGTACTCCGCCGTGAACCATTCATCAATTGCTACGCCCGAGACATTCTTTTACGAAGCACGCACACGCGGCAAGGTCGACAGTCTTGACGTTCAAATCACCGTCTTGCTCGACTCTGCAATTTCGCGCTTCAACAAACCTTACAGCAAAGCCGTTGCTCCCTACATTCTCGAGCGCGCAAACCAGTACAACAACATCGGAAAATATCGTGAGTCCGCTCTCGACTACATGGAATACGAGCATATAGTGGGATTTCAGAACCTCAACGACAATTTCTACTATATCCGCGAGCAGATTGCCCTCAAAGGAAAAATGTACAAGCAGGCCGACGACGACATAAACCGCGCGCTCGCCATGCGCCCCGACGATTATGTGTACAATGCTGAGAAATCGGCGCTCATGTTGCGCCTCGGACAATTCGAAGATGCCATTACGTATGCAAAACGGGCCATAGGCATCGACCCCAAAGGCATTGACGGATACCGGTTGTTGGGCATTGCCTACGGCGAGACCAAGAAAAAACAGTTGGCTATCCAGAACCTGCAAAAGGCAAAGGATCTCGGCGACGATCATGCCGATGAATTACTGCAACAATACAAGTAAATACAGCCCGTATTTGGGCTTGCAAAAAACATATCGCATATCGCGAAAACGAAGTCTGACATTATTCAAATAATGTCAGACTTCGTTTAAATAATATCTGACTTCAGAAAAACGTTATCAGGGATATTGTATCCCCGATGCGTTTACGTTTGAAATTCTCTTGATTACACAAAGCAGCAGCCCCGTGTCGCAAAAACGACATGGGGCTGCATTCGCATATTGTGGTTCATAGGCTGAAAGCCTTGCCTTGCTTACTGTTTTTTCACCCTAAGCGTGCGCATGGCATTGAGCACCGCTATCACGGTAACGCCCACATCGGCAAAAACAGCCATCCACATTGTGGCCAAGCCAAATGCTGCAAGTATGAGAACAAGCAATTTCACGAATATAGCAAATGCCACGTTTTGCGAAGCTATATTTATTGTGCGCCGCGATATACGTATTGCTTCCGAAATCTTAGACGGTTTGTCGTCCATCAGCACCACGTCGGCCGCTTCTATGGCGGCGTCCGAACCAAGTGCGCCCATCGCGATTCCCACATCAGCCCTTGCCAGCACGGGAGCGTCGTTAATTCCGTCGCCCACAAATGCCAGGCTCTTGTTGTGAGGTTTGGAATAAATCATATGCTCCATCAGCGCCACCTTGTCTGACGGCAAAAGTTCGGCATGGTATTCGTCAATCCCGAGACGGCGCGCCACATCTTCGCCAACCTCTTTCTTGTCGCCGGTGAGCATCACAGTTTTTTCCACGCCCAATTGCTTTAACAGTCCAACGGCTTCTGCGGCATCGTCCTTAGGCATATCCGAAACCACAATATGCCCCGCATACACGCCGTTCACCGCCACGTGCACAATAGTCCCCACCTTGTGGCACTGATGCCATTTCGCGCCTATCGCATCCATCATCTTGGAATTTCCCACGCACACCATGTCGCCGTTTACCCGCGCCTTTACTCCCTGGCCGGCCACTTCTTCCACATTTTCCACGGTGCAGTTGTCTTTTTCGTTGGGAAAGGCATTTTTCAACGATACAGCAATCGGGTGAGTGGAGTATCTTTCCACATGGGCTGCGAGATGAAGCAACTGTTTCCCGTCGAAATTTTCGGGGTGTACGGCATTTACTTCAAACTGTCCCTTTGTGAGCGTACCGGTCTTGTCGAAAACCACAATCCCCGCCTTTGCCAGCACATCAATATAGTTTGCGCCTTTAATAAGTATGCCGCGTTTTGACGCGCCGCCTATTCCGCCGAAAAACGAGAGGGGAACAGAAATCACAAGAGCGCACGGGCAGGAAACCACAAGGAATGTAAGCGCGCGGTAAAGCCATACCGACAGCCCGGCAACGTAATCTGCCGAGAACAAAGGCGGCACAAAAGCCAGCAAAACGGCTACGCCCACCACGATAGGGGTATATATCCGGGCAAACTTGGCTATAAACGTTTCGCTCTTCGACTTGTTTTCGCTCGCATGCTCCACAAGCTCGATAATCTTCGATGCCGTTGATTCGCCAAAGGTTTTCTTCACCCTCACATTCAATACTCCCGAGATATTCACGCAGCCCGACACCACTTCGTCGCCTATGGCCACGTCGCGCGGCATGCTTTCGCCCGTCAAAGCCACTGTATTAAGGCTCGAATTGCCTTCGATTATTTCGCCGTCAAGCGGAATTTTCTCCCCGGGCTTCACTACAATCACATCGTCAATCTTCACATTTTCGGGCGACACCACTGAAATTTCGCCGTTGCGCAGCAGGTTTGCCGTGTCGGGGCGAATGTTCATCAACGACGATATCGACGCGCGGCTCTTGCCCTCGGCATAATCCTCAAACAGTTCGCCAACCTGAAAAAACAGCATCACAAACACCGCTTCGGGGAATTGGGTCTCGGCATCGGGCAGAAAACCTATGCACAATGCCCCGATAGTGGCAACACACATGAGGAAATGCTCGTTGAAAGCCTCGCCCTCCGAAAAACATTCGATTGCCTCGCCTATCACATCGTAACTTATCAAAACATAAGGCACCATGTAAACGAGAAGTAGCTGCCAAACCGCAAGGTTGGCGTATTTTTCCACCACAACAGCCGCTATGAGCAAAAGCACCGTGGCTATGATTCTAATCAACTTTTTACTTTCCATTCCGTTGTTTGTTTTTATTCTGGTGCAAAGGTAAAAAGGTTATATTGCAACCGCGTTGCAACTATCACAATACCATACAATTGCAACTGCGTTGCATTTCGCGAAAACTCCGACGCATCTAATTTAAATTCCGACGCATCTAATTTAAATTTGGTGGCCCGGAGTTTTTACGAGATGCCTTGTTGTTTTTTCGCCATGCACAGCAGTTTTTTGGGCTGGCGGAACGAGGTGTCTGAAATGCGGAAAAATGCTTACGTTTCGGCTCGCGACATATCGTAAATAAGGCGTGCGAAAAAACACTCGGCATACCGTTTTTTCGATGTCTGACATTGCAAAAACAATGTCTGACATTGTTTTTGCAATGTGCGTGTGTAGTTTTTCGATGCCTCATATCCCCCACCCTACAATATATATAAATACTTTCCCGACGCATTCCTTTCAATCCCAACCACGCTTTCAATCCACATTATGCCTATACAAGGCAATTCTGAGCCACACAAAACATTCTGCAAAGCGAAAAATTGTCCCGTTACTTGCAGTTTTAAGTTTTGGCACGGGCTTTGCTGTTTATATAATTACCGAATTAATTAATACCTTTGCATTGAAGGAGAGTTAAAGATATGAACAACCAATTTTCACCGAGAGTATCGCAAATACTCATATACAGCAAGGAAGAAGCCGAGCGTCTGCGTTCGCGCATCATAGACCCTGGACATTTGCTCCTGGGACTTCTGCGCGAAAACTCGGGCAAGGCTATGGAATTGCTGCACAAATTTCATGTGCATCTCGACGAAATAAAACGCGGAATAGAAGAAAAGCTGAACGAAGACACAAGCAATACACGCACCGACATATTCAGTGAAATCACTCTCTCGCCTGCTTCTGCCAAAATACTGCGCATTGGCTCGCTCGAGGCACGTCTGCTCCACAGCAACTGTGTGGATACCGAACATCTGCTTTTGGCTTTGCTCAAAGACAACGACAATATCGCAAGCAAAGTTCTCGGCGAAAACGATATAACTTATGACTCGGCATACAAAATGCTCGAGATGAAACCCGACGTGAGTTCGGATTTCAAATTCGGCGACGACGAAGAAGACGAACCCGTGGAAGCCGGCGGAAAACAGTCGGCAGGCACCACAGAATTCAAGGCATCGCCCGGAAACGAGACACCGGTGATAAACAACTTCGGCTACGACCTTACAAACGCCGCTGCCAAAGGAAAACTCGACCCCGTGGTGGGACGGGAAAAGGAAATCGAACACATTGCACAGATTCTCAACCGCCGCAAAAAGAACAACCCCGTTTTGATAGGCGAGCCGGGAGTGGGCAAAAGCGCTATCGTGGAAGGTTTGGCGCTCCGCATTAAGGAGCACAAGGTACCTCGCACGTTTTTGCACAAACGTATTGTGGCGCTCGACATGGTTTCGCTCGTCGCAGGTACGAAATATCGCGGACAATTTGAGGAACGCATTCGCGGACTGCTCGACGAATTGCGCAACAATCCCGACATAATTCTATTTATCGACGAAATACACACCATAGTAGGCGCAGGCTCGGCACCAGGTACGATGGACGCCGCAAATATCCTGAAACCGGCGCTCGCACGAGGCGAAATACAATGCATAGGTGCGACCACGATGGACGAATACCGCAAGTCGATCGAAAAAGACGGCGCGCTCGAACGACGTTTCCAGAAAGTACTCGTAGAACCGACCACCTACGAAGAAACTATTCAGATACTTCATAATATTAAGGACAAATATGAGGACCACCACAACGTACGCTATACCGACGAAGCCCTTGAAGCGTGCGTTTCGCTCACAGACCGTTACATTTCCGACCGTTGCCAGCCCGACAAGGCCATAGATGCTCTCGACGAAGCGGGTTCACGTGCCCACATTGTCAATCTAAAAGTTCCCAAGGAGCTTGAAGAGCACGAGAATATGATTTCCGAGGTGAAGCAGAACAAGGAAAATGCTGTCAAGAAGCAGGATTTTGAGCTTGCAGCCGAGCTACGCGACAAAGAGATTACGCTTACGCGCGAATACGACCGCATGCAGAAACAATGGGAGGCCACGCTGAGCGAAAACCGCGAGGAAGTAGACCGACAGCAAATCGAGGAAGTGGTTTCATATATGTCGGGAGTGCCGGTGCAAAAGATGGTGCAGGCCGAAAATGCGAGACTGAAAGGAATGCATCAGAAACTGTCGGGCGAAATCATTGCCCAAGACAACGCGGTGCAGAAACTCGTGAAAGCGATAATGCGCAGCCGCATCGGACTGAAGGACCCCAACCGTCCGATAGGCACTTTCATGTTTCTCGGGCCCACGGGCGTGGGAAAGACATTGCTTGCCAAAAAACTTGCCGACTTCATGTTTGGCTCCGAGGACGCTCTGATTCGCATCGACATGAGCGAATACATGGAAAAATACTCCGTGTCGCGGCTCATAGGTGCCCCGCCGGGATACGTAGGTTACGAAGAGGGCGGACAACTCACCGAAAAAGTGCGCCGACACCCGTATTCCATCGTTTTGCTCGACGAAATCGAGAAAGCCAACGGCGACGTGTTCAACCTTTTGTTGCAGGTGATGGACGAGGGAAGGCTCACCGACAGCAACGGACGCACCGTGGATTTCAAGAACACCGTGATAATAATGACATCAAACAGCGGAACGAAGCAGCTGCGCGAGTTCGGAAACGGCATAGGCTTTACCGCGCCGGGGAAAGGCGACAAAAACCAGAACGACTCCATTATAAGAAAATCGCTCAACCGCACATTCGCCCCCGAGTTCCTCAACAGAATCGACGAGATAATCATGTTCGACCCTCTTACAAAGGAGGCCGTGAGAACGATTGCCGATACCGAAATCGCGAAACTCGTGAAACGTACGCTCGGGATAGGCTTCACGCTCAACATCAACGCTGCCGCGCGCGACTATATTGCCGAAAAAGGATTTGACGCCCAACTTGGCGCGCGCCCGCTCAAACGTGCCATACAGAGCTACGTGGAAGATCCGGTTTGCGAGCTCCTGATGTCGGAAGATGCCGGAAACCATTCGGCCATAAACGTTTCGCTTGAAGACAAAGACGGGAAACTTGCAATAGTGTGGGCTGACAATGCAGACGAAAAGGCTGCGGAAGCCAATTAAGCCCAACATAACAACTATACCAAAAGACCTTTGCACCAGAAAATGCGGCACAAAGGTCTTTTTTGTGCATATCGCAGAAACGGTATGCGCATTTCACCCTCCCTACAAAACATATCGCAAAAACCCTACGGCATTTCGCAAAAACAATGTCTGACATCGTTTGAATAATGTCTGACATCGCAAAAACGATATCCCGCGCCTCTTTTTGCACACCTTATTTATATGTCTCCGCAAGCCGAAACGGAAAT
>CAVKYH010000019.1:0-44054 GCA_963660485.1 bacterium | reverse complement strand
TGTTTACTTCGTACGTTCAACGTGTTTACTTCGTACGTTCAACGGTTTCTTTCGTCCGTTCAACGGTTTCTTTCGTCCGTTCAAACGGTTTCTTTCGTCCGTTCAAACGGTTTCTTTCGTCCGTTCAAATTGTTTATTCGTGCGTTCAAATTGTTTACTTCATTCGTTCAAATTTCTTTTTCGTCCGTTCAGTTTGTCTTACTTCGGCCGTTCAACGTGCTTACTTCGGCCGTTCAACGTGCTTACTTCGGCCGTTCAACGTGTTTACTTCGGCCGAAGTAAGACAAACACATCAGGTGTTTTGGCAAAACAGATGCCTCGATATGAAAATCTCGTCCATTCAAAAAGCCTACAAGACAGCCTTAGCTTTATTTCCTTTCGGGAGATTCTTCTGAAAACGTATGGCAAAACAGGCAGCACACACAAACAAGGGCGGCCCCGTGTATGGAGACCGCCCTTGAAATAGCGATTGTAATGTAAAGGCGCTTATTGCGCTCAGATTATTTCACCAATACCTTCTTGCCGTTTACAATATAGATACCGGGCTGGCTAATGCTGTAAACGCGGCGGCCGGCAAGGTCGTAAACCACGTTTTCGCCCTTCTTGTCGTCAACAAGTATCTTGTTGATAGCCGTTACGTCGATGGTGAACGCCTCATTCCAAACGTAGGTGAACGGACTTATGGCAGCAGTGGCAGCCTCAACAGCCGTGCCTTCGGCATTAAGTATA
The DNA here is from genome assembly GCA_963660485.1 of bacterium. Classification (GTDB taxonomy): domain Bacteria; phylum Bacteroidota; class Bacteroidia; order Bacteroidales; family Bacteroidaceae; genus UBA6398. The sequence goes on along the minus strand of CAVKYH010000019.1, from coordinate 43,325 downwards.
TAGCCCTTGTTGGCAGCAGCAAAGGTTCCGGCATTGACGTTGGCCTTGCTCTCGGCAAGCGTGATTTGTCCATTCACAACCACTGGCACACCAGCCTCGGCAGTCTTCACCGAAGAATCCAACGCCTTGCCCGAAATCACTCCGGCAAAACCGTCTGTTACATTGAACGGCAAATTCAAAGCCTGGTAGCTGTCGCCGCTCTTGGTGAACGACAATTGATCAGCGCAGAACGGCGTGGGCACATACAGCTGCTTGTCGCCGTTGATAACAAAGTTAGTAGCCGTAGAATCGGCAGCCACCACATTGGTCTGGGCCAACAAACTTGCAGTAGGCTGTTTGCGGGCCGTTTGTCCCGGCTTGACATATGCCACAGAGTTAGCCGGCAGTTCGCTAATGCTACTCTCGCCATCGTCGCCCGTGCCATAGTAGTAAAGGGTGTGGGGAACGGTATCGCCCTCGTAATAAGCAGTCATTTCGCCGCGATACATTGCCGGTCCATAGGGCACAAGCACATCATAGCCATTACCCTCGGCTGCAACAATGCGGAAGTTGTCGCCCAAACGCGATGCTACGTTTTGAGGAATGCTGAAACTCGTCTTGTTGGAAAGGTAAGCCAAATTCCCGTCGGAGTCGTAAACCTTGAATCCCACAGCCCCTTCGCCGTAAACACGGTAGGTGGTTACGCCCTGGCTTGTGGTTGTGGTATAGTAGTAACCGGTTGTAGTGTAGCCAGGAACGAAGTCCGTGTACTGTCCTACATCAGAATATCCAATCTTGCGAGTCGGCTCGTCTTCGTAGTCTACACGATACACACCCGACGGACGCCCTTCGAGAACACTGTTTTGCAGCACAGAGTCGGGCTTCACACGGTCGTCGATGAAGCAAATGTTGCCGGCCTTGGGATACTTGTGCATATAAGCCTTGGCTTCTTCGATATCCTTCTCGGTTGTAGTTACCCAATAGTCGCCATAGTCGCCTATATAGCGGTTGTTGTAGGGAACAAACATGCCGTTGACCTCAAAGAACTCGCTAAGGTCTTCGCCCGCTGCGTCGCACATCTTCTTTGCCATGTGAAGGTAATCCAGACGTCCGTACGACTTGTATCCGCCCACAGTTTCTCCGTCGCCGTTTACAAGCGAAGCATCATACTCGTTGCTGCGTTTGCTAATAGGATCTTTGCGCAGGAGTTTGAACAGCGTAGGATAGAAATTGGGGTTGTGGCCACGCACATGATAGTAGAGATAAAGCTGGAAATACATACGGGTTTGCGCCCAGATATTCATATCAAACCAACCAGTACCGTTGGCAAACGAATTGAAAGTATCGTGCACAGCGGTGCCGCGGGTAGTGGAAATTCCAAGCAGGTATACGTTGGCATTTGCAAAGAAGTTGTTGGAAACCTCGGTTGCACCAATGATATTTATACAAGCCTGATGGTTGTGGCCCATTTCGTGAACCGGGCCCCATATAGAACCGCCGCTTGTTGTGATGGTGTTGTAGTTGAGCACAGTGCTAAGAGTTCCGTCGCTGTAGTATGTGCCGTAGGTAGTAGCATACATATAGCCGTGGTCAACAGAGAAAGCATTCCAAATGTTTTTGAAACGTCCCTTCACGTCTTCCTGGAATCCCATCAGGTCTTCCATATTCTGAATATACCGGCTCCAAACCCTTACAAGGCCTTCCATTTCATTGCCGCTTGCAGCCACAGCGCTTTGCACAAGGTCGTTGCGCATTACAAACACAATGCGGTCGCCTTTCATGTTGATGATATTGTTCTTATTGAGAAGTTTCTCCTTGAGCAGACGGTAATCATCATTGGTCATACCACGGGTTAAATCGAAATATCCTTGCAATTCACCACCTTCTATGTGTATTTTCATATCAGGATAGTTGGCAAGATATTTTTCAGGGTCATCAAGTTGATAGAATACGTACACCGTACTGGCTTCATCGAGCACAACAACATTAAGACCGGCATGTAAATTGGTAGTCTTACCTGTCTGATGATCACCGGGCGACTCGCTGTCTTTCACGACCTCTACCTGCAAAGTGCAATCATCGTTAGGTTCTTCGTCTACATATACATATATAATATCGCCGGCTTTACCCACGATACCAGTAGGTCCGGAAAGTTTACCGTAGGCATTACTCATACCGGTGTATTCGTTCCACGACATCTTGCTGTAGTTGCTGTAAACTTTATAGTCATCGCGCACACGGAAAAATTTCTCAAACTCGCGACTATAGCCGTCAGAACGCGTATATACTTCCCAAGTATTGTTTTTCACCTTTTTCACCATCGCCTTCATTTCGTCATTAAGCGCGGCATAATCGGCATTAGCTTCAAGTTGCTCATCGCTGAGCGACTGAATTTCATCTTTAAGCGTGGTGCAAGCTTTGTCGGCAAATAGTTTTCCGAGGGCTGTATTATAAGTATCAATATTGTTCACAAGATCGTTGTAGCGATTGAGCGCATCGCGACCTTGTTGTATGAATTCGTCGGTAAGTTGAACTTCCTCAAAGCCCCAAGCGCTGGCACTTATTCCAGTGGTGCTCCACCCTACAACATTCGCACTTGCATCACAATGGAGACCTATTGAATTTTTGTCGACAATATAATAGGTATATTGTGTGTTATCATCGGTACGCTGAAGTGTGAATTCGGTATTCGTAGTTGTGGTTTGCGAGCTATACTGACGGCTTGTTGCTCCGCCTTGACGCGTGATATAGCGCTGCGAACAGAGATTCTGAAGCGCATAACCGCTGCCTGTACTTACCACAGTCCAATATTGCGAGAGTTTTTCGGCATTAAGGCTTTCGCAACTTATAGCATTGTTGCTGATTCCCTCGTACATATAAGTCTGATAGTTTTGATTCTGCAGACGATAATATTTTCCAGGAACAGGAGTTTTGTATTTACTGTTCACGAGCAAACCGGCCTCTACTTCTTCTAAAGAATAGTTGTCTACAAGAGTAATAGTCCAATCAGAACCATAGTCGCCTTTGCAGGCCCATTGGTAAAGAGTAGAACCATCTCCATTGAGATTGAGGCAAACATTACCACTGAAACTGTCATCGGTAGAAAGATTGATAAAACTTGAAGTAGCAGTATTGTTGGGACTCGACTGTACGAAAACAGTAACAGCAGTGCTACTGGGCGTGCGGAAATTGTTATCAGAATTCAGATAATCGCCGGTAGCACCATTACGCAAAGTGTAACCATTGCCGCTCTTATCAAGAATCCATACCTGCGAGAGAATAGTATCGGCAGCTTGTGTGCCTTGAGTTATTCCACTGGTAATACCAAGATTGCGATTGGAAAGACGACGATTGGTAAGCCTAACAAGCCCTCCCTTGTCAAGTACGTATTTAATATAAGTATCGCCTGAAAGATCAGAGATATTGTTGAGTGAAGCCTCGCGCAAAGACCAGTCGCGATCGCCATATTCGGTTCCTTTTGAACTTGCTCCTAGAAGAACGCCGTTGTTGTCGCAAAGATAATAAAGTCCATTGCTACGCAAAGACCAATGTCCTGCCGTAGAAGCAAACTGCGTAATGGTATATACACTCGTAGAACGAGTCGTGGATTCGGTACCGTTGTTTTTCGAGGTGGTTACGTTTCGGAAATAATTGCCGTAAGCCGATTTCAAATAATATTTTCCTTCTTCACCAGCACTCTCTATCTGCACAAGGTAACCCAAATTGGATACAGCCTCAAGACCATTTGGACTTGTTGATGAAAGAGCAAGTTGATTGCCATCAGCCTCGTAAACATAACGGCCAGTAGATCTATTGAAGAGAAAATACCACTTTCCGGTTTCAAGGATTGTGGCATCACTTCCCACAGAAAAAATCTTCCCTGTAAAATCCTCATTGCTTGCCGTAATGGTCAAAGCAAAGAGGAATGTCATGATAAATGAACAGATTCTTTTCATTTTGGTAGAGTTGATCTATGTCAATATTGAAACGAAGTATAAGTTTCGTATAAAGAATATCGTTTTCATTAAAAGTTAAAGGAGCCCGTTTCCTTTTTATAGGGAACGGGCTCCCGTTGTAAATCGTTAAGGATTTCCCTTATGACAACAGGTTACTTTATCATCACCTTTACACCGCCAATGATATAGATACCACGACCCATCGCCTTGACATCATTCATTGTGCCATTCTTCTTGAGCAATGTGCCATCGATACTATAGATATCACCTGCAGACTTGAATGTCTTGTTGATCTTATCGATTGCATTGATCAAGCCATTGCTACTAACTGTGATTACCAAGTCGTAGTTTTCAGGATTGAAGTTCTCTATAACGTTAGCAGAAGGAGTGATATAACCATGGTTTTCAAATACGTCGCGTGTGCAGTCGGTATTTTCTTCTCCGCTTGTAATTTCGAAATGATTACCTTCCTTACCATAATCACCGCCTGCAACAACCATATTGGTTCCTGCGTCAATCCATTGATATGAATAAGTTCCGGTAATACCCTTTATTTGGGTTGAAGGAACAGGAGCGAAATACGAAGTACCGATACCTGTTATCATTTCCTGCTCTTTTTCTGCAGTTTTGTCGAAATCGGTAGTATCACCATAGATATAGAGCACGGGCATACCAGAGCCAGCACCATTGCTTGCATAGTTGAACGCGAGACTTACTTCTTCGTTGTCTTTGTCAATGCTTGCGCCAGCATACATATAGAGTTCGCCTTCTTTCACATTGTATTGTACGGGATAGCACCATATCTCCATACTATTGGGCAATACGTTACGATAAACACCTTCGGCAACATCATCACCTTCATCAAAATCAGATACCGGTTCTATGAACATTGCGCTATTGCTGCTTCTACTGTCGGAATTCCATGACACGAGTGCATGACCAGAATTCTGAGCGTGCAAATATACGGGACTATCGAAGCACTCGCTTCCGTCAAGATTACGAACATGTATTGCAACCTTACCAAGACCCACTGGTTTTACATCAAAGAGACCTGGAGTTAGACTCAGTTTCAAAGTATTGCCGCGACCATTGGCATTAACGAACAAGCCGCTCTTGTGCTGAATAACGAATGCGGTATCGCCTTGTGCCATAAAGCGGAATGCTGTTTGGTCTATGCTTTCTACTTCATTGTCATTGAGGAAACGAAGTTCCTGGCTTTCCTTAACATATTGCAGTGCGTTGTAGCCTTCGAGATACGATCTGTCTCCGTCCGTAATCACATTGGCAGGAGCAAGAATTGTTTCGTAGAGATCACCAAGAGTTTCATTCACAACATTACCTGTATTCCAATTGTATTTGGTGTAGTTTTCTTCGCTGTCGAAGCGCAGTCTGTACCACTTACCTTCTACAATCTTGTTGGCAGAGTTCATGATATTATTAACAGCGTTGTTAATATCTTCAGTGTATTTGTCAACATCAGCCTTTGTATACGCGCCTGCTTTCAGATAAGCTTTGGCATTGCTGATAAGTGTAGGCAAAGAAGAAGCATCAGTACCTTCAGGCCATTGACCAGGATTATCGCCTATTGATATAAATTCGCTTGCATCCTTGTTATTCTCAATTGCCGATGCCAAAGCAGAAGGATCAACCACAGCTGCTACGAATGCATCTACAACAGTCTTGAGAGCTTCATAGTCATCAACGGTCAGTTCATCGGTATCTATCGAATCGGCAACTGCCAAAGCAACCTCAAGATTAGTACGCACTTCGCCCATCTGTGAGTATTGGGTATTGCCATCAATAGTTACAGGATAAAGTTGGAATTCTGCCATATGGGCATAGCCACGGGTTTCAGTTATAGCACTGCCGGCAGTGTTGTCTATATAGAAACGCAGGTAGCTATAAGTACCATTGGAATTGAGTACGTTGCTGGTTACTTCAGTCTGACCGCTTGTCCAAGGAGTTTTTACATTGCCGATAAGAGTCCAACTTTCTTCTGTTTCATCATCGAGAGCCGACGAACTATTGGCACCATAAACGCTCATTTCTGTTATATGGTCATTGGCTGCGGAAGTTCTGCGGTACATATAAGCCACAAGACTGGTTGCATCATTGATAGGTTCATTGAGAGCAACCTGGAACCAATGAGAGTGGCCTGGCAAATCGCCGCTGCTCCATGTGCTATGCCAATACGTATTGGCTTTGCCGTCGAGCACGAATTCGAATGTATAGCCATTTCCAGCTTCTTCTTCATAAGAACAAGTGAAAGGACTCGACATCTGGCTACTGCTGGTGATGAGACCTTCGCCTTTGGTAGAGATATACTGATCGTCCTTAGCTATCGAAATAGCAGAATCGGCCTTAGCCCGAAGTTGGTTGTAATTGTAAACCAAAAGTTCGTGGTTCTTGTAGGGAGCATAGTCTTCTATAAGTTGAGCAACGGTTGCATCGTCAACCGGTTCGAGATACCACTGTGAAGCATCTGCCGAAGCATCCCAACCAACAATGCTGCCCGAAACTCCAGCGCCACTTCTGTGTCCGCCACAATGTATATAGTCATAAGTTTCCGAGTTGTTAGGATGGAAAGCTATTACATACTTGCCTGCATCGTTGAGTTTGATATACTTGAAACTCCACTTTGTATTGCTTTCTTTTTCAAGAGAGGCTTTGTCGGAAACGATACATGTATCAAGCAGGTCTTCGGTAGCGATATTTTGTATTGTGTAGGTGCTATCGCTGGCTGTAGAAATCTTCCAAAGATAGCGGCAGTCTGTTTCGTCGAGGTCTGCCCACATTGCAAGACGCGTATCGAGCGTAGCATACAAAGCTTTTGTGGGGTGCGTGGTTACGGTCTCTGTTATATCTTCGCCTGTGGCTTCGTCCTTGCCAGTAACAACTGTTTTGGAGTTAGTCCACGACATTGCATTTACAATGCGATAGTTACCCGGAGTGATTGTCAAGGGCACTTGTTTTGATTTGATATAAGCCCAGCCGTCTTCAACAGCCTTGAGTTCTGCCTTTATCTCGTCGTCAGTAGCATCTTGTTGACCATCATATATAAGATATATGGTCTGAATGTGTTCTTTCCAAGCATCGTATTCTTCTTGGGTGATATTGTATTGCATGATACCTGTACCCAAATCAAGGCTGTCGTCGCCATAAGCATAGCTTTCATACTTTTGGAGACATTCTCCCATCTGAATATCGAGCAACTCACGTTCGGAACTTTCAGCCAGTGAAACTTCGAAAAGCGACCAGTCGTTGTTGCCGCCTGTTGATGTTACCGTTCCAGAATCCCAGGGCGCCAAAGAAGCACCACCACCATTGTTGTCAACGATATCGCCATAAGCATCGTCATCACCGACAACGTTGATACCATAATGGCCAAGTTCTTCGGTGCTGATGTTGTATGCATAGAAATTAGCAGCATCGCTTACGCGGGAACTTGTCCAAAGGTTGCTCTTCATGTAGTTGCCAGTACCAAACTGAATTTTGTACTGACCTTCTTTCTCTGTAGAGAGGAAGCGCACAAGAAGGTCGGCTTTTTGCGAAGCAAAGTCGCCGTCCATAATAATGTCGGTTCCTATTCCGTTTGACATGTAGCAGATACTTTCGCCTTTGGTATCGCGCCAATAACCGCCCGCATAGGAATAAGTACGTTGATTGTACACCAAATACCACTGGGTGTCGGGTGTAATGCTCTCGGCTGATGTTCCGCTTATAGTTACGGTTTTAAGGGTCAACTCATCGAGCTGAGCCATTGCCGGAATACTAATAAACGTAACAAGTACCAGAGAAAGCAGATGTAAAAGTTTTCTTCTCATACTTAATATGTTTAGTTGTTAACAATAAATGAAGTTTTCATTAAGTTTTTACCCTTCGGTGCAAATATAAATATATTTTACAATCCAACAAAAAAAACATACATTTTTAATATACTCACAAATTTAATAGGCTTACAAACTTTCATCGTAATCTGTCAATTCTCTTATGTATAATCTTTCTTTCCGTTACATACGTATAATGACACCGTTTTATTCCGCAAAGAATTGCCGCTATTACGTTAAATAAACGTTTCCGAGGCAGCATGTTTCCTTGTCAAGCCACCTATTTTGTCTTACTTCGTACGTTCAACATGTTTACTTCGTACGTTCAACGTGTTTACTTCGTACGTTCAACATGCTTACTTCGTACGTTCAACGGTATCTTTCGTGCGTTCAAAGTTCTTTTTCGTCCGTTCAAATTGTCTTACTTCGGCCGTTCAACGTGTTTACTTCGGCCGTTCAACGTGTTTACTTCGGCCGTTCAACGTGCTTACTTCGGCCGTTCAACGTGCTTACTTCGGCCGTTCAACGGCTTTCTTCGTACGTTCAACGGTTTTCTTCGTGCGTTCAACGGTTTTCTTCATACGTTCAATGTACATATATAAAAGCGGTGAGTCTCTCAACAAAACTCACCGCTTTTTCAATTTCTGTGCTTTTTTATCTCTACAACAACGAATCTACGCCATTGCCTTTCCCATATATTACCTTAAAAAAATTATAGGAAAACCCGCTGCGTTTCCAAAAAAGCAACTATACATAGCATTTTGTTACCAAGGCACAGCCTCACCGAAAACTATGCATGCAGGTTGTCCTACCTTGATATCGTTCTCTGTCTTTTTGAGTTCGCCCGTTTCTGCATTGCGTTCATAAACCTGAATCACATTATCATCTTTACAACCTACAAGAAGATATTTGCCATTAGGCGTGATTTTGAACATACGCGGGTGTTTGCCCGTTGGCTGATAGCCCGTCTTTTTGAGAGTTCCGTCGGGATTAATCTTGAAAATGGCTACGCCGTCGTTCTTGAGCCTCACACTTGCGTAGAGATACTTGCCGTCTGGACTTACTTCAACCTCTGCACCGCCGCGAGCCCCGGCATCACTGGCTTTAACCACTTGTTTCTGCACCAAATTGCCCGTAGTTTCATCATAGTCAAACACTATCACTTCGTCGCTCAGCTCCGTTACCACATACATATGTTTTGCATCGGGAGCAAAGGCTATATGGCGTGGGCCACAGCCTTGCGGCAAGTCTATCTTAAACGGAGTGGCTTCCTTGAACACAGGGCGCAATTCGTATTTATACAGACAATCGCCTCCCAAATCCACAGCAAACATATAATGTCCGTCCGGAGCTTTAGCAAGTTGGTGAATGTGGGACTCGCTTTGCCTTACTGAATCTACGTTGGTGCCATTGTTGAATTTCAAAGTCTCGTTCAAATCATACAGAGTGGCATCACGTTCGATGTCAAACACACTTATGCTGCCCGAAGAATAGTTTGCCACATACGCGTTGCGGGCATAGGTTATGATATGACAGGGATCGTCGCCATGAGCAAAGACACGGTTTAGAAACACCATGCGGCCGCTCGTCATACCTACGCGATAGGCGCTCACAGTAGCCTCGTCGCCTTTACCCTCGCTCACACAATACATAAACGAATCGCTGGGGGCAATCACAAGATAGCTTGGGTTTGAAACCTTGGCTACATGCTGCTGCTTGGCTTTGCCACTCTCCTGGTCAAACGAGAAAGAGTAAATTCCGTCAGAGCCATTACCGGTATAAGTTCCGACAAACATCGGAATGGGATCGCTTTTTCCGCAGCTTGCAAGCGTCAGCGCCAACACTGCGACCGTTAAAATCTGAGTGATCTTCATATTAGTTTCTTTTTATAAGGAATATGTTCTGTCAATTGTGCACAAACGTACCAACAGGCTCGCCTTTCAACACACGCGCAAGGTTTCCGTTCTCGTCCATATTAAACACATACACGGGCAAGTTGTTCTCCTTGCAAAGAGCAGTGGCAGTAAGATCCATTATTTTCAGACCTCGTGTGTACACTTCATCGAAAGTGATTTCATCAAACTTGGTAGCGTTTTTGTCTTTCTCGGGGTCGGCGGTATAAACACCGTCAACGCGCGTGCCCTTGAGCATAACGTCAGCCTCAATCTCTATTCCGCGCAAAGCCGAACCGGTATCGGTTGTAAAATAAGGGTTACCTGTTCCGGCAGACATGATTACGACTTTTCCCTGACGCATATATTCTATAGCTTTCCATTTGTTGTAGAACTCGCCAATGGGTTCCATTCTTATGGCAGTAAGCACACGGGCGTCAACGCCTATTGCTCCGAGCGCACTGCTCAATGCAAGCGAATTGATAACCGTTGCACACATTCCCATTTGGTCGCCTTTTACACGGTCGAAGCCTTTTCCCGCACCGCTAAGCCCACGAAATATATTTCCGCCGCCTATCACAATTCCTATTTCTACACCACTTTCAAGCGCAGACTTGATTTGCTGCGCATATTCATTAAGACGGTTTGTGTCAATTCCGTAACGCTGCGCGCCCATAAGGCTCTCGCCGCTAAGTTTAAGAAGAATTCTCTTGAATTTTGCCATGATTGTTTCAATATATCGTTGCTAAATTACCGAAATTCTCTGGAAAAGGCCTATAAAAAGGAGAAAAATTCTTCTACATATCTATCGTTTCGACACAAAACAGTAACAATCCAAAACTTGAATGATTTAATATTCTCTTAATATAAATGTTACAAGCATGAAATCTTCACAGCATACTTTTGCAGCGTAAAAAAGTATAAGCCAAATGAAGAAAAGTAGAAATCTATCGGGTATAAAGACTGCATTGTTCCTTATCCTGATGCTTGGCTGCGCATGGTCAGCCAGTGCCGGAATCGTAAAAGGCACTATCAAAGACAAGCAAAATAATGAGCCATTGATAGGTGCTACTGTCATCGTATCGGAAAACAACAAAGGTACGACTGCGGATACTGCAGGAATTTACAAATTGGAACTTCCTGCTGGAATATATACAATGACTGTAAGCTATATAGGATATAAGACTATTGTTAAAGATTCCGTAGAAATACCCGAAAAGGAAGAAATCACTTTAGACTTTTTGATGGAAGGTAACTCGCAGACGCTTGGCGAAGTGTCAGTGAAGGCTGTCGCACGCCGGAATACAGAAACGGCGCAGGTGCAGGAGCAGAAGCGCAGCCTCGTGGTACAGACGGGAGTGTCGGCGCAGCAGATAGCCCGCACGCAGGACAAGGACGCTTCGGAAGTAATACGCCGTGTGCCGGGCGTGTCAATCATCGACGAGAAGTTCGTTATGGTTCGCGGTCTGTCGCAACGATATAATAATGTATGGCTCAACGGTGGTGCTGTACCCAGTTCGGAAGCCGATTCACGGGCTTTTTCGTTCGATATCCTGCCTAGTTCACAACTCGACAACATGGTTATCATCAAGAGCCCGGCTCCAGAATATCCCGCCGATTTCACAGGGGGCTTTATCCTAATCAACACGAAGCAACTACCGGAAAGCAACGGATTGAATGTCTCCGTAGGACTGGGAGCCAATGACCGCACCCATTTCCGTAGTTTTACCACTTCGCAAGGTAGCGGTATGGATTGGTTAGGATTCGGTAGCGGCCATCGCTCGCTTAGAGCAGGCATGAACAGTTCTTTGAACGCCTATCCTGGATATGAGAGCGGAAGCAACCCACGCCTTGACGTGCTCGGCAATGGGCTTAACAACAACTGGACTTTGCACACCAAACATCCCATGAGCGACATGAAACTGAACATGAGCTACAATCATACATGGAAAAGAGAGACTGGACAGACTTACGGCTTGTTGGCCGCCCTGAACTATTCCAATACCTATAAGACGCTGCTTGACATGGAGAACTCGCTTTACGGCCCATACGACACGTCTAACGACAAGCCTGTAGCCCTCAGAAAAGCCACAGACAACCAATATAGCAACGATGTTAGGCTCGGAGCCATGCTCAACCTCTCGTTCCGGCCGAAAGACAAACGCCACTATTTCGAATGGAAAAACATATTCAATCAGATAGCGAAGAACCGCTATGCCGAGCGAACGGGATTCAACGCCCAGCCAGACAACATAAACGACATGGAATATTACTACTCCGCACGCACTACCTACAACACACAACTGACCGGGCGGCATACCTTCACAGATGACCGGATAGACTGGAGCGTCGGCTATGCCTACGCCAACCGCAACATGCCCGACCGCCGTCTGATAGAACGTACCGACCGTACGGAACAGAAGATGGGGATATATCGGATAAGCCGTGAGTTTACTCAGCTCGACGAACACATCGTTTCCGCAGGAAGCAACTACCGGAAGAATTTCCATTTCGAAAACTTCGAACCGACACTGAAAGCCGGAGCATATGGGGAGTATCGCACACGCACCTACCGCACACGGCAGTTCCAATATGGCTGGCAACCGGACAACACGCTGCCGGAGGGATTCCTGTTCTCGGATAACGTACAAAGAGAAGTGCTCACCGATGCCAATTACGGCCCAGACAAGTTGTATCTCTACGAAGAAGTGAACTTCCTGAACAATTACGAGGGCGACCAGACACAACTTGCCGGCTACATGGGTATCAACCTGCCGGTCGGGGCTTTCAATATCTATGCCGGTGCACGATACGAATACAACCGTCAGGTGCTGCGGATGAACACCCGACAGTTTGTGGAGAGTCTGAAGAGCACGACTTACGACAACAATGATATTTTCCCTTCGGCAAACTTGACCTACAAACTGAATGACAAGCATCAGCTGCGTGCCGCATACGGCAGATCCGTCAACCGTCCGGAGTTCCGCGAACTGTCCACCTCCGTATACTATGATTTCGAACTGGGCAGCAACGTCATGGGAAACTATGACCTAAAACCGGCCTACATCGACAATTTCGACCTGCGGTACGAATGGTATCCGTCGGCAGGCGAACAGATTTCGGTGGCATTTTTCTATAAGCATTTCAAGAACCCGATAGAATGGACTTATACTGTAACGGGAGGCACCGACCTCGTTTACTCCTTTATGAACGCACGGGGAGCGAACAATTACGGAATAGAACTCGATATACGCAAAAATCTCGACTTCATCGGACTAAAGGATTTCTCCTTCTCCTTCAACGGAGCGTTGATAAAAAGCAAGGTGCAGTTCGAGCCAGGAACGAACAATATAGACCGTCCGATGCAGGGGCAGTCGCCTTATCTCATCAATACAGGAATCTTCTACAACAACGTAAAACGGGGCTGGAGTGCCGCAGTGCTTTACAACCGTGTGGGCAAGCGTATCATCGGTGTGGGCAACCGTTACGGAACAGGGGCAGACGGCTCATCACGCAACATTCCGAACTCCTACGAGATGCCGCGTAACAGCCTCGACTTGTCCGTCGGAAAGAAACTCGGGAAGTGGGAACTGAAAGCCTCCATGCGCGATGTCCTGGCAGAACGTTGTATCTTCAAACAGTTCGAAGATGTTACCGTAAACGGTCAACAGCGCACCATAGAGGAAGTAACTCGCAGTTACCGTCCGGGACGTAACTTCAACATGACAATAGGTTATAGTTTCTAATCATATCAATGTTTAATCAAACAGCAGAAAGAATGAAAATTGAATTAAAGAAATGGGGACAAGCTCTTATGATGGGTGCTACCCTGGTAATGTCCGTTACGATGAGTTCTTGTTCTTCAGATGATGATCCCACTCCGGGAAAGACAGACCCCGAGGTAACCTACAAGGGGAATGTAGCCTACAGCAATGGCATTCTGTTCAACAAAGGCACAGAACTGGGCAACGGCACACAAAACTTCCACTTCACGGGTGATGTTACTCTGGAACGCGGCACCTACACGCTGAAGGGCTGGATATATGTTGATGCCGGAGCAAAGCTGCGCATCCCTGCCGGCACTATTATCAAGGGCGACAAGCAGACAAAGGCGGCACTTATCGTTGAACCGGGCGGTTACGTAGAGATGAAAGGAACGAAAAATGCTCCTATAATAATGACTTCGGCACAACCTGCCGGACAGCGCTGTCCGGGCGACTGGGGCGGACTCATCATCTGCGGAAAGGCACGCAACAACCAAGGCACACAACAGATTGAAGGCGGCCCGTCAACCATACACGGAGGCAACAACGATGCAGACAATTCGGGTATCTACCAGTACATCCGTGTTGAGTTTGCCGGCTATCCGTTCGATACAGACAAGGAAATCAACGGCATCACATTCGGTTCGGTAGGTAGCGGTACAACCGTAGACCATTTGCAGGTTTCCTACTCCAATGACGACTCCTACGAATGGTTCGGCGGCACGGTGAATTGCAAATATCTGGTAGCCTACAAAGGCTGGGACGATGAGTTCGACACCGACAACGGTTTCAGCGGCACGGTGCAGTACGGGCTTTCTATTCGCGACCCGCGCATTGCCGATACTTCGCAGAGCAATGGTTTCGAGAGCGACAACAATGCCAGCGGTGCAGAGACCACGCCGTTCACTACCGCCACTTTCAAGAACATCACGTTCATTGGTCCGCGCACGGCTAAGAACAGCGACTTCAGCAACACCTCCAACTACATCACTGCCGGCAGCGTATTCCCTGACAACGGTTCCAAGCTGGGACTTTTCCAGTCTGCCATGCAGATTCGCCGCAGCAGCAAGCTGAATGTTGAGAACACTTTGGCTGTAGGATACCCCATCGGTCTTATCGTGGACGGAGAGAAAGGTAATACTGTGAAGTATGCCAAGAATGGCGAATTCAGCCTGAAGAACATCATCTTTGCCGGCATGGGTGTTATCGGTACTGACAAGAATAAGGAATACGCGGATTATCTTTATGATTATGCGACGAAGACGGAAGACCGCACCAAGGTTTCGTATTCCCACACTTTCTTCTTCAGTGAACCCACGAACAAGGAGATGGCCGAAGCCGACCTTAATCTCACAGATCCCAAAGGAACGGGACAAAATTACTGTCCTTCTGTCATGCTTTCCGACGGCAATGGAGGATATATCGGAGCTTTCCGCGACGCAAGCGACAATTGGTTGGACGGCTGGACCAACTTCGACCCGCAGAATACGGTTTATTGATCTATCATACCGTTACAATATTTCTGAGCAGCCCTTGTTTCCGACCAATACAAAGGAAGGACAAGGGCTGTTCTTTTTTATCCCTAAAATGTCTTATAACATTTTGGGGATATATCATTTTTAATTATCTGTGCATTATAATTTTTGTTTAGCAAGGGCAATCATTGTAACGGAGGACAATTTCGTGTGTTGTAAGTTTGTCTGCAACTTGCTGACACGGGAAGAGAAACCGTTCGTTGCAGAGAACAGATGTTTACTCCCAAAGAGTTTGAACCGTCGGCTTTCTTCAGACACGTCAAAGGAGCACTCGCATTACACAAAAATCTTTATTGCCACACCAATACTCCATATATTTCACACACCGCCGAATGCTCTGCGCCGCATATGGGGATAAAGAGATGCCATAACCGATGAACGGGAAAGCAAAAAGGCAAGAAAAGCTATCCAGAGGGCTGTGTTTCCCAAGGTGTCGTGAAGCGTGAAAAACACGACGAAAAACATTCCCGCGCTTACCGCTGCCGAAACGAGCATAAGCCGTGAAGCTGTGGCACCGACAAATATTCCGTCCATCAGAAAGGCTGTAAACGAAACTATTGGGATTAATGCCGCAAACGGCAGGTACATAGCGGCCGCATTGACTGTTTCTGCCACATCGGTAAGCATTGCAAGGAAAAATTTACCGCCTATAAAATATGCCGCACTGAATATCACAGCCACTCCACAGCACAACACGGCAAGCACACGTATTGTCCTGCCAAACGAAAGGCTGTCGCGCGCGCCGATATACTTTCCCGAAAGTGCTTCTGCCGAGAACGCAAAGCCGTCGCTTATATACGAAAAAATCACAAACAGTTGCATGAGCAGGGCATTGGCTGCCAGAACCGTGGCGTTCATTCTCGCGCCGGCAACGGTGAAGTAAGACATCACGGTAACGTGCAGCAGTGTGCGGAGAAAGATATCGCGGTTTACATTGAAGAACCTTGCAAATTCGCGGCGGTTAAATATCTCTTTTTTGTTGGGCTTCGGAAGATTTTTGGCGTATTTCCGCGCCCATACCACGCAGCATAGCGCAAACCCCACGTATTCTCCTATCACCGTGCCCGCAGCCACGCCTTCTATTTTCAGATGAAAAACGAACACCAACAGCATACTGGCCACAAGATTAGCCACATTTTGCACCACAGCTACCGCCATAGGCCAAGCGGAGTTTTGCATTCCGAGAAACCAACCCGAGAAAGCATAAATACCGAGCACTGCGGGCGCGCCTAGAATGCAGATGCAAAAATATGTCTGCGCCGGAATTTCCACGCCTTCCGGACAACTCACAAGCAGAAAGGCCAATCGGCTCACCAACGGGCTAAGCAATACAAACGCCAAGCCTATGCCGAGCGCGAGAAACAGGGCGCGGGCAAGCTGCAACGATATATCGCACGCATCTTTACGCCCGAAAGCCTGCGCTGTCAGCCCGCTGGTCCCCATTCTCAGGAAGCCCATCACCCAATATAGCACATTGAAAATCATGCCGCCCACAGCAATCGCCCCAAGATAGAGCTGCGACCCGAGATGTCCCGTTATGGCTGTATCCACAAGCGAAAGAAGCGGCACGGATATATTGGAAACCACCGCAGGGGCGGCTATGCGCATAATCTCGCGCAAAGTGTGGCGAACATATACCGGTTTGCTTTTCATACAAGCATACAATTTTTCAAAGGTGCAAAGTTAGCTGTTTTTTGCAGGCATACGGTGAAAATCACTAACTTTGCCGACATGACAACAATTGATGACGAAAAATTCATGCGCCTTGCAATCGACGAGGCGCTCAAAGCTGCCGAAGAAGACGAGGTTCCGGTGGGTGCGGTGATAGTTTGCAAAGACCGGGTGATTGGTCGCGGACATAATCTCACCGAAACTCTCAACGATGTAACGGCTCATGCCGAAATGCAAGCCATTACTGCGGCGGCAAACTACCTTGGCGGAAAATATCTTACCGACTGCACGCTCTACGTAACCGTGGAGCCGTGTTTCATGTGTGCGGGAGCGTTGGGCTGGTCGCAGATTTCGCGCATAGTATATGGCGCGCCCGACGAAAAACGTGGGTATTCCCTACTCTCTCCCTCGCCTCTCCACCCCAAGACACAGGTTTGCGGAGGAATACTTGCAGAGGAATGTGCGAAAATAATGAAAAGTTTTTTCGCAACAAAGCGAAAATGAGACACATACACGCTTCTTGCAAAATCTATTACAGAGGTCATAAAAACAACATCTGACATCGCAAAAACTAGGTCAGACCTAATTTAAATTCCAAGGCATCTAATTTAAATTACATGGCCCGGAGTTTTTACGAGATGCGCACTAAATATTTGCGAGGTAAACAAGGTAATATCCGCTTGCCGAAATACGCACAATTTTATCGGTTGCCTCGTTCAGAGTTCCCTGCCAAAGCATGGTGAAATCGTAGCAATTGTATTTCAGGTTCTGTGATTTTATTCCGGTGGCGTTTATATTGAAAATCGAAACCTGTTGCCCCGCCGCGGTTTCAAGGCTCACGCAATCCTTGCAGGGAACAAAGATGCCGTAGGGCGTTGGCATAACAGCCATTATGCCATGCTGCAAATAATATGTCAAGAGACTGATGTTTCCCAAGGCATGGTCTTCGCGCTTGCCGGCAGAACCGAGTATTACAATGCGGTTTATTCCCCGCTTCGACAGAAATCTCACGGCCTTTGTCTGGTCGTTGAATTCCTGTTCACTCTCGAAATGCAGAATATCTGCGTATTTCGTTCGCATGGCATCGGATATCGAATCACCGTCGCCCACAATGGCGTCGGGCACAATGCCGTGTGCATCGGCTTGCGCCGCAGCTCCGTCGCAACACACCACATACTGCACACGCGAAAGCCATTTGCCAACGATTTCCATTGGAAGAAATTCCCCGTTTCCCAGCACAGCTGCCTGCGGAGAGTAGTTTGCCACGGAAAACACTTGTTCTTTCATACAACTGAACCTACATTTATAATAATCAACCCAAACATATTTCGCGCCTTTTCCTTACAACGGTAACGGCAATCACTATAAACGTAAGGAATTCCGACAACGGAACGGCAAGCCACAAGCCCGGAACACCCAAGATGCCGGGCAAGGTAATAAATATCGGGACAAGGAAAATCAATCCCCGCAAAAGCATAAAACTTATCGCGGCTTTGGCACGCTCAATACTCTGCCAAAAGCCGATGATAACGATGTTGAGCGAAAATATCACGAAGCTGATCGCAAAAAGAGGGAACCCTTTCGACGCGATGTCAAACGCATTTGTGCCGGGATTGAGAAACATGGAAATCAAAGGGCTGCTGCCGAAAATTCCAAAGAGTGTCATTGCCACGCCACAGATTGTAGTAAGAACTACAGAGAACTTGAACGCACTCTTGATGCGCGCCGTATCTTGCAAACCGAAGTTGTAGCTCACGATAGGCAACTGGCTTTGCGCAATGGCGTTTGCAAACATAAATACAAGGGGGAACAGATAGCAGCAAACGCTAAACGCCGCTACTCCGTCCTCTTTAAGCATGCGCATAAACATATAGTTTCCCGCAATCATCATGCAAGTTATCGCTCCCTCGCCTATAAAAGTGGGGAAACCGAGTTTCGCCATATATCCAATGTTTCTTGCGGTGAGGTAGAGGCTCGTACGAGAAAATTTGGGGCGATACAACTTGATTTTGCTTGAGAAGAAAAGCATGTAGACCAATACCATTGCCGCGCCTACGCCCACAGCAATGCTGGTGGCAAATGCCGCGCCCATGATACCCCATTGAAACGGGAATACAAACAGCCAATCGAGAAATATATTGAGCAACGACGGCACTACATTCACAAACATTGCAAACTTGGGCGAACCATCGAGGCGCATAACGAAAGAGCCGGTAACCATAATCAGTTGGAATATGGGGTATAGCGGCAACCAATGCAAATAGTCAGCCACATAGGGACAAAGCAATTCGGAACCGCCGAAAAGATAGCATAGCTTGTCGGCCCACAGAAGCATTGCCGCCGACAGCATCACCAACGGAATCATTGGTACAGTGAGTGCCTGGGTGATGTTGATGTTTGCCGCTTTAACGTTCCCGTGAGACAGATGCACCGAAGCCACTATCGACACTCCTGCCGCAAACATGAGCGAAACCGACGAGGAGAGCAAAAAGATGGGAGCGGCAATATTCACCGCTGCAAGGGCATTGCTCCCCACTCCATGCCCCACAATAATTCCGTCTGCCACATTTAGAAGCGCCAAGAATACGAGTCCCATAAGCGTAGGGACAAACAATTTGACGAACAAACGCGGAATGTTCATTTTGCCGAAATCAAGGCTGTCTCTGTTACTTTTTGACATATTCTTTTACTTTAATGTTTTCCCGGACATCAGTCCTTTTTATTCACTCGGGGCTTGGCGCAAACCACGCCACCCTCTTTCAAACGGGTGGCAAAGGTAGTAATTTTTAAACAACATGCCAAAAACAAAAAGAACTGCCTTATTTTTTGCATGTTACGCCTTGGATTTCAATGAGAAAAAGGATATAAAATTTGCGCAGGCGTTTACCGAAAAACTCCGCCGCATCTAATTTAAATTAGATGCGGCGGAATTTAAATTAGGTCTGACCTCGTAAAAACAATATCAGACCCCGTTTTCGCCATATTTAATATAGGTTTTTCTGCATAGTATTTCAGCTACGAAACAAGGCTTTTTTCACTCCCCTTTCACAGTTCTGATGAATATATCATTCATCGACGGCAGTTTTTCAGCAAAGCTCATTATCTCGCCCTGCTTTGCAAGTTCGGCAACAAGGGCGGAGTTTTCCACGCCGTCAGTTTTTTTCAGCACCACACGGGTTTCGTTTATTCCGCTTTCAGATGAAATGACCGAGAAATTCAATCCGGCCTGCACATTGACGTTTCCGTCGTAAACCACATTGTATATGCCCTCGCGGAAATTGCGTCTCACCTCGTTGACCCGCCCCGACAAAACAACGTTGCCCTTGTTTATCAGCGCGAAATGGTCGCACAATTCTTCTACGGACTCCATGTTGTGTGTGGAATATATAATGGTATGTCCCTTATCCCGCAGTTCAAGCATTTCGCGCTTCAATGTTTCGGCGTTCACGGGGTCGAAACCGCTGAAAGGCTCGTCGAAAATCAAAAGGGGCGGTTCGTGTACCACCGTAATTATGAACTGTACTTTCTGCTGCATACCTTTGGAAAGTTCTTCGAGCTTACGGTTCCACCAACTCTCTATGCCGAGCTTCTCAAACCAGTTTTTGAGTTTCCTCTCTGCGTCATGGTGCGAAAGACCTTTGAGCATGGTGAGATACATAGCCTGTTCTCCTACCTTCATCTTGCGGTAAAGTCCTCGCTCCTCAGGGAGATATCCGATTTTTACCACATCTTCGGCAACCATTTCATGGTTTTCAAACAAAATGCGCCCACTGTCGGGAGCCGTGATGCGGTTTATAATCCTGATGAGAGTGGTTTTTCCCGCGCCGTTCTGCCCTATAAGCCCGAAAATAGCGCCTTGCGGCACACTAAGACTCACGTTTGCAAGAGCCGTATGGGTTGCAAAGGATTTTACCACGTTTTCAATTTCCAGAATATTGTTCATAAGCAAAAATGTATCCGCTACAAAAATATGAAAAACAATATTATCCACGCACATATTCGCAAGTTTCCGCACGAAAACCAACATTTTTGCCACGTATTTTCGTAACTTCGCAAGCAAATCGCGAAATAATGAGAAGTTCCAAGTTATATCCAATTCTCGCCGCAGCCCTGTTGATATCTTCGTGCGGCGAAAAGAAAGACAACCCGGTACAAGCGCCCGTAAACGACACAACGATTGAATCGACCACCCCGCAAGGCGTAGTGGAAGAGCGGGCACGCGAAATGAACGACACCGTGGATTGGCAAGGAGCGCAAACCATTATAACGATAAACCGCCAACCCGATGCAGAAGGCGGCACTGTGAAAGACGAAAGCAATGTGGAATACCGCGACAACTATGTTGTGCTGAAAATATCAAAGAACGGCAGCACGATAGTTGACAAGAAATTCACGAAATCGGATTTTCACGGATACATTGACGA
The DNA here is from genome assembly GCA_963660485.1 of bacterium. Taxonomy (GTDB): domain Bacteria; phylum Bacteroidota; class Bacteroidia; order Bacteroidales; family Bacteroidaceae; genus UBA6398. The sequence continues at coordinate 22,277 of CAVKYH010000019.1, read as the reverse complement.
CAAAATCTACAACAAATACATTCTCGAAGGTTTTGTGTTTGACAAGGTGGTAAACGGAACGCTCGTGTTTGCCGCAAGTGTGGCTAATCCTACGCAGGAAGACGAATATGTTCCGTTCAAGATAGAAGTTTCGGCAAACGGCAACGTTTCCCTTGCAAAAGACAACGGCTTGGAATCGGCCGCGCCCGCAGACGAATTGGGCGATTAAGCAACCGAAGAAGCCCCCAAGCCACAAAGGAGCAACACCATGCAACAATATCTTTCCACAAAACCGCGCTTTGAAATTCTCGATGGACTTCGCGGCGTGGCTGCCGTAATAGTTTTGCTCTATCACCATTTTGAATTATACGGCCTCGGCAATCCCGTTACCGCAAACATAAACCACGGCTATCTTGCCGTGGATTTCTTTTTTATACTGTCGGGATTTGTTATCGGCTATGCCTATGACGACCGATGGGAAGGCATGAGTTTGAAAAACTTCTTCAAGCGGCGCCTTGTAAGACTTCACCCCATGATAATTTTCTCGACTTTCGTGGGAATGACATTCTTTTATTTTGGTAGCGGCGACATGTTTCCGTTGATTTCCAAGACACATGCGGGAATGCTTTTGCTTTGCGGTTTGCTTTCCGTGCTTATGATTCCCGCGCCCGTCTCGATGGATATTCGCGGCTGGAGCGAAATAAACGCAATCAACGGCAATGCGTGGACACTATATTTCGAATATTTTGCAAACATACTGTACGCGCTCGTAATACGACGTTTTTCAAAAACAGTGCTTGCAGTTTTTGTGGCGCTTACGGCGCTTCTAACATTGAACCTTGCCCTAAACATCGATATTTTCGGCGTTTTGGCAGAGCGCACCACAAATGCCTACACAATGATAGGCGGCTGGACATTGAACGCGGAGCAAATGACGATAGGCTTCACGCGTCTGCTTTTTCCGTTCTTTGCCGGGTTGCTCATTTCGCGCCTCAACTGGAAAATCACGATAGGCAAAGGCGGATTTCTGTGGTGCAGCATTTTGCTTGCAGCCACACTTCTGATGCCTCGCGTGGGAGGAGCAGCCCACCCTCTATGGAACGGAATTTACGAAGCCACATGTATTCTTGTGGTTTTCCCTATAATAGTTATGATGGGCGCAGGAACACCAGCTGTGGCTCCCGAAACGTTGGGCGGCAAAGCCTCGGCGCGCATCTGTAAATTCCTCGGCGAAATTTCATATCCGTTGTATATCGTGCAATACCCGATAGTTTTCACACTGCTCGGCAGTTGGAAGACTGCTAATCCCGATGCAACACTCGACCAAACTATTCTTATAAACGTGATGTGCTTTCTGTTAAGTCTGTTCGTGGCATACGCGAGCCTGAAACTCTATGATATTCCAGTTCGCAAATGGCTAACGGAACATTGGCTCAAACGCAAGCAAAACAAAACGGCTTAGAAGAAACAAATTCCGGCTCATGAAACTGGTAAAATACAATAGAATTTGACGGAATAGAGACACCGATTTTACAACATAAAATATCGCAAAAACGATGTCTGACATTATTCAAACAATGTCAGACATTATTTAAATAATATCAGACGTTGTTTTTCTGAAATACGCAACAAAAAATCCGCAACACCGGAATGGTATTGCGGATTACTGTTTTAATCAGGAATAATCCTCACATCACGTTGATATACACTGATATAAAAATCATTCCTCCTTTTGTGCGTCATTTAATCGTTACTTCCTTAAATTGCACAGCCATCCATGGCAACAACTGCGAGCCTTTGGTTATTATCAACTGCCCTTTTTGTTCAGCAAGGAAATGATAGAAATAGCGCGCTTTGCCCTGCATCAACGGGTCGGTGGTCATATAATACACCGCACGGACGTAGGGATATTTGCCAAGAGCGATATATGCCTGAAAAGGCTTGTAGCTATTGTCGACCTCTGGCACAGAGGAACGGCTGACGCTCATCACGCGTATCTTGGGCAGGAAAGAGAGATTAGAGGAATCGTTCTCATTGCGCAACCAGTCCACCCCGATAATACCTATAGCCTTGGGATTTGACGAAATATAGTCGATAACCGCCTCATTGGTCTTTTGGGCGTAAACATTTCCTTTAAGAGCTTTTCCGCCACAAATGGAATCCTCAACATAGCGCACCGTAGACGACTGTGTATGGTCGAAAACCAACTGAATCTCCCCCGTTTGGTGGGAATATTTGATTTGCTCCCATTTAGTTATCTGTCCGGTTACAATGCGAAAGACATCGTTTACAGAAATCATCGTATCGGGATTCGCACGGTTTACTATCAACGCAATGCCATCGGTAGCAATTCGCTCGGTCATCACATTTAGGCTGCGCTTCTGCAAAGATGCTTTTTCCTTGTCGGACAACTGACGAGTGGCAAGGCACGAACGCACACTGTCGTCCAAAAGCATTTGCAACGCCTCCGACTCACTGCAATAATAATAATTGAATGTGGCTTCGGGATATTGGAGATTAAACTGATGCATCTCCTCTTCCATTACCGGCTTAAAGGTCTCGTCAATCGCAACCTTTATCAAATCGGGATCGCCCTGCGGCTTTTTTACATCGCCACACGAAGCAAACGACAAAAGTGTAACCAACGCCGATACGAAAACAATCACTCTGTTCATAATTGTGTAGTTTTGAAATTTAATTTTTTACCGGCGAAAAACTCCGCCACTCATAGAATTGCGACATTGCCGGAAAATCGAAAAAATAAAAGCCAACTCACATAGGAGCCGGCTTTTATCTTATTTACAATCTATCTGCGCCGGAGCCAAATCCGTTAACCTGTAAAATACAGCCGGATTTCTTTCCTCACGCAACAGACATCATTCGATTACGAACTGCACAGGGCAAATATACCATACCGAAACGGCACGTCCCTGCTGCTTACCCGGGATAAACTTGGGCAGGCTCTGAATCACACGCTTTGCCTCACGGTCGCAATACGGGTCGAGGCTCTTAAGAACCTGAACCTCGCCTACCTGACCAGAAGGCTCAACAACGAAACGAAGCATTACCTTACCTTGTATACCCTGTTCGAGAGCTACTGAAGGATATTTGATATGGTCAGCAATGTATCTCAAAAGAGCATTTTCTCCACCGGGGAACGAAGGCATCTGCTCAACAACGGTATAGACTTGCGTATCTTCTTTCTTGGAAGTAACAATTTCCTTAAGATCGGCAACGTCTTGACCATGTTCTTCGTCATTACCCTTAACGTCTGCCACAGAAATTGCTAGTTGAGACTTACCGAGAGCTTCCTGAGTCTTCATCTCGTCAGCTTCATTAACTTGGTTGTCCTCCTTAATGACCGGCGCGGTAAACTTAATAGAACTCTTGATGCGCTGAACTTCCTGCTGCGGCTCTTTGGGCTGCACTTTCTTGATATGATTGTCTTTTACCTCAGCTTCCTGCAGTTTCGAGAAATTGGTAACCTCTTGAATCGTGTCGTCCTGCTTCTTGGGAAGCACAAACTTAAGAAAAAGAGGAATAAGCAACGCTGCAATAATAATTGCAATAACTACCGTAAGGGCAACTTGGTTACGTTTTCCCAATTCTGAACGCAACTGATAAGCGCCGTATTCATGGTTGCGGCCGGCAAATACCATGTCGCACCAAGACTTTGAAGTTAAATCTATTTTTGCCATAATAATACTTCGCTATTAGTTGTTTGCATTTGCGCCCGCAGCTGAAGGTGCTGCACTTTCGGGGTGTTCCGTCTTGTAGTGCTCAATCATCTTCTTGTCGAAGTCGCTGATTTTATCAATCACATACTTACCAATACCACAAATCTGCATCTCGTCGAGCACATTGATCAAGTTCTCATAGAGAGCTTCGTCGGTGGCTTTGATAATTACATTAGGCACGCCTTTCTCACTCTTGATTTCGGAAAGCTTTTTGCGGAATTCCGCATCTTGCTGTGCCATAATCTTTGGATTTGAGCTGGCGTTTTTAAGTCTTTCTTCTTTGAGCTTGTTTACCTTGTTGAGGGCAACTGCATTACGACGCTGCAAGAACGCACGCAATCCGTCTTTACCATAAGAAGTTTCCTTAAGAGTATTAATCTCGGGGATTCCTTCGTAAAAGTAAAGTTTGTTGTCTTTGTCCATCAAGATAGTTACTGCCTCTGAAGCTTTCACTTGGTTTCGCTGATCTTCTTTCAAGTCGTCTTTGTTAGACGGCATGTTGATCTCCATTGTCTGTGGTTTAATCATAGATGTACAGAGCATGAAGAAGCAGATCAGCAACATGTTCATATCCACCATAGGCGTAAAGTCTATGCGGCACTGAAATTTTTTCTGTTTGCTGCTACCTAATTTTGCCATTTTTCATCTATAATTATTCTTCATTCTTCAAGGCCGTTATAAGATTGTAACGGTTTTCCTTGATATCTTGAAGAGAGTTCATCACTGTTTTAATCACTTTGTAAGGAGCCTTTGCATCAGCCTTTATTGCTATACGCAGATCGGGGTTCACATCACGTGCGCACAGTATCCAATCCTTGAATTCGTTGTGAAGACTGTCGCAGGGAATTCCAGGATTCTGCGCGGCTTTAAGATACGCGTTCTGTTGTTCGGTGCTCATATCGAGAAAGCCTTTGAGCTGTCCGAATGGAAGTCCGAAAGCAGGGAGAAGTCCGAAATCCTTCTTTTGTTTTGCATTGAAGGACACGCCGTATTTATCCTGCATTTCGTCGAGAACGGACATCAAGTCGCCTTTCTTGTCCATGGAGATAAATATTTTTCCGCTTTTCTCCACGAGAATGGTTACGATGTTCGACTCTGGTATCTTAATATCCGATACAGATCCCGGGGTGTTTACCTTTACAGGTTCGGGCTTGATGAAAGTAGAAGTCAACATAAAGAAGGTAAGCAGAAGGACAGTGACGTCGCTCATAGCAGTCATGTCTATGTAGACATCTTTTCTTTTTAGTTTAAAACGTCCCATGATTTAACCTTTCTTCTTTGTTGATTAGTGAGTAGCCGAGAAAGTCTGTACGATTGTAAAGCCTACTTCGTCGAGGCTGAACGTAAGTTTATCGATCTTGTTGGTGTAATAGTTGTAGCCCATGAGAGCGAATGCTGCTGTTGCGATACCCGAAGCGGTGTTAACGAGTGCCTCAGAAATACCAACAGAAAGCATGGCAGAGTCGGTACCGCCTTCACCTGCAAGAGAAGCAAATGAACGGATCATACCCATAACGGTTCCGAAAAGTCCGAACAACGTACCGAGAGTGGTGAGAGTTGCAAGAATCGGAAGGTTCTGCTGAAGCATAGGCATTTCCAATGCGGTGCTCTCTTCGAGCTCTTTCTGGATTGCGAGAACTTTTTGCTCTTTGGTGAGCGCTGTGTCAGCATCCATTTCTTTGTATTTGCGGAGTGTTGCAGACACTACATTTGCAACAGAGCCTCTCTGCTGGTCGCAAAGTTTCTGTGCTTTTGCCAAATCGTTTGCTGCGAGAGCTGCTTTGATGTCGGCTACAAACTTAACGAGGCTTGTTTTGCCGAAAGCGGTGCGAAGTGCGAAGTAGCGTTCGATAATGAGCGCGAAGTCAGCGAGGAGGCAGGTGAGAATGATAGGCACCATGAAACCACCTTTGTACATCGTACCGAGAAGGTTGCCCTGAATAGGTTGGTTTGCGGGATCGCCGCCCTGGAAGTTTGCTGAATTACCAAGAACGAACTTGTAGAAGCAGAATGCTATTACGAAGCAAACTACCAATACGACCCATGCAGCCTTAATGCCTTTGAATCCGGCGTTTTTTGCTGCTGCAGGCTTTTGAGGAGCCTTTGGAGACTTAACTGTTGTTTCCATCTTTTGAAAATGAATTTGTTTTTAGATTAATGTTTGATTTTTTAAGTTATAGTTTCTATTTCTGCATTCAGATTGCTTATTTTATTGCATGCACAAAATTACTCTTTTATTCGACAACCGCAAAAAATAATAAAGTTTTTTGCAGTTTTTTTTCCCCTCTTCAGCAAAAACCTGCAATTATACCGCCACTAAGCCACACAAGAAAGCATCGGCAACTGCGGCATACGGCATAAAATGCGGAGCGAAAGCCTTGGGGCGTTACCCAGCACGGCACATACGCATTATATATATACCCCCAGGAAAACGGGGGTCGAAACATCGCAAAAACTCCAAGGCATCTAATTTAAATTACATGGCCCGGAATTTAAATTTGGTGGCCCGGAGTTTTTACGAGATGCCGTGTAGTTTTTTCCGATTCCAAATAGGGCTTTGCAAACCTCCGTTATCATGTCATTTTTGCTTCATTACGCACAGCATAGATAGCATTTCACAACTTTTGAAAATGTATTTCAAAAACTTTCGAAGCGGTTTAATGCAAGAAAAATCAAAAAAAGCACGTCGTATTAAGAAAATACGTAATTTTGTAAGTGGAATAGATTACAGAAATTAGAGCTACAAAAATGGAAAATATCGATTGGCAAAATCTAAAATTCGGTTACATCCCGACCAATTATAATGTACGCTGCTACTACCGCAACGGAAAATGGGGCGAGATAGAGGTATCGTCTGAAACGACCCTTAACATTCACATGGCTGCCACATGTCTTCACTACGGGCAGGAAGCTTTTGAGGGTTTGAAGGCTCACGGGTGCAAAGACGGCAAGGTGAGAATTTTCCGTGTGAAAGCCAATGCGGAGCGTTTGCAGACTACTTGTCGCGGCATCATGATGCCCGAATTGCCCACCGAACTTTTTGAAGAAATGGTAGAGAAGGTTGTAAAGCTCAACCGTGAATTTGTGCCCCCCTACGGACACGATGCATCTTTGTACATACGTCCGTTGCTCATAGGCACGAGCGCGCAAGTTGGTGTGCACCCTGCCACTGAGTATATGTTCATAATTTTCGTTACTCCCGTAGGTCCGTATTTCAAAGGCGGTTTTGCAAGTTCCAACTACGTGATTATCCGCGAATACGACCGCGCAGCACCGCTCGGAACCGGACGCTACAAAATCGGCGGCAACTATGCGGCAAGTCTTGTGGCAAACCATATCGCCCACGAGAAAGGATATTCCTGCGAATTCTATCTCGACGCAAAAGAAAAGAAATATATCGACGAATGCGGCGCAGCCAATTTCTTCGGAATCAAAAACAATACTTACATCACGCCGAAATCGTCATCGGTTCTCCCGTCGATTACAAACAACAGTCTGCAACAGCTTGCCAAAGACCTTGGAATGAAGGTTGAAGTGCGTCCCATTCCCGAAGAAGAGCTCGATACTTTTGAAGAAGCCGGAGCTTGCGGCACCGCTGCCGTGATAAGTCCTATCGAAAAGATTGACGATTTGGAAATGGGCAAGAGCTATGTGATTAGCAAAGACGGCAAACCCGGTCCTTGGAGCACAAAACTCTACCACACTCTGCGCGCAATACAACTGGGCGAGGAACCCGACACCCACAACTGGGTAACGGTGATTGACTGACCCTTGGCAGAAATTACAAAACAACAATAAACCTAATTCAAAACCATAGACAACAATGAAACCTTTTGGCGCAATCAAAGACTCCGCCCTAAACAAGTTGGAAAACAACTGGGGGCAATACGTAGGCATAACCCTGGTATATTTCGTACTGGTAGGTGTGGTTACTGCGATATCAGAAATTTCCCCTTGGGGTGCAATACTTAACTTATTCCTAATCCCCATTTCCTGGGGCATGGCAATAATTTTCCTCAAAGCCTTCCGTGGGGCCAAAAGTTCGTTGTCAAATCTTTTCGACGGTTTCCAAGATTTCAGCAGAGTATTCTTGACAATCTTCTTGCAGGGACTCTACACATTGTTGTGGTGTTTGCTCTTAATCATTCCCGGCATCATAAAAGGAATTTCCTATTCTATGACAAACTTTGTGCTTCTCGACAACCCCGAATTGAAATACAATGCGGCAATAACGCGCAGTTCACAACTCATGAAGGGACATAAAATGCAATACTTCTGGTTTGTCGTGAGCTTCATCGGCTGGTATCTTCTTGCGTTGCTTACACTCGGAATCGGTTTTCTTTGGTTAGTGCCCTACTTCAACACTGCAAAAGCCGCGTTCTATCATGAGTTGCTCGAAGAGGAACAGAAAAACAAGGATTTACCTTTGGATAGTGCAGAATGTGTTTAGGCCATAGAATAAAACGGCAACAACAATTATACTATACCAAGACGGGCGCGAGATTCGCGTCCGTTTTTTTATATGCCCGCAAATAGCTAACTTTGCCACAAACTTAGAAAACCAATAGCCAAACATCATCGTAATGGGAAAGAACAAGCTCGCGAAATTTGCCGACATGCAGGCTTACAAAAACGTTTTTGAATATCCGTTCCACACTCTCGAACACGCCGAATGCCCTCTGCGCGGAAAATGGAACGGCGAAGTTTTCAAGAATACCAATCCCATAACGCTCGAACTTGGTTGCGGACGCGGCGAGTACGCAGTGGGGCTTGCCCAAAACAATCCTCAGCAAAATTTCATCGGAGTTGACATAAAAGGAGCACGCATGTGGACCGGCGCAACCCAGGCATTGAACGAAAACTTGGGTAACGTGGCTTTTCTGCGTACCGAAATAGAAAATATCGACCGCATCTTCGCCCCCGACGAAATAGACACAATTTGGCTGACATTCAGTGATCCGCAAATGAAACGCGCTCAAAAGCGAATGACATCAACGTATTTTCTGAACAGATACCGCAGAATAATGAAAGACGGCGGTATCGTAAACGTGAAAACCGACAGCAATTTCCTGTTCACCTATACAAAATACGTGGTTGCCGAAAATCATTTGCCCCTTATCAGCATTTGCGACAACGTATATGCCGAAGGCGCAAAAATAGAACCAGAAGTGGTTTCACTGCAAACCTATTACGAACAACAGTGGCGCAGCAGAGGAATAAACATAAAGTTCATCAGTTTCGCCCTGCCAAAGAACGGCGAACTTAAAGAGCCTGACGTGGAAATTCCCCTCGATTCTTATCGCAGCTACAACCGACAAAAACGCTCCTCTCTCGAAACATCAAAATAATACATGGCAATTATGACAATATATCCCAAACTAATAATGGACGCACTCGAGAAAGTGCGCTACCCAGGTACCGGCAAAAACATCGTGGAAGCCGGAATGGTGGAAGACAATATAAGAATAGACGGACAAAAAGTGTCGTTCTCAATAATATTCCCCAAAGAAACCGACCCGTTCATCAAATCGGTTACACGGGCTGCCGAAGCGTCAATAAAGACATACGTTAGCAAGGAAATCGAAGTGGACATCTCGGTAAAAAAGGCCGAAGCTCCGAAAAAGCAGGAGCCTATACTTCCAAACATCAAGAACATAATAGCCGTTTCTTCGGGCAAAGGCGGCGTAGGCAAGTCAACAGTAGCTGCCAACATAGCCGTTTCGCTTGCAATGAAAGGCTTTCGCGTAGGACTTCTCGACGCAGATATTTTCGGACCTTCGATGCCAAAGATGTTTCATCTTGAAAGTTTTGAACCGTTCGGCGAAAACATCAACGGCAAACAGTATATCATTCCAGCCGAGAAGTACAACGTAAAGATGCTTTCAATCGGATTTTTCGTTAACTCGCAAACAGCGACACTTTGGCGCGGAGCAATGGCAAGCAATGCGCTCAAACAGTTGATTTTCGAGGCCGACTGGGGCGATCTCGACTATTTTATTCTCGACACTCCTCCCGGAACGAGCGATATACACCTCACACTTTTGCAATCAATCCCCATCACGGGCGCAGTGATAGTGAGCACGCCGCAACAAGTTGCGCTTGCCGATGCACGCAAAGGCATTGACATGTATATGAACGAGCAGGTAAACGTTCCCATATTGGGACTGGTGGAAAACATGTCGTGGTTCACGCCTGCCGAACTGCCGGAAAACAAATACTATATCTTCGGGAAAGGCGGCGTGGCGCAACTGGCAAAAGAAATGAACGTGCCTTTGCTCGGAGAAATTCCTATCGTGCAAGCCGTATGTGAGAGCGGAGACAAAGGAGAACCTATCGCGATTTGGCAAGACAGCATCGTGGGAAAAGCATTTGCGGAACTTGCAGAAAATATTGTGGCTGCCACGGAAAAACGAAACAAGAATCTGCCGCCAACAAAGCCCGTAGGAGTAAGATAACACCTAAAAAAATCCCTTAAAAAGACGTTCGGAAACGAAGTGCCGAAACGGGAAAAACGAAGTCAGACATTGTTTAAACAATGTCTGACTTCGTTTAAATTATATCTGACATCAGAAAACCGCTTTGCCTTGTTGTTTTTCGGCAAAGAAATCCGGTTTTTCCAATCTCAATTTTCCTTTGCCAACCGCGCGAATTTCCGCATGTTATATATGAGGCGGTCTATTTCGTGGAGTATCTGTTCAAGCTCCTGCAAGAGGTGGAGCAAAAGAGTTGTAGCTGTAATGTCGGTGTTCTGCGTCTGAATATTAACCATCACCTTATCGCGGAATTCCGAAATCTCTTGTTTCAACGCCGCACATTCCTTTTGGATTTCCTCGCCGTCGTCAAGATTCATTTCGGCAAAGTTCCCCGCCATTTCATTCATCAAGATAACTACTTTTCCGCGCAGGAAACGGAACACTTCGGCATCGTTGCCGTCAACAGGCAGGAAATTGTTGTCAACATGTTCGAGCGACGGGCGGCAGATACGCAGCAAACTGTAATAAAGTTGGAACAGAGCGTTGTGAAGCAGGTGGAACGGTGTGCTCAACTTCACTGCCATAGCAATATCAGCGCGGCGCAAACAGATTATCTCGCGGCGGCGCAAACTTTTGAGCGTAATCTTGTATTTCTTTATCGCACTCTGGGATTTGCGTAGCGCATGCAGTTTTTCGTTAAACAATCCCTCGGTGGAATCAATGAGCAAACTTGAGAAATTGTCGGTTATCTCGGCAACGTTCTTGCCCACGTGTTCTTTCAGGAGCTTTACAATTTCCTTGGAATCGGTTGACGAAAGCATCTGATAGAACAACAGGTCGCCCTTTTCCACTTTCTTTCGTTTTGCGTAGTTGATGTTTGAGTGTATAAGCATTGCCACGGCAATTGTTATCAGTATCACTTGCGCCACGAAGCCTCCGAAATGCATGATTGTGGCAATTGTGAAGCACGAGATGAAAGCTACGGCAGCCGTAATGAACCAACCGCCAATCACAGTGAGCACACCAGTGATACGGAATACGGCGCTCTCTCTACCCCATGCGCGGTCGGCCAAAGAAGAACCCATGGCAACCATAAATGTTACGTACGTAGTGGACAATGGAAGTTTTAATGATGTGCCGAGAGCAATAAGAAGAGCCGAAACAACGAGGTTTACCGATGCGCGTATCAAATCATAAGCAGCCGAATTCTCATTCACAGCCTCTGCCGAGCGTTGGAAACGGCTTTCCACGAACTTCTGTACGCTTTCGGGAGTGATTTTCAAAACGACATTGCTTGCAGAGCTTGCCATACGTACCAAACTGCGCGCAACTTTTGAGGAACCGAACATTTCATTCCCGGCATCCTGGCGCGACAAGTTGACTTCGGTCTCTGTTACCTTGCGTGCTTTTTTAGATGTAGCAAGAGTTGTTACCATTATCAAGCCTGCACCTACAAGGAATACTATCGGGGTTTGCGCCGACTCGAGCAAAGAATTCATCATATAGGTATCGGGATTTGCAGCACCTGCCAAAGTAAAGTCGATATAAGAGGAATATCCGGCGAGGGGAACTCCGAGAAAATTCACAAGGTCGTTGCCGGCAAAAGCCATTGCAAGGGAAAATGTGCCGAGAAGAACTATTATGCGCAGCACGTTGACTTTCAAGAAATGAAGCACCTGCATTATTATCGACAGCACCACAAAACAAACCAGGAGAATGATTACAATATGCTCGTCTACGAAGGTTCTGACTTCCGGGGTCATGAACGAAAGGTTCTTGAGTCCCTTGAAAAGCATGAAATACAAGATTGCAGTAACGGCAAGTCCGCCAAAAACGCCAATCTTGAATTTCATGCGCAGTTTATATTTGAAAGTAAAGATAAGACGAGTGATATACATTATCAGTGTGCCGAACACAAATGCAATACCTACCGATATAAATATAGCGGTAATCATTCCGAGCGCCTGCCCAGAATTGATGTAATCACTGAAATTCGTATCGGGATTGCCCCATGTCTTTATCAACGCAAGGGCAAACGATGCGCCGAGCAGCTCAAACACCATGGAAACGGTGGTAGACGTGGGCATTCCAAACGAGTTGAAGATATCGAGTAAAACGATGTCGGTAACCATTACGGCTATAAATATCGTCATTACCTCTGCAAACGTAAACAGATTGGGCTGAAACACGCCGTGGCGCGCAATGTCCATCATTCCGTTGCTCATGATTGCGCCGCAAAGGATACCAAGCGAAGCTATGGCTACTATCGTGCGAAACTTGGCTGCCTTGGAACCGATGGCAGAGTTCATGAAATTCACAGCATCGTTACTGACTCCCACCCAAAGGTCGGACGCTGCAAGTAGAAACAGCATTATTACCAACACCAAATAAATACTTTCCATAAATAATAATTTTACTTTTTTACCGCTGCAAAAGTATTTCCACAGTGTTAGACTACGGTTACAATGATGTTAAGATGATGTTAAGGACAATACTTTGCATTATCCCCCAACGCAGGTTTGTTTCGCCCTACCTGCATCTTTTTTCGGAATGAAGGAATGTTGAAAAACCTACAGGCTTTATCGCGTTTTACGAGGTCTGACATAATCATAATTCCAAGGCATCTAATTCAAATTATATCAGTCCAGAAATCGTTTTGAAGCCTTGAAAAATGCCAAGAAATCCGATGTATTTTCCACAAACACCTGATGTGTTTGTCTTACTTCGTTCGAAGTAAACACGTTGAACGTTCGAAGTAAACACGTTGAACGTTCGAAGTAAGCACGTTGAACGTTCGAAGTAAGACAAACTGAACGGACGAAAAAGAAAACTGAACGGATGAAAAGACAATTCAGAACGCATGAAATGGAAATATTACCGGGGCGTTTTATATAAAAACCGCATCAATTTCAAAACAAAGAGGCGACAGTTGCAAGAATTCAGGCAAACAAAAATCCGGAACCTAACGTTAGGCTCCGGATTTTACGGCTATGTTTCTAAATCTACTTATACAAGTCCACGTCCATGGCAGTTTTTGAACTTCTTGCCGCTACCGCAAGGACAAGGATCGTTACGGCCGGGAAGTTTGTCCACATGAATCGGCTGTTGTTTCTGCGGTTCACGCGTATCATGGTTTGCAGCAGCCTGTTGGTTCTCGTCAATAAGATCGGTGCGGCTTTCGGTGTATTGCGGACGGCTTGGACGCGGTTCTTCCTGAGCCTCCTGCACCTCTTCGGGAGCTTGCAAAGGAATTTGTCCGCGCATAAGTATCGAAACCGTGTTGTTGTTAATCTCGTCAATCATATTGTCGAACAATTTCACGCTCTCGAGTTTGAAAATCACCAGCGGATCTTTCTGTTCGTAGCTTGCATTCTGCACCGACTGCTTCAATTCGTCAAGTTCGCGCAAGTTCTCTTTCCAAGCATCGTCGATATCGTGCAGAAGAATCGACTTCTCGAAATCCTTAACCACAGTCTTGCATTCCGATTCGTAAGCCTCTTTCAAATCACTCGTGATAAGATACTGACGTTTGCCGTCGGTGATAGGAATCTGAATGCGCTTGTAAATATCGCCTTGGTCTTCGTAAACTTTCTTTATCACAGGGTTCGCCACTTGCGACATACGCTCCGTGCGACGGTTGAAATTCTTCATAGCCTCCTGGAAAGCACGCTCATAAAGCTCATCGCGCTTGGCATTAAGATACTCCTGCTCGTCAAACGGCGGCTCCATTGCAAAAACTTTGAAGAAGGCCTCGCGACAATCTTCGTAGCTCGGCTTGTCGATGATATTGATGCAACGATCCCAAATCATGTTTGAAATATCCATACCGATACGCTCGCCCATCAAAGCATGACGACGCTTTTCATAAATCACGGTACGCTGCTTGTTCATCACATCATCGTATTCAAGCAAATGCTTACGAATACCAAAGTTGTTCTCCTCAACCTTCTTTTGGGCGCGCTCAATGCTATGGTTAATCATTGGCGACTCAATCACCTCGCCCTCCTTGAATCCGAGACGGTCCATTACGCGCGCAATCTTCTCTGACGCAAACAAACGCATCAATTTATCTTCAAGCGAAACGAAGAAAACAGAAGAACCCGGGTCGCCTTGACGTCCCGCACGACCGCGCAACTGACGGTCTACGCGGCGGCTTTCGTGGCGTTCCGTACCAATGATGGCCAAACCGCCAGCCTCGCGCACCTCTGGAGAGAGCTTGATGTCGGTACCACGGCCTGCCATATTCGTTGCAATGGTTACAATGCTGCTTTCACCCGCATGTGCAACAATTTCAGCCTCCTTTTGATGAAGTTTCGCGTTAAGCACATTGTGTTTTATCTTGCGCATGTCAAGCATCTTACTCAACATCTCGGAGATTTCAACGCTTGTAGTACCAACCAAAACAGGACGGCCGGCTTGGATCATCTTTTCTATTTCCTCGATAACAGCCTTGTACTTTTCGCGCTGCGTTTTGTAAACACGGTCATTCATATCATCGCGAATCACCGGGCGATTTGTAGGAATTTCCACAACATCGAGTTTGTAGATATCCCAAAACTCTCCGGCTTCTGTGCTTGCCGTACCAGTCATACCCGAAAGCTTATGGTACATACGGAAGTAGTTTTGCAGCGTAATGGTTGCGAAAGTCTGCGTTGCCGCTTCCACTTTCACGTGTTCCTTTGCTTCAACAGCTTGATGCAATCCATCACTCCAACGACGCCCCTCCATAATACGACCGGTTTGCTCGTCAACAATCTTTACTTGCCCGTCGTCAATTACGTATTCGTCATCGCGGTTGAACATTGTGTACGCCTTGAGCAACTGCTGCAACGTATGCACGCGCTCACTCTTTATGGCATATTCTGTAAGCAGTTCGTCCTTTTTGTTCAGTTTGTCCTCTTCGCTTAGAGATTCGGCTTCGAGTGCAGACAACTGCGCCGTGATATCTGGCAAAACAAACAAATCGTTGTCAGAAACTTGATTGGCAAGCCATTCGTTACCCTTATCGGTAAGATCTACGCCCTTTTGTTTCTCGTCCACAACGAAATAGAGCGGATCTGTGGCTTCGGGCATCAACTTGTTGTTGTTCTCCATGTAGTATGCCTCTGTCTTGAGCATACCTGCCTTGATACCTGTTTCAGACAAGTATTTAATCAGCGGTTTATTCTTTGGAAGCGCCTTATGTGAGCGGAAAAGCTGCAAGAATCCTTTGGTTACGGATTCTTTGTCTTTGTTTTCGCTGATAAGTTGCTTAGCCTCGGCGAGATATTTCGTAGCAAGTTGACGTTGTACGCTTACGAGTTTTTCAACAAGCGGTTGATATTGTTCATACATCTGATCGTCTCCCTTGGGCACAGGACCGGAAATGATAAGAGGGGTACGCGCATCATCGATAAGCACAGAGTCTACCTCGTCGACAATAGCATAATTATGGGCACGCTGCACAAGGTCTTCGGGGCTTATTGCCATATTGTCGCGCAAGTAGTCAAAACCGAATTCATTGTTTGTACCGAAGGTGATGTCTGCTTGATAAGCTTTGCGGCGCGCTGCGCTGTTGGGCTGATGCTTGTCAATGCAGTCAACACTTAATCCATGGAACATATACATCGGTCCCATCCATTCGGAGTCGCGCTTTGCAAGGTAGTCATTCACCGTAACCACATGAACGCCGTTGCCCGTAAGAGCGTTAAGAAATACCGGCAATGTTGCAACGAGAGTTTTACCTTCACCTGTTGCCATTTCGGCAATCTTACCTTGATGTAGCACCACTCCTCCGAACAACTGCACATCGTAATGAATCATATTCCATGTTACCTCGTTTCCTCCAGCAACCCAATGGTTTTGATATATTGCGTTATCGCCTTCTATACGCACAAAATCATGTGTTGTGGCTAGTTCCCGGTCAAAGTCGGTGGCTGTAACGGTTATCTCGGGGCTCTGTGAGAAGCGACGTGCTGTTTCCCGCATAATTGCGAAAGCATCGGGCAAAACTTCTTCAAGTTTTTTGTCGTAACGCTCCAACACTTCCTTTTCTAATTTGTCTATTTGATTGAAAATCGGTTCACGCTCTTCGATAGGCGTGGTTTCAATCTTGCCTTTAAGTTCAGAGATTTCCGCCTTGATATCGTCTGCTGAAGTTTGGATTATATTCTTCAGTTCTTGAGTCTTGGCACGCAGCCCATCATTATCAAGGGTCTGTATTGCAGGTTCGGCTTTTTTGATTTTCTCAACCCAAGGTGTGATTTCTTTCATATCACGGGTTGACTTATTTCCGAATATCTTGCTTAGTATTTTATTAAAGTCCATTCTTGTAAAAATTATATTTGATATTGTTTGAATTATATTTGGAGATTATTTTACCCCTTCGAGCGGAGCTGCAGAGCAAGCATTCGGAGCGCGTATTCGCATGCACGACGTAAGAGTAGGTGCAATGCGTTCAACGCTTACAGGTGTGGTTATCTTTTCTGGTTTAATATTATACCCATACAGAAATATCGGGAAATTCACGTATGCTTCGCTGCAATAGCTAACCTCCTTGGTGTTGTCGTTTACAAGATTCCACCCGGGCGCAACTTCTATCAAAATATCTCCCGAACATTTGGGATTATAACCGTTGCGTATTTTACTTATTCCCGGAGTCCACGCTCCAAGTTGAAGTCGCGACGAAGTATAAACGTCTTTTATTCCTGATATATCTATGAGGAAAGCTTCACAATGCTGCAAGATTTGCGACATGCTTAATTGCTTTTCCTCTATAAGTTTATGATTCAAATATATTTCCGCCCCATGACATGCCTCAACATATTGTCCTTGTCCGAAAAGGGCTACAAGATACATATTGAGAAGTGCAGACGTACGGCTTATATTGAACGTTCCTGTAGGAATGCGATACTTGTCAAGATTCTGCGCTGCTATATTCGAATAACCAGTTGACGTTATCACAAAAAGAGCATTGGCAATTCCGGTTTTCTTTTCTACAGCCGAAATAATCTTGCTCAGCGCGTTGTCGATTCTTACATATGTATCCTGAAGTTCCATCGGGCTTTCAGAACCCGGAAGATTCTTATAGTTCCCTGCATGAAGCGTAACGGCAAGGTAATCGGTTATTTCGTCAGCACCAATCTGCGTGCCGTTAAGGCATGCAACGGCTGCGTTTGCAATTTCATCGTTAACCGGAGCACATTCCTTGAATTGATGATACCGCCCCGTACCTTCAAATTTATGGTTGAACGGTTTCGACATTCCTCCTGAGAGAAAATAGTTGAAATTCCCAACCAAATCCGAAGACGGCGTCCAAGAATATCCTTTGAGTTTGGAAGAAAGAGAATTGCCTGAATTAAACGAGCGCGCCCAAGCAGGCATTTCGCTACCATAGTAAGACGTAGTACACCAATGACCTGTCAGATTATCTATCCAAAGAGCTCCGTCTGCTGCGTGCCCCGCCCCAAACATAGCTTCATCGCTAAACGGAGCAATGGCATAGACAATCGACTTGCCGCCGGTAGCAACCTTTAATTCGTCGCCAATCGTAGATACGGCAAGACGCCGCGGAGAATATTTGTCAAGCGTCATCACGCCGCTGAAATCGTTATCTTCAACAGCCATAACCGGACGCAATGTCTCGCGATCCAACCATTGTATCCCCACTATGCCATTATCATAAGGCGTAGCCCCCGTTGCAATAGTTGCTATTGCCGATGCGCGATCGAGACGCGAAGAAGGGAATTCTGCTTGAGTATATATTTTGCTACCTTCAAGCAATTTTTTGAATCCGCCGTTACCATAAAGAGGCGAGAACGCCTCCATATAATCAGTACGCAACTGATCTATGGTAATATTAACGACAATACGCGGCACAGCAGGCAAAGATTGTGCCTCGCCAACCGTAAACGATAATCCCGCTATGAGTGTCGTTATTATGCGGATTTTCTCCATTTTTTCTTATACTGAATATATGTACTGGTTGCTGTTTGCAAGCACAAAGATAGTGTAAAACAATAAACTGACGCGCTGAATGTTTGCGAAATAAACACGGTAGCTATCACAAACGCGAAAATCACGGCAGTTGCAATTGGCGGATAAAAGTCTGCAAGATGTTTCCGTATCCGCATTATTCTTATCGGCATATAAAATAGCGGCAGAGGATTGAGCACCATTATAAGCCAATTTGTTTTTACCGTAGGGTGTTCGGAGAAGAGAAAAAGAATGGTAATCAAGCAGCCCGCCAAGCCTTCTACAAGCATTAGCGCGCCCTCGTATCCCCAATAGATTCTGTTTTTCTTTACTTCTACAATACATATAATTATTGTAATAGCAAGAATTGTGCCAAATACGCCTAACGGAGGAATAGGAAAACCTTTGCTGTCTGTCTTTGCCATAATTGGCTGGTGAATCTCTGTGGCAGCTACAAGCGGACGCTTGTTTCCCACGCTGTCTATTATAATTGCCTTGGCATTGTATTTTTCCATGTACAATGGAGCAAACATCTTTTGGCGTTGACTTATAGGTACGTCTGCTGCATTACCAAGTAGCAAATCCTGTCCGAATTCCGACCACACATATCCTTTGGTATACCTATGTATTATTTGGCGATAGCTTTCAACAGAATCAATTTCGGGATAGACAATTTTCCCATTGACACAGTTTTCTATTTGATCACGTGCCCGAGTCGTACAATTATCATACAAGAAATTGTAACGATATGTCCAGCCTTCATTCCCGGCTATCTTGACGAGCGAACGGAGTAAGTTTTCTTTCTCTTCTTTGGTAAGATTCAAAATCTGCTCAACGACAGCAGACCCCCGATACTCATACTCGCTAATAAAATCTGCGTAGGGATATGCCGCCATATAATAATCAGTTTTTCCCAAGACGAAACGCCCTACGAAGTTAGGGGTATTGAAATCAAACATTCCGTAATTGAACACTAAATCACTGCCGCCAGCAGTGCGTATTCTGATTGCAGAATGCCCGTAAAGTGCATATATAGCGGTACCTGGCTCGCAAGTCATAAAACTAACGGTCAAGGTATCATCGGCAAGCATCTCGTTTGCGCATTCCGCCTTTTCGTTTTCAGCATTTGCTGCAACAGGCGACAACGCAACGAGAAGCGCGATGAAAAATATATACTTTACGAGAAGTTTCAAGGCGTACTATTTATCAGCCAAGAGTTTTCAACGTTTCTTTAATCGTTGCTATCTTGCTCTGGGTGTCGCTAAGTTTTTTACGTTCCATTTCCACTACTTTTTCCGGGGCATGGGCGGTGAACTTTTCGTTGGACAGTTTCTTTTCTATCGAAGCAAGAAATTTCTCCAAGTGTTCGAGTTCGGCATTGGCCTTTGCACGTTCTGCCTCCACGTCAATAAGATTTCCAAGAGGTATGGCATATTCTGTTGTGCCTACGATGAACGAGGACGAAAGTCCGTCTTTTTCGTCCACGGTGTTGATTGCACTGATTTTTGCCATCTTTTTTATCGTCGAGACATACGTTGCATTTATTTCTGCGTTCACTACATTTAATTGCAGTTCCTCACGCGGAGCGATGTTTTTCTCAGCTCTTACGGCGCGTATACCCACTACGATTTGCTTAACATGCTCTATTTCCGAAATAAGTTTCTCGTCTTCGGGAGTGAATACGGTGGATTTTTTTAGACTGTACATAATACTCTCACCATCTTTGCGCTCGCGAACATGCTGCCAGATTTCCTCTGTAATAAACGGCATGAAAGGATGGAGCATCTCTATCAGTTTTTCAAATATACCAAGCGTAGCCTCCAATGTTGCGCCGTCAATCGGTTCGCCGTAAGCCGGTTTTATCATTTCAAGATACCAGCTTGAAAACTCGTCCCAGAACAAATGATAGACCTCCATCAACGCCTCGCTTATCCTGTACTTCGAGAACAAGTCGTTGAGTGCGGCTTCGCCCTTGCGCAGTTCTGCTTCAAACCACTCTATTGCAATTTTTGCCGTTTCGGGCTGCGGTATATTATTGTCCACATTCCAACCTTTCACGAGGCGGAAAGCGTTCCATATTTTATTGCAGAAATTTCTACCTTGCTCACACAAACTTTCATCAAAAAGAATGTCGTTGCCGGCAGGTGCCGAGAGCATCATTCCCATTCTCACGCCATCGGCGCCATATTCCTCGATGAGTTTCAAAGGGTCGGGCGAATTGCCAAGAGATTTCGACATTTTGCGACCAAGTTTGTCGCGCACGATACCGGTAAAGTAAACATTGCGGAAAGGCATCTTTCCCGTGAATTCGTAGCCTGCCATAATCATTCGCGCAACCCAGAAGAATATGATATCCGGGCCTGTTACGAGGTCGTTGGTGGGATAGTAATAGTCGAATTCCTTATTTCCTTCGGGCTGCATTATACCGTTGAACAACGATATCGGCCACAGCCATGAAGAGAACCATGTATCAAGCGCTTCTTCGTCCTGACGCAAGTCTTTGGCTTCAAGCGAATCGTTGCCACTCTTCTTGCGAGCCAATTCCACAGCCTCATCAATCGTTTCAGCTACCACGAAACCGCCTTGCGGAAGGTAGTACGCAGGTATTCTGTGCCCCCACCAGAGTTGGCGGCTTATACACCAGTCTTTTATGTTCTCAAGCCAATGGCGATAGGTGTTTTTGTATTTTGCCGGATAGAACTTTATTTCATCGTTCATCACGGGCGGGAGAGCGAGGTCGGCAAAATGTTTCATTTTCAAGAACCATTGCATGGAGAGTTTCGGTTCTATGGGCACGTGGGTGCGCTCGGAAAATCCAACCTTGTTGGTATAATCCTCCACCTTCTCCATAAGTCCGGCTTTTTCAAGGTCTTCGGCAATCTGTTTCCTCACG
Organism: bacterium; assembly: GCA_963660485.1. GTDB lineage: Bacteria > Bacteroidota > Bacteroidia > Bacteroidales > Bacteroidaceae > UBA6398. The sequence continues at coordinate 1,242 of CAVKYH010000019.1, read as the reverse complement.
TCAAAACGATCCATGCCCACATACATGCCAGCTGCTTCGGAAATAGTGCCGTTGTCGTTGAAGATATCGATACTTTCAAGCCCGTGTTTCTCGCCGAGCATGTAGTCGTTGGGGTCATGACAAGGAGTAACCTTCAAGCACCCCGTACCGAATTCGGTATCCACATAATCGTCTTCTATCACTGGGATTTCCCGTCCCACAAGCGGCACGATAACGCGTTTGCCTTTGAGCCAGGTGTTTTTCTCGTCGTTGGGATTTATACACATGGCGGTATCGCCCATTATTGTCTCGGGGCGAGTGGTGGCAACCACGGCATATTTCTTCTCGCCCTCTTTGGGATCTACCACATAATAGCGCAGATAATAAAGTTTGCTGTGCTCCTCTTGATAAACCACTTCCTCGTCGCTCAGAGCCGTTTGGGCCTTGGGATCCCAGTTCACCATTCTCACACCACGATAGATAAGTCCCTTGTTGTATAGGTCGACAAACACATGGATTACGCTTTTCGAACGTTCTTCGTCCATTGTGAACGCGGTGCGGTCCCAATCACACGAGGCGCCGAGCTTGCGGAGTTGCTTCAATATAATACCTCCGTGTTCGTCGGTCCATTCCCATGCATGTTTCAAGAACTCCTCGCGGGTAAGATCTGTTTTTTTGATACCTTTTTCTGCAAGCCTGCCCACAACCTTTGCCTCGGTGGCAATCGAAGCATGGTCGGTGCCCGGAACCCAACAAGCATTTTTGCCTTCCATTCTTGCGCGACGCACAAGAATGTCCTGGATTGTTTCGTTGAGCATGTGTCCCATGTGGAGCACACCCGTAACATTAGGTGGCGGTATTACTATTGTGTAAGGTTCACGACCATCTGGTTTTGAACTGAACAATTTGTGGTCAATCCAATATTGATACCATTTTGCCTCTATGTCTTTGGGGCTGTACTTGCTTGCAAGTTCCATATCTGTAAATGTTTTTATTCTAAATTCCACAACGGCACATGCGCCGCACAACGCTATATGCCTAAATTGTTGCAAATTTACGAATTTCTGCGGTATCATTACGCTTTTGGCATACCCATTTAACCTGAATAATTCATAGAGGTTCCGCCGTACGCACTTTTGACGGTTTCTCCCGAAAGGGGATCACGGCGACGTTTTGTTTGTGCCGAACAAAGAAGCGCAAACGTTGGTTTTTCGGCCGTCAGCATGATTTGTCGGCCTCGTATATGGTAAAAAGCAAGCGTAT
>CAVKYH010000018.1:0-44072 GCA_963660485.1 bacterium | reverse complement strand
ACAAGAACATGAAACCCTACATTATCTGCCACATGATGGCATCGGTGGACGGTCGCATCGATTGCGCCATGACCGAACAGATTGATTCTTCCAATGCTTATTACGACGCATTGGAACAACTCGATTGTCCTACAACCATTGAGGGACGAGTTACCATGCAGATACACTTTGCTCTGCCCGAACCTTTCGTGGCCTCTTCCTCTGAACCTATCGGCCATACAGCCTTCCACAAGGCTGCTGAGGGGAAACCGGGCTATGATGTGGCAATTGATACGCATGGGAAACTGCGTTGGCCGGCTAATGTGCAACATGGTCAGCCGTTGCTCGTAATTGCTTGCGAGGATTGCCCGAAGGAATACTTTGACACGCTCGACCGGCAAGGTATCTCATGGATAGCTGTTGGTAAGGAACGTATCGATTTGGCAAAGGCTATGGACATTTTGAATACAGAGTTTGGCGTGGAGCGTATTGCCGTTGTGGGCGGCGGTCATATCAACGGAGCTTTCCTTGCAGCCGGACTTCTCGACGAGGTGAGTTTGATGATAGGCCCTGGCATTGACGGTCGCAAAGGCATGTCAGCCGTGTTCGATGGTATAGACGAGTCTAACCGCCCGGCTACGTTGCTCAAACTGCAGACCGTGGAGCGTATGGGTGATACCGTTTGGCTGAGATACAAAATGTAAGATTAAATAGCACATAAAAATGAGAATAATTGCCATATATTCCTTGGAAGAACGTCGCTATCTTCTGTAAGAGTGGGTCGCATAGCAACGATCTTGTCAAGATAGGACATATAGACGGCAATGGTATCGAGGCTTTGCAAGTGGGTGGTGATGTCCAGGTGAAACTCGAAAAATAATATTGCTCAAATGAATAGAACAAAACCAATCCTTTTATTACTATTGTTCTTTTGCATGACGATAGTAGTGAAGTCCCAAAATAATGAAACAGGAATCATGGGAAAGAAGAATTTAGGTAGTCTGTTGGCTCTCTATCCGAAGCCAATGACAGTAGTGGGAGCAGAGGTGAAAGGCAAGGTTAACTGGCTCGTAGTGGGACATACAGGCATCATTGGGCACGACCGCATTATGGTGTCGCTGAGCAAGGCGCACTACACGAATCAAGGAATCAAGAAAACGAAGAAACTCTCCGTCAGTCTTGTGAGTCAAGCGATGCTCGATAAGGCTGAATATGTGGGAAGCGTAAGTGGCGCTGAAACCGACAAATCAAAAGTTTTCGCTTATCACCTTGGAGAGTATGGAACTCCCGTCATTGACGAAGCACCTATCACAATGGAATGTAAGGTGGAAGACATTTATAAGACAGAAGGGTTTGAAAGTTTTATTTGCTCCATTGTAAACACCTATGCTTCTGACGATGTTCTTGACAAGGAAGGCAAGCTCGACTTTACGAAACTGAAGCCGGTTCTTTTCGAGTTTCCTACGTATTCCTACCTTGCTACGGGTGAGATTATCGGCAAATGCTTGAATCTTGACAAGCAACCTCGTATGTGCGCCAAGGAGTCGATGCAGTCAGACGGCATTGTGCGCCTTTCTCACGTTGAGGTTTATCCCGAATTCATCGGCGAATACTTGGAGTATGCCAAGCGAGTGGGCGAAATATCCCTGCGCACAGAGCCTGGCGTACTCACCATGTATGCCATGCAGGAGAAAGACAATCCAAATATAATTACTATTCTTGAAACCTATGCCTGCCAAGAGGCATACCGCCAGCATATCGCTTCCGAGCACTTTCAGCACTACAAACAAGGCACGTTGAAAATGATAAAAGACCTCAAACTTATTGATCAGACTGTGGTCAACGAGCGTAATGTGATAAAGAACTATATCAAATAATTCGTAAAAAACTTACATCATGAAGAGAATCATGTCAATCATTGCAGTATCAGTAGCCGCCGTAACGTCTTTGATGGCTTGCGGCAAGAAGGCTTCCGCGGAAGCCATAGTTTCCAACCAAGATACAGCACCCAAGGTGCTTGTTGCTTACTTCTCTGCTACGGGCACTACGAAAGCAGCCGCAGAGAAGGTTGCCAAAGCCACGGGCGCGGAAATCTTCGAGATTAAACCTACCGAGGCTTATTCCGCCGCCGACCTCGACTGGACGGTGAAGACCTCACGTTGTTGTCGTGAAAACGATGATCCGAAGTCGCGCCCTGCATTTAAGAAAAGCAAGAAGTCGCTCGACGGTTATGATCTCATCTTTCTCGGTTTTCCTAACTGGTGGAATGGTGCGCCCCGCATCATCAATACTTTCATGGATACTTATCAGTTGAAAGGCAAGCGAGTCGTTATGTTCATGACCTCTGGCGGCAGCGGCATCGAGAACTCCGAGAAAGTCTTCAAGAAAGCTTATCCCAACGTGAAATGGGAAGCAGGAAAACTGCTCAACGGCATGTCGGAGAAAGAAATCGCCAATTGGGCAAAGAAGTATTTGAAGTAACATCAATAAGAAGAATACAATGAACTATATAACGTTGAACAATGGGGTCAAGATGCCCCAGGTGGGTTACGGAGTTTATCAAGTAATTCCCGAAGAATGCGAACGCTGTGTGCTCGATGCCATTAGCGTTGGCTACCGACTGATAGACACGGCGCAGGCTTACCACAACGAAGAAGGTGTGGGCGAAGCAATACAGAAGTGCGGCGTGCCACGCGAAGAACTCTTTATCGTGACAAAAATATGGATTTCAAATACCGGAGAGGAAATGGCTTATGCTTCTATCTTGGAAAGTTTGAAGAAGTTGAAGTCCGACTATATAGACTTGTTGCTAATCCACCAACCTTTCGGCGACTACTACGGCACTTATCGTGCCATGGAACGTGCTTATCGGGAGGGCAAAGTAAGAGCTATCGGTGTGAGCAATTTCTATCCCGACCGATTTATCGACCTTCAGGCTCATGTGCAAATTAAGCCTGCTATAAACCAAGTGGAGACGCATGTGCTTAATCAGCAGATAGAAGCACAAAAGTATATGGAGAAATACGGTTGCCACATCATGTCGTGGGGACCTTTCGCCGAAGGCTTGAACAATTTCTTCAAGAACCCCGTATTGCAGGAGATTGGCCAGCTACACGACAAGACCCTTGCCCAGACTGCCCTCCGCTATCTGCTTCAGCGCGGTGTAGTAATCATTCCGAAGAGTACCCACAAGGAGCGCATGCAAGAGAACTTCAATATCTTCGATTTTGAACTTTCTAAAGAAGAAATGAAGCGCATCGAGGCACTCGACACCAAACGTAGCCTCTTTTTCTCCCATTATGAACCCGCTATGGTTGAGCAGTTCATTCAGTGGGAAAAGGCGCTATAAGAAACGATAAACCATTAATGTGATAGCCGGCTCATGATGAGTCGGCTATTATATTTGGCTTCTTCAAGCCGTATTATATAACAGATTTTTATCTTGTTGATTTTCTTAGGCTTAAAAACGCCTATCTGATATCAGACATTATTTGAACGATGTCTGACATAATTTAAATTCCAAGGCATCTAATTTAAATTACATGGCCCGGAGTTTTTGCGAGATGCCTTGTCGTTTTTGGCGGTATATTACAACGTTGAAACGACGAACGTTTTGATGGAAACAATCCGGCTTTTTGTGGCGTTTCACCAGTGGGGTTTTCATATTATAACGCTCTCTGTGCGGCTGATTGTGTAAAAAAATAGCTATCTTTGCATGATTTCGTGTCATAAACTTCGATATGCGATGAACGAAAAGGTAGTGAAAGTTAGCGATAAATCATTCAGATTACTCTATAGTGCGGCCGAGATTGACGCCGAGTTGGACAGAGTGGCAAAGGAAATAAAGCGCGATGTCTCGGGGCGGTGTCCTCTTTTTATTTGTGTGCTCAACGGCGGTTTTATGTTTGCTGCCGATGTGCTTAGAAAAGTGGACGAGGCTTGCGAGATACGCTTCATAAGGTTGTCGTCGTATAGTGGAACGGAATCTACGGGCAAGGTTTGCACTGTTGTCGGACTTGATGTCTCTCTTGAAGGACGTGATGTGGTTGTAATAGAGGATATTGTGGAAACCGGTTGCACCATACGTGCTTTGATTGAGGAAATGAAGAAACAGAATCCTGCATCGTTGAGCGTGGCTGCGCTTGTTACCAAACCGGAAAGGCTTAAGGAGGACGTGGAAGTGAAATACGTTGGCTTTAAGATGAAAGCCAATGATTTTATAGTGGGTTATGGATTGGACTATAACCAACAGGGACGTAATTTGCCCAATATATATATTGTAGAAGAATAACTGATAAAATATATAAAGATGAAGAATATTGTGATTTTCGGTGCTCCCGGTTCGGGCAAAGGCACTCAGAGCGACAAGATTGTAGAAAAATATGGTTTTAAGCATATCTCTACAGGCGATGTGCTTCGCAACGAAATAAAAAACGGCACTGAACTTGGCAAGACGGCCGATGCTTTTATCAAGGACGGCAAACTGTTGCCCGATTCTCTGATGACAGATATCCTTGCTTCTGTTTTCGATAAAATGCTTCCTTGCGAAGGTGTGATTTTCGACGGATTTCCCCGCACCGTTGCCCAGGCAGAGGCTCTTGATGCCATGCTTGCTAAGCGCGATACCGAAGTTAAGGCGATGATTGAACTTTCTGTGCCTGATGATGAGCTTCTGAAACGTCTTGTTCTGCGTGGCAAAGTTTCCGGCAGAAGCGACGACAACGAGGAAACCATAAAGAAACGCCTCGATGTATACCACAACCAAACCTCTCCGCTTATCAGTTGGTACGACGGCTGCAACAAGCATTATCATATCGAGGGCGTGGGAAGCGTAGACGAAATCTTCGCGAAAATCTGCGAGGTGATCGACAAACTCTAACAGTAATCAAAACGACATTCGAATGCCGGAAAGCAATTTCATAGACTACGCCAAAATATATTGCCGCTCGGGAAAAGGCGGCGCGGGTTCTGTGCATCTGCATCGCGCAAAGTATCAGCCCAAAGGTGGACCTGACGGCGGCGATGGCGGACGTGGGGGAGATATCTACCTGCGCGGTAACCGCAATTACTGGACTCTTATACATTTGCGCTATAAGCGTCATCTGTATGCGGGTGATGGCGGAAACGGTTCCAAAGATTGTTCTCACGGCAAAGACGGCGCCGACTGCTACATCGACGTTCCGTGCGGCACCGTGGCTTATGATGCCGACACCGGGCTGTATCTTGCCGACGTTACCGAAGACGGACAGATTGTAAAACTGCTGAAAGGCGGACGGGGAGGCTTGGGAAATTGGCAGTTCCGCACAGCCACACGACAAACTCCGCGCTTTGCCCAACCGGGTGAGCCTTGCGAAGAAAAAAATGTGGTTCTGGAATTGAAACTCCTTGCCGACGTTGGTTTGGTGGGCTTTCCTAATGCCGGGAAATCCACTCTTATTTCTACATTGTCGGCTGCCCGCCCCAAAATAGCAAATTATCCGTTTACAACGCTTGAGCCAAGTTTGGGAATAGTGAACTACCGCGACGACAAGTCGTTTGTGATGGCTGACATTCCCGGTATTATCGAGGGTGCAAGCCAGGGAAAAGGTTTGGGATTGCGTTTCCTGCGACACATAGAGCGTAATTCTTTGCTGTTGTTCCTTATTCCCATAGATTGCGACGATATAAACAAGGAATACGAGGTTCTGCTAAATGAATTGCGGCAGTTTAATCCGCAGATGCTTGACAAACATCGCGTGGTAGCCATTACAAAATGCGACACAGTGGACTTGGAAACTGTGGAACTCATTAAGCCGCACGTCAATCTCGATGTTCCGGTGGTTTATATCTCTTCTGTCGCCCAAATGGGGATAGACGAATTGAAAGATGTGCTTTGGGAAGAGCTCAATAGCGAAAGCAATAAACTCGAAGCCGTACAAACGGAACATCTTGTGCATCGTCATCGTGAAGTTTCGCATCTTGCGGGACTTGAAGAGGCAGAAGATTCAGTTGATTTGAGTGAAGAGGAAAACGAAGAGGGCGAAGACGAATTTTGAAGATGAGAATTCCCCGATTGTTATGCTATGATTTGTCGCCGAAGGTGGTTGCGTTCAGCACCACACGCCATGGCGGATATAGTATTGGCGATTATGGGGAGTTTAATATCAATCTTTATTGCGGCGACAATGCTGATGCGATAAAACAGAACCGTTCGGCTTTGTGCGCAGTGCTGGGAGTGGAGGACAACAACCTTGTTTTTCCGCACCAGACCCATGGCGTGCGCGGCGTTGTCGTTGATTCGGACTTTTTATGTCAGTCTTCCGAACAACGAAAAGCGGTTGTAGACGGTTGCGACTATATATTTACGCAAGAAAAGGGCGTATGTATAGGAGTTTCTACCGCAGATTGTGTTCCCGTATTGCTTTACAATGAAAAAGACAACGTTGCAATTGCCGTGCACGCAGGTTGGCGCGGTACATTGCAGCGTATTTCTTTTGTGGCGATGCGTGAAGTTTCCGGGAAGTTGGGCTGCGAGCCAAAAGATTTCAGAGCTGTGATAGGCCCTTCCATATCCCAAGATGCTTTTGAGGTAGGCGATGAAGTTTACGAGGCATTCAGGGCGGCTGATTTCGATATGCCGGAAATAGCAGCGCGCATACGGGGCAAATGGCATATTGATTTGTGGAAAGCAAATGCGATGCAGTTGTCCGAGGCGGGCGTTTGCGCTGAAAACATACAGGTTTCCGGCGTTTGTACATATAACAACCATGCAGATTTCTTCTCAGCCCGTAGGCTCGGAATCAATTCGGGCAGGATTTTCTCGGGAATCTGCATTAAACAAAATCCATGAAAATAAAAATGAGAATAGGAAATATATTGTCTTTGTTGCTTATAGTTGTAGTTTGTCTCTCTGCAAATTTGGGAGACAACGACTTTACTCCAACAGAAAAGCAGCAGATAAACGTGGCAACAAACGGATTGTTTGCAAAATCGAAAACTTTTTCAGTGGATTTCGCTTCCTTGAAAGATGACGAATATTCTTTTCCGCTTCCGGTGGGCAGGGCTGAAGCTTCTGTGCGCGGGCTTGATATCAAGACCAAGAAAGGTGATGCCGTTAAGGCTATGTTTTCGGGCGTGGTGAGATTGTCGCGCTCGTTGCCGAATTATGGTAATGTGATAGTGGTAAGGCATCACAACGGCTTGGAGACTGTTTACGGAAACAACGCCCGGAATATGGTAAAGGTGGGCGACAGAGTGAAAGCCGGGCAAACAATAGCCATTGCAGGTGAGAGCGGAGACGAAGCAAAGCTGTTGTTTGAAATCATGGTAAACGGCTGCAACATAAATCCACAGACTTTGGTTTCCATAAAGTCGCATAAATTGCACAAGCATGTGTTTTCTTTTACAGACCATGGCAAGAGTGTGGCTGTAGAGGTGAGCGATGAGCAGGGCAACGAGGTTGATGAAAACGAGGTTGACGAAGATGATTCGTCGGTAGTGGACCTTAATCGCGAACTCACTGCAAGCGAGCGCGGGGTGGTGAGTGCAAAAACTCCGGAACTGTTTGCAAATGCTAACAGCATAACGATAAATTTTGCGGAATACGGCGAAAATGAATGGTGTTACCCTCTGAAAGACGCCAAGGTGATTAGTCCTTATGGCGGCAAGCGGCGTCATAGCGGAGTGGACTTGAAAACGAAACCAAACGACGATATTACGGCAGTATTTGCAGGCAAGGTGAGGTTCGCGAAAAGCTATGGAGGATATGGCAACGTGATTGTTATTCGACATGCGTCGGGTTTGGAGACCCTTTATTCCCACAATTCCAAAAATCTTGTCAAGGTGGGCGATTGGGTAAAAGCCGGGCAGGTGATTGCGCTTACCGGAAGAACGGGACGCGCTACCACGGAGCATTGCCATTTTGAGATAAGAATCAACGGTCGGGCGTATAATCCCGAATTGATATTCGACCATGCCAACCATAGACTTAAACGTGTAAAATTAGTGGCAAACAAGTCGGGAAAGATATTGGTAAGTCCGGTGAAATAAGTTTTTCGGCGAGCGCCAAGGCTGTGGAAAAACTGTTTTGAAAGCATGATTTTTTGCCCTTTGTAACTCGTTGTTTTTCAGCCTCTCGTGAAGGGTAAAATTCCAAGGCATCTAATTTAAATTATGTCTGACATAGTTTAAATTATGTCTGACATAGTTTTTACGATATCCGATGTCGTATTTTTTATATCTCAAAACAGTTTTGACAAATGCGATTCTTTGTATTGCAGTAATGGTTTTTCGTTTTATTTCTAACCATGTAATAGGAATTAAATGACGTGTTTTTCTTATTTTTGCAGTAATGAAAATTTTCACGTCAAAACAGTTGAAAGAACTTGATGCTTATACCATCAAGCACGAGCTCGTAGATTCTTACGACCTCATGGAAAGGGCTGCAAAGGCTATGACCGAGGAGGTATTGCAACGCTTCGGAACCAACCGACGTATCGTGGTATTTGCCGGTTCGGGCAACAACGGCGGAGATGCTTTGGCTATGGCGCGGTTGCTTGCCGGCAACGGCGTGAATACCGAGGTGTTCCTTTTCAACATAGGCAGCAGGATAAGCCCGGAATGCGAGAAAAACGCAAAAAGGCTTGCCGGCGTGAAAAATGCAAAGTTCACTGAAATCACCACGCAGTTCGAACCGATGGCGCTGTCAAAGGACGATATAATTATAGACGGACTTTTCGGCACGGGATTGAACAAACCTTTGAACGGGGGCTTTGCCGGACTTGTGAGATACATCAACAGCCAACCGGCATACGTGATTTCTATCGACGTTCCCTCGGGGCTTATGTGCGAGGACAACTCTTTTAATGTTCTTCAAAATATAGTTCGCGCCGACATGACGCTTACGGTGGAATTGCCCAAACTCGCGTTTTTCTTTGCCGATATGGCGAGCTACATAGGCGAAGTGGTGCCCGTTCCTATCAACTTAAACAAGGAATATATCGAAACCACCACAACGCCTTTCAGCACAGTAGGTTGTGAAGACGTGTGCGATTTGCTGAAAAAGCGCAATGTGTTCGCCCACAAAGGCACTTTCGGACACGCACTCCTCATAGCCGGTTGTTATGGAATGGCCGGCGCGTCAATCTTGTCGGGCAAAGCGTGCCTGAGAAGCGGAGTGGGGAAGCTAACGATACACGTGCCCGCATGCAACAAGGAAATCCTTCAGCAATCAGTGCCCGAAGCCGTGTTGTCGATAGACAGCGGCACGCGTTTCTTCTCAAATGCGGAAAACTCCGTGCCTTACAATGCTGTGGCGATAGGCCCCGGGCTTGGTAATTTCCGCGACACCGACAACGCTTTCATAGAACAGGTGAGAAATTGCGGCGCGCCGCTCGTGATAGATGCCGACGGACTGAATATTTTGTCGGAACACAAAAGCTGGATATCCCAACTGCCGCGCAAGACAATCCTTACCCCACACCCGGGAGAGTTCCTGCGTTTGACCGACTGCGACAACGACTGCTACAAAATGCTTATGAAAGCCCGCGAAATGGCTATGCAATATCAGTTGTACGTTATCCTTAAAGGACATTACACCTTTGTAAACACTCCCGAGGGACATACTTATATAAACACCTCCGGAAACCCCGGAATGGCAACTGCCGGAAGCGGCGATGTGCTTACTGGAATACTTCTGGCGCTTTTGGCACAAGGATATACCCGAGACGAAGCGTGCAGGCTCGGAGTGTTTCTTCACGGGCTGGCCGGCGATTTGGCTGCCGTGCGCTGGGGACAGGAAAGTATGCTCGCTTCGGATATAATAGAAGGCTTGTCGGGCGCATTCCAAAAGCTCCACACCCTGAAAGAACGCAGAACAAACCAATAAGCCCGCACAATACAGAAACAAGAACAGAAAATAAGATAAAAATGAACAGAGCATTTATATTTTCATGCATGTTTGCCTTGGCTTCAACCAATCTCATGGCACAAACAGAGGTTACGCCATACACTCCGGGCGTTACGCCGGAGGGAATAACTTATTATCTGCCGCGAACAGAGCTTAGAATTCGCATCACTGCCACATGTGTGAAATACACCCCGGGAGATTTTCGCCCCTATGCAGAACGTTATCTTCGCTTGAACAATATTCCGAAAGACGCTTCCACCACTTGGAAAATCGATGACGTGAAAGTTTTTACCGTCGGCATACCCGATGAAACTAAAGTCTTTTCCGTGAAACTCGCTTCCAAGACATCGGCGCCTCTCGTAGGGCTTACAAAATCGGGAATACTGATGTCGATAAACGCACAAGCGCCTGCCGTGGAAAACATTCCCGATATCCCCAAACCTACAGTGCAGAACGACAACCTTAATCCGCGCGATTATATGACGCAAGAGATACTTGCTGCAAGCAGTGTCTCAAAACAGGCAGAACTTACCGCAGCGGAAATTTATGACATACGCGACTCGCGCTCCGCCCTCGCAAAAGGGGAATCCGACAATATGCCCAAAGACGGAGAACAACTGAAACTGATGATAAACAGCCTCGACTTGCAGGAACGGGCTTTGCTGCAATTGTTCAAAGGTACGCAGACGGTTGAAACACGTACGTTCGATTTCGTTTACGTTCCAACGGAAGACAAACAAGATGTGCTTTTGCGTTTTTCAAAAAAGCTTGGACCGGTGGCTGCAGACGATCTTGCCGGCACACCGATATATATAAGCATAAAGGACAAGCACACAGTTCCTGCGCCAACGCCTACCGAAAAAAAGAAAAAGGAGGTATTCGACGTGAGATACAATGTCCCGTCTGACGTGGACGTCAAGATTTTTGACGGAGACAAGGTTTATGTTTCTGCCACCTATCCAATGGGACAATTCGGCAATGTAGAACATCTTGGCGCCGAACTTTTCAATAAAAAGATGGAGACGCAGGTGTTTGTAAACCCGGTAACGGGCGGTATTGACAATCTAAAATTGCCCGAACCCTCAAAATAGAGAAACGAGATAAGGAATAATAAGCTGTGGAATGGAAGTTTCACAGCTTTAATTATAATGTGTAACAACCAAAACAATTAACGCGATGATAAGGATATTAATGGCTGCGAGCAGATGGCTTGCCAACTACACATCGTTTTTTATTATAGGCATAGCAATAATTACATTTTTTCTGCCCCACATTTTCGATTGGGTGAGAGGGGATACCCAAACCGTGATACTTGGAATCATTATGCTTACAATGGGTCTAACGTTGACCACAGAGGATTTCAAGATACTTGCACGCCGTCCGCTTGACATTTTCATAGGTGCTGCGGCGCAGTTCATCATTATGCCGGGCGTGGCATACCTGCTGGTTCATGTGTTTCACCTTAATCCGGCGATAGCAATAGGCATATTGCTCGTAGGATGCTGTCCCGGCGGTGTTTCGAGCAACATAATGTCGTATTTGTGCCATGGCGACGTGGCGTTTTCCGTTGGAATGACGTGTGCATCAACTTTGCTTGCGCCGTTTATGACTCCTTTTCTAATGAAACTCACTGCCGGGCAAATTGTAGCGGTTGATGTGGTTGGCATGTTCACCAATATTCTGATTGTAACCATTATTCCGGTAGCGATAGGTTGCTCTTTGAATTATTTTTTCAGCAAGCGTCCGAGTTTTCCTACGTTGCAGAAAATAATGCCCGGCATAAGCGTGATTTGTTTAGCCATGATTGTGGGCGGAGTAATCTCTACTGTTCACGATTCATTGGTTGCTCGTGGATTTATGTTGTTTATCTGGACGTTTGCCGTTGTTTTCTGCCACAACAGTTTGGGTTATTTGCTCGGTTGGTGCGCCGGCTGGCTTGCCAAATTCAATGTAGCGAAAAAACGCACTATAAGTATTGAGGTTGGAATGCAGAATGCGGGACTTGCCACGGTGTTGGCGGGAAATTTCTTCGCATCTCAGCCGCTTGCTGTCCTGCCTTGCGCCATAAGTTGTGTGTGGCATTCCATTTCGGGTACGATATTGGCCGGAATATATTTGTGGTGGGAGCGCAGACATGGCGTGAAATGACAATATGATACGTTTATAGGCTAACGGCAGCGTGTTTTGGCGGAACAAAACCTGTTGCCGTTTCTTTTTGTAGCTGTAAAAGTCGCGAAACAATACGTTTGTATAAGATTTTTTACATAACTTCGCGTTTGTAGCATGCGGGAACGTTATGAATGTGTTGGTTGCCGCATGTTTTGCAACGCTTGGCGCGTGGATTTTATAGGAATATTTCTAAATACCAATTGATATGAAACGATTAGAATCACTTGATGCGCTCAGAGGATTTGACATGATTTTCATCATGGGCGGAGCTTCTCTCATTGCGGCCATTGCCGCGCTGTTTCCCGACTCATCTACGTGGGGATTTATCAACGAACAGATGGAACATGCCCAATGGGAGGGACTACGACATCATGACACAATTTTCCCATTGTTCCTTTTCATTGCCGGTGTAGCGTGGCCTTTTTCTTTGCAAAACCAGTTGGACAAGGGCAAATCGCAGCGTGATATCCGCTTGAAGGTTGTGCGCCGTGGCTTGATGCTTGTGCTGTTGGGATTGTTGTACAACGGTTTGCTGAATTTCGATTTCGCAAACCTTAGGTTCTGCAGTGTGCTGTCGCGCATTGGTTTGGGCTGGATGTTTGGCGCTCTTATTTATATGGCAGTGAAAAACAACAGAATCCGAATAGCTATCGTAGCCGCAATACTTGTTGGATATTGGTTGGTAATGGCTTTCATTCCCTCGCCCGACGCACCTGTGGGCGCCGATATATTCAGCAAAGAGGGCTCCATAGCTTGCTGGCTTGACAAGGTGGTTCTTGGTGCGCATTCTTTCCGTCCGGAATATGATCCCGAGGGCTTGTTCTCCACTATTCCTGCGATAGGCACAGCATTGCTCGGCATGTTGAGCGGAGAATGGGTGAGAAAGGAAAACGTGTCGGGCAACAAAAAGGCTTTGGGTCTGTTTGTCTCGGGCGTGGCAATGGCAATAATCGGCTGGTTGTGGAATTTTGTGTTCCCGATAAACAAGGCCCTTTGGACAAGTTCGTTTGTATGCGCAGTGGCAGGCTATTCCCTCATAATGTTCGCAATTTTCTATTATGTCATCGACGTGAAAGGCTGGCGCAAATGGGCTAAGTTTTTCGTTGTAATAGGTTTGAACTCCATTACAATATATATGGCGCAGCGTTTCGGCCTTCTCGACGGAATTCAACACCAGGTTTTTGATGGCTGCATAAATCTTGCGCCGGAAAATCTGCGTAGAGTGGCAGAAGAAATCTCGTGGATAGCCACATGCTGGTTGTTCCTGTATATTTTGTACCGCAAACGCATCTTCCTTAAAGTATAGCGCAACATTATTTACGGCTTTACAAACATACTCCCTGCACTGTAAACCTTTCGGCTCGCGTGCAGGGAGTTTTTGTGTCCGTCAAATAGCAGAGAAAAATGCTTTTGGATTAACGGAAATCTGTTGTTGTTTCCGGGATATGCAGTCTTGTTTTTTACAACATGGTATGCCGCAAAAACGATGTCTGATGTCGCAAAAATTCCAAGGCATCTAATTTTTACGAGATGCCTTGGAATTTAAATTAGATGCCTTGGAGTAAATCCCGTGTTTTATATCATTTTTCTGCGTCCTATGACGCGGCGAAAATGCTCTGATATAGTGGGATTTAGACGTGAGAGCCTTTTCTTTTCCTTATTGCCAGTTTTTTATGGAGTATTCGCTTTCCACCTTGTTCTCTATCTTGTCGGGAAGATTGGGGAAAAAGTTAATGCCGGTAATGCTTTCCACTTCGTCAACAGTCATTGCCGAAGCGTTCATGTTCAGTTTTGTAGAATTGTTGTTCATTACAAAACCGATGGCCTGCGGCTTGCCTTGGTTTACAGCATAGATACATTTGAAAAAAGCCTTGGGCACGGGGATTTTGTGTTCCTTCCCGATAGATTTTTGTTTGCCGTCGTTGAAAATCGGACCGCAAACAATATAAACGCGTCCGAACTTGTTTGCCCATCGGCGGCATGCACTTTCCAATTTGCTCCAAGCTCCGGCGTTCAATGTGTGGGTTTGGGGGCAAATGTTGCTCATGTAGAAACATTCTTTCATGGCTTGCGCATCAAATTTCATGTCGGCCGAAGGAGCCATGTGCCCGCGGTCATAGCCGCTGCCGCTATAATCTTTTGTTTCCACGCGATGGGGCAGGGGAATGTCTTCGTCAGCAAGAAATTCATTGCGTCTGGCAATGTTTCCGTCGGTTTCGAAATCTTCCAAACACCATGCCACCCAATTTGGCTGGTTTGTCTCGCGATTGAAAGAGAGTGTGTAAGCCATACGGTAAAGCATGCGTTCCGGCGTGCCGCGAAGTTTTGCCGGAACTTCAATCAAGCGCTCTTTTCCGGCGTTGCTCTTTTTATCGGTGCTTATTGCCGATGCGCCTTCCGCCGGTTTCATCTTCTTTATACACCTTGCCGGTTCTGCCGGCTGTATAGCTTGGTGGCTTTCCGTCTGAGATGCGTTTCCCCCAGTGGGGTTTTGACACGATTTGCCCGTGAAACTTGAAAACAAAACCAACAATACAGGCAACGCTATATACTTTGGCTTAAACGTCATGGCTTTCTGTTTTTTATTTGTTGAACGTCAAAGTCAATCCCATGGACAGAGTTTCTTGCCAATTGAACAATTCTCGTTTTCCATTGACAAAGCGGTTGTCGTTAAACGTTGGGTACAGATACAAACTGCTTGTGAGATATTTGTTTATTGTGAAATTTATGGTGTTTTGCATTCTGGCTTCCACACGGTGGTAGTTTGAGTAATAATAAATGTTTCCGCTTGTGCTGATGCTCTTTGCTATTTGCCACGAATAGTTTATGTTTACCGATGGACCGAATGAATTATAGGCGTGGTGCTTTCCAGGAATTCCTTTGCTGTTTCTTAATGCTTTTCGGTCGCAATAAACGGCATTGTACGACAGAGGGGAGAACGTTGCATCTATGTGGAAAACTTTTCCACGTTTCTTTGTAGAGCAATCAATACTATATTTCATACCAATACCGATGTTTCCGCTAACGGGCGAAAGGAAGTCCTCGGTTACGTAATCGCTGTTGCTCGCATATTTGGGGTATATGTGTGTCCACGAATAGAGAGACAGTGTATACTCCCAATGTTTAATTGCTTTCAAACCCAATTGGTTTGTCATTTCCAAGCGGTTGTCGCTTGTAATATATTTGTGATTCTTGTCTTTGCTTTGGCTCGTAAAACCCAATCGGGCTTTTAGGTTGTTTGTCTGAGTAAACCCTTTTTGGTTGTTGTAGTTCGCATTAAGTTCTGTCTCCAATCTGAATGTATTGTTGTTCTGTGCTCCTTTTGACGAAAAGTAGTTCTGCCCCATACTGTAATAGAGCCTGCCGCTGAAAGCCCAGAAATTAGGACGACGGGTAATGACTTTATACGAAGCATCTTCTATTCCGAGGTCTATCTGCTCGTTGCTTTGGGGGGTGATATGCGTGATTTCTTTTACCGGTTGGTCTATTATTTCTTTTCTTATGCCTGCAGCGTTTTCAATGTCTTTTTGTGTTGTGGATATATACCACGGCACATTGGTGTAAGCCCACATCAGGGTGTTCGTCATGCTTTGCTGCACACTGTCGGCGAAGAGCGAATAGGCCGACGGCAGATATTTTTTGTCTTCAACCACACGCGAGGGCTTCCATGGCGATTGCATTATGTCTTTCACGGGCATGTTGTACATCGTGGGGTGGAGCAACAGAGGATAATAGTATGGATTGTTCAAAATAGTTTCGTCCTCGTTCATTGCCGCCTTGATAGAATCAATCGCTATTATCACTGCAATTGAATCAATGTATTTCTTTACTATTTGCTCGTTGTATGTAGGTTTCTTTTCGCGCTCGCGAAAGCGTGAAGAATATTGTGCCGAAACGAAAGATGCGGTAAGGACGGACACTATTATCGAAAGGATTATTCGTCTCATAGGTTATACCATATAATATAGGGCAAAGTTAATCTATTTATCCAAGTCTCCCAAATTAAGTTCGTATTATTACGATATTTCTGACGTTTGTCGGAATGCCACTTGTAAATAGCCGTTTTTGTGTGATATAATATCGCAAAAACGATGTCAGACATTATTTGAATAATGTCTGACATCGTTTAAATAATATCAGACATTGTTTTAAACGATATCCGATATTATTTTAGCGATGTCCTATTTTTTTTTGTCATTGTTTCAGTGTTAATTCAATAAGTTGTAATTTTGCGTTCGAATTTGCATGATTGTACCTACGTCATAAGGCCGGGAACAGCGTGCAGTCAACTTGACAAAAATCAGATTATGAACATTTCATATAAATGGCTTAAGGAGTATGTGGATTTCACTCTTACTCCGCAGGAAGTTGCCGATGCGCTTACATCGGAGGGACTTGAAGTAGATTCTCTTGAAGAAGTAGCCGCTATACGCGGAGGCTTGAAAGGCATTGTGGTAGGCGAGGTGCTCACTTGCGAGCCTCATCCCAACAGCGACCACATGCACGTTTGCTCTGTGAACCTTGGCGCAGAAGAACCGGTGCAGATAGTTTGCGGTGCGGCAAACATAGCAGCCGGACAAAAGGTGATGGTTGCAACAATAGGCTGTGTGCTTTATGACGGCGACCAGGAGTTCAAAATCAAAAAGTCGCGTCTGCGCGGAGTTGACAGTTTCGGTATGATTTGTGCCGAAGACGAAATAGGCGTAGGCAATGACCATAGCGGCATAATAGTGCTCCCGCAAGACGTGAAGCCCGGAACGCCCGCTGCCGAATACTACAATTTAGAAAGCGACTATGTGATTGAAGTTGACATCACTCCCAACCGCGCCGATGCCTGCTCACACTACGGCGTTGCGCGCGATCTGTATGCTTGGCTCAAACGCAACGGCTACGAAACCTCATTGCATCGCCCGGAAGTGGACTCTTTTGCCGTTGACAACGAAGAACTCGACATTGATATAGATGTTCAGAATTTCGAGGCCTGCCCGAGATACTGCGCAGTAACCATCAAAGATTGCGTAGTAAAGGAAAGCCCCGAATGGTTGAAGAAGAAACTTGAAACAATAGGCTTGCGCTCCATAAATAATATAGTAGACATTACAAACTATATAATGATGGCGTATGGCCAACCACTACATTGTTTCGATGCCGACATGATAAAAGGCAACAAGGTGGTAGTTCGTACCATGCCCGAAGGCACCCCGTTTGTAACACTCGACGGGGTGGAACATAAATTGTCTGACCGTGATCTTGCCATTTGTAATGCCGAAGAACCGATGTGTATAGCCGGTGTGTTTGGCGGCAAAGGTTCCGGAACCTACGAGACAACAAAAGACGTTTTGTTCGAGAGCGCTTATTTCAATCCCACTTGGATTCGTAAAAGCGCGCGACGTCATGGACTTTCCACCGATGCAAGTTTCCGCTTCGAGCGTGGCATTGACCCGCAAGGACAGATATACGCATTGAAACAAGCCGCTATCCTTGCAAAACAACTTGCCGGAGGAACGATTTCAATGCAGATAAAAGACGTGAAACAGGGAGACGTTGAAGATTTCGTTGTTGATCTTAACTACGAATACGCTTTCAATCTCATAGGAAAGAAAATCGACAAGAATATAGTCAAGGATATCGTAACGAGCCTTGAGATGAAAATCCTTGAAGACCGCGAAGACGGAATAAAACTCGCTGTTCCGCCCTACCGTGTCGATGTTACGCGCGCTTGCGACGTAGTAGAGGACATCTTGCGCATATATGGTTACAACAATGTGGAGATTCCTGCGGCCATAAATTCAACTCTGACAATCGAGGGCGAAGAAGATAGGTCGCATAAGCTTAAAGATATCGTTAGCGAGCAACTTGTGGGCTACGGTTTCAATGAAGTGATGAACAATTCGCTCACCAAGATTTCGTATTATGAGTCGTTGGAAAAACTGTCGTTGGACAACGGCGTAAAAATAGTCAACCCGTTGAGTTCGGATCTAGGCATTATGCGCCAGACATTGCTTTTCGGCGGATTGGAAAACGTTCAGCGCAATCTTAACCGCAAGATCGAAGACATAAGGTTCTTTGAATTTGGAAATTGCTACCATTACAATTCTGCTAAAGCCGATGGCGAAAACCACATGCCTGCTTACAACGAGGAATTCCACCTTGGAATTTGGCTGGCAGGCAAGCGCGAACACAATTCATGGGTTAAGGGAAACGAAGAAGTCAATGTGTTTGAACTTAAAGCCCATGTGGAAAATATCTTCCGCCGTTTGGGAGTGGAGAAGTCTGCCCTTGTGATAAAAGAAAACGATGGCGAATTGCTGTCGAAGTCTCTTGAATATACGGCGCGCAACGGCAAGACGATAGCAGTCGTGGGAATTGTGAAATCAGCAATTCTCCACAAATTCGACATTGACGGCGGAGTTTTCTATGCCGATATCAATTGGACGAACCTCATGAAACTTACGCGCAAAAACAAGGTAGTTTATTCCAAACTAAGCAAATATCCGCCTGTGAGCCGCGACCTCGCGCTGTTGGTAAACAACAACGTGAAATTTGCCGATATCGAAAGCATTGCGTTCAACACGGAGAAGAAACTGCTTAAGAGCGTGGAACTTTTCGACGTGTATGAAGGTAAGAATATAGCTGAGGGAATGAAGAGCTACGCCGTGAATTTTGTGCTTGAAGACCCTGAGCGTACGCTTACCGACGAACGTGTTGACAAGGTGATGAAGAGTATTCTCAACAACCTCACCCGTCAGATAGGAGCACAACAGAGATAAACCAAAAACATTCAAATATAAAATATAAAATACCAAACCAATGGGAAGAGCATTTGAATATCGTAAAGCGACAAAGATGAAACGTTGGGGGCACATGGCTCGCACGTTTACCAAAATCGGAAAACAAATCACAATAGCAGTGCGCGAGGGCGGGCCGGAACCTGAAAACAATCCGCATTTGCGTGCAATAATCGCCAACGCAAAGCGCGAAAACATGCCGAAGGACAATATCCAGCGTGCCATAAAGAATGCTTGCGACAAAGACCAGAGCGATTACAAAAATATGACATACGAAGGATACGGTCCTCACGGAATTGCCGTATTCGTCGATACACTTACCGACAATCCTACCCGCACGGTGGCTGACGTGCGTTCCATTTTCAACAAGTTCTCCGGGAATCTCGGCACAATGGGCTCGCTTGCATTCCTGTTCGACCACAAAAGCGTATTCTCTTTCCATAAAAAGGACGGACTGGATATGGACGAACTTATTCTCGAATTGATCGACTTCGGAGTTGATGATGAATATGATGAAGACGAGGAAGAAAATTCCATTACCATTTATGGCGACCCCAAGAGCTTCGGACAGATTCAGCAATATCTTGAAGGAAACGGTTTTGATGTGATAGGCGCTGAATTCACATATATCCCCAACGACCTCAAAGAGGTTACGCCGGAACAGCGCGAGACTATCGACAAAATGGTGGGCCTGCTCGAAGATTTCGACGACGTGCAGAATGTTTATACCAACATGAAGCCCGAAGAAGCTGCGGAATAATTTTTATATCACAATATATATTGCAAAGGCGGAAAGAAAACTTTCCGCCTTTGTCGTATATGAAAGGATAGAAAGCCGATGTTGCACCAATGATTTTGTATGTTGCAACTCCAAGTTTTGATGCTGAAAAAACGAGAAGGCATCTCGTAAAAACTCCGACGCATCTAATTTAAATTAGATGCGTCGGAATTTAAATTTGGTGGCCCGGAGTTTTTGCGATATGCCGATGTGTTTTTGTGGCTTGCGATTATATGCGCCAAATGTCTAATTTTCATCGGGATAGAAGCATTCCCATTCGCTTGTGCTGAGAGTGCCTGAAATTTTCGCTTTGCTGTATTTCCAATTCTCCCCGTCTTCGATGATTATTCCGCCGCCAAGATTGAGTTTCTGTCCCTCTTCGCTATCTATATAGTCGATTAGCGCGTTGTGTTTTGGGGATGCATTCGGGTCGCTGCCTGTTGTCTTTGTGTCGAAAAGGAAGATGCGCCCGCTTTTCATGCGTATCACGAAATCTACATAGAACAGCGATTTTCTGCCTATTGTATCCGTGTAGCTTACGGCGTAGTGCTGTTTTCCGGCATCGCCGTTTTTGTACCACCAGTCAATAAACTTTTTGTTTGTTTCAAGAAACGCAACGAAACGTTCCTCGGGGCGTGAGGCTTTTTTGAGTTGTATGAACGGAACAAGCGCATGGTCTTCCACGTCCTTCCTTACAAAATGCGTGTCTTCCTTGTAAAGTCTGTCGGCCGGCACTTCCCAGTCGTATTTCTCGAAAGATTTTTCCGATTTCTCGTTTTGTCTTTTCGTCAGTATTTCAAGATAGCGGTCGAGTGCCAAACCTACAATGGCTTCTATCTTGGGGCGATTGCCGTGGTAGAGCACCATTTTCGCCGCGTCGGTTTCTTCGAGTCCGAAAATCCCATACAGCACTTCTTTTAACGCATACCCCAAAGTCGCGATGCTCACTTTTTCGAAACGCGCGCCCATGGTCTTTGCGCAGAATGCGAAGAAAGCCTTGCTCAATTCCTGTGTGGTGCGCACATAGTGCACTTTCTTTTCCACAATTATCGTTCCCGTTTCGCCGGTAATGGCTTGGTCGTCCACGATGTCTATTCCTATGCCTTGGATTGCGAATTTCAGTTTGTCGCCAACGGTGTGCCGGTTTACCACTTGCTGGTTTTCGCGTGCCTCTTTGCCCGGTTGTGGAATTTCCTTGCCGTCCATTTCTGCTGATGTGAATATGGTGCAGCCCGTATTACTCACGGAATATTTCTCGCAAAAGCAGTCGGACAAAACTTTCTTGAAATCCGCGCCCAAACGTTTGCGGCTTTCTGCCGGACGTTCGCAGAATTCCGACTGCAACACCACATTGCAAAGCCCCTCGCGCCTCACGGCGTGAAGACTTGAAAGATAGTCCATATCTTCGTTCACAATTTCTATAATATCTTTGCTCAAATTGGTATAGACATAGCCCTTGTTCAAAATATCGTCCTCATAGAAATGCTGTTCCGGCATGCGGAGAATGCGCCCAACGGTTTGCGCCGTGAAAGTAAAGCTTTTTATCTCGCGGAAAATAAGCAAAACCGCTGCGCGGGGGCAGTCCCAACCCATGGCAATGGCTTGCTTGAAAAGCAGAACCTCTGTGGGATTGTCGAAACGCTCTATGCCGTCAAGGTTTTCCTTTTCGGAGCTCAGCCAAACGGCAAGTTTTCCGTTTGCTGTGCTTATCCCTTTTATCAGGTCAAGATATTCCACCACTTCCTTGCGCACGCTTTCGTCTTCGGCGGTCATCTTTTCGTTTCCGTCGTTTGGCAATTGTATCAGGAGCAGAGGATTTATGTTTACGCCGAGTCTTCTGTACGCCTCAGCCAGTTCTTCGCGTTTCTGCAAAGCCAGATGAATCAAATGTTGGTTGAGCGAGGAGTTTGGAGAATTGAAATCGAGCGCCGGATTAAGCACCACGCCCTCCTTTATCATGCCTTCGGCGATAACTCTGTCGCGCGGAATTTTTACATAAGCGTCGGGATTGGTTGTAGTGGGCGTTGCCGAAATTCTTACCTCCACTTTGGGGTCGATTTTCTGCAACACCGTTTCGCTTTTGTTTGCCAACCGCCCTGCAAACATGTGTTCCTCGTCGATTATAACGATTATCGGAATGCCTTGCTCCTCTTGCGTGCGTCGTGTAAGGTCGTAAAGCGATGCGTTTTGCTCTGAATCGCGCACGATAATTGCGTTGTCCTTGTTGATACTCTCCCAATTCACAAACAAAATCTCTCCTGCGTGAATGAAACCCGATGTAGAATGGTCGATATCGTCGTAAACCACTGGGCGGAGCTCTTTTGTTTCGGTGAAGAACGATTTCATTTTAAAATAGCTCTGCTCGTGTAGTTTGTTTGGTGCGATCCAGATAAAAGCAACTTCGTCGTAGGGAACTTCGGGATTGTTTGGAATTTCCTCGTTGAGGCGCATCAGCATTTCCGAAGCCATTACCGTTTTTCCTGCTCCCGTTGGAGCTTTGAACACAAGCGTGTGGCGGCTGCCGGGGTCTGACAACAATTCCATGGTTTTCTCTACAAGTTCTTTTACGGCCTTTTGCTGATATTTTAAGCTTTTCATTGTTCTGCTGATGTTTCGTTGTTTTCGTTTGTTTCGGCGTTTTGTTTTTTCGGTTTGGGCAACACGTGCCGATAAGCGTTGTAAATGGCGTCGGGCAAAGCACAGAGTTCCACGCGGTCGGCCACATCGTAGAAATCTTCATCGAAAGCGTAGGAATTTGGCGAGAACACGTAGGTTTTTATCCTGTTTTCGGTGCGCGGGGATTTGAGAATGATTTTCACAAGTGCCTTAATGGCTTCTTCGCGATAGACCACGAGCAGTTGACGTTTGCCGTCGTTGAAATAGCGTGCGATGTTGTCGTTAAGATATTTGCCGGCGAGTGGAGCAGGGGCGTAAACGTTGTTGCGGATACAGAGCATGTCGGTGGCGAGAAGCATCAGGCGGCGCATGTTGGCCGTGGTTTTTTCGCGCGGCAGCAGACTGGTTTTGTAATATCGCAGCGTGTTTTCTTTAAGTCCCGCTATATTTTCGCCTTTCGGCGTGGTGTATCCGTTTATCACCCTTTTGTTGCGCTCATAGGTTACGTTTTCGCAAATTCCGTTCTCGTTGTTCGTAACAAGTATGCACTGTCTTTTTCCGCCGTCCTCGTTGTTTAATTGCATTGTGGCGTGGAGCGTTGTGCCACTGCCGGCGAAAAAGTCAAGAATGGTAGAATCGTTATTTAATAATTGGAAACATCTAATTATAAGTTCTATTGGTTTGGGATTATTAAATGTTGTTTCTGGAACTATTTGTTGCAAAAGTTTTGTTCCATTAGTAGTTTTACCTGCATTATCCCACCAAGTTGTTGGTGGAATACCTTTTTTTGCTTTTGCTTGAGATAAAAAGTATTTCTTTCCCAAAGATGTTTTTCGTTTAATAATTAATCCATCTTCGTAGTACTTTTGCATCATTTTTTCAGAATAACGATAAAATCCCGTTATCCCCAAAAACGTATAATAAGGATTTCCTTTTCTTGCTCCTCCTGGACCATCTACAGGATTAAGTTTCCAAGGACCGCGTGGGTCATTATCAGGATTCTTAAATAGCTTT
Source organism: bacterium (assembly GCA_963660485.1). Classification (GTDB taxonomy): domain Bacteria; phylum Bacteroidota; class Bacteroidia; order Bacteroidales; family Bacteroidaceae; genus UBA6398. The sequence continues at coordinate 20,842 of CAVKYH010000018.1, read as the reverse complement.
TCATTTACTACTACAGGTATTCTAAAGTTATCTTTTTGGGCAAATATAATTTCCTGTTTCTTTGCGTATACTTGCAAATAATTATGATTGGGAGAAAACAATAAGTCTCCACTAATAGAATCTCTTGACTTTTGAACAACAGTTGCCAAACAGTTTTTTTCTCCGAAGATTTCGTCGCATAGAAGTTTGAGTTGTGCTTGTTCGTTGTCGTCGATAGAGATAAATATCACGCCTTTGTCGGAAAGTAGGCCTTTTGCGATTCGCAGGCGTTTGTTCATAAACGAAAGCCATTTGGAATGGCGGTAGCCGTCTTCGCGATCAACGAATTTGTCGTTGTAGACAAAATCTTTGTTGCCGGTGTTGTAGGGCGGATCTATATAGATCACGTCTATTTTCCCCGAGTGAGTGTAGCTTAGGGCGGTGAGCGCTTCAAGGTTGTCGCCCTCTATCAAAACGTGGTTGGGTGCATCGGGGGCGGAGCTTATTATTGCGCGTTCCTTTACTTCTTGCAAAACGGGCAGTTCGGTTTCCAAACGTTTCTCTATGTCTTCTTGTTTGTCTTCCCATACCAGTCCGTATTTCTTTTCGGTATTCAGAAGTTCGGTGAGCTTGGTTTTTTCTTCGTTTGTAAGCCCTTCAATGGTTTTTATCTTGTTGATGAGTTGCTGCTTGTTCATGTGGCGGCATCGGTTGCGTTCCGCCGACTCCCCAAGCGGTAAATGTTTTATTGGTTAATGGTTGGTCTATAAAAAAGATTTGGCGCAGGAATCATCACTTCTATATTCCTTGCAAATTGAGGTATTAGGAGACCCACCATATCAAGAAACAGAAGCAATGAAGCCTACGCCAAATGTATGATATACGCACACAGTGCACCCTTTCTTGGCGAAAGGGCGCACTTATGCCGTGCGAAATTCACACTATGGGTAGACGTCCACCGCATATATCCTCTGAATATGGTTTGAAAGTTCCTAATTTTCAATTTGTCAGAAGAAAACGTAGTAAACGCCTTTCTCAAAAATAGAGCCGCTTGTTTGGCAGATTTTCGCCGGCATCTCTTTGCCGGCAATCCGCAAAGCGGCAGTTCAAAAGTAGATAAAATTTGCGACATCAGCAAGCCTTTTTCAGCTATATTGGTTTGCCTGAAAAACTACACGGCATCTCGCAAAAACTCCAAGGCATCTAATTTAAATTCCGACGCATCTAATTTAAATTTGGTGGCCCGGAGTTTTTGCGGTTTGCGCATGTGGTTTTCAAGAGTTGGGAATGTGGCGAAAATTCCTGCGCTTGTCGTCTGAAAATCAAGCAAAAAGGCGGCTTCGAAACCGTTCGGAATAAAGACAAAAAAACAAAAGAATTTTCCGAAGCAGTTTCGAAGCCGCCCTGAAAGCGGTTGCGGCGAAATGTTTTACTTTTTCACCGGAATGTTTTTAATCACATCGAGCAGCAAGTCCCATACCATTTTCACTGTGGGTATGAGCAGTTTTTCGTCGGGCGAATGCACTCCGAGCAATGTGGGCCCGAACGACACCATGTCGATATGCGGGTATTTCTCGCTCAGCAGCCCACATTCCAGTCCAGCGTGTATGGCGAGAATCTTGGGCTCTTTGCCGAAAAGTTTCTTGTAGGAATCTATCGTGATCTTGAGCAGCGGGCTGTTTGGGTCGAGTTTCCAGCCGGGATATCCCTCGGAGGTGGAAACTTCTGCGCCTGCCAGTTCGAATGCAGCCCTTATGGTTGCGCTCATGTTCTTGCGTGCGCTGCCAATGTTGGAGCGCTGCGAACTGATAACCTCTATGGTGTTTTCTTTGCGGTGAATGCTTGCAAGGTTTGACGATGTTTCCACAAGCCAGTCCAGTTCCTGACTCATGGCATATATTCCGTTGTCAACGGCTTGCAGGGCTGTGATTATTTTGGTGGATACGGTTTTTTCGACAACCTCGGCAGGGTCGCTGCTTTCCACATAGAAGTTGATTGTTTTCTCGGTAACGGAAAATTCTTCTTCGATTTCGGCAGTATATATATTGGCGTCGATGCGTATGTTTTCCTTGTCGCTCATCGGCACAGCGCATATGGCCCAGCCTTCGCGCGGAATGGCGTTGTGGAGACCGCCGCTCTGAATGTCGGCAAGGCGCAGGTCGTATTTTTTCATGCAGTTGTAGAGAAAACGCACGAGTAGCTTGTTTGCGTTGGCGCGTTTCTTTTCGATATCGTCGCCCGAGTGTCCGCCCGTGAGTCCTTTGATGCCCACTTTGAAGAAGTAATAGTTTTGGGGCGCAGCCTCGGTGGTGAAACTGAATAGGGCTTGGGTTTTTGCACCTCCCGCGCAGCTGATGAATATCTCGCCTTCGGTTTCGCTGTCGAGGTTCAAGAGGTATCTTCCGTCCATGAATCCCGGTTTCATTCCGCTTGCTCCCGTTAGTCCGGTCTCTTCGTCGCGGGTGAACACGCATTCTATCGGTCCGTGCTCAAGGGTGTTGTCTTTAAGAATGGCAAGTTCCATGGCAACTCCTATGCCGTCGTCGGCTCCAAGCGTTGTGCCTTTTGCCGTGAGCCATTCTCCTACGATTTCGGTCTGTATGGGGTCGTTTTCGAAGTCGATTTCCACATGCGAGTCCTTTTCGCAAACCATATCCATATGGCTCTGTATGATTGTGGTCTCGCGGTTTTCGTATCCCGGCGTAGCCGGTTTGCGTATTATCACGTTGCCGGTTTCGTCAACCTTGGTTTCGAGTCCGAGTTTCTCGCCATAGTTTTTGAGAAACTCTATCATCTTTTCTTCTTTCTTTGAGGGGCGTGGAATTTTGTTTATTTCAGCGAAACAAGCAAACACCTCTGCGGGTTCCATCTTTACGTTTGTCATAATAAGTCGGTATTTTATTCGAATGATAAATTTATTGTCGCGTTAAATGTTTATCTTTGCACCAACAAAGTTAAGTAATTTGGAATTAGCAAACAACAACGCGTAAACAATAACGCTCTTTGCGTTCCGCCCAAACAAGAATATTAACAATCTCAACAATCCGCTCAAAAATGAATAAGCCTTTGACAAAATTGTTTGTTGCCTCAATGATGATAGGTGCAACAGTGTGTATCTCAAGCTGCGACCCCAAACCCGGGAAAGCCGTTGCAACAGCCGAAGACTCAAAAGAAGCAAAAACAGAAGTTGCTGAAAACAATAAGATAGCCTATGTTTGCATCGATTCAATCATAAACAATTATGAATTCTGCACCGAACATAGCAAAGTGCTCGAGAAGAGAATGAACAATATAAAAGCTACGCTCGCAGCTAAGGGCAAGGCTTTGCAGAACTCGGCAATAAGTTTCCAGCAGAAGGTGCAGTCGGGAGAAATCAAGTCGCAGGAACAGGCGCAGAAGATGCAGGCTTCGCTCCAGAAACAACAGATTGACCTCGAAAACCTGCAAGATAAATATTCTGCGCAATTTGAAAAGGAGCGTCAGAAATACAATGAGGATATGAAAGACTCTATCGAAAACTTCCTCAACGACTACAACAAAGACCACAAATATGCCATGATCTTGAGCAAGGTGGAGAACAATATTCTCTATGCCGATAAGAAAATGGACATAACCGAGGACGTGCTCAACGGATTGAACAAACGCTACAAGTCTTCGAAAACCGCCAAGACAACCAAGAAGTAAAACGAAATGAGATACGGTTTCGTCAAGGTGGCAAGCGCGGTTCCCGCAGTGAGAGTGGGAAATTGCGCATTCAATACCCAACACATAATCGACCTTATAGAAAAAGCCGAAAATGCGGGGGTGGAAATAATATGTTTCCCCGAGTTGTGTATCACAGGGTATACCTGCCAAGATTTGTTTGAGAGCAGTTTGCTGATTGACGAAGCCGAAAAAAGCCTTGCCAAGATCGTAGAAGAAACAAGGCAACTCAATATAATTTCCATTGTTGGCTTGCCGATAGTAATAGACGGCTATCTCGCGAATTGTGCTGCCGTTGTGCAGAAAGGCGTTCTGCTCGGAATTGTGCCGAAGACATTTCTGCCGAACTACAAGGAATTTTACGAGAAACGCTGGTTTGCTTCGAGCGATGAGCTTCGCAGCAGGCAAATAAACTGTTGCGGACAAAACGTGGCGGTAAGTGCCGATATCTTGTTCAGAACTCCCGGTGCTGTTTTCGGCATAGAAATCTGCGAAGATCTGTGGGCGCCTATTTCGCGAAGCTCGCACCTCACACTTGCCGGCGCAGACATTATATTCAATCTGAGCGCCGACAACGATTGTGTGGGAAAAAGCGATTATGTTGAGGCATTGGTTTCGGGACAAAGCGCACGCACAATTTCAGGGTATATATTTACGAGCTGCGGTTTCGGAGAAAGTACACAAGATGTGGTGTTTGCCGGCTGCTCACTGATATGTGAAAACGGAAGACTGCTTAATTCCGGAAAACGTTTCTCTCTCGACGAACAGTTAGTGGCAAGCGAAATAGATGTTGAGTTGCTGCGCCACGAAAGACGCGTGAACACAACATTCCGCCATTGCGCCAGAATAAATGTGTCGGCTAACAATTTTGTTTGGATTGACACTGCAAACGTGGTAAACCAAAACGAAAATCTTACACGCCATATAGAACCGCTGCCTTTTGTTCCCGCAAATACAGATTACCACAACCGCTGCGAGGAAATTGTGAACATTCAGGCTTATGGCCTCGCAAAACGTTTGGTTCACATTCATGCAAAAAATGTAGTGGTAGGCATTAGCGGGGGATTGGATTCCACTTTGGCGCTTCTCGTTTGCGTTAGAGCGTTCGACATTCTGAATTTGGATCGTAAGGGAATCGTGGGCGTTACAATGCCCGGATTCGGAACGAGTGTCCAGACACATACGAATGCAACCGACTTGATGGAAGAGTTGAGCATTACCGTTCGGGAAATATCCATTAAAGACGCTTGCATACAGCATTTCAAAGATATCGGACACGATTTGCAGACCTACGACATAACTTATGAAAACGGCCAGGCGCGGGAACGTACAAAAATCCTAATGGATGTTGCGAACCAGGTGGGAGGTATTGTTGTCGGTACGGGAGATTTGAGCGAATTGGCCTTAGGCTGGGCAACATACAACGGAGATCATATGAGTATGTACGGAGTGAATTGCTCCATTCCCAAGACTTTGATACGCCATCTCATAAAATGGTTTGCCGACAACACACCAAATAAGGACGTAAAGAAGACTCTTGAAAGTATTATCGCCACACCGATAAGCCCGGAACTTATTCCGACGAACGAAAAAGGAGAAATTGTGCAAAAGACCGAAGATAAAGTTGGCCCTTACGAGCTTCATGATTTCTTCTTGTTCTACACGCTTCGATATGGGTTCTCGCCGGCAAAAATATATTTCCTCGCGAAAAAAGCTTTCGCCATAAACAATTTATACAACGATGAAGTAATAAAACATTGGTTGAAAGTGTTTTTTCATCGTTTCTTTCAACAGCAATTCAAACGCAGTTGCCTTCCCGATGGTCCCAAAGTGGGTAGTTGTTCTTTGAGCCCGCGCGGAGATTGGCGCATGCCGAGCGACGGAGATGGCTGTGCGTGGAAAGAAGAATGCGACAAATTATGAACGTGTAATAAATTACATAAATAGCAATGAAAAAAACAATTTTGGTTACTGGTGGTACGGGATTTATAGGGTCTCATACAACTGTAGAACTTCAGCAAGCAGGCTACGATGTAGTTATTGTAGATAATCTCTCAAACTCGAAAGCCGATGTTGTTGATGGAATTGAAAAAATTACAGGCATTCGCCCTGCGTTCGAACATGTGGATTGTCTTGATATGCCTGCGCTTGAAGGGGTGTTCAAGAAATATCCTGCTATCTCGGGTATAATTCATTTCGCGGCAAGCAAAGCGGTGGGAGAGTCTGTGGAAAAACCATTGAAATACTACCGCAACAATATCGTTTCGCTTGTGAATTTGTTGGAACTCATGCCGAAATACGATGTGAAGGGTATTATTTTCTCTTCTTCTTGCACCGTTTACGGCCAGCCCGAGAAAGAAAATCTTCCCGTAACTGAAAAAGCTCCGATAAAGAAAGCCGAAAGTCCTTACGGAAACACAAAACAGATAAACGAGGAAATTATTGAAGATGATATCAAGAGCGGCGCTCCTATCAAGGCTATTCTTCTTCGTTACTTCAATCCTATCGGTGCGCATCCCTCTGCAATTATCGGTGAAATGCCCAACGGCGTTCCTGCTAACCTGATTCCTTATCTTACACAGACTGCAATTGGAATCCGCAAGGAACTTAGCATTTTTGGCGATGACTACAACACTCCCGACGGCACTTGCATTCGCGACTATATTTATGTTGTTGATTTGGCAAAGGCTCATGTATGTGCTATGAGCCGAATCCTTGACGACAAATGCCAGGAGCCGGTAGAGATATACAATGTAGGTACGGGTAATGGCGTTTCTGTAATGGAACTCGTCAATACATTTGAGAAATGTACCGGCGTGAAATTGAATTACAAGATTGCGCCGCGTCGTGCAGGCGATATCGAGAAAATTTGGGGCAATGTTGATAAAGCCAACAACGTTTTAGGCTGGAAAGCAGTGCACACTCTTGAAGACGCCCTTTCTTCTGCATGGAAATGGCAGCTTACTCTTCGTGAGCGTGGCATAATGTAATCATTGCCGCTGAGGAACAAGAAAAACAATCCCGCAGTACTCTGAAACAATGTGTCCTGCGGGATTTATAGTTAATACACAAAAATATATGAGCAAAGAAATCCAGACTCCGTATTATATAATGCACGAAAGCAAACTTCGCAGAAATCTAAACCTAATAAGCGAAGTGGCGCGCAAAGCAGATGTTGAAATTATTTTGGCGTTTAAGGCTTTTGCCTTGTGGAAGACATTCGGAATTTTTCGCGAATACATCAAATCTACAACAGCAAGTTCTCCATTTGAAGCCTTGCTTGCGAAACAGGAGTTCGGACATCTGGCCCATACATATTCCCCGGCTTACGAACAGCATACATTCCCGACTATTTTGGAATGCTCGGAATTTATCACGTTCAACTCTTTGAATCAATACCAGGCATTCTTCCCGCAGATAGAAGAGTGGAACAAAAAGGGGAATGGGCATCGTGTGTCAGCCGGTCTTCGTATCAATCCGGAGCGATCTGAGATTACCACGGAAATATACAATCCTTGTGCGCCCGGTACGCGTTTCGGGATTTCTGCGTCTCAAATGCCTTATCCTCTTCCCGATGGCGTGGACGGCTTTCACTGCCATTGTCATTGCGAGAACGATTCTTTTGCTCTCGAAAGAACTCTCGAAACGATAGAGAAGAAGTTCGGTAAATGGCTCGACCATATAAAGTGGCTGAACTTGGGCGGCGGACATCTGATGACGCGTAAAGGATACGATGTGTCTCATCTCGTTGAAATACTGAGGCGTTTCAAACAGCGCCACGCAAATCTTAAAATCATAATGGAGCCCGGTTCTGCTTTTGCATGGCAAACGGGTGAACTTGTAGCAAGTGTGGTTGACATCGTAGAGGACAAAGGAATCAAGACGGCCATACTTAATGTGAGTTTCACCTGTCATATGCCCGATTGCTTGGAGATGCCTTACCAACCCGAGGTTTTGGGAGCGGAAAATCTGGGCTTTGATATAGACGAGGCCCGAAAGCGAGAAAACAATGTGTATCGTTTGGGAGGCAACAGTTGTTTGAGTGGCGATTTCATGGGCTATTGGCTTTTTGACAAGGGTTTGAAAATAGGGGACAAACTGGAATTTCAGGACATGATACATTATACCACGGTCAAAACCACGATGTTTAATGGCATACAGCACCCTGCAATAGTTTTGAAACGCGAAAACGGAGAAACCGAAGTGCTTAAAGAATACGTTTACTCCGATTACAAAAACATGATGGATTGATATGATTTTATGATATATGGCATTTTGGTAAAAAACGATTATATTTGTAATTGAATCTATAAGTAATGATAATGATGCGCAGAAAAACGATACTCCTTGCCGTTGTGATGATATTGGCAACGCTTAAAACGTTTGCCCAAACTCATGCATACGATTTATATATCTCGCAATATTGGAGTATGGCGGTAGAGCAAATGCAACGCTATCGGATTCCGGCAAGTATAACCCTTGCGCAGGGAATCATTGAGACCAATGCCGGAAAAAGCATGCTTTGCACCAAGGCCAACAATCATTTCGGAATAAAATGCTCGCATGGTTGGACTGGGCCTTACGTATTGGCTAACGACGATTACCCCAACGAACGTTTCCGCTCCTATCGCAGTGCGCGCGAAAGCTATGAAGATCATTCCAAGTTTCTTACTCAAAATCCCCGCTATGCTTTCCTTTTCAAGTTGTCCCCCACGGATTACAGGTCATGGGCTTATGGTTTGAAAAGCGCAGGCTATGCCACAAATCCCCGCTATGCCGATTTGTTGATAGGGCTTATAGAGGATTACCAGTTATACCGTTTCGACAATTCCCGCGATATCAAACCGCGCCAAATCCAACGTCTTGAAAACAAGGCGGAGCATAAGGTCTATTTCAACAACGACAACTATTATGTGATAGCACGCGAGGGAGATACGTTCAAGAGTATTTCAAAAGAGACCGGCGTGTCGCGCCGCCGAATTGCGAAATACAATGAACTTCCCAAGGACTATGTGTTGCAGGCAGGCGATGTGCTCTATATGGAAAAGAAGAAAAAGCATGCCGAGAAAGCATACAAGGGCAAACTTATCGCAGTGCAGCAAGGCGAATCCCTATATACCATCGCCCAACGCTATGGAATACAGTTGAAGAGTCTTTACCGCATGAACAATCTCCCCGCCGATGCACAGGCATACGCCGGAATGGAACTGTTTGTGTATAGATAAGACTGAAAGAGTAGGGCAATTTCACCCCTGAAAACCACGGGCAGAAAACTTGTCCGCATGTCGTTTTTCCGATGTCAGACATAATTTAAATTCCAAGGCATCTAATTTAAATTACATGGCCCGGAGTTTTTGCGAGATGCCTTGTTGTTTTTGGCATGTTTTGAAGCGTTGCGTTTAGGTTTTTTCTATTCCGAAAATAAAGAAAATCTGAATAGTTTTGTATCTTTGCATAAGAGATTAATCTGTTAGAATTACAAACAATACGAAATGGGCTTATTATCAAATATTTTCAAGAAAAAAACAGAAAATGCCGATGGAACCCGCGTTGGGGGAATTGAAGATTTCATGACCCTTATCAGAGTATATTTTCAAGCCTCCATGGCTGCAAACCTCGGTATCACAAATCTTTCGATGTTGCCCGATTTAAGGGTGTTCAAGCAAACCTTGCATGTAGCCACGGTGAACAACCGTCTGGGCTTTGGCGAAAAAAACAAATGCAAGAAGATGCTTGCCGAAATCTATGACATGCCTGAAACATTCTTTCGCGAAATAGATGCGAGCGTCAAGGCACATTGCAGAAAGATTAACGATGTATCAAACTATCTGTTCCTTTTTCAGGGATTCTCGCAAGATTTGCTCATGCTCATGGGCAATATCCTGAAATGGAAATTCCGCATGCCTTCAATATTCAAGAAGTCGATAAAGATAATGATAGAGAAATCCATAAACGACGTGCTCACGAAAAACGACTGGAAAGACGAAGGCGTGAGGCGCACGTGCGTGGGAATAAGGAAATACCAGCATGCGTTGGGCTACTCCCCAAATTGGATGACGGAGTATGTCTACCGCCTTGTGATGCTTGCCAAAAAAGAACCCAAACCCAAAGATGTTCCCGACGCAGATAAAAAATAACCTGCGGTTTGGCAGTAAAACATAAAATAGATAAATTTGCAAAGCGACATATCTGTAGGCGATGGCTGAGGAGGTACAAGACAAGAAAACAATCGAAATCTTTCAAACGAGGGTTCGACAGTTGATGTATGAGTATGAAAAAGTACGCAATCAGCGGGACGAACTTCAAAACAACCTTCGTGAAAAGGAAATCGAGGTATCACAGCAGCAAGAAGAAATAAAAAGGCTGCAAGATGCCTATCAGTCTTTGAAAACCGCCAAGATGCTGGAAATAAACGACGGCGATGTGGAGAAATCCAAAAAGAGGATAGATTCGCTGATACGCCAAGTGGATAGGTGTATAGCCTTGTTGAACGTATAATAACAACACGACGCACCATGGCAGAAGCAAGTGAGAAATTTTTCATACAGCTAAGGATAGACAATCAAACTTATCCTGTAAATATACGCCGAGACGAAGAGGAAATATACCGGGAGGCAGAACGCAAGATAAACGACAAACTAAATCTTTACAGAGACAGTTTTCCCAGTCTGCCCAAGGAACAATATTTATATATGACCCTGCTCGATTTGAGTGTGAGTCTCGTGCGTAACCAAAGGCGTAACGACACAGAACCATACAAGTCGGTGATGAACAATCTCACAGCCGAGATACTCTCGACCCTCGGAGAAAAAGACTGAAACCTATCGGGAAAATTCTCGTCAGTACACATTCCACATATCGTTTATGTTTGCCGCAAATGTCGCAGAAGAAACAGACTTTTAACGATAAACATAACAACAGAAAATGGAAACAATAATAATTGCATTGATTACGCTCGTTGCTGGGTGCGGTATCGGCTACACGATATTGCGCTACATTGCGAACGGGCACTATAAAAAGAGAGTTTTAGAGGCGGAAAAAGAAGCCGAAGTGATAAAGGAGAAAAAACTTCTTGAGGTAAAAGAAAAATTCCTAAGCAAGAAAACCGAACTTGACAAGGAATTGCAACAACGAAACCAGAAACTACAGCAAACCGAAAACCGTCTGAAACAACGCGAAATCAGCCTTAATCAAAAACAAGACGAACTCGCGCGCCGCAAGTCGGAGCAAGAATCGCAGGTGCAGCGTTTGGAGCAGGCGCAGAACGCATTGCAGCAGGAGCGGGTGGAGCTTCAGAAAATGCAGGCGCAGGAACGCGACAAATTGGAAGAACTTAGCGGACTATCGGCTGAGGAAGCAAAATCGCGACTTGTGGAATCGTTGAAAGACGAAGCCAAAACGGAAGCGCAAAGTTATATCAATGATATAATGGACGACGCTAAACTTACCGCAACAAAGGAGGCAAAGAAAATAGTAATCCAGACTATTCAACGTGTAGCTACTGAAGCTGCAATTGAAAACAGTGTTACGGTTTTCCATATCGACAACGATGAAGTCAAAGGCCGTATAATCGGTAGGGAAGGGCGTAATATTCGCGCGTTAGAGGCTGCTACGGGTGTGGAACTTGTTGTTGACGACACTCCAGAGGCTATCGTGATTTCGGCATTCGACCCTGTGCGCCGCGAAATCTGCCGTTTGGCATTGCATCAGCTTATTACCGACGGAAGAATTCACCCCGCGCGTATAGAAGAGGTTGTTGCGAAAGTGAAAAAGCAAGTTGAAGACGAGATAATCGAAACCGGTAAACGCACAGCCATTGATTTGGGTATTCACGGGCTTCATTCCGAACTTGTAAGGCTTGTGGGTAAGATGAAATACCGCTCTTCTTACGGTCAGAACCTTTTGCAGCATGCTCGCGAGACAGCAAATTTGTGCGCTATCATGGCTGCGGAACTCGGTCTCAATCCCAAGAAAGCCAAACGCGCAGGTCTGTTGCACGATATCGGAAAAGTTCCCGACGAAGAGCCGGAATTGCCGCACGCAATATATGGCGCAAAGCTTGCGGAACAGTTCAAGGAAAAACCGGATATAGTTAACGCCATTGCTGCTCACCACGACGAAGTGGAGATGACCACTCTTCTTGCGCCGATAGTGCAGGTTTGCGATGCTATAAGCGGTGCGCGTCCGGGCGCACGCCGCGAAGTGGTGGAGGCGTATATAAAACGTTTGAACGATCTCGAGAATATTGCAATGAGTTATCCTGGCGTAACAAAAACATATGCTATACAGGCCGGACGAGAATTGCGCGTGATTGTTGGGGCAGACAAGATCGACGACAAACAGTCGGAGACGCTCAGTAACGAAATCGCAAAACGTATTCAGGACGAGATGACTTATCCGGGGCAGGTAAAGATTACGGTGATTCGCGAGATACGTGCGGTGAGCTATGCCAAATAGTTTGCGGGCAATGAGCCGCTGAAAGTATACGGAATACCGACAATTTAAAAACAGATGCGTGCCAGAAAAGGCGCGCTTCTGTTTTTTTGCCGTATTTATAAGGCTTAAATAAGGGTAGGGTAGAAGCCTTTTTTACGACATGGCTTGTAGTGAAAAACGAGGTCAGACATAATTTAAATTCCGACGCATCTAATTTAAATTCCGACGCATCTCGTAAAATGCTATATGCGATGTAGTAAAAACCGTATTTCGTGCTTTGTTAAACACAAGCCGTATGTTTGCGTTACGCGCGGATTTTCTTAACTTTGCAAGATAGAATGTAAATCCAAACAAGCAAGGCGTGGCAAGGATAATGGCTATTGACTACGGCAAACGGCGCACGGGCATTGCCGTGAGCGACCCTCTGCAAATTATTGCGGGCGGACTCGACACCGTTGACACTTCAAAACTGCTCGACTACATCAAAAATTATATGCAAAATGAAGATGTGGAGCGCATAGTTGTTGGTATGCCGTCGCAGCCCAATGGCATGCCGTCGGAAAACGCGGCGAGGGTGAAAGAATTTGTTGGCAGGTTGAAAAAAGCCGTTGTCGTGCCCATAGAGTTTTATGACGAACGCTTTACCTCGGTGCTTGCCCATCAGACAATGCTTAGCGGAGGGCTTCATAAGAAGGATAGGCAGAACAAAGCGCTTGTTGACAAAATAAGCGCCACTATAATCTTGCAGTCCTATATGGAGAGTTTGAAACATTAATGTGATTATCAACTGAAACTACTATATGAAACTACCTATTTATGTGTATGGCGAACCCGTTTTGCGTCAGGTGGCGCAGGATATAACGCCTGATTATCCCGATTTGAAACAACTTATCGAAAATATGTATGAAACCCTTGAAGATGCAGAGGGGGTGGGGCTTGCAGCACCGCAGATAGGACTTTCGATACGAGTTGTGGTTATCGACTTGCGCGACCTTGCCGACGAATATCCCGAATACAAGGATTTCCGCAAGCCTTATATCAATGCCCATATACTGGAAGAAAGCGAGGAAACATGCTCCATTGACGAAGGATGTTTGAGCATTCCGGGAATTCACGAGAAAGTGGTGCGTGCAAAAAAGGTGCGAGTGAAATATCTTGACGAAGATTTCAACGAACACGAAGAATGGGCCGACGGATTCCTGGCAAGGGTGATGCAACATGAGTTTGCCCACCTTGAGGGACACGTGTTCACGGATATAATATCCCCTTTGCGCAAGCAGATGATAGCCCGCAAAATGAAAGCTATCGCACACGGCAAATACCGTTGCTCATACAAGACGAAATTCAACCGCCACCTTAAATAATCTAGGCTACACGCACGGACTGAAAGCCGTTGCCGAAAATGCGTGAAATGGAGTGGCATCGATGATAATCTTGAAAAAACTACTGACAATCCTGGCATTGCTTCCTTTGGCGGTTGTAGCGCAAATCAATACCGACAGGGTGATGCTCATAGGGCGCAATGCGCTCTATTATGACGACTATGTGCTATCAATACAGTATTTCAACGAGATTATAAACGCAAAGCCATTCCTCTACGACCCGTATTATTTTCGCGCCGTGGCGAAATTTTATCTTGAAGACTATCATGGCGCCGAGGCCGACTGCTCAAAAGCAATAGATCTCAACCCTTTTATTGAAGACAGCTATCAGTTGCGTGGACTGTGTCGCATAAAGCAGGATAAATACGAGGACGCAGTGGGCGATTATTCCAAGGTGATAGAATACAAACCGCTCGACCAGGTTTCGTGGTACAATAGAGTTTTGTGCAGAATACATCTGAAACAATACGATGAAGCACTTGCGGATTTGCAGAACATGCATGCCAAATGGCCTTCCTATACAAAATGCTACGAAATAGAAGCGCAGGTGTGTTTGCAGGTAAAGGATACGCTCAAGGCCGACAGCCTTTTCGCCTATGTCATAAGCAAAAACCACGATGACGGAGATGCTTGGGGCGCGCGCGGTATGATTGCATTCAGCAAAGACAATTATGAAAGCGCAGACACATTGCTTACGAATGCCATTAAATACTCGCCCAACATTCCCGATTATTATGTGAACCGCGCCTTGATAAGGTATCACAAAAAGCGGCTTCGCGATGCCATGGACGACTACGACAACGCTATAAACGTAGACCCGCAGAATTTCCTCGCTCATTATAATCGCGGATTGCTCCGGGCGCAAGTTGGAGAAGACAATAAGGCAATTGAAGACTTTGATTTTGTGTTGAATACCGAACCTGATAATTTGCTCGCCCTTTTCAATCGCGCGGTGTTGCATGAGAAAACGGGCGGATATCGTCAGGCTGTGAAAGATGTGTCGAAAGTGATAGCCGAATACCCACATTTTTGGTCCGGCTATGAATTGCGGGCGCGCTGCCGCAGGAAAATAGGCGACAGCAAGGGAGCCGCAAACGATGAACGCAAGGTGCTTGTTGCCCAACTCGACCATACATTCAATCATAAGAAATATGCAAACAAAAGCACCCGTAAACGCCGCGAATTGAACATAGAAGATTATCAGAAAATCGTGGTTGAAGACGATACAAACAATGTAGAAAAATACGCAAACGACTATCGTGGAAAAGTGCAATACAATAAGGTGGAGGTAAAAGCCAAGCCAATGTTTGCATTCTCTACTTCAGAAAGCGCCCGGAACGCTATGGGAACGGTGGCAACCTATTGGCAGGGACTCGACAAGTGGAATCGTAAAAAAGCTACCACGCGTCCGGTGAAATTGACCAATTCCATTAAGCCCGCAAGCGAAAGCGATATCAACGCTATGTTTGCAGATATCGACCGTCTGGCCGCTCAATCAGACAGCAATGAGGTAAATTCGCTCATTGCGAGGGCTATTCTTTACAGTGATTCCAAAGATTATAATTCCGCGCTTAACTGTCTGAACAAAGCCATAGAAAAGGACAACGACAACGCAATGGCTTATTTTGAACGCGCAGCAGTGAAGCAGTTTGTCATAGATTTTCAAAACAATACGGAAGACAAGGAAAAACCTCACGGAGGAAATTTGCTCGGTTTGCAATCTGTGCTAAACGACCTCGACGCTGCCGAAAAATCAATGCCCAACAATGAGTATATCATATACAATCGTGGTTGCGCATACCTTGCAGCGAAGGATTACGACAAAGCGGAAATATGTTTCACCCAAGCCGTAACAAAGGACCCGCATTTTGCTGAAGCTTTTTACAATAGGGCGCTCGCAAGGCTGGCTATGTCGAAGAAAAACGAAGCGCTTTCGGATTTAAGCAAAGCGGGAGAACTTGGACTTTATGACGCATACAGCGCAATAAAACAGAACTCACAAAATAAAAAATAGATGCCTTGAAAAAGACATCTATTTTGTTATGCTGCAAATTTAGTTTGGTTTAATCGAAGAGGTATTCGGCATCTTTTAGTAAAGGGTGATGTTGGTCTTTCTCTGAGAGAATTACTTTGTCGGCAGGGATAGGCCATTTTATGTTCAGTTGTGGATCGTTCCACATAATAGCTCCTTCACTTTGCGGGGCATAAAAGTTGTCGCATTTGTATTGGAAGACAGCAATATCACTCATCACGGCAAAACCATGTGCAAATCCACGGGGTATGAAAAACTGACGATGGTTGTCTTCTGACAGTTCTACGCCAACGTATTTGCCGAATGTAGGGGAACTCTTGCGGAGATCAACGGCAACATCATAGACTTTGCCCCTCACAACCCGCACAAGTTTTGCCTGGGAGTATTCGCCTTTTTGATAATGAAGTCCGCGCAAAACGCCGTATTGCGAACGACTTTCGTTGTCCTGGATAAATTTTATTTCGCCTACCTGGGAATTAAAATCGCGTTCGCTATAACTTTCAAAGAAATACCCACGGGCATCATTGAAAACCCGAGGCTCGATTATAACAACGCCGTCAATATCTGTTTTGATTACGTTCATTATCTTGCTTTTTGTTATGCTTCGTCTGCTCTGCGCAGCAAATATTTTCCGTATTCGTTTTTACTCATAGGCTGAGCCACTTGCCGCAAAGTTTCTGCGTCAATCCATTTATTTGTAAAGGCAATGTCTTCAAGGCATGCAACCTTGAGTCCCGTACGTTTCTCGATGACTTCAATAAATGTGGAAGCTTCTGAAAGAGAATCGTGGGTGCCGGTATCAAGCCAAGCAAAACCACGTGCAAGACGCTGTACTTTTAAACGCTGTTCGTTGAGGTAGCATTCGTTTACGGTTGTAATTTCCAATTCTCCACGCGGTGATGGTTTGATATTCTTTGCAATCTCAACAACATCGTTGGGGTAGAAATAAAGTCCCACCACGGCATAATTTGATTTGGGATTGACTGGCTTTTCTTCTATGCTGAGCGCGTTTCCTTGCTTGTCAAATTCCACAACACCATAACGCTCCGGATCATTAACGTGATAACCGAAAACTGTGGCGCAATTCTGTTCTTCAACATACTTTACGCTTTCGCGCAACATTCCAGTAAAACCGCTTCCGTGGAATATATTGTCCCCAAGTACAAGGCATACACTGTCGTTGCCAATGAACTTTTCGCCAATAATAAACGCTTGTGCCAATCCGTCGGGCGATGGTTGTTCTGCGTACTCAAAATGCACGCCAAAATCATCGCCGTTTCCAAGAAGACGTTTGAATCCTGGTAAATCATAAGGGGTTGATATTATCAAGATGTCGCGTATTCCTGCCAACATAAGCACTGATATTGGATAGTATATCATTGGTTTGTCGAAAATAGGCAGTAACTGTTTGCTCACGCCTTTTGTGATGGGATATAAACGCGTTCCCGATCCGCCTGCCAATACTATGCCTTTCATTGTCTTGATTATTATTGGGAATGATTACTTCTTGAAACGACTATATATTACTGAGATTTTAATATCTCCGGTATTGCCTCCAACAAGTCGCGTAGAAGTCAGCGACAAATCGTTGCGCACACGCGAAAGTACTTGCTGGGTAGTATAACCATTGCTTTGGGTGGTATATGATGTGGTAACAGGTACAAGTAATACCTTGTTCCAATCCGGATGTGCGGCTTCCCACTTAGCATATTTGGCTTGAATTGTCGCCTTTGTGTCGGAAGAAGTTACGCCTGCGCCGGTTTTCCTCGTGGAATAAATGTTAGACACAAGCGAGGCGATGTTGTTGAAAGTATAAGCGTTTTCACTTGAACTGTAAGTGGCTACGTATGAAGTTTGTCCGTCTGCAACTTTACTGTTTTCGAAGAAATCATAAAGTTCTGCCGATTTAAGCATAAGCAATGTGCCCGGCTGTAGAAGATTATAGTCAGTTTGCTGATTATCGTTCACACGCGAGAAAGAAATCTTGGCGCTGTTTATCGTATCGCTTTCGTGTTCGCTATTATATATGCTGTCTATAGGAAGAGTAACCTCGGTGTATATACCTACAGGCGTTTTAAGATACGTATATTCGTCGTTGTCGAGCAATTTGTCGATGTTTTTGTTTTCTACACGCGTGTTCTGCAAAACTTCTTCGGTAGCAGCCACTTTTTGTACGCCGTCGTAGATTGTATCTTGGTCTTTGTAACGGAAATAAACGCGCATCAAAATTTTATCGATGCTCATCATCACGCCGTTGCCCGATATGATGCGATAATAAAAGCCCGGACAAACATGATGGACGAAATTGTAGGAGTTTGTAAAGTTTGCAGGATTTTCGTAGTACTTTTTCATCAAGAAAGTACCGTATTCTTTTGGCAACTTAATGCGTATGTTTTTTTGGTATTTGTTCTTTACGCTATCGCTAAGTGTGTTGTCGACTGCCGAAACTGATAATTCTTTACGAATTGCATCGTCGTTTTTGTTTACATACTGCCAAGGATCTATATTTGAGTAGTATGCCACATTTTCTTTGAGCGCATTTGCTGTGTCCAATTCGTATATTCCGAGTTTCATGGAGCTTAGCGAATCGCCGTAGCAATTCTTTATGTACACACGAATATCGGCGGAGTCGGCTTCTATTTCGCCATTGTCCATAATCAAAGAGCTTAATTCTGGAAATGAAAAGTTTTCGAGTGCGTGGAATTGGGCCAAAAAGTCGCAAGATGTGGTTGCTTTTGTTTCAGGGTCTGTTATTCTGCCCAGATAGCTCATTGATGTTGCACCGAGCACGCTGTCGGCTTTAACAGAACGGGACAACACGCTGTAGATGTTCTGTGAAATTTCCATTTCATCATGTCCCGGCATCACTTTACCGCCTATGCTTCCGGTTTCATCATCGCAAGATGTTGCGACAGCCACCATTGCCACACATGCGAGCAATATTTTTAGCAAACTATTAGTTCTCACAGGAAAAGAGTAATTTACGAATTTGTTTTGTAACTATAAATATATCGAAGAGTAGCACAACTTTTTGCGTGCCTCCGTTCGGGTTTCAAAAGTACGAATAATATATTATACAGCTACTATATTAAATCTTATTTTCCGCTAAAAACCGTTTCATAGAAATCGCCGTAGTATTGGGCGTAGTCGGGATTTTCCTGATAAGGAAGCACTGGCTTTCCAAGTCCTTCGGCATAGTCGGCGAGTTCTTTGTTTACGTTTGCACCGCTTACTACAACGGCGTCGGAATAGTTTATTCCGAGTTTAAGCAGGTCTTCTGCATTTTCAAATTTCAGGTTTTCCTTTTTAAGGAAAGTCTTTGTTACGTTGCGCGTAAGCAGACATGAACCGAAATTCTCGGGCAGGTTGTTTTTCAAGGCGGCATCATTTATTTCGAAGACGATTTTTGTTCCTTCGAATGAGGGTTCGTCTTTGAATGCTGTCCTTATATATAATGGTGCAACTGCGGAAATCCAGCCTTGGCAGTGTATCACGTCGGGACGCCAACGCAACTTCTTCACGGTTTCAAGCACACCGCGCGCATAAAACACAGCTCTTTCGCCATTGTCTGCGTATTCTTCGCCGTTTTCGTCGCATTCCATTCCGCGTTTGTCGAAATAATCGTCGTTGTCGATGAAATATACTTGCATTCTTGCCGGCTGCAAAGAGGCTACTTTTATGATCAAGGGGTGGTCATTGCCGTCGATGATAATATTCATTCCCGAAAGGCGAATAACTTCGTGCAATTGGTTTCTGCGTTCATTGATACACCCCCATTGTGGTAGGAAAGTTCTTATTTCATGTCCACTTTCCTGTATGGATTGTGGGAGTTTTCTCCCGAATGCAGACATTGTTGTCTCCGGTATATAGGGGGTAATGCCTTGGTTGATGAATAGTACTCGCTTTACGTTCATTTAAGTTATTATTACTTGCTTTGCAAAGATAGCAAAATTTTACATAATAACCAAGCAAGGGCTTGACAGCTTGATATTCCCAAGCCGCAAAGCCCTTGTATTTGCTATTGCGTGTGTGCTATTTGATATAGTCTTTGCATGCATCGTCGGCGGTGGGTTCAATGCCGGGCATGATAAAGTTGGCGAGCATTCCCTTGCCTCCTTTTTCGGCTTTGAGCAGTGTGCGGGTGGCACATTCTTTTTTGAATCCCACTTTTATACCTGTGATGATGGACTCGAGTTTTCCGTCGCACTGTACTGCGGTTTGAAACGGTACTTTGCCGGTATACCAGTAGCAGAAGCAGTCGGAAAGGTTGGCTACCCGGCCTTGGCTGATTTTGAATCCGGTGGCAAATTGGTCGCTGTAGCAATAATTGAGCCAGTTGTCGGAGTTTTCGATAACGAAGCCGCAGCTTGTTTCATAGGTTTGGGTTGGGCGGAATATGAAAAGGGGGTGAATGTTGCGCAGGCTGTTTCCGCCAGTCTTGAGATACACTCCTATGTTTACGTCTGCAATTCTCATGTTGGTGAATGTATTGTCGAAGCCTTCAACCAACAGGCCTATGGAGTTTGACTTGCCGTTTCCTACGATGTTTACACCACTGATGTCGGCGTCGGACGAACCGCTGTTGGCGCCGTGTTTTACGTGCAGACCCACTTGTGTGTGTTTTATCGATACATTTTCCACTTTTGTTTCGCGACCTCCGTCAATCGAAACGCCGTCGGCTACGTCTGAGCCGTCGATAATTCCGCCCGAAAGTCCGTAGTTGCTGCCATTTATATTTATATTGTTGGCCTTGTGTATGGCTCCGAGACGGATTATTGCCTCTCCAGCATTCCATTTTTCGGTTGCCTTAATCACGGCATAGTTTCCCAATACGAGCGAAACGCTTTTTTGCGGATCGGCAGGCGTATTTATGGCATGTGAAACCAGGTAAACGCCGTCGGGAAATATGATAGTTTTGTTCGGGTTTTCGTCAATAACCTTCTGTATTGCGTCGGCAACGTCGGTTTGTCCGTCAGCAACAACCCCGTGCTCCGTTACCACGATAAAAGCTGAGTTTGCCTGAATAATTTTCTTGGAGTGTCGCTTTTGGGCATAGGTGTTTGTGCCTACATAGGCGATAAACAACAGGGATAAAACCGATGTAGCGAGTTTGAAAAGTCCTTTTTTCATAGTTTATGCTTTGATTAATTGTAATATGTGCTTACAAAGATATGGAAAAACGGGCAAAACAAAGGTCTTAGACGTCTTGAAAAATGCGTGCTGCGATTAGTTTTTTACGGGGTCGGACGTCGGGAAATACGAGGTCAGACCTAATTTAAATTCCGACGCATCTAATTTAAATTTGGTGGCC